>NZ_CP045484.1:0-617500 GCF_009729055.1 Sulfurisphaera ohwakuensis | reverse complement strand
GCACAAGCTATATGTTCCCCTACAGTTCCTTTAACTTCTTCAAATGTTAAATCAATTTTTCCTCTTCTAATTTCTTCGGAGAGAAGTAAAATATCAGCTTTTAATTTATTCGCTTTTTCTCTCTCATCAATTGCTAGCTTTTTTATTTTATCTATCACATCACTCATTTTGAAAACCTTAACGACAATATAAGGCCTTTATTTACTAAAAATCTAGTTAATTCTATTACTTCATTGAGGTTTTCTTGGTCTATTTCTATCTCATTATTCTCTATAAGTTTGACTAGCAATTCTAAGTTACTCCCTATCCTAGATTTTAATATGTCATTTAATCTTTCTATTTCATCTTCTCCTTTCTTTATCTCATTGTCCAGGTCCTCAAGTTTGTCTGAAAGTATATGAACATCAATATTTTCGTTAAATATATTTTTAAAGATTTTTTTGTAGACTATTAATTTCTCATTGATTTCTCTTATTCTCCTTTTTTGTTCTTCAATTTTAATTCTTCTTTCTTCTTCAATCTTTTTATAGCAATTATTAACTTTTTGATATATTAGGTTTACCATACTAGATATATAATCTGGATCATTGGATTGCAATATCGACTTTTTATCGTCATTAATCTCTTCACTGCACAAAATCATTTTTGTTTTTATCTCTTTTAATTTTTCTATTGAATCTCTGAGTTCGCTCAATTGATTTAGTGTTCTCCTTATTTCTTCTTCTAGCTTTTCTTTATTCATTTCCCTTCTCTTTTTACTAACTAATTCTACCAGCTCAACCACATTCATATTATCCACCCAACTCATTCTTGATTTGCTGAATTAGTTTCAGAGTTTCCTTTCTTTTTTCCTCTAACTGAACTTGCAACTTCATGATCTCTGGACTTGCTTTTTCAATTTCATTAATTTCATTCTCAAGTTTCACAAAATAATTATTTATTCCAGATAATGGAAAGAGTGGTGAAAATATTTCCTTCAACTTCTGTGTAAAGGGTAATGTGGCACCATCCATCATAGTTTTCACAGCCTCCCATACTAGCAAATTTAGATTATTAGAATCGTTACCACTAATTTTCTTTATTGCATCTATAAAATTCATTAACTCTTCTGGGTTCTCATCATTTACCACGCTTACTATTTGCTCTCTTATTTTTGTAACTATATCGGGTAAACTTGACAGTAATTTCTCTTCTTCAATTTCTTTTACATTTACCAGACTCTTAGCCCTTTTTATTAGTTCTAGTTTTTTATTTATATCGACCTTTATTTTTACTATATTTTCTTCTGCAACCGATATTTCTTCAAGGAATCTATTCAGTTGTTTATATAAAGTTTGAATCACTATTAAAAATCTCAAGAAATTTCTGTCATCACTTTTCTTTGCCAAGTTTATATACATCTTAATTGTATTTATCATTTCGTTAATATTCCTGATTCCCGCTTCTCTTTTCTTCGCTGTAATAAAATAGGAGTTTGATACACTTATCTTATCTAGCTTCTCCTCTATATCGGAAAGAGAAACTAAATTCCTAATTTTAACATAATTAGCTATTTCTCCAGTAGCTATAGACGAATAAATTAAAAATTCCAATACACTATTCCTCTTTACACCATATATTTTCTGTAATATATTTAGTAAATCACTCTTTTCTTCATTTTGAATATATTTTACTATTTCTCCTTCTAATTTATCTTTCAAAATTTGTCTTAGTAAGCCTACAGTGACCTTAGTAAATTCTTTTACTCTTTTACCAGCTAAGTTAGAAAAATCTATTATTTCCTCATTTACGTTTATTATGTCATTTTCAGCGAAATAATGTACAACGTCACTGACAAAAGTTTCAGCTGTTTCTATATCCTCTAAATGGAACTGTTTGGCACCAAATATCCTAAACTTTTTGTTTACAATATCATCAACCTTTACAAATACTTCGGAAGCTTTTGCAGGATAAACTTCTGGAGCATAAATAATCCAATTAAATGATTGTACAAGTCTTTTATTTCCTTTTGTTAGCGGTAAACTAGGTAATGTTAATTCTTTATCTATAGAAGAAATAAATCTATTAACTAAATCTATTAAGTCACCCAACTTTAGGTTCACAATTTCTTTTCTTAGCCTTACTCCTTTCTCGTTTGAGAGCTCGTAAAAGTTAATATACAATAACTGTCTTTTAACTGGCGTAGTTAAGGGCAAATGAAGTACTTTGATTGAAAGTTCGTCATAATAACCATCCAGCGAGTTCTCGTCAGAGAGTATAATTATTCCATGTATAAGTAAATCTGGTAAAGCCCTTTCTGGCTTATTAGTTACTAACACGTTAAATTTCTTGAAAGAGAGCAGAGTTGTATGAGGATTAATCTTCTTTTCTTCGAATTCAAGTCCCATACCGTGCCTTAAGAACGAAATAAACGATTCAACTTCTTTCTCTTCATCTAGTAGTTTCTCATTCACAAACTTTATTGCCTTTTCCTTCAGTTCCCTACTTTCAAATTCAACAATCAATCCTCCTACATTAGTGTTTACTAGAGTTTCGAATAAACTCCATGATAATGCATAAGCTTTCTTCTTACTTCGTACTTTCAATTTTCTTACTATTTCCTCTAAATTGCCTCTATTCACATTCTCATAAATTACCTTATCTATACTATCTGAGAGGAAGACATAAAGGTTCTTGTCTAATGAGTCCTTCTCATTTAAATAAACTAGTAGAAAATCTTCAATAATATCTCCATCTTTTACAACTTCAGCCCACGAATAATAGTCAACTAAATAGCCTTCCACTACGTAATCTTTTAACACCTCAATGGGTTTACTCGTAAATATTCTACTCATAAGAATTTTATGAAACTCCTCTACTTCATTTTTATCCAGATTTTTCTCAAATTTAATAACT
The DNA here is from genome assembly GCF_009729055.1 of Sulfurisphaera ohwakuensis. GTDB lineage: Archaea > Thermoproteota > Thermoprotei_A > Sulfolobales > Sulfolobaceae > Sulfurisphaera > Sulfurisphaera ohwakuensis. The sequence continues at coordinate 614,605 of NZ_CP045484.1, read as the reverse complement.
TCATTAATCCTAATCGTTTCTCCTTCTTCATTTAAATTCTGATTATCAACAAGAAGCTTAAACATCATGTCTACTGGGCTTTTACTTTCACCAGCCTTACATACCACGTCGTTAAAGAATCTTGCGAATCTTCTTCTTTCTTGTCCAATTGTCCAGTAGGGTAAATCCATGTATTCAAGCAAATCCTTATTAAGCTTATTAAATTCTAACAAACAATCCATAACAGCTAAAAATTCCAGCTTAGATGGTGGCATTAAATGTATTCTTTTCACTCTTTGTTCTATAGCCTCATAGGTTTCGGGAAATAAATCCCTTAAAACTTCACCAAATATCTTCGAATAGGCACTTGGGGTCATTGATAAATAAACTACAATGTTTTTGTTAGAATTAGCTAGCTCTTTTATCTTTATCCAAAAGTCCTTAATCTTATCTCTATATTCTGATAAAAGTTCTATGCTAGTTTCTACTTCGTCAATCAAAACTACTTCGTTTTGACTAAAATCGATGTTCCCCTTTAGGATATCGACGAAATTCAACTTTTCTATATGCTTAACTTCTTCTAAAATGCTAAGTAATGTTGTTTTACCTTGTCCCCAGTCAGCTACCAATGCAATAATCTCTGGTGACTCTCTAACACTTCTAAGCCTTTGGATTTCTTCGCCAATTTGTTTAAAGAATTTAAGTTTATTTACTATCTCAGTCTTATTCATAACGCATTCATAGAGTTTGTAAATACTTTCTGATGAAGACGATGTTTCACTTAATCTAAACTCACACATCTTAGCTCACCAAGATATTTTCAATACTCATGACATAGCCTGTGTAAGAACCTATTCTGTCATCCCATGGTATCTTAACTAAAGCTGGCGATTTTAACGCTGACATCAAACCGTAAACTATAACATATCCGGTTTCAAGGGAGGGTAAGCTCTTAGCTAGATGTTCTGGAAGCCCACCAGTGGCCGACATTACGTATTTTACGTCTTCATGATAAATCCTATGAAAGAAGAAAGTGTTTAGCATTGAAAGTACATACTTATCAACGAACGCCGGCCTCTGTGAAACTAAAAAGAGAGAGGCGCCAAATTTCCTTCCTTGTGTAGCTAATGTAACTAAAACCTCTTTCGTAATCCTAGCATTTACTGGATAATCATTTGAAGGTATATAATTCTGTGCTTCCTCAATCACTACTCCTATAAGTTTTTGTTTTCCAGAATATTTCGCCTTAGTAAGATAATCTAAGACTAAACGAGAAACATAACTTACAATTAGCTGTTTAGTTGATATATCAACACCTGGTGCACCATCAGATGAAAAGTCAATTATAGCTAATCCTTTAGTATTCCAAATAACATCAAGGGTTTGTTCATTAAATGAAGAAGATGAAGATACGAAATTGTATTTTCTCACTTTGTTGAGGAAAATTTCTAAAGAACTAACTACAGCTCTAATGCTACTCGGACTGAAACCTGTATTTTTAAGCTCTTGTAACTCTATTTTTAAACTTTCAATGCCCTCTCTAGTACTTAATAACCAATTATATTCCTGCGGATCATGTTGAGACAAGACTTGCTCCAGTATATTGGCTTGTAATGAATTTGGGGCAATATCACCATATTTTAGAGAAATTATAAAGTCAGCTAAATCCTTAGCTGTGAATAGAGAGAGGTCAATTGATAATTTTATCTCATAATCACTCAATGGATCTCTCATTACATATTTCTTTATCCATCCTCTTCCCTTACTGACTAGATCTATGTTAAAAGATGTAAAATCCGAGTAATCACCATTAGCATCAAATATAATTAAAGGAATTGATGTAATTTTACCGTCAATTTCAATATTTGAAAGAAGAGTGATTAAGTATCTCATATTATAACTCTTTCCACTTCCAGTTTCTCCAAATATTCCGACATGCATAGTTATCGCATTAAGGTCAAGAAGTAAAGGAATTTTAGAACCAGCTAATCTTCCATATTTGATGTAACCTTGAGATGAAGAAAGTTGATAAAAAGAAAGTAAGTCCTTCTCATCCGCAATCTCTGGAAGAAACTTCACTATAGACCCAGGTTTTGGTATCGTGGAGTGATTATACCTCTTAACTATTGATAATTCCGCCTTAATGACCGTATTCATATTTAATAGTTCAACATCAATTTTATCGTTTAACAATGTCCTCGAGAAAGGTGTTTTTTCATCGAAGAACTCATTTATGTAGAAATAGTCGTCTAACCTGGCTACAGTCTTTTTACCTTCATCCTCAATAAGGAAAAGTTGCCCGCTTATTATATCAATGTTAGGTTTAAGGAGAGCATAAATGCTATTATTTTCACCTCTTTGTAGCACTATACCGACACTTTCCATTTGTTTAACACTTTACACTCTATCCTTAAGATAACTTTTGTCGAATATTCAGTATTTCCTCGTGTATTTTTCACATGAGTATTTTCCATATAAGACAGTGAATAGTCCTCATTTGAAGGGAGATTCAGGTATCTTTTGCGAATTGTAATATTCTCATGGAATTAGTATAATTGTATGAAGAAATAATTGATTATATATTATAAAGGGCGATGAGATCTGAGTAATACAGATCTGACTAATATGTTTTACATAAAGAAGTCAGTAATATCATATACCACAGAAGATTCACGGTTACTGAGAAAAAATATAAAGTAAGTAATCGAAAGTATATCAAGTGATAAAATGGAATTCTCCTAGACGCATCATCAAGATTAATAGCTACTGAGAAAAGAACTAAACTTTATTTAACGTTTTTCGGAAAATATGAAGATGATAATAAACTTATTTCAGTAAGAAGAAACAGCAAACCTAATAGGAGGACCTTATTCAAATTCTCTCTTTCAAATTTGGGTTTTGATGCAGATAAAATTGTTGAAAAAGAAATATGTAATTCTACAACATACCATATGAGTTTCATTATAGGGCTTGATATAGAGAAATCCAAGAATATATCACGTATTGTATATTTAAGCGGTAATATGGAACGTTGTAGAAAGGATCTAATGAGCAGTAATCTAACGGAATTATCTTGTCATATAACGCCTCAGAAAACTTGAGATGATAAAATATGGAAAGACTCAAAGATATTATTAAGACTCTTAAAGTTTTAAATAGTAACAAGACGCTAAAGATTCTTTTTATTACTCAATTAATACCAGTTAACTTTGTACTTTACTATTTATTAGTAGGTTACATTTATTTTTTAACTAGGAACTTAATAGACCTCGGTATAATTGTTGTTACCTCAATAAGTGGTGTTCCTTCTTTTCTATTGCCTTTTTCATCTGCAATAAATAACTCTATAAAAAGTCTGAAAAAGTACGATCTCAGCATAATTTTAGTACAGTTTATCACTTTAGCCTGGATCACCTTCTTAGTCTCAACCTATGTTAACTCTGCTGTATTTCTAGGAATACTTCAAGGGCTTTTTATATCATTATTCATATTTAGGGAACCTGTTAACTTATATCTGATTAAAAGTGTTAACCTAGATTTTGATGTGCTAAGAAAACTAGAAGGTATTCTGGCTTCTCTCCGTCAGATAAATCAAGCTATAATAGTTGTATTGGTAATTCTATTAGAAGAAAGATATGGGCTGAGAGTTTTTGACGCAGGATTTGGGATACTGCTAATATTCATACTTCTTACCCTTCTCCTTAAGTTAAAGTTAGATTATCCCGCAGCTGAAAAGACTCCTCTTACGATATCATTTATTACACAGTTCAAATCTTTAAAAAAGACAAGTAACACCGTGAAACTTATCTTTATAAGTGACTATCTACTTTATCCTATCATTGCAGCACTTTACCCAGTAATTTTCTATTTACTAGGAATTACGGACATGTTCAATGTCAGCTACTCCCTATATCTACTCTTTTTCTCTATAACAATGATTTTTGCAACTTACGTTTCTAATATTATCAGAGTAAGAACTCTTGGTAACTATGTGTTAGTTTACAGGATAACAATAGCCCTAGTGATTGTGCTCCTGTCATATATAGTCTATCTATTTCCAGTGTTTATGATAGGGGTATTTACAATACTGGTGTTAGAAAACTCTTCATTTATATATCTAAACTCGTTCTTAATAACTGCTATTGAAAAAGAGAAGATAAGGATTATAATACCGATCATGGAATTCATATTTTCAATAGTATATTCAGTAGCTGTAATTGTAGTTTCAGATATAGGGACAGTAATAGGAGAACTAAGCATTTTAAGATATATAGGGATTATTTATGTAATTGTTTATGCAATTTTATTTGTTAGGACTAGGAATATCAGAATGATGACGTAGTATCTTACTATACATAAAAAGACGTTAAGGGATATTATTTATTTTTCCAAATTTTTAATAGATGTGATAAATGAGCAGAGAAGAAAATCTTCTCACAGAGAGAATCTTCCACGTTGATACGAAGATAAAATATTTATACCGAATATCTTATACACAATATGGGTGTTAATTTGGCTGAAACAGCACACAAGGTTCTAGCAGAATCTTTGGGTTCCACTGTGTTAGTGAAATTAAAAGGAGATAAAATTGTTAGAGGTACTCTTAAGAGTTATGATATGCATATGAACTTAGTATTAGAGAATTCTGAGGAAGTGATGAGTGATGGTAGCACTAGGAAAGTAGGTACAATAATTATAAGAGGAGATAATGTAATATTAGTGTCACCAATGAGTCCTTAGTCTAACAACAATATATTATGTAGAGAATTTTCCTTTATCAAGTTATTCTAATTAAGAGAATATTTACGTTTTCTGCACTTTGTTATTTCACTTCTAATTTAAGGTTTTGTACATAAGGTTATTTTGAATAACAAAGATTCTAGTCCTTAATTCATCTACGTTTAGTATACTTTATCTTTACTAGTTTTCCTTATTTGAATTTATTAGTTTATATTCACTATCACTATTTAATTTAATGTTTATACAATATTAACCTTTATGTGTTTTTTTAAAAACATTTTTCATGGATGTAAATAAAAATATATATATCTCCTTATTTTATAAATATTTGTGAATTCTGCATATTATGTGGCAATGTTAGTGGTAGCTATAATAGTAACACTACTATACTCTCTCTTCCCTATATACAATAAGATAAATCCAACTTTAGGTGGTTTACCAATATTTTACTGGTATCAGATACTTCTACTGGCTGTAACTACTGTACTTAGTGCCGTAGTAGTTCATTTTGTAAAGGAGGAGGGTGAAAGATGAACGTAGATATCTCGACCTTAACAATATTTATAGTATTATTTGCTATATTTGCCTTTTTAGGATTTTATGGGGCTAGATGGAGAAGAGGGGACTTAAGCAGACTTGATGAATGGGGACTTGGAGGAAGGAGATTAGGAATATTACTAGTCTGGTTCTTAATGGGAGCTGACCTATATACAGCATATACTTTCATAGCAGTACCAGAATTAGCTTTTAAGAGTGGTGCATTAGCATATTTTGCCGTATTTTATGTAGGTTTAACTTTTCCAATTGCTCTTTTAACCATGCCTAGATTGTGGACTGTATCAAGAAATAGAGGCTATGTTACAGCAGCTGATTTCGTTAAAGACAGGTTTAACAGCAGAGCTTTAGCAATAGCTGTAGCCTTAGTAGGTGCAGTTGCTGAAATACCTTATATTGCTTTACAAATATTCGGTATGCAGGCTGTATTAATAGTTATGCTTATTGGTTTAGGTCTTCCACCAACAAGGTTAACTCTTGATTTATCACTTTTAATAGCATTTATTGTCCTAGCTGCTTTTACAATTACTAGCGGATTAAGAGGTGCCGCATTAACTGGTGTATTTAAAGATATGTTAATATGGATAACAGTTTTAGCAACAATAATTGCAGTTCCTCTTAGTATTGGAGGTTTTTCAACGGCATTTCATGCAGTTAAACCTATACCCTATTCTTACTTACCTCCTTCAGCCCTTTCAGCATTTTGGACACTTGCAGTAGGAAGTGCATTAGCATTATATCTTTATCCTCATGCAATTAATGGTTCGTTAAGTGCAGAAGATAAAAAGAAACTAAAATACGGTACAGCATTACTACCGATTTATGGTATCGGTTTAGCACTCCTAGCGTTATTTGGTATACTAGTATTCGCTATTAAACCAGCTTATACATTATCAGCTAAGTATGGGGGAATAACAACTGTACCGGCTTTGTTAGCTTATTCTATGCCTTCATGGTTTAATGGTATTGCATTCGTAGGTATATTTATTGGAGGACTAGTACCAGCAGCTATAATGGCTATTGGTTCTGCAAATCTCTTGGTTAGAAATGTAGTTAAAGAATTTTACAACTTAACTCCTAGAGGAGAAGCTACTTTAGCTAAGTGGATTTCAACTGCTTTTAAGTTCCTTGCCTTAGCTTTCATCTTTGTAGTACCACTAAGTTATGCCATTGGATTACAATTACTCGGAGGTATTATAATTTTACAAACATTACCCCCAGTCTTCTTAGGACTATTTACAAATAAGCTCGAAGGAAGATCGTTATTAGCTGGTTTAATAGGCGGTGTAGCTAGTGGTGTAGTGTTAACAGCATATGTTAATCATTTCGGTGCAATTACAACTACAAGTTATCCAACACCCTTAGGAGGAATATATATTGCATTAATAGCCCTAGCAATTAACTTAGTAATTTCACTAGTGGGTACAGCTATTGCTATGGCTATGGGATGGAAACCAAAAGAAGTTATAAAAACAGAGGAATTAGTTAGAACAATTGAAGAGAAATAATACTACAAGTTATTTTTATTTTATTTATTTATTTTTATCTCCAGATAAGAGGTGCTTAGTTCCCCATTTTTCCATTTCAGTAAATAATGTTCTTAGCTCTTTCCCTTTCTCTGTAAGTTCATATTTTACGCGAAAAGGCCTATCACTTATAATTACTCTTTTCACTATTCCCGCTTCCTCAAGATCTTTTAATGTGTTTGATAATGTTTTTGAACTTAACTTAGTAACCCTTTGAAGTTCATTAAAACCCTTACTACCATCAAAAAGATATCTTAACACCAAGAGTTTAGCTTCACTTCCTATTACTTTTATGGTCTCAACAATAGGACATATGTTTTGCTTTTCCATGATTTTTTATCTTCAGAGAAGCTATTTATAGTTTACTTTGGAAACCTACTTTCTAGTTTAAAACTTTGTGAAAAGTTTTTTAATGTGATATCAAAATTGATATCATATGTGGAGACACTTTCATCATCATAGGAGAAGAGGATTAGCTTATCTTATTCTCACAATATTATCTTCAAAAGGGGAAATGACTGGAGCAGACATAATGAGAGAAATAGAGAAAATCACACAAGGATTCTGGAAACCTTCCCCAGGGGCTATATATCCCGCGTTAAACAAACTCCAGGATGAAGGATATGTGAGAGTTGTAAAAGAAGAAGAAGGAAAAAAATACTATGAGATAACTGAAAAAGGGAAAAGATTAATTAGCCCAGAGCACCAATATGAAGTAGTAATCGACGAATTAGATGCGAATTTGAGATATTTAATAGAAAACAAATCCTCATTAAGCCAAGAACAAAAGGAGAAAGTCATGGAAATATTGAAGAGAGGGATTCAAGAATTTGATAAAAGTAGTTAATGTTTCTAAGGTTTTTAGAACTGGGAAAAAAGAGATCAGAGCCTTAAACGATGTTTCATTTGAACTAGAAAAAGGAAAGATTGGAGCCTTAGTTGGACATAACGGAGCTGGAAAAACTACTCTTATTAAGATTCTCTCTACGCTTATTATTCCAGATTCTGGAGATGCTTTCGTTAATGGTTATAGTGTTACAAAACAAGAAAAAGAAGTAAGAAGAAATATAGGTACCATGATGGTAAGTGAGAGGGCTTTCTATTTTCGTCTTTCTGGGTTAGATAATTTAGTCTTTTTCGGGATTATTCAAGGGCTTTCAAGAAGTGAAGCTAAAAGAAGAGCTGAAGAACTCCTTGAATTAGTTGGACTCTCTGAGTGGAAAAATGTTCAGTATATGAAGTATAGTACTGGAATGCAGAGAAAGCTAGCTTTAGCTAGAGCTTTAATTTTAGATCCGCCAGTAATTTTACTTGACGAACCCACTTTAGGAATGGACGTGGTAAGTTCAAGAGATTTCAGAAGTTTAATTAAAATTATCAGCAAAGAGAAGACTATACTTTTAACATCTCACAATATGAAAGAAGTTGAGGATTTAGCCGATAAAATAATAGTTCTTAAGAGAGGTAATGTAATTGCTCAAGGCAGCAAGGAAGAAATTTTATCTAGATTAGGAAAAGTGAAAGTTATTGTAGCAAAAAATGTTCCAAAAGGTTTAGATAAGTACGTTATTGGATATAATAATGGTACCTTTATCTTAAGAGTACCGCAGGACGAAAATGTCGAAGGAGAAGTTTTAAGGGAAGAAAAACCCACTTTAGAGGACGTGTTTGTATATTTAATGGGTGAGGAAATGGATAGTACGAGAAATAGATCAGGAAGAGGAGGGTGGTGGAGAAGATGGGGGGAGTAATAGATAAACTTTATGCTTATATCTATTTAAGGGGGTTTAAAATATGGAGTAGTTATAGGACTCAAATGGTTTTAAACGTTTTATCGTGGGTTTTGCCAGTATTCACTTATTATTTCGTTGGTACTTCCCTTGGTAATAGCCTTGTTGAAAGAATAGGAGTTAGTAACTATACTGCGTTCTTCGTTATCGGCTTAGCTTTTCAAGGTTATGTATCATCAATCATTACAACTATAAGTCAGAGGCTTAGAAATGAACAACTTTACGGTACAATTGAGTATTATGTTTTATCCTCTGGAGGTGTAGTATCTTTTCTCCTTTACTCCGCGATCTGGGGGTTTGTTATAAATACTGTAAATGCTGCAGTTATACTATCAATCGGTTTTGCTTTAGGTGTAAAATACCAGATTAACGTATTATCTACTCTTATCATAATATTCCTCTTGTTGCTTTCAACAATTGGTTTTTCCATGATTTCTGCAAGTTTTACGATGATCGTAAAGCAAGGGAATCCAATAGCATTCTTCTTTTCCACATTCACAACATTAATGAGTGGTACAGTATTTCCAATAACCGTCTTACCTCTACCAGTAAAATTAATTAGCCTTGCATTACCGTTAACTTGGGCTTTAAATGGATTAAGATTATCAATGCTTTCTGGGGAAGGCATACTTCATTTGCTTAACGTTATATTAGTACTTGTTATGTTTAATGCTATATTATTACCTTTAGGGATAGGATTTTACAAATACGCGTTTAAGAGAGCTAGGAAAAAAGGTACATTAAGCGAATATTAGGCTGTTGTTTGGACTATTTCATCTAATTTTTTCATTAAATTAGACTCTACGTGCTCGGTCCATAACATTTCTGGTACATCAACGACCAAGAAGAGTTCCGAAAGTAAAAGAGCTTCTATTGCGGTTACTGCTAAGTTTTGTATCCACTTACCTATTCCAGCCGTAACTTTAACGCCATTAGGAAGCTGTTCAAAAGTAAATGTTAGTGCCCTATCTGCAGCTATAATATCCCTTAATATCCCTCCTTTTTGTGCTTGAACTATAGCTTTATTACCTTCAACCTTATACTGTGTTTTCCATCCATCGCTATTTAGATATTGAATAAAATTCTGTATAACAGCTTGTAGGTTTGGTATAGGAGGATACATTTTCTCTTTTTTGAAAACTCCCATAAGTTATCTTTACTAAAGTTATATAAAAATTTATTCCAAATAGACTAGATTATGACAGAAATTCTATTATAGATAAAACTAACACCTCTATACCGCGTTAAAACACTTACAAGCTGTAAGAAGCAAAGATACTCTAAGCCTTATTTCATAGTAAATGTTAAGGGAAAACAAAACTAATCGATACAGAATGTGACTTATTGATCCCATATTTAACCCTTCTTCAACATCTTATGTTAGGATGATACTATTATTCCTTCACAACTGATATAAAAAAGTATAAAGATTAAATAATTGGTAGCAGACATTATATTATGTTAAGTTTCATAAATCTTCATGATCTGATTAAACCCCTATCTTTATATCATAGAAGAAAAAATTGAGCTCTATTACTTTATCTATAAAATAGCATCTAAAGAGTCTACTTTAGATTAGTTTAATCAATATTTTCATGAAGAGCTGTTAAGAAATCCGTATAGAAAAATACATGTATTAAAATCAGCCGAAACATACGCAATAGCTGGTGATAGGGGCACGGCATTTAATATTATTAAAAAGTATGAGAATAAACTAGATGATAGTGACCTAGTAAATACGGCTACTTTAACTGAGTGTTTATTAGGTAATAAGCCAAAGTTCAGTCCTTTACTGAACTTTTATGTTTTAATAACTTGTGCACATTTAGTAAATGACTATAACCCGGTAGATGATTTCCTTAAGTTAAATCCGGATGAGGAGACTTATTCCTATTTTTTAAGGAATATTGCTTTAAGAGACGAGAAAACCCCCGCTAGAAAGGAGCTCATAGAAGAAGCTATAAAGATGTTGGCAGAAGTTGGGGATGAAACAGAACTCTTTATGGATACTGCCGTTATAGCGATAGCACTGAGGAGTATTGGGTATGAAAGGTATAAGGATTACGTTAAAAGATTAATGAAAAACAAAGGACTTACAGACGAAATGATACTAATGAAGATGTATGCCTTAACTAGATATTACGCAACGTTTAATGAGAAGGATAATTTAGAACAACTCTTCAGAAGTCTAACCTTCGCTCCAGTCACCCTTAAAGGGACGAGGAAAAGAGGTATTAGAGAGATACGTGAAAAAGCTAGAGACACTATGGTGTTAGCATCACTCCTAGCATATGTTTTAACTAAAGATGATAAGTATTTAAACAAAACTCTTGATCTATACAGAACTGTAGATTGGGAGGATGAGTTTGATTTCAAATTGGACCTAGTGCATAATATCCTAATTAGTGTTGACAAACCTGAAGTTGTGTTTTCAATATTACAGGAGCTCGAAGAGAAAAAGATAATCGAAAGCGAATTTATAGTTCTCTTGGCACCTGGGCTAAGTGCAACGTATCTCAATATTGGCAAAGATGATAAGTTAATAGAGTATATTTTAAAACGTATAAGAGATTACGGAACTAAAATATTATTTATAGAGAAGTTTATAGAAAATCTTGCATGTGAACAGTTATCGCGTAAATTTAATGTTCCAGTAGGATTTTGCTAGCTCATATTGTATAAAGGGTAATATAAGTGAAGAAGTCCCTCAATTTCATAGGGAGATCTACGCTAACTTTGACAAAACCGACGCCACACTTACTGGAACAAAGAAAAGTTCTTCATAAATTTACGGAAACGTGATTTACGCCTTAGAGACCGCTTTAATTTTTATTAGGATTAGAACGAGACGTTATCCAATTTGTTAAGAATGGAAATTGTAGGATAGTACTAATAAGAAATTGGGCTGAATCCTTTTTCACGTTAATAAAAATCTTTTTATATTTGATAATGTTAAAATTTTTCCGATAAAGATGATCTCTCACACCGATGTGGGCTATGCCCAAAAGGGTGAGGGAGATAACGGAGATGTGAGTCCCGTGCCGTTGGGCTCAAAGGAGTCCCATGACCCACAGTGGTTGAGGACTAAGTCCCTACACTCTCTCATTGAAGATAAAATGAGTGAAATGAAAGTGTAGGGACAAACGGTAAGATAATATTATGATGAATAAAGACATTTATCACTTAGAAAGAAAACCCCTTTTCCACGATAGATTAATTTTTTACGACATATATTCTGAAAGAATATAAGCTTTAAGATAAACTAATTTTTAACCATTAACATTACTACTCTATGATAATCGGTTATTTTGATGGTTTATGCGAACCTAAAAACCCTGGAGGAATAGCCACTTTCGGCTTTGTAATCTATTTAGATAATAGAAAAATTGAAGGTTATGGTTTAGCTGAGAAACCTTTCAGTATTAACTCAACAAATAACGTAGCCGAATATTCTGGATTAATATGTTTAATGGAAACAATGTTAAAACTTGGAATTTCTTCCCCAATAATTAAGGGAGATTCGCAACTCGTAATAAAACAAATGAATGGTGAGTACAAGATTAAGGCTAAGAGAATAATCCCACTTTACGAAAAAGCGATCCAATTAAAGAAGAAACTAAATGCTACCCTAATCTGGGTACCTAGAGAAGAAAATGAAGAGGCTGATAGATTAAGTAGAGTAGCTTATGAATTAGTAAGGAAAGGAAAGTTAAGAGATACAGGATGTATAACATTAACCTAGCCAAAGATTTTATATGATAAAAAAGACATATTCCTTATTCAGAAATTATGTAATTTAATAATAGAATAAAATAAATATATTTCTTTGTAAATGCGCAAATGCATATTGAAAGATTTCTATGAAACTATATATAGGAAATTCATCCAACTCTAAGCTTCTAATTAACTTTTATCGATTACTTTAATTTCTGATAAAGCTTTCTTAGCTTCTTCTATGCTAGTTTCGTCTTCAAGAGTAGAGATATCACCTACCTCATTACCACTTGCTAAAGCTCTTAACACTCTTCTCATTATTTTCCCAGTTCTAGTATGAGGTAATTTGTTAACGAAAATTACATCCTTAATTATGGCAATAGCACCGAAATTCTTTCTTACACTCTCAACTATCTTTTGCTTAACGTAATCTAGGTCTTTAGCACCTTCTTTAGGAACTGCAAATATTATTATTACTTCACCCCTTATTGGATCATGAACGCCTACAGCCGCAACCTCAGCAACTTCTGAAATAGAAGCAGCGTTTTCGACTTCAGCAACTCCTATCCTATGCCCAGCTACTTTTATAATATCATCACTCCTTCCAAGGATATACAAATAGCCCTCTTCATCTAAATAACCAAAGTCCCCAGTCTCGTAATAACCAAACTTAGCATAATAGTTTTTATACCTCTCATCATTCCACAACCCAATCATAAAAGCTGGAGATGGTGTAGTGATTATGATATTTCCAGGCCTTCCTATAGGTACTTCATTTCCATTATCATCGACAACTTTAATTTCAATTGATGGCAAGGGCAAACCCACACTACCGTCTTTTATCTTTAGAAAGCCATAATAAGATCCTCCAGGTGAAGCAATATATCCAGAGTTTTCAGTCTGGCCCCAGACCTCAAATATCTTCTTAGCCTTTACGTTTCTCCTTAACCAGTTTAATGCTTCTAATCCTAAACTCTCACCAGCTGTAACAAATATTTCTAGGCTACTTGTGTCATATTTATTTATGTATTGTTCACCATATTTCATTAACACTTTAATCAATGTAGGAGCTGTCCACACATATTCCACATGATATTTTTCTATTATCTCCCACATTACACCTGGATGAGGATAATCCAAAACACCTTCAATCCATATTGCGGTCCCATAATTTAATAAAACACCATATAAACTGTAAGAGTGTCCGTTAATCCAACCAAGGTCTGCAGTAGTTAATAATTTTCTATTCCTAGAAAAATCATAAAGCCACTTTACGTGAGCGTAATCCCAAACAGTATAAGATCCCATAGCGTGGACTATTCCTTTAGGTTTCCCAGTAGTCCCAGAAGTATAAAGTATAAATAAGGGATCTTCTGAATTAGTTTTCTCGACCTCAATAAAAGGAGATAACTTTAATATTTCATTAAAATCTACATCTCTTTCCTCCTTAAAATCACACTTACCTTCCCTATTTAGAACAACTACTTTTTTCACATTCACTTGACTTTCTTTAATAGCCTCATCAACGATTGACTTTAGTTCTATTGTTTTTCCTCTTCTGAAAGTGACGTCAGCAGTAAAAATTATCTTAGGTTTGGCACTTCTAATCCTATCTGCTAAAGCTTTAACACCAAATCCAGAAAACACTACAGTATGAATTGTTCCGGCCCTTGCAGAGGCTAACATTGTAGCACCAGCCTCAACTACCATAGGCATATAAATTAAAACTGTATCACCTTTTGAGGCATGTTCTCTAATGAATTTTGCAATTTTAGCTGTCAATTCATATAAATCTAAGTACGTATATTTCTTCTCCTTCCCTTCCTCATTTAACCAGATTATAGCAGTCTTTTCTCCCATACCTTGCTTAACCCATCTATCTAAAGCGTTATAGGCAATGTTTATTTTACCTCCAACGAACCATCTATAATTATCTGGTGATTTATAACTAAGAACTTTAGTGTAAGGATTAAACCAGATAAGCTCCTTAGCTATCTCATTCCAAAATTCTTCTGGGTTTTTAATACTCCTTTCCCAGATTTGGCGGTATTCCTCTAGGCTTATATCCTTCATTAATATAGTTTGCTATTAACTATCTTATAACTGTATATACTGTATAAGACTTATAAATTCTAAACGCATCTTCTTAGCTAAATATATTAGTGAATTTGCTTTTAACAATTAATATTCTTATGTGTAAAACTTTACTAAAACTATAAGGAGAACATAATACTAAATTCTTTTTATAATTTGCAATTGTTTATGCAAATATTCTACAATGAGGGCAGCCCTTATATCAAGACTTTATTTAAGGTTATTAGAATAGAAATTGATGAGATAATAATATGGTAAAGAAAATTCCCATGAGGAGAGATATTCTAGGATTGTTTACGTGTCTTGGACGATTCACGGCTCTATTGCAGATTGTAATATTCTCTGCTAAATCAATATAATTCAGTAAACAAATAATACATTTATGCTAAACTATTCTGGGTAATCTAAATTATAACGTTATTATCATATGCTTTTACACACTTCCATATGTTAATATTACTTAATACATATTTAATAGTTAAAATCTCACTCTAATAAGACAAACGAACTAGCAAAAATATGACTCACTTGGATTCTTAAAACAACAGATTAATTTATGAGAATAATAATAGTAATATATGGGTAAAACAACAGCCGAGCTTCTAATTGACACAATTTCTTCCCAAGTAACAGATGTATTCGGAATACCAGGCACCCACGGTTTATTATTATATGAGGAACTCAGAAAGAGAGTAAGTAAGGGGGAGATAAAATATTACATGCCTAGATTAGAATATGGAGGAGCCATAATGGCAGATTATTACGCTAGATTAAAGGGAAATGTTGGAATTTTCCTGTCAGTTAATGGTCCGGGCTTTACTAATTCTTTGACTGGTCTAGTTGAGGCCTATTCTGAAGGTTCGCCTCTTGTATTAATATCTCTAAATAAGGAATTTAAATATAGGCATAGGAAGCAACTTCATGATTCTGGGTATTATGATTTGCAATTAGAAATGGCCCGACAAGCAACTAAGGCCACTTTTAGAATTTACTCCCCAGAAGACGTTCCAATTATAATGGAAAAGGCTTTTAGAATAGCTCTAGAGGACAAGATGGGACCAGTTTACATAGAAGTTCCCGTTGATCTACTGGAGGAGAAGAGTAATATTGAAGAGTATAAGACTAACAAGAAGATCAATAGGACATTAGTTTACCCTACAAAAGAGGAAATAAGGGAAGCAGTAAATTTCCTAAGTGAATGTTCAAAACCAATTCTATTGTTAGGTTATGGTGCATCTAGATCAAACATCATAAACTACATTGAGAGATTAGGAATTCCAGTATTCACTACTATCAGAGGAAAAGGAAGTATTCCAGAGAATCATCCTTTATATGCCGGAACAATATTTAACCTCACTGAAATCCCCGGAGATTGTCTCATAGCAATAGGGACGTCTTTCAACGATCTTGAAACTAATAAATGGAGTATTAAAATGCCAAGAAGAATACTTCATGTAGACCCAGACATCAATGTATTTAATACTTCCTTTAGTGCGGAAGTTACTGTAAAAGCTAGTGCTGAGACATTTCTAGAAGAAATAGTTGAAAGGGTTAATTTGCCAAAATGGAGTTATAAAGTAAGTGAGAAAAACTACAAAGAAAGTAATAGCGAGATAACCCATGATTATTTAGCTAAAGTTCTAGATGAGACATTAAGCGAAGATAGAGTTATAATTACTGACGCAGGGACTAATCAGGTTATGGCAATGGATATAAAAGTGTATAGGCCTAATTCTTACTTTAATTCTCTTATCTTTAACGCAATGGGATCAGCGATTCCTGCTGGAATAGGAGCTAAAATTGCATCTCCAGAAAGGCAAATAGTAAGTATTATAGGAGATTTAGGATTTCAAGGTTGTTTAAACGAATTAATTACTGCAGTACAATATAAGGTCAACTTCTTAACGGTATTAGTAGAGGATGGTGTACAGCACTTTCTGAGATTAAATCAGAAAATAAGATATGGGAATACTTTTGCAACTGATGTATTTCAAATTGATTACACTAAGGTTATGGAGGGAATTGGGGTCAACGTAATTGAGGTAAAGGAAAAGGAAGATCTTAAGAAAAGCGTAGAAGAAGCTGTGGGATTATCTCTTAAGAGTCCAACAGTTCTGAGAGTCCACGTTAGCCCTAATAGTATACCTTCTAGATTATTAATGAAAAGATAACTATTAATGTAAAACATTTTACTATGGTTAAGACACTATTATTTTCTCTCAATCTTAATAAATTTAAGGAACATAGACCCTGTAAAGGTTTATAACGCTAAACCTTAGATTGTTTTTATGAGACTCTGTAGCGATGCTTGAATGTTAACGATAAAGTTAATTTAAACGAATTTGCTTTTATACTTCATTTAGATGACTAAGTCTTGAGCGATTTTATGAATTTATTATCAGTGCATACTATATTAAGTTATATTATAGTGTCGTCATTAAGGTATAAACTTATTAAGTAATGAAAATCTCTGTAAAGAGTATATGCCAAGATAAGGCTTTGTATATCTTGATTTAAATATGGAAATATAAATATTATAATAATGACACTATGAAATTACATCCATAATTAGCATTAAGAGAGATTTAAAACTCCAGTTCTTTGTATTCTTTAATTAACTTCTTAAACTCTTCAGCCTCTTTACCACAATAAACGTGAAACTCAAATTTAGGGTTCTTTATACTCTTCATTAATTCTGAGAGTACATCCAACCAATAGATGTTACAAGGGATCTCAACAAGAATGTCAACATCACTCGAAGCTATCGCAGTTCCCTTTAACCGAGAGCCGAAAAGATAAGCCTTTCCACCGTATTTTTTAGCTATTTCCACAATTATCTTAAAGTATTTCTCCTTATTCTGTTGAAAATCCTTCTCTTCTTCTTCTAACTTTCTATAATATTCAAACATTTTAACGCTTCCTCCACAAACTTTTTAGATGCCTTATATTCTTTTTCCGTGTAATTCCTTAATAAGTACCTGGAGCCTACATAAGCATCAGTTAATAAACTTATTATATACCATTTCCTCTGGATAACTCTCTTTAAACATTCATTGTCTGTAAGATCTATCAAATCTCTCAAACTATGAGTTCTAGGGAAATCTCCTTTATTCTTTAAGAGATAAGCCTTGAGCCCAAGTTGTAGTGCTTGTTCTAAATGAAACAGAGCAATATCATAACGTTTATTTTTACTATCATTCATACTCTCCTTATAAAAGTACTTAGACCTCTCCTTCAATATCTCATATAAATCTACACTCACACTTAATTAACATCATGGTTATTCAAATCGTTAACTTTTTGTTATTCATATTAAGAGTTATCGGAACTAACTCAATGAGTGTATATGAAATTATAGAAATCAATTCGCATTACATTTAGCTTCTGGGTCAGATTGTCCTTATAACATCATTTTTATATATTGTACCTATTTTTTGATTAGAAATACTATTAGACCATACTTTACTTATAACTCTGAGACTATACAGGTTTCAGAACCCTTATCTATCACTATTGATAATTGACTTAAAACCTTAAGCCCAACTAAATTTCTTCCTTCAAAGTCTCTTGGAGTGAGGACGTAAGTTTCGATTCTCTTACCTTCTAAATCGAGTAATGCCTTAGCAGTTTTCATAATTACATATCCGTTTAGCGTCGTGAAACTGAACCATGATTTCTCAGGCAATTCACCAACTAGAAATTTTACATAATCGTTATTATTGAGCATAAGTGGTCCGTCGAACCCAGTATCTACCCTGAAATTAAGCTCAAATTCTTCTCCTAGAAGATTGTATAACTTAAGAGTTAGATTCGGTTTATTATCCTTCTTAAAACACTTTAAAGTGATAAACTTCCTCCCAACCATTCCCCTTCCTCTTTAATATCTTTAGAGGGATTATATACTATAGCATGAGATACGTTAAGTTTTTTCAAAACTTCTTGGACCTCTTCAAGGGTATTATAAGCTCCGATAAACTTTCCCTTTGCGATAACTATATACTTATCATGGTACTTTGAAAGTATTTCCCTTTCCATTTTTTCAAATACCTTGTTATTTTCTTCCCTCTCTTCATTATCCCTAACCTTATTTAGCCATAAATCTATTGCTTGTTCAATCGCCTCAGACAACGTTAATCCTCTTCTTATAGCTTCAGCTTTAAACTCCCTCAGCTTTTCTTCATTTATCTTTTTTATTACTAAAGTCACCTACTTCACCAAATTTACCTAGGCAACCTGGGTTAAAAACATTTCTAATTAAAATTACTGTTAGTGCTTAATCGAGATTTGTTAAGAGTAATAAGACTAATATTGTGTTAAATTAATCACAATTTACCAAATATATACCTAAAATACTAAGAAAAACTCTTAGACGGGTCTATTTCTATACGTTAGCTTTCAGAGTAAGAAATACGGAATAAAAGTCAAGTTGTAATATTAAAATGAAACTGAAACTCGGTTTCACCCTTTCTTTTTAGTTTAAGCTGTTTTAAAGACGCATAGATTAAAGTAAAATTTGGCATTCATAAATAAGCGATACATGAAAGTGTAATTGTAGCCATACTACAAATATAATTACTTGACCTCATCTCATAGAATTTTTTTAATTAAAATAAAATAAATAATTCTATATCATAATGAATTTTTTCTTTTCATTTTAACGTTATTTCTGCACACAATTATATACATTTTTTGTGTTATACTAAAGTACGTAAAAAATCGACACTAGTACGACGTGTGAACTTTTAATTAATACAATTAAAAGGGCTTATTAAACTCTGTTTACATTTGTGTGTATTTACATATTTTTTAATATATGGTGTTTTTTAGTTACTCTAATCAAATATATTAATTGGGAATAAAAATGAGTGAAAGGTTAAAGTTTCCAGATGGTAGGGAAGTAGATATTCATGAAGTACTATCATTCCTCTATGGGTTAGGAGGTAGTGAAATCCAAGTACTTCATCTATTATTAACAGAAGGTAAAATGAGCAGTGATGAAATAGCCGAAAAACTAAAAGTATCTAAGGCTTCAATAAATAAAGCTATAAACACCTTACTAGATAAAGGACTAGTCGAAAGAGAGAAAATTACTGAAGAGAAGAGAAGAGGAAGACCAACGTTCATGTACTATGTCAGAAAGGACTACATGTATAAAAAGATAGAAAACGATACGTTAAGCCTCATATTTAACGTAAGGGAAAATATAAAGAAGCTACTGTCTGAAAGGGCATGATTGCCAATAATTTACACAGTTTTTAGCCTGTGATAAAGTTAAAACCCTATTTATTGCTTTACAATAAGTTATATACCCTTGGTTCACCTTTTTCACATCAAAATACTCGCAATCCGAATGTATGGACTCATTTAATAGATTAACGGCTGAAAAGAAGTTTATCTTTATTTCATTCTTTAAACCTAGTTCTACATAAAATTTGCAAGATTTAAAATTCTCATAACATCTAATTTTAGCTGTAACAGAATCGTCTGGTGATGGTAATAACGGTGATGTACAATAATTGTTCTTGTAATATGGGCAAACCATAGTTTAACCTTTACGCATAAGCTTATAAACTTTTAATTTTCATATTTCATAATATGAACACTAATAAATTAATTGCTGTAATTTTCGGAATAATTATTATAATCGGTATTGTAGTACTTCTCTCTCTAAGGACTCAGCAAACCATGGCTAGTGGAGGGTTAGGATATATTTTTAAAGTTAACAATATAAACTACGCTGGAAACAACACAGTTCAAATATACTTTATCAGCTGGTACGGTTGTCCGAATGGTGCTGCATCTTCATGGGTACTCTACCTAGTCTTAAGTAAATACGGTATTGTTAACGTTAAACCACATACATCAAAATTTGTTCCTAGATTGGATTCAGCCATACCCGGCTTAATCTTCCTAAACTATACTCCAAAATCAAATGTTGATTTTCATTTTATTTACCTTTATAACGAGTATTTAAATGAGACTGTGACCGGAATACCAATATCTGGAGATCAAGCAATTTATCTTGGATTGCAAGAGTTGAAAAGTGAAGTTCCTAACTGGGTTTATAAGATAGTCTACTTTTACAACATTGAGGATAAACTAGTTAATTTAAGCAATGGTTCAATAGCTTTTGCATATAAACATCTAGTGACTACATGTATTATAACTGGGCCTAAAGGAACATATGCATTTATCCTATTTCCTAATCCCATAACACCAGAAAAACTTTTACAAGCATTAAACGTATCTTCATTATCAATGGAAGAAGCTAAAAATGTTGCAGATAAATTACTAACACAAATAAATTCTGGTAAAATACCGAATATAATTCTTGAAGCTGTTAACAACTTAAACCAAATCATTATTGAAGAGAGTGAATGATTTTTTATTAATTAATTCACCAATATCATCTGCTAGATCTAGCGATAGTTTTGCTAATCTAGTTAATATCATTTTTTATGTTATTTCTTTTTACCAGTTTATATTGAAGTTTTCCCTAACCCATTTAGTCACAGTAATAGCTGAATTTAAACATTCTTCAGCTTTTCTTCTGTTATACTCAGTAAATTGCGAGTATCTTGACATTACATAATGTGGTGTGAGTAAATCACAATATCTTATAATATCATCTGGAACATTAACTCCTAACTCTTTTCCAACCTTTTCTACTAGCTCTCCTAAATCATAAGTAAAAGGGAACATTCCCTTATATTTAACAAGAAGGCCTTTTAGTGCAAACTCAACGCTCTGTTGGCTTGCAAAACAAGAAAACCAGAAGTATCCATCATCTAAATCCTTTTTGCAAGTTCTAAGAACTCCTCTCGAACCAGAATTTCTCTACCATTGTCTTTAAATATGCGATAGAGAATGTGAGCTACCCCGCCCTGAAGGGCGGAGCTTCCTGCTTCATAGCCCCACCTTGCCCGTAGCTTTTCGCTACGGGTAGAGGGTAGAGCTCCACAGGCACTAAGAATGGCTCCCACCCCGATCTCTTCAATATGTTTAAGGAAGCATTATAGTCACGATCAGTAACCCAACCACACTTAGGACAGCTGAACACACGGTCAGTCAAAGTTAACTCTCTCTTTACGTACCCGCATTTGACACACATCTTTGAAGTATATGCTGGATTTATTAACAACAGTTTCTTTCCATATTTTTCCAACTGATATTCTAGTATTCTCTTCAACTCATGGAATGCAACATCATGTAACCTCATCCTCAACTTCCTTTCTGACTCCTCCACCAGTTGTTTAACATCTATATCCTCCATTACTACAACGTCATAATGTTGTGCGAACCACTTACCCAACTTCATATAGAAGTCTTGTCTCAAGTTCTTCAAGTGTTCATAAGCCCTAGCTAACTTCACTTTTGCTTTAAACCAATTTTTCGACAAGAACTCTTTCCTCGAGAGAACCTTGTGGAGTTTCCTTATCTTCTCAAGTGCCTTCTCATAAGGTCTCAAGTTAGGGAAATAGAATCCATCACTCGTGGTTAGGAGTTTCTCTACCCCAACATCTATTGCAACTACCTTACCAGTCTTTGGAAGTTGAGAGAATCCAACACCTTCAACTATGAAGGAGACATATACTCTCTCTGAACGTGTTAGTTTAACTACCACCCTCTTTACTTTGTCAAGCGGGAAGTCCCTATGAACAATGACCTTAAACACGCCGAGATTTGATAACCTCAATAACACCAGCTTCTTCTTATTCTTCCTACTCTTAGTCCTTATTTCCCTGCTCTCAAGTATTTTCCACCCACTTTGTGGGTAAACAAGAGAGTAGTACTTATGGGGTTTCTTCTCCTTAGGAAAGTGTGCTAGACCTTTGAAGAACCTATCCCTAGCATCGTAATAACGATCGGCAATTTGCTGTACTACTTGTGAGTAGAGTTGTTGGTACTCCTTATCTTGCTTTCTTAGATCTAGAGCGAGCTGTCTTAACTCCGTTTGTGTAAGACCCTTTCCGTCCCTTTGGTAGAAATAGATATCTGCCCAGCGTAGGGTGTTGTACATCTCACATGCTAACCTCAACTGGGCTTTTAACGCCCTAATTGTTTGATCGTCAGCATATGCACGAAAGCGGAACCCTACGTTGGGCATTAATAAAATGTTCGAGAGTGGATTAAAAAATATTTCTACAAAGGGGGCTATCCATCCCCGCCTTAAAAGGCGAGGTTTTTCGCCCCCTTTGAATCCCTAAACTTTATAAACTCAATGAGCTTTGATGAATTCATAAAGAGAGTAATGGAATACTATAATGGTAATGTCTCAATAGTACTCTTCGGTTCCAGAGCTAGAGGAGATTATTGGGAATCTAGTGACTATGATATTATGGTGTTTCTCTAAAGTGTTAAAGACCCGATTGATGAAGCAGTAAAGCTTTACTCTATGAAGCAGGGATTTCCCGCAGATATCTTAGTATTAAGCGTCGATAAACTTAAGGATCCAATTATCATGAAGATGCTTGAACATAAGAAGGTTATATATGATGGTCTAAAACTTTTTACTGTATAAGCTCTTTTGCACTTAGTTTTTATTACGACTTCTGATTAGTATAGATAAGAAGTTATTTCTATCTAAAGAATTGATTGTAGCTAGAATCTCTCAAGGAACTCCAAAATTTGTTCTGCTGCAATAAGTACGCGTTTTATACTTTTTTCATTAATGTTTAACCCTTTCAGTCTTTCCTTTCCATTGTCTATCAGTGATGATAATATCTGTGGGATTGAATGCATAATGCTCTGCGGCCACCCGATATATCAGTAAGGTATCCATAGCCCTATCTAATCCGTTTTTATATAGGAAGTTTGTAAACTCTGATAGAGTATAAGATTCATGACTTGTTTTCATTCAATTCTATTCCATAAGTTTCAGCCCATTGCTGAACAATATCATAACCATATTTTCTCCTGAATTCCTCTCTACCCTCTTTGGTCATCATTAATGGAGTCCATTGCGTTTCTAAGTCTAAATCTACATTTATCTTTTTAGCTGGAACTCTCTCCTTAATTACCTGCTCTACAGTATAAGCTATATCTTCAGTTACCGGACAGGCTGGAGTTGTTGCACCCACTCGTATATATACTTCTCCGTCATCACTAATTTTAAGATCGTAAATCAAACCTAAATCAACTATATTTATCGGTATTTCTGGATCATAGACCTCTTTTAAACCTTCTATTATACTATTTTTCCATTCCTCCTTATTCATGTGTAACCATTTATCTTGGATACTAATTATACATAACCCTAATAGATAAGGTTTTAGTCAGTTCATGAATTTTTCCTTTTAGTTTATGATTATATTTGAATGGGTAAGATATTACAAGTTTTCCTATATATGCAATGTTCTTGTCAGTTTCTGCGCTTCATAATGCATAAACATCTTCTATGTTTATAGAAATATAGTACTTAGTTAGATTTTACTAGAAAGTTAATATTATACGCATATGAGATAAATTATATGAGAATATATACAATTGGACATTCGAATAGATCGGTTGATAAATTTTTAGAAATATTGAAAGTATTCAAAATACAAGCATTAGTAGACATAAGAAGATGGCCTAAAAGTAGGAAATACCCGCATTTTAATTATGAAAGTTTAAGAGATGTTCTTCCAAGATACGGTATAGAATACGTATGGGAAGAAAGATTAGGAGGATATAGGAAATTCGGTAAGGATATAAAGGATGAAGGATTAGGTAAATGTTTTAAGAGTGAAGGATTTAGAGCTTACTCTACTTATATACTTAGGAGTAAAGAAGCAAAAGAGGCTCTTGAGACAATAGATAAGATGGCTAGACAAAAGGCTGTGGCTATAATGTGTGCTGAAATACTACCGTGGAACTGCCATAGGAAAATAGTTTCTGACTGGTTTATGGTGAAAGGTTATGAAGTAATTCACATAATTGATCTAAATAATACTATAAAGCATAAATTAACCGCATGTGCGGATATAAGTAATGGGGATTTAACGTACAAATAATTGTGTATATATCGGTCTTTCCTTATTACAAAGCTGCGAGTAAGAAGTGATTACTTATATTTTTCCCTTTTTGATCTTAGGCTAATAATGCAATTCAAAATTACTCAACTATGTAGTCATTTACAAATCATAATATTATTTATTTGATTACCTTTACTCTAGGCGATTTCCTTCATTTGCTCTTGGGTTAAATTAAAGAAATAGAGATTTACAATATTCGTCCATAACTTAAAGAGAGATAATGTCTTTAAATTTACACAAAAACATTGTAGTTCATGATCAAACTCTGTATGATAGCTTCATCATAAGAAATCTTTCAATCAAAAATTAAATATAATCTGTATTACTTACGAAGTGACTTATCTTGTTTCTCTTCGTAACTGTAATATATATCATTTATTCTGGGTGTTAAATTCTGCTAAATCCAAATTTCTATTCAAATTAGCAGAGATTTACGCCCTAGGAACGAACAATCTCATTTAATCGGATTTTTCTAATAAGAAAGTAAAGTTTTAGGTAAATGGAATATTATATCTTTTAAAGAATGATCGTGTCGATTCTAACATGAACCGTAATCCTTAAAGCCTAGTAATTAAATTTACTTACTATGAGAGTTAAAGTTACTAGGAACTTTCAGATTACTATACCAGCAGAAGTTAGGGAAAAACTTAACATAAGGGAAGGAGAGTATGTTGATGTTACTGTTGATGAGAAAGAAGGGATAATAATTCTTAGACCTTATCGTAAGAAGTGGACTACCGTAACACTAGGTAAAAGAATAACTCAAGAGGAAATCGATAAGGCTATAGAGGAGGTTGTAGGCGATTTCACGAAGAGTTCTACTTGATACAAATGTTTTAGTGTATTCTACTTTCGAGGACTCTGAAAGGCATGAGGAGGCTATAAAGATTTTAACCGAAAACGAAGTAGTAATTCCTCAAATAGTAGTTTATGAATACATATGGGTTTTGGCGAGGCTAACAAATAACATGGATCTAGTCAAACAGAAGTTAGAGGAGCTAAAGGATTTTGAGATAGTTAAGGAAGATTTGGAAGATATGATAAAAGGGGTTGAGATGCTGAGGAAGGATAATAAGCCAATAAGAATGCTAAACGATTATATAATCCTCGCAATAGCTAAAAGACTTAATATCGAACTTGCAACTTATGACACTGAGTTAGTAAAAGCTGGAGTTAGGCACAGTGTCAATATTTACCCACAACATTCTTCTTAGTATAATAAGTTAGTAGTTAGGACTAATTCCTACTAACTATTTAAGTGAAACCTATGATATTTTTATAGATTATATCTTTTCTTGTTTCAAAAGATTAGTAAATGAATTAATATAATTGCTAGTAACAAGGAGAAGACTAATATAGTCCTTTTAAGCCCCTTCTTTCCTAACTCTTTTATCTGAGATGCAGCTTTAAGTTTTTCTCCAGGCTTCATAAACCTAATAGTAGGTTCTATAAGTGGTAAAACAAACAACGGAAAGATAATTATTGAAATGACGTTGATTAAAAGCGACGTTAACCAAGATACTCTAAGCTGTTTTATACTAACTTGCCTGTATGGAAGTTTGTATTCAACATAAATAGCTTCGGTTAGCGTATAAGTCGACCATACTAGATAGACTCCAATATCTACGATATTAATCCCTCCGAAAATTTGTACCAAAGGTAGATATAATAGCGAGATGCCTACTGTACCTATAAGCTGAGGAAGAATTTTTGATTTAGTATATGATAAGACAATAGAGAGTAAAAAAGCTAAGGCTGGAATTAGTATTAATGGCGTGAAGAAATATATATAGGGTATAGTGTTCACTGCAAGTATAGCAATATCCTTAGCTCCTATCTTTCTGGATAGAACTTTAGGAAGTATAAGGTCTATTGTAAAGGCGTGCAGTATCATTACTGGTAAAAATATTAAGCTAATTAATGAAGGGTGAGATACAACTGCAAGAACGTAAGTTAATATTATAAGGAAATATGCTGCATCATTTCTTCTCCTTCTGTTTTCCATAAGTGGATTTAATCGTAATAATTTTTATTATATTACCCTAAGGGATTAGGTTTCTGATTTATATATTGACTGCTATTTAAATACCCTATAGATAATTTATATTTGATTATACTCACAGACTAATTGGATAGCAATTAAGTAACGCTAACGCAATACTATGAATTTGTAATTTAGCAATTAGCCTTTAAGGGTAGATCTATTCACTTTATTAACCAAATAAAAATACTAAAAAGGTTTAAACGAAAATTATTCAGTTTATTGCTTTTCTTCCTACAGTTCTTAAACTTTAATCAGTTAGGGGCCTATGTGTGATGTTTATCAACTAATCCCTAAGAGCCTAAGGAGTTATTAATTCTGAGGGTAATATTGGTGTTTTGTTAAATTTCCTTTTTAGTAATTTTTCTAAAGCAATAAATGTTGCTGGTAAAGCTCCAGTAGTTCCAGCCTCACCAACTCCTCTAGCACCGCTAGGCAAATTAGCTGGTGTCTCTACAAATTCGAGGGTTAGTTTATACTCACTCTCTAACGAGGTAGGAACACCAGCCTCAGCAATGCTGGCATAAATTGGGTTGCCGTTCTCATCATATGGTGCCCATTCAAGATAAACTTGAGAGATTCCTTGCAAAATACCGCCTATTATTTGCCCTTCTACCTCATCTTTTATTATAGCTCTACCAACATCATCGATCGCATAATATTCGACTACTCTAGGCTTATAAGTTTCGTCAATATCTACTATAGCAATATGAACTCCAGGCGTGTAAATGTCAGAGGTTTTATAAAATGTTTCAACTTCCGTATACTCATCAGAGTTTATTGCTTCTTCTAAAGTTTTACCCTTCTTCTTCAAAACTTCAAGTAGTCCTTTACAAACTTCAATCACAGCACTACCACCAGCCGCAGCTGATCTGCTACCGAAGCTTCCAATCCCTTCTTTAATATTCTCAGTATCATTCAAATTTACGTCAATCTTTTCTGGAGGTAAGCCAAGTATTTCTGATGCTAATAAGGCAAAAGTAGATTGGTGAGCTTGCCCGTGTGGTCCAGTACCGACAAATAACTCCACTTTTCCTTTTCCAACTCTTATTTTTGCACCTTCACCTGGTGATGCTCTAACAACTTCTGTAAACGCTATTAGAGCTACACCTTTATCTTTGTATTTTTCCTTAAGCGATCTATAGATTTTTTCTCCTTTTTCTATCAATCCGGTATAATCAGCCTTATCAATTTTAATACCTAATGGTGTAATAAATTCCCCATCAAGGAAGTTTTTCTTTCTTACTTCTACCGAATCCATACCTATTGCTTCTGCGAAATCTTCAACGAGGGTCTCTGTAATTAGTGCAGCTTCTGGTCTTCCAGCACCTCTATATGGACCGGTTGGTGGTTTATTTGTGTAAACTCCTAGAGCCCTAATTTTCATAAATCTCATCTTATATGGACCATTTAGTAATCCTGCTATGAATGCTGGAGTTGTCGTATTAATTGTATAAGCGTAAGCTCCTAAATCAACGATAACCTCACCTTCTAAACCTAATATTGTACCGTCTTTCCTTCCGTAGAGTTTAACTTTTGATTTTACTCCTCTACCTTGAGTTGGATTTGTTAAGTGCTCTCTCCTAGTTTCTATCCACTTAATTGGCTTTCTTAAGATCATAGAAGCAATTGCTGCTAAAACATATTCTGGATGTGCGGGGA
Organism: Sulfurisphaera ohwakuensis; assembly: GCF_009729055.1. Classification (GTDB taxonomy): domain Archaea; phylum Thermoproteota; class Thermoprotei_A; order Sulfolobales; family Sulfolobaceae; genus Sulfurisphaera; species Sulfurisphaera ohwakuensis. The sequence continues at coordinate 586,488 of NZ_CP045484.1, read as the reverse complement.
CTTTATTTCCGAAACCTCCTCCAACGTTTGGGGCTGATTTTACTATTATTTTTTCTGGAGGTAAACCTAAGGCTTCTTGTAGATCTGACCTTATTCTAAATGATGACTGAAAACTACCGATTATGTATAACTTATCACCATCAAAGTTTGCAATTACTCCTTTAGGCTCCATGGGATTCGCAACTATTCTATCTTGTAGTATTTCCCTTTCAACAGTAACTTCAGCAGTAAGTCTTTTCTCAACTTCTCCTCCAGATAGATCGATGTCAATAGCTATATTTCCGTTGGTGTGTATTTTTTCCTCATTCTTTAAAGATTCATCTATGGTAAGTACTGGTTTTAATGGGTCGTAATCTACAGATACTTCATCAATTTTATCCTCAATTTCGTACCTATCTTTAACTACAAAGGCTACAATCGGTTGACCTACAAAATTTATCCTTCCATCTGATACTACAGGCATTTTTACAATGTTTTTTGCTCTAGGATCCGGTCTTACTGGCATGTAAGTTTTAACTTTATTCCAATCTAGGAATAATTCAACTCCAGAAGGTTCTGTATAAGATTTTACAATTGCCCTTGCATATGTTGATCTAACTACACCTAAATATAACATGTCTGGAAAGTTTATATCATCAGTATATACTGATTTACCGGTTATGATTGAGTAATGTTCTCTTAGTTTCATGTTAGACGAGTACTTGTTTGTTAAATATAAAGCTTACCTCAAACAAGTTATAAATAATTCCTTAACGTTAAGTTTTCCAACTCCTCCAATCACCGAACTTATCATACTCTGGGCATCCTCTCCTATAGTTAAAACCATCTATCCAATCGACATTAACAAAAGTATTATAGAACCACTTTTCCTTCCCTTCATCTTTAACATATTCTTTTAATTCATTAATAGCTTTTCTCATCTCTTCTTCACTTTCAAAGTAAAGTATCACAACACCTTTAGATAAAATTGAAAGAGGAAATGAAAAAACTGAGTATTTACCAACATATCCCTTCTCTTTCAAAATTCTCACAAATTCTTCTAAAGGTATCTTCAGATTTACAATCGGAATGCCAAGTTTGTAACAGTGTAAAGAATTTTCATGCTGAATACCTTGCTTAAAATATGCCCAACAAATTCCACACTTATCCCAACTTTTTATGCCAACCCATTTTATCATTTTATCACCTTAATCACTTTCTTTAAAATGTCTAGTCCTTGTTTAGCCTCTTCCTCAGAAATAACTAGGGGCGGAATAACTCTTATTGCACTTCTACCGGCAGGTAATAAAAGTAAACCACGTTTAAAACTCTCTCCTATTATCCTATCCCTTACTTTTTTCTCATTATATTCTAAACCCCAAGCTAAACCAATACCTCTTACGTCATCAGCTAAGCCTTGTAATTCCTCAGCAAATATTTTTCCTATCTCATTTACATGAGGTAATAAATCCTTAACAAGGTCGATCACCTTTGAACCTATTGCACATGCTAATGCATTACCACCGAAAGTGTTACTATGCATTCCGGGTTTAAAATCAAGATCTTTTCTAAATATAGTTGCACCAATAGGCATAATCCCTCCTCCTAATGCTTTAGCTAAAGTAATTACATCTGGAACTGTGTTAAAGTTTTCAATAGCAAAGAGCTTTCCAGTTCTGCCTAAACCCATTTGGACTTCATCATCAACCAGTAAAATTCCATATTTCTTAGCCAATTTCTGAAGTTCTATAAAGAAATTCTTAGGAGGGATTACATACCCACCTTCACCCTGAATAGGTTCGAAAAATATACCAGCGACTTCTTCTGGTGGAACTAAATTTACAAAGATATAGTCCTCAATAAATTCAATAACACGGTTTACTAGTTCGCTAGGGTTTTCGTATCCGTTAATGTGCCAAGGATTTCTGTATGGATTGGGGTATGGAACATGAATTACTCCGGGCATGAAAGGCCCTACTATAGATCTTTGTACAGCCTTGCTTGCTGTTAAAGAAATTGAACCGAAAGTTCTTCCGTGAAAACCGCCTAAAAAAGCTATTATGTATTTTTTACCAGTGTTTTTGACAATTTTTATTGATGCCTCAATAGCTTCTGTACCGCTATTTGAAAAGAATACTTTCTTTTGGAAGTTACCCGGCGAATAAGTCACAAGCTTTTTAGCTAACTCCAGTTGTGGTATATTGTAAAAATCATTTGCTGCAGCATGAGCTAATTTTTGCATTTGTTCAATACCTACCTTTATAACTTCTGGATGCGAAGGCCATCCTAAATTATTTACACCTATACCAGATGTAAAATCTAGATACTTATTTCCGTCAACATCATAAATCCATACTCCTTCACCATGATCAATTACAAGAGGAAATAATTCTGGATCCCTAGTTGATGTAGCTAAGTATATATCGCTCTCCTCAATAATTTTTCTGCTTAACATAAGAATAACCTTTATCTTATTCGTAAAAAAGTAATCGACTCTTTTCCAGCTAAATATACTCTCTTATTTTTCTCATCCAATAGAGAAAGGAGTTTGTCCTCATCAATTAGCTTCTTTAAACCAAACTCCATTAAGAGGCTTAACATAACTATATTTGCCCCTCTGGGATTACCAGAATCAATCGCTATTCTTTCAGCTGGAATATAAATTGCCCTATATTCCTTGAGTCTTTCTTTAATCTCATCTAAACTAAGCATCTTAACTTTAGGTAAAACTGATCTCTCCACCCTTTCATTAACTATGACTATGGTCTCTTTATCAGCATAAGATAAATTCCTTAATGCTTCTGTAGCCTCTAATGCAACTAGGAAATCAGCCTTTTTGATTAGTGGCGAATACACGTTTCCTAACCTAACATGAACATTTACAGCTCCTCCTCTTTGTGCTAAGCCGTGGGTTTCAGCAACTAATGCCTTTACTCCAGAAATTAATGCCGAAGTGGCAATTATTTTCCCTAAGGTTATTACTCCTTGACCTCCTATCCCAGCAATCAAAATGTCTAACTTCTCCATATCTCATCCCACCCTTTCGGTATTTCTCCCTTTAATGATATAGCATTGTACGGACATATTGGAATGCAGGCACCACAGCCTATACATAAAACCGGATCAATAACAGCTTTTTTATCTTCCCTTGGAACTATTGCCGGACATGTAAAGTAATCATAACATATTGTACAGCCAGTACATCTGTTAATATCAACCTCAGCTATAGGTAATTCATCAAATTTGTCAATAACGTCTAAGGCACAAGCTCTTTTAGCTACTATTAAAGCCGGTTTCTTATTCTGTTTTACCCAGTTTGTTGCATCGGCAATTATCTTAGTACTCTCCTTCAAATTAAACGGATCAATTTCTCTAACGTATTCTACACCTAAGCCTTTTGCGACATTAGCAATATCAATCTCCTTTGAAGGACTAGGATTTTGCCCAGTCATAGCAGTAACTCTGTTATCTAATACCACAACTAAAACTGGTAAGTTATTGTAAACTGCATTTGCCAGAGCTGATAAACCAGAGTGGAAGAATGTTGAATCACCAATAATTGCAACTGGAATAATACCCGTAGCCCTAAAGACCCCGTTTGCAATACCTAAACTACTACCCATATTTGTCAATGAATCTTGCTCTTGGAAAGGTGGTAAAATTCCAAGAGAATAACAGCCTATATCACCAGAGAAAAAGGTTTGTGAGAGACCACCAAGTGTAATTCCTCTTTTAATATCGACAAATGATGATCTATGAGGACAACCTGGACACATGGCTGGAGGTCTTGGCGGTACATATTCCTCTACTTTAGTTTTTGGCTCGTAGTATATTCCTAAAAACTTCTTTATTGCGAATTCTACTACATCTGGTGTTAATTCACCACTTCTAGGAACATAATCTTTTCCGTGAATCCTTATTCTGAATCCTTCATCATATGCAATACTTTTAACCTGCATTTCTACTATCGGTTCTAGCTCTTCAACTATTAATGCCTCGTCAACATCCTCTAATGCTTTAATTATCTGCTCCTTGTTTAACGGTACTGGTGCAGATAGCCTAAGTATTCTAACCGATTCCGGTAAAATTTCTTTTATATAAGAATAAGCTATCCCACTAGCTATAATGAGTCTTCTACCATCTCCTTCAATCTCATTAAACTCCTTTATTTCCTGTTGAATTAACTCCCATCTCTTAAGTTGTTCTTGCCTATCTCTTCTTGCTACGTCAGGAACTAAGGAGTATTTCTCCGGTTTTTTCTGAAGTTTTCCGAATATGGGAGGTGAAGGTTCTTCATATTCAACCGGTCCTCTAACGTGACTTATTCTAGTATTTGTGGACAAAATTACCGGATGATGAACTTTGCTAGATAAGTTAAAGGCTTTAACACTCAGTTCATAAGCACTTTGAGGGTCATAAGGTTCTATCACTGGTATTAAACTCATTAAACCATAATATCTATTATCTTGTTCATTTTGTGATGACCACATAGAGGGATCTTGTGCGGAAACAATTACAAATGCACCCTCAACTCCAGTGTAAGAACTACTCATAAGAGGATCTGAGGCAACATTTAAACCTACATGTTTCATCGCTACTAATGAGTAAGCACCCATCATACTTGCTCCGTAGGCAGTTTCAAATGCAACTTTTTCATTTACACTCCACTCAACATATCTATCTCTAAACCTTTGTAAAGTTTCAATAATTTCTGTTGAAGGTGTACCTGGATATCCAGTAGCTATTCCTACCCCAGCTTTTAAAGCACCAAAGGCTATTGCCTCATTCCCTAGTAACAAACTTTTCTTCATAATTTATAATTACAAATTGTTATTAAAAAACTCGACTTTCATAATGTTTAAATTTTATGTTATTTGTTGATTAGAAAAGATATTGTTAAGTCCGTTTTCCCCTTTTTATGAACAGATTTTGAGCAATTTTTTATAGAAAAAGAAAAATAAAAAATTATTTTACTTTGGATGTCCGATAGATGGTGTTGCCTTTATAGCTTTTATAGCATCATCAACACTCATAGCTAGATAAGTTTGTGTCCTTACTGTACCCCTAGCGTTAAGTTCAATTAGAGCCTTTAGAAAAGCTTCTACATTATCGACCTCTACGATATTTAAAAAATCAAAGTTACCAAAAATGACATATTGTTCTTTAACTTTAGCCCCTACTTTAGTTAGTTCCTCATTGACTTCTTTTATTCTTTCCGGTTTATCAGATATTGTCTTAGCGCCATCATCTGTTAGACTTGAGAGGACAACAAATATTGCCATATAATAAATTATATTACAAGAATATATATACATTTTCTTCCTTAGTTAATTTAGCATGCTATATATCTCTTCTATTATTAAATAAAAAACAAATTAAAAAAGAGAAATAAATTAAGACATTACTGGTTTACCTAAAGGTGGATTTCTACCTAGCGACTCTGAAACTACCATTGCTAAACCAGTATACCAAGCAGCTATTGCAGTCAAAATTCCTACATAACCACCGGCATGAATTAATGCTGTGTTAGAGACCATAGAACCTATTCCTAACAAGAAGAAAGTTATCCATAATAATAGAAAAGTCATAAAGAGTCCCAGATTAGCCTTAAAAGTACCGAACCACATAACTAGCGTAAATATTCCGAAAGCAATAAGAACTAATCCTATAGCTTGTGCCGTAGCACCGGGTATAAACATTGATGTTACAAAATACCATTCCCAAAAAGCACCATAAGTAAAGAAAGCAGTATAACCGAATGTGTTTCCGGCCCTCCATTCTAGCACACCAGCAAGTAACTGTGCTAATCCTCCATAAAACGCGGCTAAACCAACAACTACTGAAGAGCCTTGAGACAACAGCCCAGCATTAAAGACACTTAAAACTAGTGTTGTTAAAGCGAAACCAGATAAACCTAGAGGTGCAGGATTTGCTCTTTTTTGTTCTGTCATTACAATTTTATTATGCTCAAAGAATTTTAAGTTTTACTTTATAATTTATTTAATATATAACCATAAATATTGCTATGTATGATAAATAATTAATATGTCAGTAAGTTGGGCATTACCATTTAATACTAAAATTGTACCTAAGTCAAATAAAGTAGTAGATATAAATACATATAAGGAAATACATAGCATGACTGTAAGAGACTATAAGGGATTCTGGGCTTCTGTTGCATCAGAATTAGAGTGGTTTAAGCCTTGGGAAAAGGTACTTGATGATTCTAATCCACCATTTTATAAGTGGTTTGTTGGTGGTGAAATAAATGCTTCCTATTTAGCTGTGGATAGACATGCAAAGAGTTGGAGAAAAAATAAGGTAGCAATAATTTGGGAAGGAGAACCAGTAGATGAAAATGGGAACCCTAAAGAAGTGAGAAAGTTAACATATTACGATTTATATACAGAGGTTAATAGAGTAGCTTATTTACTTAGAAATAAGTACGGTTTAAAGAAAGGAGATTCTGTAGCTATTTACTTACCAATGATCCCAGAATTGCCGATATTTATGTTAGCATTGGCTAGAATTGGAGTTGTGTTTACTGTAGTATTTTCCGGATTTAGTGCTGATGCGCTGGCTACGAGAATAGACGATGCACAAGCTAAAATGTTAATTACTGCTGACGGAGGCTGGAGAAGAGGTAAGATAGTACCATTAAAAGATATTGCTGATAAAGCTTTAGAAAAAGTTTCTACGGTGAAAGACGTTATAGTTGTTAGAAGAACGGGACAAAAGGTAAACATGGTCGAGGGAAGAGATAAATATCTAGATGATGTATTAAAGGAAGTTCCTCAAGGTGTTTATGTTGAGCCAGAAAGGATAAAGAGTGAAGAACCATTATATATCCTCTACACTTCTGGAACTACTGGTAAACCAAAAGGAATTGTGCATGATACTGGAGGATATCTTACATTACTTCATGCAACAATGAGATGGGTATTTGATGTTAAAGATGATGATATTTACTGGTGCACCGCAGACATAGGATGGGTTACAGGGCATTCTTATATTGTCTTTGGACCATTAATGGAAGGAGTTACCGAAATAATGTATGAGGGAGCTTTAGACTATCCTAAACCAGACAGGTGGGTTTCGATAATTGAAAGATACGGTGTTTCTGTCTTCTATACTTCGCCAACAGCAATAAGATCTTTCATGAAATATGGAGATGAATGGGTTAAAGCACATAAGACAGACACTATCAGAATTATGCACTCGGTCGGAGAGCCAATAAATCCAGAAGCTTTTGAGTGGTTATGGAAGTTAATTGGTAGAGGAGAAGTACCGTTTGGTAGTACTTGGTGGATGACTGAGACTGGTGGTATTATGATTAGTCACTTACCCGGTCTTTATTTAATTCCTTTGAAACCTGGGACTAACGGAATGCCTTTACCTGGAATAGAGGCGGATGTTGTTGATGATAATGGTAATCCTACAAAACCAGAGGAAAGAGGGTATCTAGTAATAAAGAATCCATGGCCTGGAATGCCGTTGACAATACATAGGGATCCAGAAAGGTATATTAAAGTATATTGGTCTAAATTCCCAGGAATGTTCTATGCTGGAGATTATGCAGTTAAAGACTCTGATGGATACTTCTGGATATTAGGCAGGGCTGATGAGGTAATTAAAGTAGCCGGACACAGATTAGGAACATATGAACTAGAGTCCGCAATTATTGAACATCCTGCTGTTGCTGAAGCTGCAGTTGTAGGAGTTCCAGACCCGGTAAAAGGTGAAGTACCGGTAGCATTTGTTATTCTTAAGCAAGGTGTTTCACCAAATAAAACTCTTATGGAGGATATATTGAAGACTGTTAGAGATAAAGTTGGTCCTATTGCTACATTATCCAGTATTTACTTTGTATCTAAACTTCCAAAGACCAGAAGTGGTAAGATCATGAGGAGAGTAGTTAAAGCTGTTATTACTAATCAGCCAGTAGGTGATATAACAACGCTTGAAGATGAGGCTTCAGTAGAAGAAGTTAAGAAGGCTTATGAAGAGTTTAAGGCTGAGATAAGTAAAAGTTAATTTTATTTTTTTATTAAATAATGATTAATCCCTATGGAGGAGATTTACATAGCTCTTTTTGATATAGCTCTTTTTATTTTTATCGCAGAAGTTTTTAAGACACAATTTAGAAAAATTAATTTACCAGACCTAGTAAGTGAAATCATCGCTGGCATGGTCATAGGGCCTTATGCAATTGGTAAGCTGATAAATAATATTTTGGGTTTTCAATTAATAACTCTAGATCAATATGTTCTTTTTATATCTGAGTTTGCTGTAATTCTTGTTATATTTGCATCTGGCCTAGAACATGGCCTTAGTCCGCTTAAAGAAGCCGGTGTATTAGGATTTATGGGTGCTACGTTTGGTGCATTATTACCATTCTTTGCAGGATATTTTCTATATGCTAACTCTTTCGGAAGTAATTCGGCACTATTCTTGGGTGTAAGCATTGGTGCTACAAGTCTAGCAGCTGTAGCGTATCTGATAGAAGGGATTCACACTAAGGGTGTTAAGTTTTTAGTTTCCGCTTCAGCAGTAGATGATATAGTAGATTTAATCTTATTATCCGTAGTACTTATTCTAATCAGTCACTCTACTGTAACCATAACGACTATATCGTTAAGAATTGTATCTCTAATCATAATATGGTTAGTAATTTTATTTGTATCAGTAACAATTATTCCAAGGATAGTTAATAGGCTAGATGAGGCTTACATAGAGGAATTCCCGATACTCGTGTTATTCGGATTAACATTATTTATGGTATACTTAGGATATTCCCCAATTATATCCGCTTTCGTAGCTGGTGTAGCAATTTCCAATTCTCTTAAGATTAAAAGAATTAGAGAAATTATTACTGTATTGCTCTCAATATTCGGTCCTATATTCTTCGTAACCATAGGTGCTGAAATCGACTTGCTCTCAATTGATCTAAACGTTTTGTTGCTTACACTAGAGCTTACAGCTATAGCAACAATTTTAAAGATGCTTGGTGTCATGCCCTTTGCTTACCTATATATTAGAGATATTAAAAGAGCACTCATCATGGCTTTAGGAATGGTTCCTAGAGGAGAAACTGGATTAGTAGTAGCAACAATAGGTTTAAGCCTAAATGCTTTAGATCAACATGAGTTTGAAAGTATAATTTTCATGTCGATTTTAACTACAATAATAGGCGCTATAATCGTTAAACGTTATTCTCATCAATTATAGTAGGATTCTCAAGTCTACCTATCTTTTCAACTTCAGCACTCATAATCGCATTATTAACTGGTTTTAATGAGAACTCCGAAACATCTTCAGCACCTATATATCCTACACTTCCAGACGATATTAAAGAAAACTCTGGTAAAGTTACATATTTAGTTAACTCTAATATGATATCTTCTATGGAAAAGATAAAATCCTCAGAATTGCCTTCTTGAACCAGTTTGCCATCGTAATAGCTCTTCATTTCTAGCGAGTTAACATCATCAATCTCTTCTGGTGTAACTATCCATGGTCCGAATGGAGCAAAGGAGTCCCTTACCTTATTTCTGAAATGAGTTCCCCTAATTAATAATTTTTTAACTTTCCCATCAATGGGATCTCTCCTATATGCATAATAAGAATCTTCTTTTATTCCGGGAGGGTAAGTTATATCGTTAAATACTGTATAACCAATTATGTTTTTCTTAATTTCGTCAAGCGTAGCACCCCTCTTTATTTTTCTTGTAATTACTCCAATTTCTACTTCCGGTCTTATTGCATCTTTAGGAGTTATTATAGGTTTTTTATGAGGAATTGCTACAGAGGGCAGTTTAAGGAAGAACTTTGGAGATTTTATAAATTCTCTTGCTTCACTTTTATCCTTAACCCCTATCATTCCCGGAGTATTTACTAAAGTACAAATGATCGCTGATGGTGTAATTGGTATGTCAAACTCTATTTCTTCGATATTATAAGCCTCACCTTTAGGCTCAGTAGAATAAAAATCCTTTACTTCATATACATAATTTCCATTTAGAATTCCTAACTTTCTAGTATTATTAACTAAAAAAGATAAAAACTTTGTCAAACTGAATAACACCTTATGCTTTAGGATTTGGCATTTGATCCATTATTTCTTTAACTAATTTTACAAATTCATTTTTCCTATCTTTAAATACCTCCGTGTAAGTTTGTGCCCATCTTATTGTCGGATCACCTCTACTAAATCTATCATACTGCTCATACCTCATTCCAGACTCAGATCCTATAACATCCCATAATAAGTTAAATAGCTTTACCCTCTCTAAAGCATTTAGTCCTTTCATTGCCATATACTTATCTAACAATCTCCTCTCTTCTGGGTTTTCGAAATCTTTAATTCCTGCAGGAACTGGAATTGATGAACCGGCTGATATTAATCTCAAAATTTCGTTAGCCCTTGGAACAGCCTTCATGTTAAAATGACTTGCTGAAATAGAAATGTAGGGATCTGGTCTTGTTATATTCGGTAATTCTTGAGCCCTTTCAACTGAAGCATAAAGTGCAGCTTCATTTAATGCGACATAAATTAATATTTCACCAATTTTTTCTTGAACATTTATGAAGTTATTTATACCAGCAGCCTCTGCTACAGCTATTGCTAATCCTGCTAAGAACTTAAGTCTAGAGTAGTGTTGTATAACAAAATGCCAGTTGAACCATCCTCTTAAACTAACAGTATGCCACATCAAATCTTCAATTAATTCTGGTTTTTTGAAGAATATTATTCTATCGTAGGGTACGAAAACATTATCAAAGACTAGTATGGCATCGCTCTCTTCAAATTTGGATGATATAGGATATTCAAATTCTCCTCCTTCTCTTGGAGGGAAACCTCTTCTTGCTAAGAATTTAACACCTTTTGTCTCTGTAGGAATAGAGAAATATATTGCATATCTAGGATCAGTATCTCTTCTAATATTTGGTAAATACCATAACATTTCTGAATAGGGACCGGCAGTACTTAGCATAGCAGCTCCTCTTACTATAACACCATCAGGTTTCTCTTCAACAATCCCAACTTGAATGTATGGATCCTCCCATTGGGATGGCGGTCTCGATCTATCATACATCGGTGCCACTATTGCATGAGTATAGAACAAGTCATTTTTAGTAGCTTCTCTGTAAATCTCTATCATGTTCTCCATGAACTTAGAGCCAAAATGCTTTCCAAAATAGTCTTCTGCATGGGCGTAAAACACTGTAGTCCAAACATTTAGATAGTCTGGGCTTCTGCCGAAAAATCCTCTATAGAAATCATATATCTTTATTAAGCCATCTCTCAATTTAGCTAAATCTTGCTTATTTCTTGGCCTCAAAAAGCTAATACTGGTCTCTTCACCTACATCTGGATTATATACTCTTAGATATTTTGAGTATTCTGGATCCCAATGGAGATCGTAGTATTTAGCTACTGTTCTCACCGGTATTTTAAATGCTGGATGTTCAGTTATATCTTCTACTACTTCTCCCTCATAGTAGACTACTGGATGATGTACCTTTATACTTTTTATATAGTCTTCTCCCTTCCTAATCAAATAGACCACCCCTTTAATTTACCCGTGGAAATGTCCTCCACGGGAACCCATTCAGTTAACCAAGATTGGGGAATTGGTCTTCCCCAAAAATCACTCCTATATCTAAATTGTTCATTTCTCCATACTACGGGTTTCCATTTATCTGGATCCAAAACTACGTAATCCTCTGTAAAGAACTCAATCCTGTTTTTATCAAAATCTCTAAGATAAATATAATAACCCTCCGTAGCTCCATGTCTACCCGGACCCCTCTCAATACTATCCCATAATTCTGCTGAAGCTATAATATCAGCTGCCCTAATAACATCTCTTAACTCATGAACATAGTAAGTCTCGTGGTGAAATCCTGGAACATTTTTTTGACTTTTAGCAATTGCGATTTCATGTGAATCTCCCCTTCTTGTAAGCCAAATTACTTCTCTAGTTTGATTATCTTTTCCTAGGAACCATTCGGTTTCGTAATAGCCCATAAAGTTTTTGAGGAATTGAATCTCTTCCTCAATATCTTTAACTACATAATTTACATGTGCTAACCTTACTGGTGAAACACCTCTATGTGCATAAAACTTCATTCTCATATCTCCAACATATTCCATATCATAATAAATTAGAAACGGCATGCCTTGAGGAGTCTCAAAGAGTATAGCTTCCTCAACACCCCTCTCCTTGAACTTAGTAAATTTTAAATTAAACTTTTGCAATTCCTCTTTAGCCTTATCGAGCTCCTCAGCTCTTCTTACTCTAAATCCAATATATGACAAACCTGGAGAGTCAGCCTTTTTAAGAACTAAGCTGTGATGTTGTCCTTCATCAATGCCCCTTAAATATATATAGTCACCATCCTTTTCTGTTTCCACAAATCCTAGCAGATCTACGTAAAAATATCTTGCTTTCTCTAGATCCGTAACTCTTATTCCCACATGAGATAAACGTAGGATATCAATCATCAAATAAGTCTATCGAAAAAGGTTAAATAAATGGTATATTAAACTTATTAAAGGAATAAGCTTACAAGCTAAAGAGTTTATAGTATTTTCTATTCATATAAACAAGTGGTGTAAAGTTATCTCTGATCTGGTAACCATCAATTACTTCCCCTACTATTATTGAATGATCTCCTACATCAATCGTGTCATAGAGTTTAGCTTCTATGTACGCATAAGAATCATATAATATTGGACAACCTCCTATTCCTTCCTTATATTTTATTTCCCTAAATCTCTCCTTAACTGGTTTAAGTGCAAAGATATTAAAAAGCTCTTCGTTGTCGGTAAAATTAACTACAAAATACTTTGATTCTTTATAAGGAATGTCATTCCCCTTCATTCTATCTGCAAAAAATGAAACTAATGGAGGGTTTAATGAGAGAGAGTTAAAAGTGTTGACTGTCATTCCAACTAATTCTCCTTTCCAAACAGTTGTAATTATAGCAACACCTAAAGGAAATTTCCTCATTATACTCTTTATCACTTCAGCCATAGTATTATGTAAGGAATAATCAGATTTAAGTTAATTATGAAACACGTTATATACAGTTGCAGTTGAAAGAAGAATGATATTTCCTAAAATTACTCACTAAATTAGGAAGATATATTAATCCTTAAAGCATCATGAGGTAATCTCGTAATAAAATCTCAAACCTTTCATATATATGAAATTCTTTAAAAGCAATTGTAATGATTGACATAGATATGCTTATATTTTTAAAAAAGTACAATATAATGATGATTAAAAAAGTAGATATAAAAGTGGTTCACGAAGATTGTTGGACACATCATATGCCATATGATGCATATACAATTAATCTACAAGTCTATCCAAACAAGAATTACTTACGAAGTAGAATTATGATCAATTCAACAGATAAAGAAGCAATAAAATTGATGAAAGATCATAAAAGCGTCGTGAAAGTTATGAATATAAGTAAACTTAAAGACGGCTACTACGTGGATTTTCTCAATACTTATAGAGGTTCTATTGCTGGAGTGCTATATGACAAAGAAGTTCTAATACTTGGAAATAAAATAAAAGGGAATTCTGAGTTATGGAGTTTTGTTACCCATAGTAAAAATTTAAACGAATTATTTGAAGAATTAAGAAGCCTAGGCAAAATAGAAGAGATAAGGACTGAAGATTTTAACCCCTCTTTTACTCTAGATTTAACTGACATGGAAAGGAAAGTCTTGATGGTGGCTTTATCGAGAGGTTATCTTGATTATCCAAGAAGAGCAACCGCTGATGAAATTGCCAGGTTATTGAATATTAGCAAAGTTACTTTCCTTTACCATTTAAGAAATGCACAGAAAAAAATTATAACTTACTTATTAAAATCAGCTTACTGATTCCTCTTCTTTCTTAAGCATTTCTAGAGTTTTTAAAGCTTCTTTAACATGGTTTTCTGGATTAAGTTGAGAATTATAAATATGGCGTATGATCCCTTTTTTATCAATTACAAATGTAATCCTAGCGGGTAAAATAAAGCCCTTTGCTCCATATAATTCTCTGATTTTCTTGTCCGGGTCACTGATAAGTATAAACGGTAAATTATACTTTTGCTTAAACTTTTTATGAGATTCCACATCATCAGAACTTATACCTATGACTACAACATCATAGCCTTGTAGAAGGTTCCAATTATCCCTAAATGCACAAGCTTCCCTTGTACATCCTGGAGTATCATCTTTAGGATAGAAATAAAGTACGATATCATGTTTTCCTATATAATCTGATAAAGAAAACTTCTCTCCAGTATCAGTTATCCCTTCAAACAATGGTGCTTTATCTCCGACTTTCATTAAATAGATATATCTTTTATAGTTTAAATTCTTTTTGTAAATTCCACAATTAAATTTCTACTAAAGAGATTAACGATGAGCTTTATAGGAAAGTTACTGAGGGGATATTCTGAAACATTCATTAATTTCAAAAAGTGTTTATAAAAATGTTATAGCATTCATAAAAATCTTTTATAATATAATTTATTAAAAAGATCTGTAAATGTGAAGAGAAATATTGTTTAAAAATGTTTGTTTATAAAGGTTGATGTCTTTGTATAGTTACCTAAAAACTAGAGGTTATTTATTCTCACATCCTCTCAATCCAGACAAAACACCTTAGAGAGACTTATTTGAAGATGATTAACCAAATTAATATTAATAATAATTTGATATAATATTACAAATACTTTTTTCGAATTTCATAACTACATGATAACAGTCCCATAAAAATTATGGCATTTACTCATAACTTATCTAAGTATTTTTGACCTTATTTTCTATGCTATTACTTATTAAACATAGTTAGTAATAAGAAAATATTTCTTATATTTTTAACGTAAAGTATAACTATAATGATTTTCATATAAATGTTAATATTTTACTTTAGAACTATTACGCTCAAATTTTTTAACACTTTAGGCTATAGATGTCTGTATTTGAACGTTATTGCTGAAGGTATTATTACTAGGAGAGAGAGTAAGAAAACTGAAGCTGGAGAAATATTTACCCAGATGATGAGAGCAATCAAGGGGGGGATATTGCTAATAATGTAGATACTGAATCTATTAATGACATGGATAAATTAGCTGTCTTCATCTTAGAAAATAGATTTACTTCTGGTACGTTATCCATAGGTATAAATAATGTCCTAACTCAGTTTACTATTATAAAGATCACGGGAGATTTTACAAAGTAAAGCATACGTTATAGCGGCTAGAATTCTTGTCACGATCCCTACACCTAACGGAATGAATAGTACTGTTAAAATTATTCATAATGTTAAGACAATAAGTGGAATTATACCAGAGAGTGCATATATCTCTACCACTAGCTGGTTTTATTGGTTCAATTATACTAGGAATCCTTTAAGTAATAATTGTTACAATGTAACGATTAATGCCAATGTAGAAGGTCTAAGAGCTAAAGGATTTGTGGTTGAAGACACCAGCAGTAATAATATCTCGCTTATAAGCGGTTTGATAGACATGAGTTACAATAGTAGTATTATTACTGCTGAAATTAGCAATAACGAGGTAACTATGTATATTAATAATAGTGATCCAATAACTTTCGATCCCATAATAAAATGCTACACATATTATTTTATTTGGGGAGTGACAAGGTTAGTAGTTATTAAGAACGCAGTTCCCACAAGTGAGCTAGAATATGAAACAAATCTAATATCTGAAATATCAACGTATGTTGAGGGAATTTCAGGGATCATAAGTGTCGCAGCGAGTTTGCCTGGTATTATTGTATTCGCTGTTTCGTTTTATACTTCACAATTTTCTACTCAACTTAGTGGATTTATTAGCGAATACGGTACATGGCCGGAAACTACATTGTATGACATTGTAGGAGCAAGCTGAATTTGGATTTTTGGTCTTATTCCCACAGATACTTATTTAGAATTCGGAATATATAGTAACGGTGAGTTTTATGCCTTTTGTTAATAGTATTAATCCACTTCCTAATTACTGGGATGGAACGTATCCAATGTTTGAACAGCCGCACTCATCACCTTTGCCATCTTCTCCATACAGCCCTCCATGGTTCCAATATTTTGTACCATGAGATCGGTGATATAAGATGGATTATGATAAGATTTTCAAATACTATAAAAATTTAGCAATAATATTTTATTCAATTCCTATAGCCTTCATAATTGTTGATAATTTCTTACTTAAAATGCCAATAAGCATAGTATATCCTCTCCTTTTACGGTACTCCCAAAATCATTTTACAAAAATAATTCTGATTGAACAATATTAAATTTGTTGAACATAACCAAGTTTATAACAACATCAAGAATTCAACAAATTGGGAAAAAAGGTTTAAAGCGAGGGAATCGGTATTACCATAAGGGCTCATGGTAATGCCAATTCCCTCATTAAACACTCAACAAATAGGGTATAAATTAATTTCCATGAGTAACTTCCAAGGGAGAAAGGGAGAGGAAGTTACAAAAACCTTGATCTCAGCATCATTACACAAAGATTCAGTGGAAAACGTTTCCAGAGCTTACAACGTATCACCACAAACGGTGAGGAATTACGTTGAAGAACAAGGGTTACAAGTAGCGGAAAAAACACTGGAACAAGTGAAACAAATCTCACTCGAAACACTTAAGGGCGTGAAGGAGATAGAACTATCAATAGATTGGACAACAATAACTTGGTACGGAAAACCTGTAGAAGGTTTGGGAAGCTCAGAAAAGGGATACTCGTGGAACTACGCAACAGCTACAACGAAATACGAAGGAAAAATCCTCATACTTGCTTTCATACCGCAAGTTAATGGGATGACAAAGGATGAGATTGTCAAGGTCTTGATTGAACAAGTGGTTGCAATGGGATTTAGGATTAAACTGATAACACTTGATGCAGGATTTTACACGGTTGAGGTGATAAAATTCATATCCCAGTTCAACTACATTATTGGAGTTCCCGTTGGTGATGTCAAGATCTACGAGGAGTTTGATGGTGAATATATTACGAATAGTAAGAGGCGTAGTAAGGATGAGCAGGTTAAGTTTAGGCTGATCGTGTATCGCAGGGAGAAGATCAAGAGGAAAAAGAAGAAGGTTGTTTACTTCGCTAGGGCTACAAATCTCGATTTACCCAAGAATAAGGTCTTGGAGTTATATAACAAGGTGAGGAATCCGATAGAAACGTCTTATAGGAGTGTTAAATCGTTCCTCCCCTTTACGTGTTCAACAAAGTTCATTTTCCGCATGTTAATCTTCTTACTTGCCGTGCTCGTTTACTCCTTGTACACGATCCTCAAGGATAACGTGAAAATGAGGACTTTCAAATCACTAATTTCAAAAATTATTGAAAATATATCTGAGGCAGAGATTTATTTAAATAAATCGGAGGAAACGCTTACTAATACTACAGGTTTATTTTTAAGGAGGTGATTTTGGGAGTACCGTTTAGCTCTATTCTTCCCCTATCTGCAAGCATATTAATGTATATAATGACTATAAAACACAGAATATTACCACAAAATTCTTATTCACAATATTTGCTACAGGTTATATAGTTTTTCTAACTTTATTTTCTAGTCTATCATCGTTATATTTTATTTTGTTACCTCTTAATCTTTGGATCATTTTGAATTTAACTGTTTTATCAATATATCTTATAACGATAGAGTTAATTTATATTAGAAAACCAGTAAAAGTGAAATATGAAAAAATTGATAGTATAGTAACTTATATTATTATATTAGCAACAATACTCTCACTATACTCGGTCAGACCTTAAAGGCATGAGCTTCTCACCTTAACATTTAAGGTTATGATAATATTTGCTTTATGAATTGCTTGGATTTTTTATCAGATTAACGACAGATTTTACTTTATAAATTAACGCTTGAATTTAACAAAAACTTACGAATCTGCTAAAAAGATTGTGGGATTCAGCAAAGCAATTAGTATTTAGATGTACAACTTGTCCTTTTAGAACACAGAAAGATGTAATAGCATCTACCAGTAATATTTTTTCGTAACCTGACATTCACTAGGATAGCAAAAATAAAAACATACATATATTCAACATAACATAAATTTACCTTAGGGCACTGTTAAACCCTTATTTCGTTGGTTATGTCATTTTTTGTGGTTAGTTACAGCGTTGTAACATTATATTATCACGTAGTTGTTTAATTCGTTTATAAATCTATAAACGATAAGCTTATCTCAATGTTAAATTAAATACCTTTACAAAATAAAGGTTATAAGATATTGTTTGTCTATTTTTCCTATGGTATGGAAAAGAACTATTTCGGCAAAGGCCTTAGAAAAAGCAAAAAGTGCTGCAGTTAAAGTAGAGGACAAAGTGATTTTTATCGCAAATGTTAACGGTAATCTTTATGCAATGGATGCAGTATGTTCACACGCTAGGTGTATTTTAGGTAAATTAGATGAAGAGAAACTAACCGTTAGATGTTACTGCCATTTAGCATTATTTGATCTAAGGACTGGGCAAATGCTAGAACCTCCTTATGTAGCACCAGATGCACCAAAAGAGAAACTAGGATTAAAAACATATCAAATTAGGGATAATAACGGTTGGATAGAAGTAGACGTATGAAGTATGAGACACCTTCATAACTACTGATACTACTTTATATACTAATTAAGCTATTGTTTTTTATGCTTTATCATAGTATGAAGACTAGCATAATCATTATAATTAATCTGGTCTTCTATGTAATTCTTTCTTTTTTACAAAGATTATATAATTATAGAAATGAGTGATATTGCAATCCTTAAATTATGTAAAAGTAGTTATTTGAGAAATAAAATATCTTGACTGTTATACTATTTAGAACAATGGCTTTGCAGTATTACAAAGTGCATATAAGCTGTATGCATCGGTTAGTCACTCCTCTTAAACGCTTTAAAAAATGACTATTGTCTTCTCTTAATTATTATTTATATACACTCCTATTTGTGTATATATACTGAGTTTTAGTTTTTGCACTTCTGTGATAAATTAAAATTATCGTGAAATTTCATGGGTAAATTTCTCTTCACTTAATATTAATTTACAAAATTCTTTAGTAGACGAAGTATAATTTGTAAATTTGATGACTTAGAAAAGAAGTTTTTAGATTCTCTCAAATGGAATTCTTTATCAGAATTAATTGAATGGATTATAATGCTAAATATGTTTCTTAAGATTTACCTTATATCCTTATTGCTTTCCCTCATTGTATATTAGCTGAAAATTCCGTATTTGAGAGTAATCATAAATAGTTATGTTAAATTGCCTTCTCAACTAGCCTCTCAATTTACTTTTTATGGAATTCATATAGAATGTTCTTCCCTACGAGCTCTTCACTATCATATAGCAGTTTGCATAAAATCCTAACGATAAGATAGTTTTTAAATAAACCATTCTCAATAGTGAATATTCTTACTATAAAAAACGATAGAACTTATCCTATTTACTAAAATTAGATATAAGTATTAGAAAATTTTTTGTAAGAATTATCTTGTGCAACGATTTTCCAATAAATGCTATATCATACTTTGAAACCTTAGAGTCTTTATTATAGCCATTATACTGAAACTCATGAAGGTCAAGTGCTATTTCAGTCAGTTTTATGAAAATGTAATTATATTAATTATTTTCCATTAATCACTAATTATGACATAATTATTACCTACGAATTTTAGAAAATCATCTTCATCTTCTTCAGCGATTATGGTCAAATCTATTATTTCTGAAATTTCATCTGGTAAGGCTGAATGTATTTTAATTAATAGTTTACTAATCTCACTCTTATCTAACCCCCTAACAATTAGGGCGAGATCTAAGTCACTTGCACCCATAGTTCTGCCCTTAATAACCGAGCCGAAAATTATCACCTCCTTTACATCGGCTATTTCCCTAGATTTACGTAAAACTATCTCAGCAATATTTCTCCAATTTTCCTCTAAAAATTTTATTCTTTCTAATCCGAACACCACTTATTCCCCCATATCTTTTTCATTAAACTAATAATCTCCTTAGCAATATTTAAACAAACTTCCGCATCTTCTCTATCTAAACCGTAAGATAAATATTGCCCTCTCGTTCTAGCGTTCTCTAAGAGTATTAATTCTCCTCTTCTAGACTTAACAAAGTTTTGTATTTCATCTCTTAAAGTTAAAGAAGATAAAATACTAAGTAGTTTCCTAATTTCGTGTGTTTCTGGAAATGAATATCCTAAAAATAGTATTGTAGATTTAATTGAAAGTTCTGCAGATATTTGTGCTAATAAGCCACTAACGTCGTATAAACCTCTATTTAAAGAATCTTCAGATGCTTTTAAGTATTCTAAAGATCTCTTACATAACACATAATGTAATTCATGCATAACAAACCTAGACTTACCAATAAAAACAAAAAGTTTTTTATTCATTATTACTTTCTCTTGACTTAGATCTCTTAATCAAATCTTAATAAGCTTCACTATTCTTATTCTAGTAAACAGGCTTATATACTTATAGGCATGATAAGATTGAGAGAAGGCTGGAGGATAAGGTGATTCTTAGTATTCTAGATTAATTAAAATAATGTCTATAAAAGTAAATTATGATTAGACTCTGAGAGACTGTCTCAATAAATAATTGAATAAATTCATATTTGAGTATAAAGATAATTACTCACAAAAGCATGAATTTTTGAAATATTTTTAATTTAATTTATACAATCTGAAAGATTAGACAAAAATTGAAAAATTATCGCACTCATATTATAAAAATTATATGCTATGAGGAATAATTCAAATTAGTCTATAAACATCCCAATAAAATTCTTTATCTATAACGGAAGAGAGCTTTCTAAGTGATAAATATCTTTATCGTCGTAATATCATCTCATCCCAATAACTTATCAATATTACTCATCATTTTCCATTTTTACCAAATTGGACAACGTCTAATGACTCTGGTAGTGCCCAAGGGCTGAGAATTAACTATGAAATATTATAAAATCCTATGAAGTCCGAACCCCTAATACATTTATTACACGTATTGCCCTCTTCTAATATTACTCTATGTAAATATAGTTATTTTATTACACATTAACGAATTAAAATCAATCCTCGACGAAAGTATTGAATATTCTCTCTACATAGAGTATAAAGTATTTACCAATATACTATTAAATTAACTAAAAAGTTCGACATACGTTAAATCTTCTGATTAACATGTTTAAACTTAATTTATCGAGGATGAATCGTAACTCGCTAAATTTAATTCTCAATTATATTAAATTATATAGACATAAATATATTTAAAAATTATATCTTACGCTTTATTCTTTCTAATCTAATTTCTTCATTTAATTTCTTTATATTTTTTGCTATTCTTCGTCCTAGCATAAATTTAATAAAAGAACTTAATCTACCTTCATAATCAAATGAAATTCTAATTTCCCCATCTTTTACATGAGTAAACTCTAAAAATCCACCTTCTCCCCCGCTTACCCCAATTGTATTAAATTTGTACGAGACCTTATCATTTCTTGAATAAACTACTCCATGTATCATTAAAACCATAAGACCTAATGTAAAAGAGGCTTCATAAACATTACCATTTACCTTTACTACATCTGCATCTACTATTTTGTATAAGGTAAAATTTGGATCTGCAATAATTAAAAATACTACATTAATTTCATGATTCGTAGAAAATATAAACTCCATAGATTTAAGTAAAAAGTATTTCTTTTTATACTTTTCGAAGATTATTGCTTTTATTAAAAACCTTAAGTATCTTTATTTTTATATGAAACAAGAGTTTAGTTATGAGAATTTATTATAGTTTTAAAATAATTTTATAGAATTTTATCGGGTTATGCAACTAGATAGCATTAAGTTAGACGAAAAGATATGATAGTTAAGTTAAAGGTTTTCAAGAGACTTGAGAAAGCGTGAAATTTTAGATAAAACGAAATCGAGAAATAGTTTTAATACTAGTCATAAAGAATATTTAGTATTAACAAATGAGAAGATATAGAATAATTATAAATATGAAGATAAATTATAAGAGAAACAGATATTATACCAAATATATCAAGAAAATAGAATAATAAGTAAGTAAAAACTTTTCCTGTAAAGATCCTTATATGATACTTATCACTACAATATTCAAATAACAAAGTAAAAATGCTTGTTTAGGATAACTTAAAAGATATGTGATCTATGAAAGATTTCTTACCACAATAACAAAATTTTCGTGTAATTCTATAGAAATTTATACCAAGCTTAACTTCAAACTTGTTTGAGAGATAATTTATTAAACATCTGTTTAACTACTACCTATGCAAAACGACTTTTCCCTACCTATTACAAAAAGCGGTAGATCACAGATAGTTTTTCCACCACCATGGCACTATGGAGTAACGTATATTTCAGCCCATGTGAAATTCGATAAGGATTCAGCAAATCAACTACTACCAAACTTTTTATCTACAGACGGTGAAGGTTGGATATATATTGCCGAGTTTATCTCAACTTCAGATCATACCTGGAACTTTATGTATGAGGACCCAGAACTGGTTCAATATATGGAAGGAGCTATAGGATTAAAGGTTACTTTTGAAGGTAAAAACTACTTATACTTCCCATTTATGTGGGTTGATAAAGATTGGGCCTTAGTGAGAGGATGGCTAGATGGTTACCCTAAGAAGATTGCTAAAATAGTAATGACAAAACTTCACCCCTTACTTCCAATGTATAATAAACCAGAAAAAGGACTAAAAATGGGCGGTTATGTAGTTAGAGGTGGTGGAGTTCTTCTAAGATTACAAGTTGAATTACAAGAAAGAGCCGATTCAGTGCCAGTTTCAAAATTTGGACCATTCTTAAATATAAGGAGATTCGCTACCAGAGGTGATGAAGAAGAGGACTTATATGAGGTCGTTAGTAGGGTTAGAGATGTTAGGAACTACGGTGAAATATGGAAAGGTGAGGCTAAAGTTGAGCTTGGTGGTTATATAAATGATGAGGTAAACTTATTAAAGCTTGAAGAAGTTTATGCCGGTTATCACTATACTTTATACTTTAGAGTAACAACTACAAAACTGTTAAAAAAGATAGTTGCTGAAAAAATAACTTCTTCTTAATAAGTTAAGGAGAGATTTCATCTAATCTTTTTCCTAAAGTATAATGTCCAGCTACCATTGCAATTATTGCTGAAATTACTAGGAATAATGCAATTAAGCCAAACAGTTCTACTGTTGAATGTAATGATACTGCAACAGAAGTAATATATACTACCCCTAAACCTCCTCCTAAATGGCCAATACCATCACACAATGCAAATCCAGAAGTTCTAGCCCTTGTTGGAAAACTCTCAGCAGTCCATGTATAGGCTACTGGTACCCAAACGTTAAATCCTATGAATAGTATAATAGCACCTAATCCATCAATTATTGGATTTGGTGTTAATGCTATCATCATCCCTCCAATTACTGTAACTAAAGCACCTATTCCTATCCACCATTTCCTTTCTAATCTTTCTCCTAGAAGTGTTGCAATCACAGCGGCTAAAACAAACCCTATAATTCCAATCGCAGATACCATTCCGGCTTCGGAGGGGGAATATCCTTGAGCTGTTAAAAGTGAAGTTAAACCAGCAGCAATACTATAAACTGTAGTATAAGCTAAGAACCATACTACTACAAGTAACACAAATCTCTTTAAATATGATGAGTTTGTTAATATTTCTGAATACGGTACTGTTTTTGAAATTTTGTACACTGGTATAAAAGACGGTAATGAGGGTAATTTATATCCTTTAGAAGTTACTTTCTCTTCCATTAGGTTGACTATCATTTCAGCTTCAGAAATTCTTCCTTTACTTACTAACCATCTAGGAGATTCTGGTAATCTAAATCTTAGTGCTAGTCCTACTAACGCTAGAGCTGCACCAATAATATACATTACTCTCCAACCATTAACTGCGAAAAATCCGGAACCTCCCAACGCAATAGGTAATCCTTGAGGAAATGGTGCTGGAGGTGTAGTAAAGAGCAAACCTAACCAAATTGCCAGAAAACCTCCAATAGTTGAGAATATGAAAATTGCTGAAACGTACTTACTCCTATAGGCTAATGGAGCAACCTCACTAACGTAAGTATTCACTATAGCTAAATCAGCCCCAACACCGATTCCAGTTAACGTCCTAGCGATCAAGAAGTTAATATAATTTGGCGCGAAAGCGTTATAAAGCGAACTTAATCCCATGATCAGCATTGTTATCATTAGCATATCTCTTCTGCCAATTCTATCAGCAATTGGCGAAAGAAGAAGGGATCCTACAACATAACCAGCTAAGTTGCCCAAAACTACTGGTCCTAATAGCGGAGCCGCTTGAGCTGGAGATACATGGAATAATGTTACAGCTGTTTGAACGAAACTAACGTTTATGTTAAATATGTCAAAAAATGTGAACAATTCTCCTATACCTATTATGCCTAGAAGGATATAGTTGAAAGCCCACGTTGGAAGTCTATCTAATCTAGCTATAATTTCCGATGCCTTACTCTCCTCTTCCTTAGACATATGCGTAAATTCCTTCATTTCCTTATAAAGGCTATATTAAACTGATTTAATAGATAATGTAACTTACTTAGTTTAAAAAACTATTGATATAATTTAATCTTATGAGTGAATATTTAAGCTTTTGTAAAGAGATTAAAACTTGTGTATATTACAGTTTTACCACTAGATTCAGTCTTATTAGACGTAATTTATGAAAGTGGGGAATACTCCTTAGTAACTATTGATAAGTTTTATGGAGTTGCTAAAGATAAGAAAATTACGTACATTACTGATAATAAAGTCCTAGGATTACTTATGCTTTATGAGTTAGGGTTAAGAAAACCACTAAGGATAAGAAAAAGTATGGATTTCATTTTTCTAAAGATAAGTATGGATAATATATTTAATAACGGTGAAATTCTAGCTAAAAAAGATAATACATCTTTAAAATTAATTTCACAAAATGAGTTAAATGAAAGTACACCTATTATTTATGAATGGAAGCAAAATTGTGCTATCTTTACTGATGAAGAGAGTAAAGTTTCATATATGATTAGTTTCAATTCTTGTAATAAAAAGGGTAAATATGAAGAAATAGAAGTTTATGAATGCGTAAATGATTTTGGAAAATTCTATGTTGCAGTAGATGTTATTAATTGTATCATTTCACAATCTATCAATATTTTAAATAAAATTTCTGAATTAGTATTTGGTGTAAGGTTTTCAAGGTAATGAAAAAATTTTTATGAATTAACTCTTACTAAGATTAAAGCTCATAATAAAGGAATATTAATATAGAATTATAATACAATGTTGTTATACTGAACTTACAGTGTGACCGTGGTAAAACTTATCTTTCACCAAAATGAACAATACAACTAGCGATCCTACTACATTATTTTATTGAAATTATATTCTAGTTACATGAAAATTTTTAAAGTGGGAGTATAAAATTATTTTATGGGATATATAGTTACTGTTGATGAAAGGGGAAGGATTGTAATACCAAAAGAGATCAGAGATAAACTAAACTTAAAAGAGGGAAGTAAAGTAGAGGTTGCTTTAGAGAAAGATGGAAAAATAGTAATTAACGTGAAAAGAATAAGCGTGGATAATATTTACGGAATAGCAGGAAAAGAATATGTTAAAATCGAGGAAATTGAGGAGGCATTAGGATTTGAAAGTGATGATTGATTCTAATATCTTTATTTATGTACTTTTTTCTGATCCTTCTTATGGTGAAAGAGCAAAAGAGATATTAAAAACTGCAGAAGAGGATATAGCTTATTCTTCAACTCTAATAATTTCCCAAGTATTAGCACATTTAGAAAGGAAGAAAAAAGTTGATGTGATTCCAATCTTTATTAATTATCTTCAGCAGTCTGGAATATATATCTCTGAAACAACATGGGAGGACGTTATTAACGGAATAAAACTTCTCCAAGAATTGAAATTAGGTTATAAACTTTGGGATGATGCAATAATATTCTCTCAGATGAAAAGACTTGGAATAGACGTAATTTATTCTAATGATACAGATTTTGATTTATTCCATGCAAATAGAAAATTCTAATTTAGGTTATGCAAGAGTGGATAACTAAGATTTTCATTGCGAATTGTAATTTTACCTACTAAATTAATATAATTCAATAAACAAATAGATAGTGTCGTCATTAGGGTATAAATTCTTGTATTACGAGTATTACTTATGGGTAGGAAGCCTGTATTTAGGCAAGACTTAACTTGTCCTTCTTGCGGTAGTCATCATGTTGTTAAGTGTGGTTGGGTAGGCAGAAGTTTTTGTGTAGGGATTGTGGTAAGCGTTTTTTGGGTGATGCTTCTAGGCATCATTATCATAAGAGGGTTAAGGAGGAGGCTTTAAGAATGTATGCTAATGGTATGAGTATGAGGGCTATTTCTAGGGTTCTTAACGTACCTTTGGGTACTGTGTTTATTTGTGTTAAGTAGGCGGAAGTGTGAGAAGTTAGTGGAATAAGGCTAAAGAGTTTGTTAAGGGTAAGGTTGTTACTAAGGTTGTTGGTGAGATGTGGGCCTACTTGTGCAGGAACACTAGGGCTTTCTACAAGTTTACTTGTTACGTTTACACAAGTCTTGGATTCTACTAGTTTACTCTGTTGGTGATAGGGATGAGAATACTTTCAGTGAGATTAAAATGTACTTGCCAGATGGTGGGTGAGTGATGATTACAACTTTTGGTTAAAGGATCACACGATTGTCTCACCGGTTAACCCCAACGAGGGGCTACATTCCTCACTAAGGGATAGGCTTGTACGCTTCAAGAGGGCAACAAAGGCAGTAAATAGGAGTATAAGTATGATAAAGCACTCCATAGCAATAGTCTTATGGGAGAGAAGACTAATCTCAGAATTTATACCCTAATGACGACACTATCTCCACACTCTTTTTCATTTACAGAGCTTTAATCATACTTACTAAGACTTAAAAGAGCTAAATCTCTCTAACTTATCAAATAATCTTAGAAATATCATTTTCCTTTAAACATAACTAAGTATAAACATTAGAAAGAATCTCGTTTCTGAAATTAACATTATCAATCATAACATAGACCAATAACTCTTTCTATTACGAGAATTAAGGATCAAGAACCGTAAAGTCCTTGTAGTTTATAACTAAACCTAGTTTTATTAACGCCCCTTCACCAATCAAATTTTCATCTAATTGAGGGATCCATAATACTACAGTATTAATTTCATTACCCAGTATTCTAAATGTAGAGATCTTTCCGAAAGCTATATAACATTCATTCTCAGTTATGCATACTAAACCTGCATCAAATGTAGGAAAAGGTATTTTCTCGAATATTTCATAATTAACCATTATGTCGCCACTAAATCCAGTATCTACAATAAACCAATCTTCCACGTCGTTAATCTTAGCCTTTATTCTCACAAGAATAAATAAATTTTTGATGGACCTTTTATTTTTACTTTCTTTCCTTCCTTCGTCTTTTCCAAAACAAACTTATACAAAGACTCAATATCAGAAAACCTTCCTAATAATTCTCCTTCCTGGCTAAAGACAAGATATGCATCTCCGCTTATAACTTCCACATTCTCTCCCTTAAGAATATGTTGTTTTGCTTCCTTAAATGCCTCCTCTGCTGTTGAAAATTTTTCAATTTTTTTACCAGAAACTATTAAAAAATATTCCTTTGATGGACCTTTTATTTTTACTTTCTTTCCTTCCTTCGTCTTTTCCAAAACAAACTTATACAAAGACTCAATATCAGAAAACCTTCTTAGTAAGTTACCATTTTCATCAAAGACTAGATATTCTTCTTCCATAAATTCATATATATTGTGGTACTTAAATCAATTACTATATGAGTTTGAGAGAACTATTGATATATTAATATTTACTAGTAACGTAATTTTCTTTTAATCTGCTTAATCCTCAAGCACTTAAATAAACATCTACGTAATAATGAAAAGTGAGTAATTATAGCTAAAAGTTATGCTACAAGGTGTGAGCCAAGTTTCTTATGCAAATTGTAATATTCTCTTAATTTAGTATAATTTTATGAAGAAATAATTGATTGTATATCATTATCCCCATTAAGTCCGTGGTATAACTTCTTGGTCTCTCCAATTATCAATGTACAATCAATTCGATAAAATAAAGTGAATTCGCAAGAGAGCCGTGAAAGACCCCTGCTACAGTCTTCAAAAGCTTAATATAATTCCTAGAATATTTGTCTAAGCTAATTTAAAATTCTGTTCTTTGATTAATTATTAACAGTATCGCTTGTCATCTTTTCAGTAGAAATATACTTATGTTCTTTCTTTTTTATAAACTGATTTTTTATAATCTAAAAACTAATAAAAAGAAACATTATAACTACAATGCAGATAGTTTACTTTACTGAGACATAATTAATGAAAATTACTGAGCTTGTTTCTTCTCTTGTTGTTCCTTTAATTTCTTTAGGGCTTCAACATTTTCTGGGTAAGAAGTTTTTCTTCTTTTATCAATTCTGACTCCAAGTTTTTTAGCCTCATGTACGGACAATCCGGCTTCTTTTAATTCTTTTAAACTAAAACCTTTCCCTACTTTAGTATCTTTCTTTCTAATTTCAAAACGATAATGAGGGCGTTTAACAATCGGCTCTACCATAAATAAAAAGTTTATGTAGGAGATAATAAGCTAAACTTAACGAAAACCTTTTAACCTTAACTCAAATTTAGACTCAATGCAGAAGACATATACTAACGTATACGTCAACTTATATCAATTAGGGTTATCATTAGAACAATGGCTAATTAGTAAAGGTTATAAAACTCAAATCTTACCAGTTGGACAATATGTGGTGGTTCAAGCTAAAAAAGAAGGTATATTAAGGACTATTTTTGGTGCTAATAGAGCTTTCACAATAAGACTTTCTGGAGGACAAGGAGTTTTAAACGTGGATGTAGGAATGAGTGACTGGCTAAAAGCTGCTGATGTCACAGAAGATGTAATAGCTGCAATGGTCTTCACACCATTAGCATTTATTGAAGGTATTGAAGAAGTATATAATTTGAAAATTGAAGAAGACATCATTAAAGAGATTGAAAGGCTAATCAGCTTAACGAATCAACAACCACTATTTCAGCCGCAACCATTTTATCAACCAATGTTATATCAGCAAAAGACATGTAGGGCTTGCGGTTATAATAATCCAATAAATGCTAGGTTCTGTATGAATTGTGGCTCACCTTTATAAATCCTCTTTTCTTTCTTTAACCAGCTTTTTTTAATCTATGTTTTATTCGCTTTCTTACTTTAATTTTAACTAATAATTATTTAAATCTTCATTAACAAAAGATTTAATAGTTAACTATTCACTACTTAACATTATGGTTCAGTATAAGTGGATTGCCCTATCTAATACAAGCCTAGGAGTTTTCATGGGATTCATGAATGCTAACATTGTCCTAATATCATTACCAGCTATATTTAGAGGAATTGAGGTAAACCCATTTACATCATTTCAATACCTATTATGGATTCTATTTGGTTACTCGATAGTATCAGCAATATTAGTAGTTAACATTGGTAGAATCTCAGACATATTCGGGAGAGTTAGAATGTACAATTTGGGTTTTGCAATCTTCACTATAGGTTCAATCCTACTTTATATAACTCCAGGTACTGGGAGTATTGCAGCACTTCAGTTGATAATTTATAGAATTATTCAAGGAATTGGCGGAGCCTTTTTAATGGCAAATAGTGCTGCAGTACTATCTGAAGCGTTTCCACCAAATCAAAGAGGTTTTGCATTAGGTTTAAACGGTGTAATAGGGATTTTTGGAGGAATTGCTGGAATAATATTAGGCGGTATTTTAGCCTCAATTTATTGGAGAGATGTATTTTTAGTTAGTGTACCAATAGGAATTGCTGGGACTATTTGGTCTTATAAATCATTAAAACAATTAACTCCTCCTAATAGGAATCAAAGGGTTGATATAATAGGAAATATACTATATGCAGTAGCATTAATTCTCATATTGGTAGGAATAACTTATGGAATTTTACCTTACGGTTCCTCAGCTACTGGTTGGACTAATCCATATGTAATTGCAAGTATATCTTCCGGTGTAGCATTGTTCTTAGTTTTCCTTTATGTAGAAACTAAAGTTAAGGACCCAATGTTTAGGATAGACCTTTTCAAGGTTAGAGCATTTACTATGGCATCCCTAGCAATATTTTTTGCACAAATTGCCTTTGGAGGATTACAATTAATGTTGGTTTTACTTTTACAAGCGATTTGGCTACCATTGCATGGTATACCTTATTCACAAGCTCCGTTTTGGGCTGGTGTGTATCTTTTACCATTATTAGCGGGTTTTGGAATAATGGGAACTATTGCTGGAAGACTTTCTGATAAGTATGGGGCTAGGGTACTGGCAACAGTTGGATTAGTAATACTTGGAGCGGGATTAATAGCATTAACATCATTACCCTATGATTTTAACTACTTAATATTTGCAATAATAATCTTCATAATGGGTGTTGGCAACGGTCTATTTGTATCACCAAATATGGCTTCATTAATAAATGCAGCACCACCACAACATAGAGGTTCTGCATCTGGAATTAGAGCAATGTTAACAAATACTGGAAGCACGTTAAGTATTGGAATATTCTTCACAATAGTTATAGATGTATTATACCTTAACTTACCCAGTACTTTGACTTCTGCCTTAACTGCCGCTGGTGCACCACAGCTAGCACCAATAATGGCTAAGATACCGCCAACTGCAGCATTATTTGCTGCATTTTTAGGATATGATCCAGTAAAAACAATATTGTCACAATTACCGGCAAGTATTGTTAATTCAATTCCACCATCAACATTAGCAACTATTACCGGCAAGTATTGGTTCCCTACTGTTATAGCCCCAGCATTTATGGACTCATTGAAAATTGCATTTTACTTCTCAGCAACTCTAGTGTTTATTGCAGCTATTATATCAGCATTAAGAGGAAGAACTGTGATATATGAGAGAGATATAATGAAAGCTTCTGATCCAAAATAATTTTTTATTAATTATATTTATCCGAAGAAAAAGAAATAAAAGAAAAAATTATTTTATCTTCTTCTTAATAATACTATTGCGACAGCTATAATTATAATTATGACTACGACTATACCCGCTATTAATGCTACATTGATTGATGGAGTAGTGGTGGTTGTAGTAGTAGTGGTGGTTGTAGTAGTATGTGTAGTTACTGGGGGAACAGTAGTCGTGACAGTTGGAGTTACATTTAAGCTTCCGTAACTAAATTCTTCTCTCATCTGTCCATTTACAGTCCAAATTGCTTTAGCTACTATTTCATATAATCCTGGTTGTAACATCGAAGTATTAATAGTAGCCTGATATATTCCATTTCCCATATTCTTTGCAATAATTACATATGGTTTACCATTTATAGTAACATTACTGTATGTATGACCAGGAACGTTCAAATATTTCAAGTAGACATAGACTGTAGCATTACTTATTTGAGTTGGTAATAGCATATCAGTACTGTTATCCCAACTATATGCTGTTATGTTAGCTGTGAAGGTAGCCATTTGGCCTTGCTTTACTGTTTGTAAGAATAGTAATGGGTTAATTCTAAAGTAATGTAAGTTTGCATGAACTACTATTTCCTCTGCAGGCACATTCCACTCGCCCCATATATATGCACCGCTGGATATTAATGGTGCTATCTTTTCAGCATATACCATTGCTGGATTAATTTTGTTAAATATATGAGCTGGAACTATTGGAAACTCAATTAGTGTATAGTATACGTTAAGGAAGTTTGTCGAATTCAAATATATAACAATTTGATATGGCCCAGTTACATTTGTCCATACTATTGCGGGTATAGTACCGAATAAATCTGTATTAACAAAGTCATTATCAGCTAAATAAGTATAGTTTACGTGAAGTCCATCAAATGTATTAGTTCCCATCATACCAGGTATATCATACCACCAAATGGTAAAGTTAACGTCATATGCAGTTAATGGAACCCCATCAATCCATGTATCATTGTGAACTAGGTTAACGATTAATTCAGTTCCGTTTGGTATATACTTATCACCAGGTAATGTAACATTATGAATATATACTATACTCCAATTCTGTGCAACCCATGGTATTAGAGCTTGAGGTGATACAGTAGCAGGCATTGTTAAATTTACTACAGCTAAGGAATCATATAGATCATCTAACGTATTAAACGCATATAGACTAACACTAGCGTAAGGATTCATATGTCTTGGTAAATCGCTACTTACGGAAGAGAATATAAATGTACCATTTAAGGCACTATTGGTTGGATGAATATCCATTAAACTGAATGAGTATACTGCCGTTTCATTTAAGTATATATAATTAGCCCAACTTGGTAAGTATACTCCTTGTATTGCGTTACTCCAAACATTTATTATATATGGTAATTCAACTTGTAAATCATATTCAACTTGTTTTACTAAGTTAATTGAATCGCTTAGCGTTGGGGAAGTAGCAGCTTCAGTTATAAGCGTATCTATTGTAGAGTTTGAAAATCCTCCAACATTGGCTGGATCGGTATAAATTGATAACCAAGCAGGTACATCAGCACCTAAATCAATCCATCCAAAAGTAGTTATGTTAAAATCAGTATATGGAGGAGTTGTAGCTAAAGTTATCAATTCTCCAAAAGTAGTCGCTTCTGGTTTAATTGTTAAGTTAATAGCAGCCGCTTGAGTTTCTAAATAACTAGCTAATCTTTGGGCTGGGGTACTACTAGTTGGATAAATAAACGTTAATACCAATGGCTTACCGTTGTAATACCATTGACCATTCACATGAGTGATTCCGGGTACTTTTTCTAAATACATAACAGCTCTTGTTAGATTATAAGATTCGTATTGCTCATAATAGCTTACAACTTGAGGATTAAACCACTCGCTATATATTTTAGGATTTATGAAGTATGGTATATCTTGTCCTAATAACCCGTTGTCCCAAACAATTGCAGTAATATTTTGCGGATTTAATAAACTGCTTATTGCATATCTGAAGTATAAGTTAGCGGTTAAATTATTTCCGAAAGCAAAAACAAATTGTCCAAAGCTTTCTACTGGTGATATTCCTACATATATTGTGCCTTTATACTGTGTTAATAATGTTTTTATCTCTGAAGCATGATCTAAAGTTGCAAAATCAATTTTACCTTGTATGAGAGCGTTGTATTCATCTGTATGGGTAGAATAGGAATATAGATATATTATCGTTCCTACCCAAGGTTCATTATAACGTGCTTGATTCCAAGTTAGAACTGGTGCATTAAAGTTCGATATAGCGTAAGAAGTTGCTACAATATTTAAGTTTAATAATGCTATACCGGCTATTAAAATTATTAGGATATATATCGTTGTTTTATCTAATTTACTTTGCATATCATAATTTCATTTATCACCTTTAAATATTTTTTCGTATCTCTCTAACTTTTTTGAAAGAGGAAATTTTTATCATTATTTTTTGTATAATAGAAGACAAAGGAGGATAACTAGATTTTATGACAGAAAGATAAATTTTCAAATTCTGCTAAAAATTATCAATATTCCATAAAAATTATTACCTTTTTGCTCATAACCTACTCCATAAAGAATACTATTATAAGTTGCCATATTTTCTATTACTATAAATGGCTTTGACATAATCGTGTTTAATTTCTCAAGATTATGACCGTAAAGAATCACACTACCATACGTTGTTCCGTTACTTGTTATGAAAGGAACTCTTAAGGCTATTACTATATTATTGTTTATTGATGAGAGTGAGGTTACTACTCCTAATTGGTATTTTAATTTTATGGGATATACTTGAGTATTGTTAATATAAGCCAAGAAGGGTTCAGGATTTTCGGGATTCGTTAAGTTTTCTCCCCCTATGAGCCAATATCCTTTCCAATAGTAAGAAGTTAGTAAAACTCCAAGATGAAGGAAATTAAAACTGACGTTATAAAAAGTATTATTATAGTAAATTGTAGCTGTCATGTTTACTGCATTTCCTCCCACTATTATTGATGAGGAGTTTTTACTATATATAGAGTATATTGTTGAAGAGCCTCCTAAAACTTTAAAATCACTAGGTAATTTAGGGGACAAATCATAGAAGCCAGAACTATTTATTTTCAATAAAAATGGAATCAAAAAGGGTGATTGGCCAACGCCAGTAATATACGCATTTCCTCCTACAAGCCAATATTCACCATTCCAATCTATTGCATATATCTGACCTATAGTATAAAAGGGTGAAATGAATTTTGAAAGATTGTATATTTTGTAATTTTGAAGATTTATTTCAACTAGACTGGTGTGCAATGTCCCATTTATTCTTGTGCTACCTCCTAATAATATTGCTGTTCCATTATATCCTAAACTGTAAATGTAACCGCCATTAAAATACTCACTTATATTAAAATTAATGAAAGTGTTATTATCAAGGAAATATATTCCAGCAATCCCTATTGGGAAAGTATTATTTATTATTTTTACACCTCCAAGTATTATTTCATTATTATTTATTACTATTAAAGAATATATTTTCGAGAAATCATTTATCTCAATCATTTTATAATGTGGTGAAGTAAAATAATCATACAGTGAATAAGAGGCTACTATTCCTATTACAATTATTATTACAGCTAAGAAGGCTAACCTAACAATACTCATAAGAATAGTGACACGTTTAACTATTTTTAATTTTTTGGTAAGAACATTATTTCAATTTTCACTTTTTATATTCTGAATGGTAAATGATCTCAAATAAATTGAGAAAACTTTTATATAGGAGGTATTCGAGAGTAAAATGATAGAATTACATTATAGTGTTGGTGACTATCCTTATGTCACTCAAGGAAGAGAAAAGGTCTGCATTTTCATCTATTTCTACTAGAATTCCAGTAAAATATTTAATAAAGAGGATTATAGAGAGAATTATTCTTATCATTGTTATAATCTCATTCTTATTTTTCCTTTTTAGGGTATTACCTCTCGCATTTCATGTAAATCCAGCTAGCTTTTACGTACCTCCAACATATAAGGGTTTGTCTAGGAGCACATTAATTGAGGCCATTGATAGGCAATGGGGACTAAATCAGCCATTTTATATTCAATATATTGATTATTTAAAGAACATGTTAACTTTTAACTTTGGATATTCTTTAACCTATGATGAAAGTATAACAACACTTGTTATGCAAGCTATCCCAGTTGATTTATTAATATTAATTCCTAGTTTAATTTTGAGTACAATACTGGCTATAATACTAGGAATTTTATCGGCTACTAAGCAAGGAAAACTTGTTGATACTATTAATTCCACAATAGCTATATTTACGTATTTTATTCCAGCCTTCTGGATATTTGCGATAGTACTGTATTATTTTGGATACCAGTTAGGTTGGGTTCCAACTAATATAGCTGATGCTTTAACTAAAAATGGAGTTCCACTACATGGTTTTGCTTATGTTGCTGGTTTACTCAAGTTTATTGCTCTGCCAGTTATACTTTTAACATTTTTGTCTTATGGAGTAAGGATGATACTAACTAGAGCATATGGAATAGACGCATCAAATAGCCATTTTGCTACTTATCTTAGAGCTAGAGGGATCCCAAATAGGACCATTTTATATAAACATATAGCTAGGAATGCAATGATTCCTGCTATCACTAGGACTGGAATAGATTTTGCCTTTGTTTTAGCAGGTGCTGTTTTCGTGGAAGAAATTTTTAATTATTATGGAATGGGTGTATTATTAGTTAAATCCGCTGAGACCTTTGACGTTCCTGTACTTGAAGCCGTATTCTATATAATTAATCTATATGCAATAATCGTACTTTTGGTTTTAGATTTAGTTTATCCGTTCATAGACCCTAGGGTGAAGTATGAATGAATAAATTTGTAAAAGATCTTTTACATAGAAAATCCTTTATAATCTCAGTAATCATTATAGCAATATTCGTTTTTATAGCTGCAGCAGCACCTATTCTTACCCCTTATTCAAACCCATATTCTACAACAGAATATTTTGTTGCTGGTCCTTATGCGGTTCCTTCTTGGGCCACTATATTTCCACAATACAAACTTTATCCCCCTAACATGCAGTTCGCTTTGATCAATCCAAAAATTTTTGGTAATGCCTCTTACTCTTTTAATAATGGTAGGTATGTTATAACTATCCCACCAGGTAAATATTTTAATTTGACTTACACATTCTATTGGAAGTATATTGCTCCTTATTCCTTTTCGATATCTTTTAACGTAACGCCAATAACAACTCAAGGAGTTCAAGTAAATGTATATTTCATAAATTCAACTAACTTTAAATATTTCTTAGAAAGCTTCGCACCAGAATCTTATGCATTTGCATTTACATATCCGATTGAGACTTTATATTTAAATAAGGTTAACACAATAACAGTGAACTCTTTATATTTAAATCCTGATAATAGTCCATTCTTTGCTTCGTTAAGTGCTTATGAACAGACCATATACAGCTTAACTTTTGAAGACTATACTTTAGGCAAACCTAGTGAAGTTAGTATTATGATCTCAATAGTTAATCTTGGAAATACTCCAGCTAAGATAATATTAACTAATCCAATTTTTAGCGATAAAGGAAAAGCTTTTGGTATTTTAGGTACCGATGATAACGGAGCTAGTGTTTTTGCTGAATTTGTGTATGGAACTAGATTTGATTTGATACTTAGTTTATTAGCATCTATATTAATTGTGGGAATAGGTTTAGTAGCAGGACTTATTGCAGGATATGTAGGTGGTAAAGCTGATCTAATACTAAATTCTATAACGGACTTCTTCCTTACTATACCTGGACTACCATTCATAATTGTGCTGGAAACTGTTCTTTTAGTTTCTGGTGTATTAGCTCATATAAGTGAGGCTGACTTGATATTGCTAATAATTGCTGGTTTATCATGGATGGGTACTATGAAAATAATTAGATCCGTAACCTTATCTATAAAGAGTAGAACATTTATAGAGGCTACTAAGGCCTTAGGTGGTAACTCGTTCTATATTATTAGAAGGCATGTTTTACCTAATATTTTAGGAGTAGTGTTTGCACAAATAGCATATGATGTCCCTACTGTTATATTAATTGAATCGGGACTTGATTTCTTAGGACTAGGAATTACTAATTTCCCTACATGGGGCAATATGTTAGGATTTGCTACTGATGCTGCTTCTTCAGCTACTAGTTTTGCTTGGTGGTGGGTTCTTCCACCTGGACTGGGTATAGTTCTTCTCTCAATAGCTTTCTATTATTTGGGAACTGCATTACAAGATGTGTTAAGCCCATATAGAATAAGAGGAGAATAAAGATGATTGATAGTGCTATTCTTTCAATAAAAGGATTAAAAACATATTATAAAACGAGAGATGGTTATGTTAAAGCTGTTGATGACGTAAGTTTTGACGTTCCTAAGGGTTCCGTTGTAGGTATTGCTGGTGAGTCAGGATCTGGTAAATCTACCATTGTTCAGAGTATATTTAAAGTTTTGCCTAAAAACGCTGAAATTAAAGACGGAAAGATAGAATTTGAAGGTAAAGATATACTTAAAATTGATGAGAAAATCTTCAATAAGGAAATTAGGTGGAAAAAAATAAGTTGGATACCGCAAGTATCAATGGATGTTTTAGATCCGGTGTATAAAATTAAAGACCAACTTTTAGAGACTATTTTTGCGCATGAAGATATGAGTAAGGCAGAAGCTATGGAGTTAATTGTTAATCAATTAAAGGCTGTTAACTTACCTTTAGATGTTTTAGATAGATATCCATTTGAGCTTTCTGGAGGACAGAAACAGAGAGTTATTATAGCTACTGCTTTATTATTAAACCCAGAATTAGTGATAGCTGATGAACCTACTACTGCATTAGATGTTATTGTTCAAGCTCAGATACTGAATATTATTAGAAATCTTAAGAATGAAAGAAAATTTAGCATGATATTTGTAACTCACGATTTAGCACTACTTGCTGGAATAAGTGACTATATTGTTATACTTTATGCTGGTAAGGTTGTTGAAATGGGAAGGACTGAAGAAGTGTTTAAGTCTCCTCTTCATCCATATACACAATTATTATTAAAGTCGATCCCAGATATTAGAAAAAGAAAAGAGAAATTGCAAGGAATTCCAGGTGAGCCACCAGACTTAATTAATCCGCCACAAGGATGTAGATTTTATCCTAGATGTCCATTAGCCATGGATATATGTAAGAGAGAAGAACCCCAATTAATTAATGTAAGTCCTACTCATTATGTGGCTTGTCATTTAAGGAAGTGATAAAAATGATTGAAACAAAAAGCCTTAAAGTTTATTATAGAACACCAAGAGGAGTTGTTCGTGCTGTAGATAATGTTAATATATCCGTTAGGGAAAAAGAGATAGTAGCTTTAGTTGGAGAATCAGGGAGTGGAAAAACAACATTGGGTAAAACAATTTTAGGGTTAATTAAACCGACAGACGGTAAAATTCTCTGGAATGGTAAAGAGATAACGAAGTTAAAGGGAAAGAAATTAAAGGAATTTAGATTAAAGAATCAAATCATATATCAAGATCCCTTTGATGCAATTGATATTAGACTCAGAGTTTATGATGTAGTTGCTGAAGGAATAAGGCTTCACAAATTAGCTAAAAGTAGACAAGAAGAAAGAGAAATGGTCTACAATATTTTAAAGTCTGTTGGCTTATCACCACCAGAACAATTTAGTGTTGCATATCCTACACAATTATCTGGAGGACAATTACAAAGAGTTGCAATTGCCCGTGCTATTGTACTAAACCCAGACTTTGTAGTTGCTGACGAACCAGTATCAATGTTAGATGTATCTATAAGGGCAGACATACTTAATATTTTTCTTAATCTTAGAGAAAATCAAGGTACCTCAATACTAATGATAACTCATGATTTAGCTACGGCAGCTTATGTAGCCGATAGAATTTATGTAATGTATTTAGGTAAAATAGTAGAATATGGAAGAACAGATCAAATAGTTGATAACCCAAAGCATCCATATACTCAAGCTCTTATTTCATCAATTCCAATTCCAGAACCAGGTTACGTTATTCAAGCAAAACTTTCTGAGCCAGATTCTCCAGTTCCAGAAAACGGTTGCCCATTATATCCAAGATGTCCGTTTAGGAAAGAAATATGTAAGAAAGAAGAGCCAAGATTAAAGGAAATTGAGCCAGAACATTATGTCGCATGCCACCTATACTGATGAAGAAAGATTATTTAAATTAGATAAAATCTTTTTCATTTCTATCATTGTTTTCATAATATTATCATTTATATCTATATTTATAAATTTTATTACATTTATTATTCCATCAATTACAATCGCAATAATTTTATTAATAGTAAGAGAATATTTACTTTTAAAAGCAATTAAAATATTGAGAACGACTAGAGAATATAAGGTAAAACCTAAAATGAGTTTACAAAAGAAGGAGTCTAATACAACACAAATTGTAACTTTCTTACTTATTATACTTCCTCTTTTAGCCCTTTATTTAGCACCAATTCCAATTAATTTAAGCATAGCAATAGGAATAGTGAGTAGTTGGCCATTAAGCAATATTTTGATTCAGTTATTATTTTATATTATAGAAAATAATTTTCATGGGAAATTATATAGTTTCATAGTGTGGGAAGAAATAGATCAAGAATTATATGTTAAAGAATATGGATTTAAAATTAAGTAAATAGTGTTAAACCCTTACATCATTCAAGGATATAAAATGTTCCTTAAGTGTAGGAAAACGTTAATCTGATGTAGTCATGGTATAGTCTAAGTTTATTAATTAATCTCTATAGAGAGTAGATGCTAAGATAATGTTTTTATATACCTTGTATAAGTACCATAGTGACAACACTATAAACATTAATAAATGATTCAATTTTCTTGCATCTATCAAAAGTTTTAAGATAAAATTTTACAAAAATCTTTTTGATGAAAAGACTTTCCCCTTCAACTAAACTCGTTCTTGAAGTGATATCTAATCGTAAAATTGTTAAGTTTAAAGAGTTGAAAGAAATAACTGGACTTTCAACTAGAACTTTACGTTATGCATTAAAGGAGTTGAAAGAAATGGGACTTATAAAAGTTTTACCTTGCTTAGAAGATGCTAGAGAAAGGCTTTATGCCTTAACTGAAATTGAAGAATGTTATAAAATAAGTAAAGATTAAACTTCTGGGTAAATTTTTCTCACACCTCTGACTTCTAGTAAATAGAGCTTATTTCCATCAATGGCCCATTCAATATTTACATTTCTTTTGAATATTTCTTCTACAGCAATTGTCATATTAGCAACCTTAATAGCGTCTCTTTCCTTTAAACTCTCAGAGTTATCCTGTATGTCAATTGTCTTTATTCTTTTTTCTTCATAATCATAAACGAGTTTAACAACTTTTTTAGATATTCTCTTTGAAACTAAACTTCTTGTGGCTTTACTTATAATATATTGGTCTGGTGTTACAAGTCCTTTTGTAACGCTTTCCCCTAAGCCAAATGCTGATTCTATAAACACATAATCTGGTTCTTCAGTCACGGGATGTAATGAAAATGCCGTTCCGGCAACTGTAGGATTTATCATATTCTGAATAAGAATTGCTATACCAGAGTTATCTTGATTTAAAAGTCTATACGCTATAGCCCTAGGACTATAATAAGAAGCTATTACTCTCTTTATACTCTCTATCAAATTATCTCTTGTTACAAAGAGGTCTGTCTCATATTCTCCAGCAAAACTACTCCCACTTAAAGGGGAAGTTACAGTAGCTCTCACTGCTACGTACCTTGAATTTAAAGAATTAAATCTCTCCAAAATTTCCTCTTCTATTTCTTCACTTATCTTAGAATTTAAGATTAGACTTCTGATAATTCCACTTTTCTTTTCTAAATCACTCTGATTATTTAGGTTTACAGATGATAAAATTGAATTTATATCTGACTGAATATCTTTTAGTATTTCATTAACACCTGCTGAAGAGATAACAAACCCAGAGGGAATATCAAATCCCATTTTATATAGTTCTCCTAAGTAAGCACTCTTTCTTCCAACTACTGATATCATATTTAGATTAATTTCGTCAAGCCTGTATGTATAATTCATATTTAAGCATTTGATTTTCAGTTTAAAACTCTTTAGTTAAATTCTTAAGATGAACTTGAAATATAACGATATGAACGATATTCTTGAGTTTCTAATAAAGAGAAGAAGTGTGAGAAGTTTTCAGCAAAAGCCCGTAGATTTAGAGTTAATAAAACAATTAATATATGTAGCAAATCATGCACCAAATTCAATGAATAATGAGCCTTGGAAATTCATTATTATTATAGATGAGGAGATAAAAAAGAAGCTTTCCACGTTACATAAAGGAGCTTCACACATAGCTTTAGCACCTATAGGTGTAGCTGTAGTAGCTGAACCAGAAATAAGTCCAGAAACTTGGATGGTCGATGTTGTAAATGCTATTATGTACTTTGTATTGGCAGCACATTCAGTAGGCTTAGGAGTTGGATGGATCGCAGCTTACGAAAATAAAAAGGCTAAAGAAATTTTAGGAATACCAGATAATAAAGTCCTGGTTACGTTACTTTCCGTAGGTTATCCAGATCCTAACTATAAGCCTAGAGAAAAGAGTGTGAAAAATCCAGAAAGTGTGATGTTCCTAAATAAGTGGGGCAATATGTTAATTAGGATAAAGGAGAACTAAGATTTATGCGAATAAAGGATGCTATTAACAAAATTTTTTACACCCGTAAGGATGTAAGTGAGATTTACTTAATAATTAGAGATAGAGTTAAGGGAACAAGTGAGATTCCCTTTTCAAATATCGAAAGAGTAGATAACTATTATATTTACTTAAATGATGATGAAACGATTATTCCTTTACATAGAGTTATTGAAATAAGAGAGAAGGATAAAATATTGTGGAAGAGAAGAATTTATAAATTTAACTCATATTAATCTCGTTAGCCTTTTTTATGATTTATTAAACAATATAGTAAAATTGCGTTCGATTTAATTCAATAATTATAAATAGTGTATAATATCATTGATGGTTCATTAAAAAGTTTTTAAGTATTATTGTGGAAAGTATATTAAATAATAACTGAGATTATAAAATTGATGGTTTATTTCAAAAACTCCTTAAAAGGTAATAGAGACATTTTAAATGACAAATTTTATGAGGTGGGGAGGGATGTACTAAGTTACTGCTAACTGTTTGATTAGAACGTCAACATTTTCTCCAAGAATAGAGAATTCTCCTACCTTTTCTACTAATTCTCCATTCTTAATTTTCATTCTTACGTATTTATTTTCCGATGATAACCATAAAAGTAAAGTAGAATTTATACTTTTGCTTAATGCCATATTTATAACTTCACTTATATCATCTCTTTTTACCCTTAAAGTCATCAAAGTTTTAGAAGATGCTACTTTTTCTGCATCCTCAACCATTATACCATTTATAAAACTCTTTTCGTCA
Source organism: Sulfurisphaera ohwakuensis (assembly GCF_009729055.1). Lineage (GTDB taxonomy): Archaea > Thermoproteota > Thermoprotei_A > Sulfolobales > Sulfolobaceae > Sulfurisphaera > Sulfurisphaera ohwakuensis. The sequence continues at coordinate 543,821 of NZ_CP045484.1, read as the reverse complement.
AATCTTTCAAGAAGTTTAGTGTCACCATCAATAGAAATAGTTACTCCATCTTTCCTAGGTAAGATGGAGAATTTTAAGTGCATATTCTTCTTACCAAAGAAAGAGTTTTTCTCAAAATTGTATATAACCTCTGTTAAACTTGTCTTCTTTTTTATATCATATTTTTTGTCATCAATCTCAACTTCGTACTCATTAAGCACTTTTATCTTAAAATTTTCAAGTACCTTCACATTTGATAAATACGATAATGCTGAAAGTTTATTTACTGTGAGGGTGATACTTAGCATGATTCTAATTTTGCTAAGTAATACTTAAAAAAGAATTTCACTTATTCCGGTGGGATTTCCTTGTATATAAGTGATATATCTATTCCTTCTTTTTTCATCCTATAATATTTAGCTAAAAAGTACGATATTACTCCTAAACCTACGAGAGAAATTATATAAGCAGTTGCAATCCAATTTACTCCAGAACTTGATACAACACTGAAAGAGTAATTGTTACTGGGTATTAACAACGCAGCCTCTACAACAGCCATTATTACTGCAGAAATTATGCTCATTGTAAGAAGTTTTATATCGTTATCGTTCAAACCCACTTTTATTCCAGCTAAGGATACGATAAAAAGATAAGCAATAGCTAATGGAGTATAAGAATAAAGTGCTAACGCACCGCTTGGAGAAATTAATGGTAAAGCCAAAAAAGCTAGTGTAGATATTAAATCAAGTATATGGGCATAAACTGGTGAAGAATACTTATTAAGTTTAGCAAAAATTGCAGGAAATAATCTATCAAAGGAAAAGGCAAAAATATATCTAGCAAAAACTACGACACCAAAAGCCATTATAAAGTAATTCCAGGCTATTAAACCGATTCCTAAAATCCACTGAATTATTGGATTTGATGCTAAATAAATTGCAACACTCCAGAAGTTGTAAGTAAATGACGGATAATAGGCAAGGTTAAATGCTGGACCGGCAGCTAAATCCATAATCAAGAATGGAAAAGTTATCATTATAAACGTTAATACACTGCCTAAAATTAGATTAAGTTTTAACGATCCTTCTTTTGCTTCACCAGCAACTGCTGGACCAGCATAAAGCCAGATATATGCATAAGACATGAAGAATGGTACCATGTAAAGTGTTGCTGGTAAGCTAAAGTGGAAAGGAGTTATTGTGCCAGTTATGTTAAAAGTTGTTAAAAATTGCGGTATTCTCTGATGAAAGTCTGGTATGTTAACTGCTACAACAATCATAGCAATTATGAGGGTTAGTGAAGATATTATTCCTAAAATTGTAGTTAATGTAAAACCCCACTTTGGCCTAAATATGTTGACAAGAATAATTATCAGGAAAGAGATTGCAGCTAAAGCATAAAACAATAGTTCTTGTGAAAGTGTTAAAACGCCGTAAGGGTTTACAAAAACGTTATTTGCCAAATATATTAAAGAGGAAATATGTTGAAGTGTTCCTAGTTCTAAGAATACTAAGTTAATTGAGGCTACGGAGAAGAATGCTGATAAGGCAAAGTAAGGTGGCATGTTAAAAGCAAATGCAACACCCATTATAGAGCCTATAGCTCCGTTTAATTTTCTAGAAATCCAAACATAATCCCCACCAGTTCTTGGCATTTTTAACAGTAAGTACGTATAAGTAAACACTAGAGGTAAGGTTATTAAAAATGTTATTAAGCTTGCTAGCCAAAGTAAGGAACCTTGAACTACATAAGGTGAAATACCCTCAAATACGGCTAAACCCGCACCCATATTAGCTACGTTAAGCATAACTAAATCTTTGAGAGAAGCATTCTTTACTAATCCGGAACTCTCTCTAAGGAATAATTTCCTTTGTGCCATGAGTCTTAATTCTCGGACGAATATATAAAGCGAACTTATGTTCGACGAATATAATTCTAGTTTATAAATTTTTAAGTTCTATTTCCAAATAAATATGTTTATGCTAATTTATTAATAATGATTATTTCTACAGTCAAATTACCCGAGGAATGTAAGAGATTAATCCCAGTAAAAGATGAAGGTATTACAGAAGATGATATAAGAAATGCTGAAATTATAATGCTTTGGCCATCTCAAGCTAGAGAAATTTTACCTAAAGCTGAAAAAGTAAAAATAATTCAAACTTTTTCAGCAGGAGTTGATGATTTTCCTTTTGAACTATTAAAGAAAGATCAATTACTGTATTCAAATGCGGGGGCTTATTCTATATCAGTTGCTGAGCACGCTTTTGCACTTATTTTAGCATTAGCTAAGGGTGTTGGAGTGAAAAAAAGAGTTGAAACGTATCCCTTGAATAATTCTACAATACTAATTCTAGGTGCTGGTGGCATAGGATCTGAAGTAGCAAAAATAGCAAAGCTAGGTTTTAATATGTATGTCATTGGTGTATCAAGATCATTTAAAGGAACTTATTATGATGAAAAATATTCACTGAAGGATCTTGAAAAAGTTATAGGAAGGGCAGATGTTATAGTTGATACACTTCCATTAAATAAAGAGACTAGAGGTATACTGAATTACTCTGTTCTATCAAAAGTTAAGGAAAAATGTATAATTGTAAATGTAGGTAGAGCTGAGACTGTCGTAGAAGATGATATATATAGGATTTTGAAGGAAAAACCTGGAGTAAGGTTTGGTACTGATGTTTTTTGGAGAGTTAATGGAAAGGAGAATTTTTCTACCTCTAAACTGTGGGAGTTAGAGAACTTTACAGGAACTCCTCACATAGCTGGAGCTACGGCAAATGAAAGAGTATTAAAGAATGCACTTATACAAGCATGCAAAAATGTTTACAGAATACTTAATGAAGGAGAGGGAGAAAATAAAGTGAAAATTGAGGATTATATCTAGTTGGGGAGACTTATGGAAGAACATAGAAATAAGGCACTAGAGTACTTAAATGCATCTAAGCTTAACTTTGAACATGGTTTTTATGACATAGCCTCTGTATTAGCTGAAGAAGCTCTTTACTTATATCTAGTTACTTGCTTAATTAACCATGAAGTAGCTATACCGTGGTATTTAGACTTTGATGGACTTTTAAGAATTCTTGAAAGACATGATAATAAGATAAGCGAATTTAGAAAGAATAGGAGAATTATAAAGGCATTAGATCAAATAAGAATTATGTTTAGATATTCGTCCCTCATAAGCATTTCTAGGGATGACGCTAAGGAAATAATATCGTTTGTAGAAAGCATTATCAACTCTTTACGATAGGTCTTTTGCCATATAAGGACCGTACTTATAATATCCTTTTTTCTTGTAGTATTCTCTCGCACCTATTCCCGAAAGAACTAAAATCCTTTTAGCGTCGAATTCATCCACCGAAATCCTTTCTGCCTCCATTAATAGTTTACTTCCATAACCTTTATGCTGGAAAGAAAAATCATCTAACATATCCACTGGGACTTCTGGACCATATACATGCAACTCCCTAACAATCGTAGTCTTTGAATTAATTTCCGGTCTGTGAGCTTTACCAGAAGGATACCTTAATCTCAAATAACCAATTAAAATACCATCATCATCTTCAAAAGAGAGAAAAACTTCAGTGCCCTCACTTGCTTCATATTCAATCTTCTTTAATTTTGGTTCTTTTGGTAAAATACCATCATGGAACCACCTTATTCCAACTTCTCTAAACCTAATTTCATTATTCTTAATACCTTTTTCTTTTACCCTCTTCTCTACTAGTTCTCTTAAGTTTCCCTTTTTATTACCGTCAAGAATAATATTTGCTGGAATATCTCTCTGTATCCTCATTACCCTAACCCATGGGGGAATATATCTGTACATTTCAGAAATTAATTCAACTAACGTTTCAGTATCATAAGGTTTATAAAATCCTCTCTTCCAAAGTTCAGCTAAAGGAGCAGTTTCAACAACTAGGGTTGGATAAATCTTTAGCATATCTGGTCTAAAATCTGGGTCTTCAAATAGTGTTCTAAAAGCTTCTAAATCCCTATCTGGATCTGCCCCAGGTAAACCTAACATAATGTGATACACAATTTTGAAACCAGCATCCTTTAGGATCCTAGTTGCCTCTATTGAGTCTTTAACTGTATGCCCTCTATTAGTTTTTTTCAATATATCATCATAAACTGTTTGTACACCTAATTCCACTTTAGTTGCTCCTAATCTTAACATTTGGTCAGCATGCCATTCCTTAGCCCAATCTGGTTTTGTTTCAACAGTCATCCCTACACATCTTACGTTTGCTGTTTCATTTCTTAACTGTGCGTCCTCTAAATAAACGAATTTAGGTTTTTCGTCAGAGGGGTATCTGTTCATTGCTTCTAGTGCTTGTGAAACGAACCATTCTTGGTAATCAATAGGTGTAGAAAGAAAAGTTCCGCCCATTATTATTAACTCGACTTTACTAGGAATATGGCTATTTGCTTCGTATTGTTTTAACCTAGAATGAACTTGATAAAATGGATCATAATTGTTTTCTATAGCCCTCATTAATGTGGGCTCATTACCATAATAACTTTGTGGAGTCCCGTATTCTACACCACCGGGACAAAATATGCATTTACCGTGAGGACATCTATGAGGATGAGTCATAACAGAGACTATTGTAACACCAGATAACATCCTTATTGGTTTTCTCACTAACACATGAGTAATTAGAGTCACAAAATAATAAAGGTGATTGAACAGCTATTCATTACTGTAATTACTTTTCTTTTACCTCAAATTTTTAATTAAAATTTTTATACTCGAGTATTTACTTATTCAGTGATGAGACTCAGCTGGACATCAGTTTTGGTTTCCGGTATGGGAGTATTTACTGATGGTTATAATCTTTACTCCCTTTCTTTGACAATATACTTAATATCAAATTATATATCACTGAACTCAGTTACTGAAGGAATATTAGTTGCTGGGTCGTATTTTGGTGCTGGTATTGCTGCAATACTCTTTGGAATTCTCTCTGATTTTAAAGGAAGGAAAAGAATGTATGGAATAGACGTTACGCTAATGAGTATAGGAGCTATTGCTCAGGCTATATCTCAAAACTATGTTGAATTGTTTGTTTCACGTCTGCTATTGGGAATGGGCATTGGTGCAGATTATGTATTATCACCGATAATTGTTGCTGAAAACGCTGAGGCTAAAAATAGGGGCAAACTAATGGTCATAACTTTCGCTGTGTTATGGGGTTTAGGAGCAGTATTTGCAGCTTTTGTAGATCAAATTTCCTCGATTTTCCTGCCTTCAAGTTTAGTTTGGAGGGTTGTATTAGGAGTTGGGGCTATTCCAGCAATTTCAGTAATAATGGCGAGAAGAAAACTCACAGAAACCTTACAATTTCTAACGAAAGTTAAACCAGATGAAAATGAATTACAGAAAATTAAAACCAACTACGGCTTGCTTTTAGGAATAAATGTAGATAAGGAGAAGTTTATAAATAGACTAAAGGCATCTTTACCATTTATTATTGTTGCTTCAGTCCTATGGTTACTATATGATATTTACTCTTCAACATTCGCAATTTACGGACCTATTGTAATTGCATCAAACTTAGGTTTAACACCAATAACCTTCACTTATGTTGCACAATTCTTTGCTGGAATACCGGGGCAGTTACTTTGTATTTACCTTATTGATAAAGTAGGAAGAAAGATATTGATAACAATTGGTTATGCTGGAGTTGCTTTATGGTTAGTTATGTATTCACTTTTACTATTAGATCCCTACTTATTCGGATTTAAGCCAATGAAGGAATTGGTTGGAGAAGCTGCACTTTTAGGCTTTTCATTTTACATGTTAAACTACTTCTTCTCTGCGATAGGACCAGCTTCAATAATTGGTTCAGCTATGGTAACTCCAGAGTTAACTTATACGAAAGTTAGAGGAACTGGACAGGCAATAAGCGTTGCTGTTGATAGATTTGCTTCAGCTACTGTAATTTCCTTATTCCCATCGCTAGTCAATATTGTAGGCTTAGGGGCAATGGTAGGTGTTTATGCTGGTATAGCGTTTTTATCTAGTTTAATAACAATGTTATTCGTACCAGAAACTAAAGGAAAAGAACTTGATGAGGTTGTAAAATCTTCATTGAAATATAGCAAATAAACGATTGAGGAGAAAAAAGCATAAAGCATTTAAATCTCATGTAAACTTGAAACATAATAAAACACCAAATCATTTTTTATAACATTAATTTGTAAATTAATAGGTATAATACTAATAATGCACATATAACTAAGAACAAAATTTCTAATTAGTTTTTAAAAGTCTTAAATATACTATGAGCGTATACATTAACGTTATGAAATTAGAATCTAATCTTAATTAATTACGAAAATAGATGTGTTAGTTAAGAATATACATTTTCCATAAGCGTTAATAAATTTTACTAAGATTAGCAGTTATTCTACTTTAACGTGGCTTAAAGATTTTCATCAAATCTAGTGTACTCCATAAACATATTTGAGTTAATTTGAGGAATTCCTTCTCACATTTCGTTATTAACCAAACGCCAAACTAAAAACTTTATCGGTAGTATCGGGAATTTCGTATTACTGAGGAAAATTAGAACAACTGCCACTAAGATGATTTTCTTATCCACGTATTTCCTTTTCTATCCCATAATGGTCTTACCTTGTTGTATATTTCTATAACTTGCCTCCAGAATTCTTCATCCTTCTCAATTACTTTCCCTTCTTCAATAATTTGAAGAACGAATGGAATTCCCTCAATTAACTTCTTAAGAAATACATTGGTATTCATGAAGACTGGGTCAACTTCACCGGGAAACATTCTCATTATTTGAAGATAAAGATCATTAGAAACATTCCTAGGATCTTCGGGTATTTCATTATCCACTACTAATACATCATAATCACTACTCTCTGTGTAATCGCCCCTAGCCCTAGAACCAAAAAGGATTATCAATTTCATTTTATTTGTCCCTTTACCCAATTAAGTATTTTAATCGCACAATTTATGCATTCATCTGCATCTTTCTCGGTGTAATATTCGTATGGTGATCCCTCATAATAAACATCCGGATAACGTGAAGGAGTGTATTGCTTATCGAGAAAGATCGCACATTGCAAAATATCTGCAGGCGGATTTGTTAATAAGTGAGATATCGAATGGCCTCTTTTTTCGATACCTTGAAACTGTAATAAGCCTTTAACTGCTTTTTCTGCACATTGTTGAGAAAGAAAGCATGCAAGCTCATAGTATCCTCCAGACCTTGCATAACGAGCTTCTTCTAAGTCCCTCTCAGCTTGCTTTAACCAATCCTCTACTCTCTTCACTAGATATAGTATGATTAACATATTTTAAGTGTTAACGGGTTTTGGAAGAGTATGTAGAAAAAACTTACATTGTATTTCTTTGCAATAATTTGAATTAGGTTATCCTTATAACAACTTTAGTTCTTTATTAAAGAGATTTTATTATACTTCTTGCTAATCTAATCCTTTTAGTTTGTCATATCACCATCTATCTTGAGATTATCGGTTTCATCTTCATTAAACTTATATAATTATGTAATTATATAATTACATATGAAATCTACAATAAGTGTTAGCAAAGAGATCAAAGAACTGCTTGAAAGGAAGAAAAAAGAAATGGAGATTAAGTTGGATAAGCCTTTAACCTGGGATGAATTTTTCCAAGAAGTATTTAAGGAGGAGAATGCACCAACGTTAACTGAGGAGGAAGCGGAAACACTGAAAAAGCTAGTACTGGAGGATAGGAAGAATTGGAAAGTGAGAGAATTTGCTTAGATACTGATATACTTATTGATTCTTTCAAGAGAGACCCTAGAGAAATTATAGGTTATTACACTACATGTGTTAATCTTTATGAGTTCTTAAGGGGATTAGCATTTATAGGGAAAAATGTAGACGAGTTTAACGTTTGGATTGAGGCTAATCTTAACGTACTGTGTATAGATAATAGTTCTTTAAAAATAGCTTCAAGAATTTATGCAGATCTAAGGAAAAAAGGAAATTTAGTAGAAGACCCCGATCTACTCATAGCTTCCATATGTATAGCAAATAACCTAGCTTTAAGAACGAACAACAAGAAACATTTTAGAAGACTAGAAGAATACGGGCTTAGACTCATTTGACTTTTTCGCCTTCGTATGAAGTTGAGGGTTTATCTATGAGAGATTCATCGTAAAAAGGCGAGGCTTGTAGTTTATTTTGTCATATAATGCCTCCAGATCCCGTAAAAGAGAGATGATAGTTCTCCTTCTCCCACAGTCTCATTTAGCTAGGGAAGAGCACCATTAGCATCAATAAAAATGTTTCAACAAAGGAGTATATAAATATAGGGAGACACTACATGCTATGGTTCTAACAGACCTGAGTTTGCAACCGTAGGAGGCTATCCACACCCTGACAAAGCTTTCCTACTCCTTAACCTATAGGATATTAAGCTCTATCAAAATTTAAAGTTTTTATATTCATTAAATATATTATGCAAAGATTAATGATATTAAACAAAGAACAAGGGAGTCTTCTTCTAGATCCTATTAACATAGAAATTGTAAAGTTATTAATACATAATTCACTTAACCCATCGCAAGTATCTGAAAAGTTGAAAATCCCGTTAACTACAATATGGAGGAGGTTAAGAAAACTTGAAAAATACGGTTTGATCGAAGTAACGAGGACTGAAAAAAGAGGAAATTTTAATGTGAAGTTCTATAGAGCTAAAGCTGTGTATTATATCTTAACGCTATCACCAGATGTTACACCAAAAGACCCTACAGTGAGAGAGATTTTTCTAAGTGTGGAAAAAATTAGAGAAAAGATAGCAGAGAAAATGCTAAAATACAATGATATACCTTCTAATGTAGATCCTATAGATTATGCTATTATATTAGATATTTTTGCAAACTTTGATACAATTCTGGAGAACTTAGATGAAATTAAAAATATTACAGAAAGAGCTAGAGAATTTCTCTTTTCATCAACGAAAACTAGTCTTAAATAAAGCTATTATACACAGTACATTATGTATATTGATGCGTTTATCTTAGCCCTAATTTCCTTTATAATTGGTGTTATTCCCTTATTTCTAGTAAAAAGGAACTTTTTGATCCTTATGATAGCTGCAGCAGCCTATTTTTCAGCAATTTTTAGCAAGACTATAATTCAACTCTTTTTTCTGAATTTCTTCCAAACACCTCAGTTATTAACATATCTTGTATACGGACTTCTAACAGCAATAACTGAGCCCGGATTTGCATATCTATTTGTGAGATATACTAACAAGCATCCTCAAACTTATGGAGTGTCTTTGGCATTCTGGGAGAATGGGGTTTTAGTAGGTCTTATACCGATGTTAGAATCAGTATTTTTACCTAATGAGAATCTTCCTATGCTCATGTTAATAGCGGTAAAAATTATGGATAGAAGTAGCTCTCTCTTAGTTCATTATAGCTGGGGTGTTTGCGCTTATTTAAGTTACTGGAAAAAAGATATAAAGTATCTCTTGTCTGTGGCACCGCTAGGTTTTGTAGATTCTTTAACTGCATATGTACATTTAACTCATGGAAATCTATTTACAGCATCTTTACCTACATTGATTTTAGGAATTGTAGGATTTTTAGTGACTAGACATTATCTAAGAAAATCAGCTTACTAAAAGCTTCAAATTTTCTAGGAGAATTCCTTATCGTAATGTTAAATACATTTGTGATATAATACCTAATTGAAGATTTTGATTAACGAATCTAACATATAATGTTATTCGGATTTCAATAAAGTTTGAATCAGCTATAGTGCATGACTCATCTAACACGTATAGAAAAATTATATACTTAATTGATTAAAATTCTCTAATGACTTCTGATCTTAGAAAAGATGCGTCTAAAATCTTTGAGCTAATAGAATAGCCAGAAGATATTGATAGGGAGATAGGCAAGAGAAGATTTGAAGCTCCTATAAATCTTTTTAGAAATTTTGATTTCCCGAGAAAAAAGTATATAATTTTAGAAGTAGCTGGAGGAACGGTATAGGTGGTATCTCACTAACAAAGTCGTTAATAGATAGAAAATTTGAGGTAAGCAAGTTAATTATTATAGATTTAAGAGAAAAAGCATTAGAGAAAGCAAAAGAGTTCTCGAGAAAGGAATTGGGTTTTTAAGTCGGAAACCCATGTACTAGATGCAAGAGAAATTCATAAGCCTGGAGTTAAGGCCAATGTAATTTTAATGTACGGTAATTCTCATCCACACTTTTCAACTTTAGACATGATCAAGTTCCTTTCCTCTGCATCTCTAAGTCTAAAAGAGGACGGAATTTTATTAATCCAGGATATGAATATGCTTTTGGATATTATTAATAGGAGATATAAGCATGTTTTGCCAGAAAAGATAACTGAAAATAAGATACTAATTTCATTACATGTAGGTTATGATGAGATTAGAGGAATATTTAGAAGAATTTATATAAATTTAATTAGTGGGAATAAAGCTATTGTAGACTTAAAGTTCTGGATTTTGTTGAAATTTTAGGAATATGTAAGATTTTCTTCAGAGAAGTTTCTTTGGAGAAAATAGATTCATATAGAGGAATTGTAATTTGTAAATATCCTAGAATAGTTATAAAACCTGAAGAGATAGAATAGGAAAATTTTGTTAATGTTCATTAAATTCTCTAATTGATTATACATAAGTTTTTTAATAATTTATATTCTTTGATTTCCCTTAATTTACATAGAGTTTATGAGTTAATTCGTATTTACTAACTTAACTAAGAATAAATATATATTGTCATAGTACCTTATTTTTCAGTTCTGAGAAAATTATGAGCTAAAAAATAATGTTATAACACTTTCCTTGCAGCATACGCAATAATCTCGTTTGTTGAGGGGTGTTGGTCTGCAAAACTTGCTAGCTGTTTTGCGGTTAAACCATGAAGCACCGCTTGTCCAAGTTCATTAATTAAATATTGAGAATGCACTCCAACCATCCAAGCACCTATTAATCTTAGACTACCTTTTTCAAAGATTAGTTTCAACATACCTTCTCTTTCATCATACATCTGTGCCATGACTTCATCTTCCATATTATATGTTGCCTCCATAATCTCTATTCCCATTCTTTTAGCCTCACTCGGCATTATTCCTACATAAGAAGCTGAAGGAACTGAATAAATTGTAACTGGTATGCTTTTGTAATCTACATAGTCTATAGGAGAACCGTTTGCCATAATATTATAAGCTGCAGCAATGCTCATTCTGACTGCAGCATGAAAGTACGGTGCTTTACCATTAACGTCACCAGTAGCAAAAACGTTTGGAAGATTGGTCCTCATTGCGTTATCTATAACTATATATCCTCTTTTATCTAAAGCAATTCCAGTGTTTTCTATCCCTTCTGGCAATACTGGTTTTCTACCAGTAGCTAGTAGGACCAAATTTGTTCTAATACTTTTCTTTGCACCATCTTTACTACTATATATGACTTCAAATTCATCTTCCTTAATTTTCTTTACTTCAAGAATTGGTGCGTTATAAATTATATCGAGTTTTAAAATAGGTAACAGGGTATTAACTATTTCGTCTTCAAAGCCTCTTAGAACCCTATCACCTCTAACTAACAAATGAGTTTTGACACCTAAAATATTAAAGATTGAGGCTGTTTCAATAGCAATATATCCACCACCAATTATAACCATATCTTGTGGTAATTTTCTTAGTGGAGTTTTATAACTATATAAATCATCACTTGTTATACAATATTCACTTCCAGGAAATTGTGGTTTAAACGGTTCACTACCTGAGGCAATGATTATATAACGTGTTTCTGCTTCTATTTCTTTATCTTCAGTCTTTACAACTACATGATTTGGATCTTTTATCTTAATTACTCCTTTATAAAATGTTATACTACTATACTCAGAAAGTTCTCTTTTATGTTGTTTAAATCTTGTCTCTTGAACAAAATCTTTATGATCTTGTATTCTTTCAAAATCCACTTTAATTTCTTGCTTTAATACTCTACTTGTTCTCCAAATTAATTGTACCATTTCTCTTACTGTCTTTGATGGGACACAGCCACTATAAAGACAATTTCCTCCTAATTCTCCTTTAGGGTCAGCCATCAATACATTATATCCAGATTTAGCTAATCTGAATGCACCAGGGTAACCTCCGCCTCCAGCACCAATAACAGTTACATCATATTTCATAACACTTTTCTTTAATTACTAATCTATAAAGCTTTCGAACAGTTTATAGTAACTAAAGGGAAATGAAGAATTTCTTACTTAAGTAAGTCGACTATTTGTTTTGCTGAAGGTCTACTTACTGGATTAATGTTTATACTGTATATTATCACTCTAGTAAGTTCATTCAGTGTATTTTGCGGTAATATAGGTCTCCAAGAAGATAGTATTTGTTTTGCATTCTGTATAAGTTTTAATGCTTCTCCAACATTCCCAGCCATATATGCATCAATAGCTTTATTTAGATTGTCAGAAATCGGATTATCATTTTTTCCAGTGAGTAGGACATAAGCTGTCATTCCTAGTGCAAAGATATCCATTTTCGGATCTGCACCCTTACCAGTGATTATAGCTTCTATCTGCTCTGGGGGAGAATAAGAAGGAGTAGCTTGATAAAATCTTTCACCTATTCTTACAGCAGAACCTAAATCTCCTAATTTTATTGAACTAGAAATATTTTTATATATTTCTTCCGGATTATTTCCTAAATTTCTAGAAAAGAAGATATTTTCTGGTTTTACATCAAGATGCACGAACCCTTTTGAATGGAGAAAGTCCAAGGCGTATGCAATTTCTTTGATAATCTCTTTAACAATAAGAGGCCAATAGGTGGAATATATAATTGATGTTGTTAATAAGTCCTTTGCTGTACCTCCTTCCATAAACTCCATTACTATTGCGGGTGGATAGTTATAATATGTATTAACGTCTCCCTTCAATGCTGATTTAATATTATTCGAATCTATGTAAAAGCCTAAAATTGTTACAAACTTTGGATTTCTTGATAGTTGCTTTAACGTCTCAGACTCTTTAAACATCTCATCAAAGCTTGAAGAAGCGGATATAGTGAGTTGTGCGCGCGATAATTGGGATAGAGAGAAAACTTTTACTGCGTAAAACACATTATCTTTCTCAGCTTTTAGAACATAACCACTACCACCAGAACCGATGACTGAAACTACTCTGTATCCATAAAGTTCTTTTCCGATCCACAAATTAGGATCCCACTTATCTAGAGGTGGTAAATTCTTTTGTTGTTGAGATGGTAAAGCAACTTGTTGTTGTGTAACATAACTATTATACTCGATAATAATCTTCTCTCCTCTTTTTGCGATTCCCGAATAAGTTAAAGGCCTAAAGATGACATTACCTATTATTATATCTTTTGCATTCCACATAACTTCTAAGACATTTGGCATTGGAACTATTATTGGTGAGTTAGAATCTTTAGAAGTATACTCTACATTGTTAATAATTATAGACCATGAAGCATTCATTGGTAAACCTTTAGCATAAAAGTAAGAGAAACAATGAGGAAATTTATCTATTGGTAAGTTGTTAGTAGCTGAGAACTTTACCACTTTAACTTGTCCTTCTTTAGCTGTTATTGTTGCAGTATCTGGTACATAATATATACCGTTAAAGTACTGAGGGCATAGTCTTATCTCCACTCTTTTCTTATCCCTTACAATACGATTAATAGTTGTAAATACACCGTTAACTTCTGCATAGCAAGTAGTTAAACCTTCAATTTTTACGACTGCAGGATATCCTTTTCCAGTCATCGCCCTAATATTTGCAAAAGCAAGAGCTGAGTAAATTGCGTAAGAGAATATTATAGGTTGTATACCAATATTTGTCACTAAATTAGGGAGTAAAAGAAATATTATATAACCAATTAGTATGATTAACTCCCATACCCAAGGAATTAGTATACCTAGAATTCCTATAGCAATACCAACGAATGCATAAATAGATTTAATGAAGAATAAAGGGATTAGAGAAAGTAAGAATGTAACTGGAGTTACGTATCTATAAAAGGAACCAATATAGGAAAATATAAGACCTAGAAGGAGTAAGGGGGATGAAAGGAGAAAACTAGGAGAAATTATGTATATAACAAAAGTACCAGCTGTAGCTAAAATAGATGTAGCAAGTAATTCCCTATTCATGGATAAAACTTTTCTTATCATTATATAAGTTTAATGTAACGAGTCCCTTTTGCTCATGAAATTGTATTTATTTTCTTGAAATTTTAAGTTTTAAAAAAAAATTAGATAACAATATCTGTTTTAAAACAACAGATCTTATTACCTAAAAACGGGAACTATTCATATAAATTACTAAGCAAAATAATTTTTCTTTACTATACTCCTCAAAAGGTATTACGTTATGTGGATAGCTTACCCCATGCCTTGTTTAATTTATATACTCATCCAGTATACTAACTCCTTCCTGGATAAATGATAAGTTATTATAGTTCTTAAGCAAATAAGTTGCATTATATTCAGAGAAGTAGCTGGGACTTACAATGTGTCCTATTAGCATATATGTCCCTTTTTGATCACTAATAATTATAAAAGTTGGAATATGGGATGGATTTCCCATATAAGCTATTGGTTGAAAGAAACTTCCAGAGGCCCATTTTTCGGTTATGTATTCTTTTACATAAGGATAGAATTGTGGAAACTCTGTTTTTATTATTTCAAGACCATAATTTACGAAATTATTTACTATAGTTCCGTTAGCAGTAGCATTAAGGTAACGGTTATAAAGATATAGGAACTTGAAGTGAATAAATGCTTTTGGAGTAAAGTTTAAGAAAATTATTGCTGGAGTATTAGGATAAATATCGTTTGGATCTGAATATGAAATGTTAAAAGAAATTTTGCCATAATGAGATAAAAAAGCATAGAGTATCCAGCTATCCGCAGCACCATAAGGACAACCGTACCAGCTAACAAAAACAATACAAGTGAAATTACCTTCTGTATAATCTATATTGCTCACTTTAAAGAAAGTATTAAGAGGTACTTCAAAAGGTTGAAGTAGATATGGAAGAATTAAGAGTAAGATAAAAAATGTTACTGCTGATAGAATAATTACATTTTTTATTTTCACAAGATGAAAATAGATTGTAAAAGCTTAAATCGTTAATGCTGAATCCCAAAATTGTATTTCATACTTTACACTTCTGTTAAATATTTCTGAGGCTAAATCCTTATCTACTTCAATTGAGTTTAGATTTTCTAATATTATATCAACTCTCTTTTTGTAATCATCTGAGGAATAGAAAGAAGCCCAAGCTTTATATAGGTCGTTAGTAGAATTTACTACTTTTCTACCTATCTCGAAATAACCCCACATGCAAGGAGTCCATGCAACTAGAAAGAATTCCCAACTTCTTTCTGCCCAATAGTTTAAATGCCTAGTATAAGCATAATTTACATCATTCATTTTAGTCCTTCTAATCTCATCTTGAGTTATCCCAAGTCTTGAGTAAAGATAATTATTAACTTCCGTTCCTTTATCTCTACTTGATAAAATTACATGTAATAATTTCAATGATTTATCTAGGGGAGCCAGAGCAGAAGCCCTAAGTAGAGCTCTTAACATTTCTTCAACATATTTAGCATCTTGCAGTAAATAATATCTGAATTTTTTCTGTGGAAGTGTACCGTCAATCATTTCTCTTACAAATTCATGGTTAACATATTCCTCCCAAGGTGAGTTTTCCCTTAAGAATTCTGAAAGCCTCATCATTTAGAAAAATCTAATTTAGATATAAAAAATCCTTCAGTACCATGAATATGAGGGTAAAATCTCATTACTCTTAACCAAACTTTACTTCTCATATAGCCGTAATGTGTAGGATCATCAGTAAGCTTAATTAAATAATCTGAATATTCCTCTACTATTTTTTCTCCTTCTTCTGGAAATAGAGAACATGTTGAGTATATTACTGGTTTACGCAACTTTGAAGCTTCTCTTACAATTTCCTTTTGTAATCTCGAAAGTTTAATCACCTCGTTCTTATTTAATCTTAAGAAAACGCTTGGATCAGCGTTTATAGTACCACTATTACTACACGGAGCATCAATTAGGATTTTGTCAACTTCTTTTATTGGTAAATTTTCTCCATCAGCCACGATTAGCTCATAATTTTCTACACCCATTTTTTCCATTAGTTCCCTTTGAACTTGTATCCTTTTTTCAGAAATATCTAGGGCTATGACATAAGCTTTATTATTAGTTAACTGTTGTATTAAAGAAGTCTTCATTCCCGGAGCACTACCTACTTCTAAAATTCTTTCATAAGGTTTAGGATCAAGTACTGTAACAACATAAACGCTAGCCTTATCCTGTATTACAATTTCGCCTTTCTGAAACTCTTCTGTCTTAGATATTCTAAAAGGAGAACGAGTTACTTGAAATAGAAAGTCAAAGTCATCTCTTACTAGTTCAAAGCCTTTTTTCATTAACGAACTAATGGCCTCTTTAACATTAACTTTTAAAGTATTAACCCTAATCCAGGTTTTTTTGTGAAAAAGTTTCGAGAAATCATCCAATTTTATGTAGGACAATCTTTCCTTAACCCATTGTGGTAATGCTATCTTGTCTTCTTTAAGCGAGTATGCTATAATCTCTTCTATTTCTTTATCAGGATATAGCTCTGAATAGTAGTAATAATTTTTAATCACTCGCAAAAATTCTTGATACAAAGTTTCTCTATTATCTTTTAGTTTCAGTTTTCTAAAAGAAATATCAAATGCTTTTTCGGGCTGAATTTTCATTTTCTTGATAAGATCTATAGCAAGAGAAAAAGCTTCTATTTTTCTGTTCATATGGGAAAAATCATTGTGTATTTTCATATAGCCTTTTTAAAGTTATTTCATAAAAGTCTTATAGTAAGTAATGATTAACCTAGACAGTTATGTTGAAGCAAACATTAAGGACATGATAAAAATAGTTGGTTGTAATGAATGTTATTTATATAAATTTAATTTAATTTTGGATTATTCAAAATTTTTAAATTTTATCATCTCTGATAAAAAGACTTTAGCTATTATTTTCCCTTCTGGTAGAAGTGATCGTGAAGCGCTTATATCGATGTCTAAAAATATTGCAAGAAGCAAGAATATATCACTCTATGCTTTTCTAAGCGATCTATTAAGAGAAGATAGTTTCATAATCTGTTATAGGAGATAGCATCATTCTCATTTAAATTTATTTAAGAGAAAACAGAGAAAGAAATATTTATATTTTAGTTCTATTAAATTTTATATTGAGTGAACTATAGTGGTAAATGTAGAATCGATAGAGTCTAGTATAACTGAACTATTGAAGCTTTATGATTGTAAAGATTGTCATATTGTTAATTTTATACTTATCAAAGATATATATAGATTCTTCAAATTTGTATTTGATAATGAAAGTACGAAATTTATAGTAATTTTACCTAGTAGCAATAGAGAATTGGAAAAAATAATAAAGGATATTGGAAAAAATAAAGTTAGAGTCTTCTACTCCATAGATTTAAAAGAAAATTCCTTTATAATATGTTTTTGTAATAAATAAAAATAATAGATTTGTCTTTCTTTTTTACATTTAAATAAAATAAATATCTATCATTACTATTAGTTGTCCTTCAGATTAATCTTAATCTTGAGTATACTTACTTATATCAATTTTATTAATTAATAATAATAATAGATAAAGGTTATAAAGATTAATTTTTACCCATGGTAAAGGTAATAATCTCTTGTATGGATTACAGATTAACTGAAGAAATACAAAAAAGAGCTG
The DNA here is from genome assembly GCF_009729055.1 of Sulfurisphaera ohwakuensis. Lineage (GTDB taxonomy): Archaea > Thermoproteota > Thermoprotei_A > Sulfolobales > Sulfolobaceae > Sulfurisphaera > Sulfurisphaera ohwakuensis. Next base: position 526,007 of record NZ_CP045484.1, on the reverse strand, counting down.
ATAATAATACATTAATATTTAGGAACGCTGGTGCCAATGTGAATGAGTTTATAAATAGATTAAAGGAGATTAAACCAGATGAAATAATATATTTACCACATACTGATTGCGCTGCAATGAAACTAGTGTTCAATGTTATAAAAAACAATGATAAAGTAAATGAAGAAGCGGAAAATAAGTTAGTTAAACAATTCAGAAAAGTTAAGTTTGAGACATTAGAGGAATTAGAGAGAATAAATGCCTCAATAAATGAGGAGATGTTAAAACAAATTACTAATAATATCAAGACGGAGTTAATAGATGTTAGTAAATTAAAATGGCCTAATAGAATAACAAAAGTCTATTTCTATCTACCAAATATGAGAGCAAAAGAAGTTGGTGCATATATATTACAATCATCCTCGCTAAGTGATGTTTCTGCTGATATTTATATAGCTAAAGAAAAGTTGGGATTTAAGGAAATTTATGATTGTTCATCTGGTAATTGTAAGCAAATTTAAGAAAGGATTTTTATTATATCATCTATTATTTTTTGAATTTCTTCCTCATTTAGATTTTTACCCTCTATTTTTCCATCTTTTACATAAGTTACTGATGAAATTCCTCTTGTATTTATAACTAAGCTAATGTTAACTTGAGGCGATGAAATATAGATCTCTTCAATTTCACTATTATTATCTCTTGTGTATCTCTGAATAACATAAACGTTCTTAGTCCTACCTCTAAGTTCATGCTTTTCCTCATCTACTACATCAACAAGTGATCTTATTTTCTCATGAATAACTTTTACATCCATACTAGGATAATGTATAAAAATAGGCTATTAATAATTTTTTATGATAAATATACTTCTCTTCGTAGAGAGGAAAGAAACCTTTTTACATCATCATAGCTCTCTGCCGGTATTTCTGCTTCTTCGTTCTCACTCTTTATTACAAATTTCCCATTCTTTCTTTGTCCTTCTACTATTCCCGGTAGAATATTACTATCACTACTTGCTTTTCCTTGCAAATTAACTAACCCCTCAAGTAAATTAAACGCTTCTTCTATTAGTTCTTTTGGATTCATTTCTAAGTATTTATATAAGGTAGCAAAACTTATTTTAGCTTTATAAATTTGTTCTCCTTTATATACTAGAATTAGAATCCCACCATCTTCCACTACATCTAAAATGACTTTGAAGTTATCTTTCTCTTCAATTCGCGGTAACCTATTACCAAAATTTGAAATAGTAAATTTATACGCTTCTTCTTGAAGCCTCAAAGGATTATCTTTTATTATCTTTTTTACCTTATGTAAGGGCATATCATATTGTAATGATAGCTTAGTTACATCAATAGGCAAAGGTTTCATTTCTGAAAGACGATTGAATAAAGCATTTATATCATTTATCGTTATTCCCCAAGCTTTAACCCGTACCTTGTCATTTTCTGCCTCAACTACTGCACCATAACTTACTCTTTTTGGCGATTGGTAAAATAATGATTTAATTATCTCATTCGCTTCCTCTTTAGTATCTGGTAATTTATCTATTTTGCCTTCAAACTCTACCTTTAGCCCTTGTGTTTCTATTTTTCCCTTTACACTATTTCCTTCAAAGATTGCATAGTAGTTCCCAGCAAAGATAACAACTCTGTTCTCATTCTTCTCAAAGTATATTTCACTCATAAGTAATTATTAGAAATAATACCTAAAAAGTCCTACTCAGTATTATAATCTCTTTTTCATCATAAAAAATAAGATTAATAAAATTCAGAAAAATCTAGTAAACAGTAATTTTTGAGGAAAGTTTGTATATTAGATGGCGGACCTAAACATATTACCTATAATAATGAGGATAAATGACTGAAATACCATAGTAAAGACTTCATTGGATTCGCCTTAAGTTAATCTATTCTTTCTAATATGTTTTTCTATAGAAATTCATAGATTATTATACCGATATATTAACCTATATGAATTCCTAAGAGGATTAGTCTTGATTAAAAAAGATAAACTCAAATTACTAAGGTAATTAAGTTTATGAAAGAAAAATCGCTCTCAGAATTCCTTGCCTAAAATCTAATGAAGTGTAAAAGTAAATTAAATTCAATCTAAACCTGACTTGTTCGATTTTAGGATATAAGATTTTCAAGGGTCTTCAAGTAATGTAATAGAAATTGAATTAGAGCATATACACATTAAGCAATCTTTTATTATTTTTCTTTAAGATGTTATACATTCTAACATCTTTCTATCTTAGGGATATAAAGCAAGCCCTCTCCAATTCTTTCGAATTCTATTACCCCTATTCTGTAAGCGTGATGGTTTTCAAATACTATAATCCACACTACTGGAGTCTCGTTTAAGTTAAAGCCTTGACTTAAAAAGACCCAGTTATTGTTTGGGGTCGAGACTGCATCTAAACTTACTCTGAAGGTTTTATTTTCCGTATATATTGTTGAATTCAATAACATTACCCAGAAAGTTTTAGCGGGAAAACTGCTATATATTGCTGGCGGTGTAATGTTTGGTAAGAAGGACTGAGGGAGATAACTAAAGGATTTGCTCCTAATGGAATTACTCCAGAGGCAAGAAAAACTCTTCCAGAGTAATCTGGAATTGAAACTTTAATGGAAAAACTTAGGCTAAATGTTGTACTGTTAATTCCGTTGACGTTAACTGTAGGTGTTGTAACACTTGCACTAAAAGTATTTCTCATCTCCTTAATGCTAGGAGGAAATATTGATGGAAAGTTTATCCAAAATAAAGATACTATAACTATCACAGATATTATAATGACTACATATGTTAACTTTCCCATGGTCATAAATTAAAAAATATATTTATAGTTATATAATTTAAAGTTTTCTGATCTTTTTATTAGATTTTAGCAAAGTTATGCATTTAATAATAAATATGGTATTTTTCATATTAGTTACGAAGGGAAAACGCTCTAGCCTTGAGATAAGGTTTTGGAAAAAGTTAAAAATATTTGATCATTAAATCATACTCTTAATTTACAAATGTCATTTTCCCTTTGATTTACTATGAAAACACTATATATTTTGACTGCACTTCAAGCTAGTATTAGCTAAGATTAGAGGTTTACCTTTTAATCCGTGTAGTGATTTGGGAAGGATTACTTAGGCTCTTAAGACTTATTATTATACAAAACACTCGAGACTATACTCAGACAGTCAAACATCATCATTAATCAGTTCCGCGGCACCTCAGCACTAAAGAAATTGAGAGTTAAAAAATAAAAAACTAATCTTAAATCTTTAATTTCCTTGCTATTTTTTCAATTTCTATTCTAGATACGGTAGATTGAGCCATAACGATATTAATTGAATCTTGTAAACTTGAAACCACAGTAGTCCTTCCTCTTATTAAAGTTAAAATAACATTAAATAACCATACAACTGTAGCTAAATCAGCTATTATTGCACCTACAGTTGATAAAACTTCACCAGAAATGAACGTAGAGGTCAAAGGATAAGTCTCATCTCTTCTTAATAAACCAGTTAGCCCTAGTTCATCAAACCCTATAACTACCATTGATGCTCCAACTAAATAGCCCCAGAAGTGAATCCACATTAACTTTGTAGAATACCATTGCCTTCCAGTCATCATTGGTATCATTAAATATAGTATTGCAAAACCAGCTGGGACTATAGAGAGTAAGATAAAACCATGAAAATGACCGACAACCCACATAGTTTCATGGATTACAGCATCAAAAGTTATTGTTGCATTAGAGATTCCAGTTACGCCAGAGAAAATTGAACCAGTAAATGACATAACAGTAAATGCTGTAAGAATATTCCATGAAACTTGTGCACCTTTAGCTGTAGCCCATAAGTTAAGGAATGTCATTAATGAAGGTAAAACTACCCCATAAGTAAGTATCTCAGTAAGGACCTTTATTGCTATTGGCAAATCGACCATATATAAATGGTGAATGGGCACGTTGTTAGAGAAAATTAAGTAAAGTACTGCTGCAACTCTACCCATTCTGTCACTGTAGAGAGGTTTATTAGCTAAAGTTGGAATTAATAAATACATTGCAGCAACGGCTGGCAGCCAAGCCATATAAACTACTGCATGCCATAGGATTCCAAATGCAATTTGGTTAGCAATTACATTTAATCCAACAATACCGGCAAAAGCTAATATATCCCAAACATTAGCTACAGTTTCACCAGAGTAACCTATAGCATAGAGTAATATATCCATTAACACAAATACTAAAAAGATCGGTAACTTTTCCTTAGTAGTTTTACTTGCAACGTAATAATGATAGATCAGCCAAATAGTCTGCATATATGTCGCTATGTCAATTAACATCCAACCATAATACCATAATGGTGAAACTACATAAAGTGAGTAATTAGGGATTCCAAGGGGCGATAAATAATACCAGCCTTCTGCAGAAAAATAGTTATCAAATCCTTGAGCTGCTGTTATTAGAATAGGTCCTTCAAGTAACATAAACGCAATGTTGAAAAGTATAAATGCGAGGTTGTATATCCACTTTGCCCTTGGCTGTATATTTAACATTTTAAACGTAAAATAAGTGAAAATTGCAAACTCTAGTTGCTGTGCAAAACCAAATAAATCTCTCATACCATGAAGTGTTATAGAGGCATAATACTCTTGTGGCGTTAGGGGTAATAATTGCATCAAACCCCAAGATGCCTCCTGTATTCTAACCATTAAAGCGTCAATAATTCCTAGTAATCCCCATATGATACTTAGCACAATCATAGCCATTGTTATTTTTGTGATCCAGTCTTTATCTAACTGGAACAGGTTCACGATGAATTTTATTAAACCGTTCATGTGAACAGAGTTGAATTGCAATATTAAAAATTTGTATTATAAAATTTTTGGCGAAATTTTACATTTATAGTATATCAAAAATTTATGAAATTTATGAAATCCCATAAATCAAGTTGAAAATAAAATTCCTTTCTCACTAACCCTAATGTTTTTAGCTACTTGAAATAGAATAGACTTTATAGTAACCGAGATTAAAAGAATATTTGCAACGTCTCTATTTCTAGAAATGCGATAAGTTACCTCCTCAGCAGTTAATTGGATTATAGTATCATAAACTTTTATCTTACTACGAGAAAGTATTCTTATGGAAATGGATCTATATAAGATTGGAGAAGAATACGTTGAAGCTAGAATAATTGAGAGTTTGTCGGATCTCTTTCTTTCCCTCACATTATGGAAGGAAGGATATACAAGAAACTCTGCTGGAAAAGCTTTCAGTGGTGTGAAAGCACTACTAAGTGCTTTTATAGTAACTAATGAAGATAAATTACTTAGTCTAGCTAAAGATGATCGGGAGAGAGAGTGGATTAAAAAGAAGGCACATATAGTTCCAACTCACAGTATGTATGGTTTAGCACGAATGTTAGAGAATATAGGAATTGATATTATAAATCTTGTAAGGATAGCGTTAGATCTTCATGAATATCAGTATAATGGATTTGAACCAGGTTTTAGCGTATACAGTAAAAAGGAGGAAGTATTTAAGGATTTAATTACCGTCGTAAAGGAGAGCAAAAAGATAATACACACCTATTTCCCTAAGTACGAGGTTAAGGAAATATCGGAAAAGATTGATGAGCTATTAAAGGAAATGCAAGGATAATAAAGATAATGGTCTAATATATAAAATAATGCAAATAAACTTGTTAAAAGTTGAGTTTGGAACTATAGGAAAAAATAATTAAGCTAAGTAACTAGTTATTGACTAAATAATAAGTAATAATTACGATGAAGCGTAATTCCTTACCTAACTGAAAACATTAACAAATTTTGTCTATTTGTCTATAATAAGACTTATTTTGTTATATTAAAAATTTATATTATAAAAATTTTAGCAAAATTATACATATTAAAAATCTTATGTAATATGACATCAAGTTGAAAATAAAATTCCTTTCTCACTAACCCTAATGTTTTTAGCTACTTGAAATAGAATAGACTTTATAGTAACCGAGTTTAAAAGAATATTTGCAACGTCTCTATTTCTAGAAATGCGATAAGTTACCTCCTCAGCAGTCATTTCATTTCCAGTAATTAGATCCTTGACTTTTTGAACTAACTTTTCATTAAAAGAGATATTAAAATCTAATAACTCTTCCATCTTTCTCTTATTAGTATAAATTGGACCATGAGCGATAACAACATAATCAACACTCTTAATCAACTCTTTTATTTTATAAAGAGAATTTAACGCCTCCCAAAAGTCAGTATAAAAAGGCACTCCAAAATTTTCAAGCACTTTTTGCCCAAAGAACGCATCACCAGCGTAAAGCACACTATCTACTATGTAAACTGTATGACCAGGAGTATGTCCGGGCATTTTTATTTTCTGTATTTCTACATCTTTAAAATCTTCACTCAAGTTATCTTTTATGAAATCATATGTGAACAAAGGTGAATCTTTAGAACTAAAGCCGTAAATCATAGCCCTTCTTCCCATTAATGTTAAAGCCCAGTAATCTTCTTTCGGTAAATACTTAACATTAGCCTTTTTTAATAATCCAGCAATATGATCACTATGTCCATGAGTTGCTAATTGGACTTCAGCATTTATATCGAGGCTTGAATTTTTACCACCAAGGTCTATTACAACTCTATTATCATAAATTAAAGTATTAGGACTTCCAGGGATAACTTCTATATTTTTAGTAAATTTCAAGGTCTTTCACTTCCGGTTTAACTAAACTATATAATTCAATACTCTTACTTAAATCATCTCCCTTTGTAGTTAATCTGTGATTATAAACATGAATAATATTCTTCATTACTTGCAGTGAATAGTATTTGCTTGCCGAAGAGATAATTAATGCAGACTCTTCTGGTCTTTCCCTCATTAGTCTAATGCCCTCTTCATAAGCCTCAATTACTTCTGTTGGATAGGTTTTTGAATAAATAACACATTGTGGTACAAAATGGTTAAGTTTCATCATTTCATCCTCGAATAGCTCTCCTAATTTGACTTCAATACCGACTAATGCTAATTTCCCCTCTTCTGCCCTCTTTAGAGCATCTTCTGGAGTAGTATTAACCACTTCCTTTTTGTTAGTTAATTTTGCATAAAGTCTAGCATTATAGTCAGCTAAAGTCCCTTGCCTAATAGTGTAAATTACCTCAGAGTTCTTATTGCCTATTAACGAGTACATTTTAACGAATACTCCCGCTACGATTCTATACCCTTTTAACCTGAGTCTTGCCACATTTGTAATTGAATCAAGAACAACGTCTCCAATCTCATTTGTTTCACAACTGTTTTTTAATTCAAAGTTTACTTTACTTAGTACTTTAGCAACTAATAAGGGGAACGAAACCGGGCCTGCAAAAGGTGCAGTAATTAACATAAAATATCATTTAGAATAGAGGCTAATTATTCTTATTAATCATTAGTTACTGCTTGGATCCTTTAATTCTCTCAAGTTTTAGGTCTCATCGGCTTTTATTAAATTCAAAATGAGCAATCTACAAAAATCCATAAGGCAACCCTTTAGTGAAAGATTTAAAAAAGTAGGGTTTTTATCTGTGATTGTGAAAGTTGGAGAATCGTTAGAAAAAACTTTTATAGTAAAGCCTGAGCATTCGGCATCTGCTGTCTCAAGCGGTGCAGTTAACGTATTATCTACCCCAATAATGATAGCATTTATGGAAGATGTATCCTTTACCTTGGCTCAAAAATATTTAGAGAAAGATAAGACTACTGTAGGGTATCACGTTGATGTTAAGCATTTAGCTCCAGCACCTATTGGAAGTGAGGTTAGAGTGAAATCAACATTAATTGAAATAAATGGTAAGAAGCTTAAATTTAAGGTTGAGGCATATTATAAGGATAAGAAGATTGGTGAAGGAATTCATGAAAGAGTCATTGTGGATTTTAATGAGTTTATGAAGAGGGTTAATGAATGAGAAGTCTAGTTATTCATGGAAAGGGCTCTTCACCAGAGAAAGTAGAGTGGTTAGCTAAACCATTAAGGTCTTTTGGTGAGGTTATTGTACCCGATTTTGAAATTGAAGTAAAAGAAGGTGTTGAAAAAGCTTTACAATATAATTTTGACTGTATTGCTGGCCATTCAAGAGGAGGAACTATTGCACTAATTGTTGGAGCGTTGAGAGGTAGTTGTGTTATTGCAGTTTCAGCACCTTCAGATAGGAGAAAGCAAAAGGAGTATCTTTCTAAGTTTCCTCAAGGAACTATACAACATAAGATTTACGAAGATTTAATAAAACTACCAGACTACGAATTCGATTACTCACCTCTAAAATATGCTGACAAATTAAAAGACGTATTGTTAATTCACGGAGAGAATGATGAGATAGTATCTAAGGAGCATTCAATTGTAATGTGCGAGGAGATAAAGAAATATGGCGGCAATTGCGAACTGCATATTATCCCCAATATGAAGCATACGCCACTAGGGCAGCAATATTCAACAATCTGGAATATAATAGAAAATTGGATAAGAAAAAGATTACAGAACTCCAGTCAGTAAGGGAATTATATTTCATGTGAGCTACCCCGCCCTGAAGGGCGGAGCTTCCTGCTTCATAGCCCCACCTTGCCCGTAGCTTTTCGCTACGGGTAGAGGGTGGAGCTCCACAGGCACTAAGGATGGCTCCCACCCCGATCTCTTCAATATGTTTAAGCAAGCGTTATAGTCACGATCAGTAACCCAACCACACTTAGGACAGCTGAACACACGGTCAGTCAAAGTTAACTCTCTCTTTACGTACCCGCACTTGGCACACATCTTTGAAGTATATGCTGGGTTTATTAACAACAATTTCTTTCCATATTTTTCCAACTGATATCCTAGTATTCTCTTCAACTCATGGAATGCAACATCGTGCAACCTCATCCTCAACTTCCTTTCTGACTCCTCCACCAATTGTTTAACATCTATGTCCTCCATTACTACAACGTCATAATGTTGTGCAAACCACTTACCCAACTTCATATAGAAGTCTTGTCTCAAGTTCTTCAAGTGTTCATAAGCCCTAGCTAACTTCACTTTTGCTTTAAACCAATTTTTCGACAAGAACTCTTTCCTCGAGAGAACCTTGTGGAGTTTCCTTATCTTCTCAAGTGCCTTCTCATAAGGTCTCAAGTTAGGGAAATAGAATCCATCACTCGTGGTTAGGAGTTTCTCTACCCCAACATCTATTGCAACTACCTTACCAGTCTTTGGAAGTTGAGAGAATCCAACACCTTCAACTATGAAGGAGACATATACTCTCTCTGAACGTGTTAGCTTAACTACCACCCTCTTTACTTTGTCAAGCGGGAAGTCCCTATGAACAATGACCTTAAACACGCCGAGATTTGATAACCTCAATAACACCAGCTTCTTCTTATTCTTCCTACTCTTAGTCCTTATTTCCCTGCTCTCAAGTATTTTCCACCCACTTTGTGGGTAAACAAGAGAGTAGTACTTATGGGGTTTCTTCTCCTTAGGAAAGTGTGCTAGACCTTTGAAGAACCTATCCCTAGCATCGTAATAACGATCGGCAATTTGCTGTACTACTTGTGAGTAGAGTTGTTGGTACTCCTTATCTTGCTTTCTTAGATCTAGAGCGAGCTGTCTTAACTCCGTTTGTGTAAGACCCTTTCCGTCCCTTTGGTAGAAATAGATATCTGCCCAGCGTAGGGTGTTGTACATCTCACATGCTAACCTCAACTGGGCTTTTAACGCCCTAATTGTTTGATCGTCAACATATGCACGAAAGCGGAACCCTACGTTGGGCATTAATAAAATGTTCGAGAGTGGATTAAAAAATATTTCTACAAAGGGGGCTATCCATCCCCGCCTTAAAAGGCGAGGTTTTTCGCCCCCTTTGAACCCCTAAACTTTATAAGTTGATAGTTAGATTTAAGCAATAGAAAGAATTAACTAATTTATTATACTCTTTTAACATGAAATAGCGAAAAGATTTCTACATATAAGTACTGTCATTATATTACTCTTGTATAAAATATTATCCGTTCCTAAACATATATGTTTTTATTTTGTCCCCTTCAAGAACTAAATATAGTGAATGAAGTATGCCTTCACTATATTCACTGCCTGGATTAAATACCATTGTCCTACCTATCTTATCAAATCCTCTGGATTCGTGTATATGTCCGTGAAGCCCAACTAGTGGTTGATATTCCTCTATTATCTTTCTAACACTCTTTGAACCTACATGAGTAAATACTATTTCTCCTCCTTTTACTACTGGTTTAAGATTTTCATCTAAGAGTGGTGCATTATCAAGATGTGTATTAAATGGTGGAGCATGAAAGTTATAAATAGCTTTACTTTGATCTTCTACCTTATTTACTATTTCCTTTAAATTTTTATAAAGTGTTTCTTCATCTTGTTCTCTTGGTGTGTGCCAAGGAGTTGGATTAACATAGCCATAAGATACCATCTCATGATCGCCTATTCTTATTACCTCTCCTTCGGCTTTATGCATTATATCGCTTTCAGCTATAACATCAAATAAGAATTCTGGGTCGTCATTGCCTAAATTTACGTAAATAGGTATGTTTGTTCCTTTAAGTTTCTCCTCCGCAATTTTTATCCATCCTCTGACAACTTCACTCATAGCTTGTTTGAATTTCTCATCTACAATCTTCTTATTACTTTGCATCTCTTCAAACTCCTTCTGATCAACTATAGTATAATAGTTTCCCTGATTTCTGATTTCATCAATAACTTTTTGTAAACCATCCCTTCCAAATTCTTGGTTATCTAGCTTGTATCTTCCATTGCCTAGATCAACAATCGCAAATAATGCTTTTCCAGCTAAATCGCCCCCTATTATGAAGGCATCGACTTTGAACTGTAATCCAGCATTCAAGAACTTTTTAAATACAATATCAGAGCCGTGTAAATCACTTGTATATAAGATTTTTATCATTTGTTTTTTGTCAACTTGAGGTTCAGCTTTTCTTCTAAAAAGCCCCACTGGATAAATTTCCCCTTTACATTTAAATATTTAATCTATCTTCACTTTTTGGAAAGAATGATTTTTAGTTGTTTCATAATATCTGGTTTATCTGTAGCTATTGCATCAACACCATAGTAAACCATCTTTTCCAAAATACTAACGTCATTAACTACCCATGGTATTAGGAAGAACTTATTTCTTTTCAGTTCATGAACTTCTGTTCTATTCAACAGATTGTATTTAGGCAACATAGCATAAGCACCAATACTCTTAGCAATCTTTATCGGTGAAGGAAGGGAAGAATAAATTAGTCCTATCCTTTTTCCTCCGCTTTCCTTAATTTTCTTTAACGAATCATAATTAAACGAAATGAATATAACGGAATCTAATAGATTGAAACTTTTTACCTCACTCACAATCTGCTCCTCATATCCGCTTTCTTTTATTTCTAATAGATAGAGATCTGCTTTTACCTCACTTAATACTTCAGAAAGTAAAGGTATTTTTTCTCCGTGAGAGTCAAGTTTCTTAATCTCGTCTATAGTCATTTCACTCACTTTTCCTTTACCGTTTGTAGTCCTATCCACAGTTTCGTCATGAATAACAATTATCTTTCCATCTTTTGTCTTTCTTAGATCCATTTCTATTCCTTTACAACCCATTTCAATAGCTCGTTTAAAAGCCCTTATAGTATTCTCTGGCTCATAAGCTGATGCTCCTCTATGTCCTATGCAAATCATATGAAAATGTAAATAAAGTTAAAATTTATTTCTTCCTCTACTAAATCAATGGATAAAAAGTTGATAAAATTTTTATCGACGACAGAAGGGACTTTGAGCGTTATAAAGAAAGCACCTCCATCAGATGATAAATTCAAAAAATTAATAAAAAAAGTAATTATAGATGAATCTAAGCTTATTGAGAATGTTCTTCTTGGAGAAGATATGATTAATGCGATGAAAGTTGGTTATAAAAATGCCATTTTAGGTTTTCTTCATTCGGCTGAAGAGAATAACAGGTTTCTAATAGAGAGAGCATCTCTTTCAACATTTATTACTCATACGACAACTGCTTATTATGAAGCATTAAAGAACATGGATTGGCATAAACTAGTAGATGATGGTTTTATAATCCGTTCTGGTGGAGAAGCATTAACTAAAATAAGAAAATATACTGGAATAAGGGAAGTGAATGCTACTACTATTTACTTTACTGGTGTACCAGTTTGTGAGAAACATCTAAAATGGGAGAAATATGCAATGTCTATTCATGAAATTTTTTCAGAATTAGGAATGAAAAGGAATAAAAAGGAGATAAAATGTAAATATTGTAAAAATGATGCAAAATATTTTATATTAGCCATGCCAAAAGCTAGTGCACTAATAGCCTTAGCTTGTGAAACAGTAGGTAAAAATTCTAATTCTCTCTTAAAAATATACGCAAATCTTTCTAGGATTCTTCACCCATACGGTTTTACTAACCTTGACAAAGATATAGTTTTCACAATTTGGGCAAGGGATTTGTTAATGATCCTCTCAGAAATCAATGAGCTTCTTTTCCCTTGCAACTTCAAAGAGAGAAGAGGAAGCAGTAACAACAGGAAGTCTGCCCTCCAATTCCTTAAGGATTGGAAGAGTAGAAAGAATAGTACAAGCAATATAAATGGCATCGGCTGAGGATTGATGAGCAATCTTTGTAGCCTCGATAACCAACTCATGCGGAGTAGAAGCTATTGCCTCGCCACCAGTTCTTCCTAGGCTTATAGAGCCAACAATATCAAATCCCCAATCTCTTAGCCATTTAATTTCGTATTCGTGTCTTCTTTGATTATAAGGAGTTATAACATAAATTTTCTTAGCATTTAATTCTCTTAGTCTAGTAATAATTGACTCAGTAGCAATAAGAACTGGTTTAGAGAAGAACTTTTTCATCTTTTCCATTCCCGGCCTGTAAAAAACTCCATATGACCTAGCGTAAAATATAGCATCAGCTAATTCTACTTGCTTCTTTATTTTCTCTAATTCTTTAAACATTCTTTCTTGTTCATCTTTCCTTATTCCATGCCCAGGATAGTATTTCATTGTGAAAATCCTAAACTTGCCTGGATATAGATCATTAACATCTCTGGGTAGTGTAGGATTTTCCTCAGAAATTATTAATGAAATCATAAAGTACTTATATCGTCTTACTGATTTATCTTTTTCTTATCCAATTTTATATTATATCTTAGCTTAGTAATAGTGATATAACAATACTGACATACTTTATCTTTTCTGATTTTTTAACTATAGTTAATTAGAAGATTATGTTTCGTTTTAGACATATATATTCTACTAGGCTATAGAGGATAAAATATTATTCTTAAGATTTTATAGGTAAGGGGGCAACCTAGGGATATTGTTGGCTGTCCGTTTAATTATAAATTGCACAGTGATTTGAATAGCTATATGAAGAAGATAATTGGAAAAGTAGTAAACAAAGTGAAAAGCATTCTTTACTTTTTAGTACTGTGTAATGGAGTAACACCCGTAAAGTACTGTAACCCCTTATATACCGAGAACCATAGCCCTTCAGGGTGATGAAAGAGACAGTAATTATTATGTTTTTGCTACCATAAAAATTTTAGTATAAGTTTATGATGTGGGCGAGACCAGATTGCTCCTTATCTCTTTTCCTCTTAATGCCGATAATACTAATCCTATGAACAGAATAATAGCCCCTAGTACTAGTGCTGAATGTATACCAGTAATGAATTGAGCTGGTATCTTACCATTATAAGTCCCTAAGAATACTTCAAATGCCACATATCTTGGAACTGTAAGAGATGAGATAGTTATTGCTAGCACATAACTTAAAAGCAAACCCATATTTGCTAAAGTTCTTTGTAAACCAGAAACTCCACCATAGATTCCTCTTCTCGCATTAGCCATTATAGCACTATTATTTGCTGGATAGAAAAATGATGAACCAATACCCCCTACAAGGCTAGCAAATATTACATTAATTAAAGGAGTATTTATACCAGTAGCTATACTTATATAAAGGAATATTGCAATAATCATTAATCCCATTCCTAGTGTTGCGGGAATTCTCGAACCAATCTTATCAGATAGCTTACCAGTAAATGGTGCAATTAAACTGGCAATTACATAACCTGGAACTAGCAAAAGCGACGCTTGAAAGGGAGTTAGTCCTCTAACACCTTGTAAATACATAATTATTATAAATGCGACTGATAAGTAGCCGAGGCTTTGGAAAAATGACGCAAATAATGAATAAGTTAAAACTCTGTTTTGAAATACGGAGAAATCAATTATAGGATTCTTTACTCTTTTCTCTACAAGAAGAAATCCTACGAAGACTATTAATCCAACTAGTATCATTATTTCGTTTTTAAGAACTAAACCTTCTCCCGCAATGTCAGCTGCACCATAACTTATTAAAGATAAGGAAGAAGCAAGAAGAACTGTTCCGGGGATATCAAATCGTCCTTCAGTAACCTCTTTCGCTCTTATAAATTTAAAACTCAAGATAGATGCTATAATACCTATTGGAATATTAATATAAAAGATGTATCTCCAACCGATAAATGTAGTTATGATCCCACCTAGAATTATGCCAAGCATTGCTCCAACGTTCCAACCTATTGATGTAAATCCGTAGGCCTTACCTCTCTCATTAGGAGGAAAGTTATCTGCAATTACAGCACCACCAGTTGACTGCATCATAGCTCCACCTAACGACTGAATACCTCTAAACGTTATTAAAGAACCAATGTTTGGTGAAGCACCACACAATGCGGAACCAATAGTGAATACAACAAATCCCCAATTATACACTTTATCCCTACCTACCCTGTCGCCTAGCCTGCCTAACTGTGTTGTTAGGACTAGGACTACAAAGATGTAAAGAATTATTACCCAAATCGCGGTGAAAAAGTCTGTATGTAAATCTTGGACTATTACTGGTAAAGCTAAAATTACTACAGTACTATCCACAGCCGCCATCATAGTTCCAAGCATAACTATAGCAAGAATAATGTTCCTTTTATCCATAAGATATTGTCTCATAGTTATTTAATAAGTGTTTCGAGTCTGAACTATTAAAAAAATACTAAGCCCTAGTTATATTTACATTCTTAACTAGGACAAAGGGAGATATCGTCGGTAATGGGGCATCCCACCATTTCACAGCAAAACTCTCTTTAGAAACTTCTTCTATATTTTTTAAAATTCTAGGAATATAATCAGAAATCCTAATCCTTCCAGCATTACCTATGGGTTTACCATCTTTATATACAATTACGGCATCCCTACAAACAGTTGAGAAAGCTCCTTCTAAGTAATTCTGATACCTAGTATACCAATTATTATTGATAAAGATTACATTACCAGAAAGAAGAGAATCAAACTTTACATTACCACCCTTAACTTCAATTCCAAAAGAAATCGGAGAAATAATACCAGCATTTCCAGTTGACTTAGCATTCATTAATTTTGCCAGCTCATTATTATAAAGTAACGTTTGAAATATACCATTTTCTATTAAAGGTTTGTCGTAAGTAAACGTTGCCTCATCATCAAATTCTCTAGTACCTAACTTATTAGGGACATCGTAAATACTTAACTTCTCGCTAGCTATCTTATCACCTTGCTTTACATTGTATAAGAATGATGAACCCGTATATACACTGAATGCTGAAGCGAAATAACTAAAATCACTCATTAAGTTTCCAACAACAAGCGGTGAAAGTACTACATCGTATTTTCCATCATAAACCTTTGTCTCTCCATCTATTGAAGCTAAGACATTTGCTTGTTTTATGCTGTCCTTTAAAGGTGATAAAGAATCTGAATAGAAAGCCCATTGGCCGGAATAGTTCTTATTAAAAGCCCTAAAGTATCCATCCGCTGAATATTTTACAGTTAATCCGTTAAAACCTTTTGAAGTAACCAAAGAGAGAGAATTCTCACTCACTTGAAGTATTCCAGATAGTGGAAACTCAGAGGAGTAAATGTTTTCAACAATAGAACTTATGTCACCTTTCTCGATGATATCTTTTAGGTTAGAATAACTGATAGATTTTAGCTCTCTGTCATTGTCGCTAAAAACTGGTGTTAGGAAGGCTTCTTTGACTACATTAAACATGTCCTTAATTTTTTCAACATCTATCTCACCATTTGAAGACACTGCTAAATACTTATTCCCTTTTCTTACTATAACATTTAATTCAGTATTCACAAGCCTTTGAACTTCTACAATTTCACTGTAAACAAACTTAACTAACAATTTCCTAGTCTTAAGTTGAAATATACCAACTTCATCAAAGTCTTTTAAACTTTCCATTAGCTTAATTAGTTCCTCATTCATAACCTCTCACCTTTACGGAAATATTCCTTAATCTCATATTTGGCCCACCCATCCAAACTGGGATACCTTGATCCGGATCTCCTTTTCCGCAAGTACCGTAGTAAAACTTTAAAGTATTATCTATAGCGTCGATTGAATATAGGAATTCAAAAGTTGTGCCCTCAATAACAGGGAATAATAATGGTTCTTTAATTTCACCATTTCTAACTTCATAAGCTTCCAGACCTATATAGCGTTGACCAATTCTCAGATCATCAATATTCCATTCCATATAGGATTTTAGATAAATACCGTCCTTAACATCCTCGAGAAGCTCATCAAATGTAAAATTACTAGGCATAAAGAAAGTGTTAGACATCCTAACTAACGGCTCTCTATCAAATCTTGAAGCCCTGGCAGAACCATTACTACTCACACCGAATTTATATGCTGAAAATCGATCTTGAAGTAATTCGTTTATCTTTCCATCTTTTATTAAAAACTTCGCCCTAGCCTTAATACCTTCATCATCAATTAAGTAAAAACCAGAACTGTTAGGAAGCGTTGGATCATCAATAACATTAACAATGTCAGAACCAATTTTCTCACCAAAATTTCTATTAACTAAATAACTTAAACCAGCTTGAGCCGATTCCCTACCAAGAACTCTGTCAGCCTCAAATGGATGACCTACAGACTCATGAGCCATTATACCAGATAACATATTACTGAATATTACATCTTTCCTACCTGGTGTAACTCCTTTACCCTTTGTAAGTATTTCATCAATGTTTCTGATTTTCTCAGCCAATACATTTTCTATGTCCCAAATTTTTATCAACTCAAAACCTCCACTACCTCCAAATTCCTCATAAAATGTTGCACTAGCCTTATCACTAACCATTGAAACACTTGCCGAGACATGAATTCTTGGCACTAACCCATGAACAGTAGTACCGTCTTCAAACAAAATATTCTTCTCCTCAACTGATTCAGAATAACTGAAAATGACAGAAACTATCCTGGAATTAACCTTTATATTTTTTAGACTATTAGAAATTTCAACAAAAATTTTCTGTTTTTCTTCAAGTGGTACATCTTTTATTTTCTCCTTTTCATTGACTGAGTATTCCCCGCTTGTTCTCTGATCCACAGAGTAGCCTTTTTCCCATTCTTTTAAAGAAAATGACAAAGGAGATAGATCCTCTACATCTGAAGAAGAAGTAAAGTACATAGCAGAATCCTTAAATGCTCTAACACTGTAACCAGAATGACTTACACTAGCTAAACCAGCAGGGGAACCATTAATAACAAAGAAGTGTGTAGAACTTATTTTATGTTCCCTTACCTCAACATACTTGAATTCAGAAAACTTTTTCAGAAGTACATTTAGATCCATAAGTTATTTAGGTATATACTAACTATTATAAATTCCTTTACATAAGACTTTTGCTTTCAACTTAATAAGACCTCTAATTTGAATAATTTAAGTGCAAAAAAGTAGTACACTACTTAATGATATTAAGGAAAATCTAATTCCTAAGTATAAGTAAAATATTTTCTATATATGATAAAAATCTCTTGAAAATAATATATTTAAACTCTGTATTTCTTAGAAACTAGTAGACATCTAATTTAACTTTTTAAAGATATACTGATGTATATCTTTAATAAAGCCGTTATTTAACATAAATTTATTAAAAGGCATTTTCTTTATTAACGATTATACACTAGATTAAGATATTGCTATATACTAAAATTTGTAGAAATGCAAGTAATTTAACTCAGGCAGTATAATTATTTTCTCTCTGAGTTTTATCTTCATTATATTATGAAGAACGTTTTCTACTTCGCCCTAAACCTTTCCGTCTTTTAGATCCCTTCCAAATCTTAGATATTCTTCTTCCTAAGCTAAATATAATAAAGATATGTTGTAATTTTATTCTATGGCAGAATACTTAAAAGAGAACGCAATTGATTTCTTTACTAACGCTAAGGATAACCTAAGTAAGGGTAAATATAATCTTGCAATGTTTAGCCTTGAACAAGCATTACAACTTTCTCTGAAATATACGCTTTATCAACTTACCGGAAGTTTTGAAAAGACTCGTGACGTGAAGAGGTTAATGAAATAAGTTATTGAAATAACAAAAAATAAAGAATTAGAGAGGATAATAAACGAGCAAGATGTACTTTTAGATCTGATTGAACAGTCATATATTACAGCAAGATATTTACCTTATAGATATGAGGAAAATACTGTTGAGAAAGCTTTGAAAGTGGTCGAGGAGATCCTACACGTATTGGGAATTATATAAGTGGTGGAGTGAGAGAAAGGAGATCCTGACTAAGGCTAGGGACTACGTTAGAAAAATAAAAAGAATATGTGTTAAGGATATTGACCCAGAATGTAGAGTAATACTCTTCGGTTCAATAGCTAGAGGAAACTATAGAATTGATAGTGATATAGATGTACTTATTATAACTGAAAAGGGAAAGAGTGCCTGGGATAAAGCTGTAATATCCTCGCTAATTAAAGAGAAGATAGGTTTTGGAGATCCGCTAGAACTTCACGTTGTAACAAAAAAGGAGTATGAGGAGTGGTATAAAAATTCATTGACGTTTATGAGGAATTTTGATCCAACTATAATTTCTCATAATTCATATTTATGGGCCTTCATCCTATTTATAATGACACTTTTATAAGATATACAGTTCTATCTCTATATCTAATATGAGATCTATTCTTGAAATTAAACGCGAGCTTCTTCTTTTTTGTATGATTTTATAGAAAGTATTATCTGGAAAATATTAGAGTTTATAAAAAGTTACCAAAGAATTATCTTTTTACTAGAAAAAATAAAGAATTGTATCTTAATAAAAATCAGTCAGATTTTTTCTTATCTGGATCTTCTTTCTCTTCTGGTGCCTCTTCCCTAATTTCTTCCTTCTTTATCTGAGATTCTGGTAAAGTAGCTAATAGTTCAGAATATGCTACTTCTCCATGCATTGCATAATCACCAATTGCCAATGTATCTGGCGGTGCTTGCAATGGTACGAACAATCCTATTAGCTTCAATAAGCCAAAAGTTACTCCAAAATCATAAACAAATACTATAGCAGCAGCTGCGGCTTGTATTCCTAACTGATAGAAATTACCATATAATGCACCAGTTAAACCCGGTAATACATATTTAGTTACATTGGGATCTGCAAACACACCAGTTAGTAATCCTCCTACTATTCCTGCAATACCGTGGGTGGAGAATACTCCTAATGTATCATCAACTTTTAGTCTAGGCTCAAATTTATATAGAGATAACCACGGTATGCTTCCAGATGCAATTCCAATAAGTATTGCCTCCCAACCATTTACGTATCCTGCAGCTGGTGTAATAGCTACTAATCCAGTTACTGCACCACTTGTTGCACCTACTAATGTCGGCTTCTTAAAGAATGCCATATCCATTAACATCCAGGTTATTGCACTCACAGCTGTTGCAATATTTGTGTTTAATACGGCTATTGCAGCATCAATTGTTGCACCGCCTGGATCACCACCGTTAAACCCATCCCATCCTAACCAAATTAACCCAGCTCCTGCAAGAACCAATGGTAGACTATGAGCTTCTAATTTTCTTTCAGATGCTAATCTGGGACCTATTGCTAATGCAGCAGCTAACGCACCAACACCAGCATCTACATGAATTACATATCCTCCACTAAAGTCTACTGCTCCTAGTTGGTATAACCATCCTCCTGCAAATAACCAATAAGCTACTGGGCTATATACTAATAAACTCCAGAAGGGTACAAATATCATCCATGCTTTGAAATTCATTCTCTCTAATACTCCGCCAGCTAATAATACTGGAGTTATTGCAGCAAAGACAAACTGGAAGAATATGTAAGTAGATGTTGGAATATCCACTGGCGTTCCAGTTGGCCCATATATTGTTTGACTAGCTTCATAATGGCCTAACCATGCTGGAACTGGATAACCTAAAATTCCATAACCATTAATACTAAGTAATGCGGGATGACCAAAACCAGCATTAT
Source organism: Sulfurisphaera ohwakuensis (assembly GCF_009729055.1). GTDB lineage: Archaea > Thermoproteota > Thermoprotei_A > Sulfolobales > Sulfolobaceae > Sulfurisphaera > Sulfurisphaera ohwakuensis. Next base: position 505,631 of record NZ_CP045484.1, on the reverse strand, counting down.
AGCCAGCTATCATCCAAACAACTAAAACTGCAGCAAAAGCATAAAATACCATTAATGCAGAATTTACAGCGTATTTCTTTTTAGATAATCCAGCATAATATAGTGCTACACCAGGAACGCTTTGAAGACCTACGAATGTTGCAGCCGTAAGCATCCATGCGTTACTACCAGTATCTAACCAGCTAGGAACCGCTGCAGATGGATAATCTGCTGTATGATTTTCTAAAGCTAAAATACTTTGATTTAAACTCTGTATTTCTGCTGTAGTATTTGATGATGTTTGTCCAAACGGGTGCAACGATAATAGAATGATGGAAAAACTGATTAGTATTATTGATAACTTTATAAGATTAGTTTGGGAAAAGGTTTTTTGAATTTCCATCGATAACCATTTAATTCTAAATTGGTTATAAGCATTTTTGATATTTTCATTAAAACTTTTTAGTTTTTTAACGTAGTATAGAGAAACACTTTTCGAATTAATAATTACAAATAAGAGCCTCACTTTAATCTTTTTTTATTTCAAATGTTTTAATTAAAAATATTCTGATAGTAAAGTATAAGTAAACATAAGGTTTTATGAAAGGGAAAGGTTTATTTACTTTTCACATTATTCTTAATTATGCAGAAGACCTATACTGGTAGATATGTTAACATACCCCTTTTAGCCCAAGAAATTAATAACCTCTTTCTAAGTGAGGGTTGGGAAAGTCAAGTTATGCAATTAACTACACCAATGATGATGCAACCCGGTATGCCGCAGTACTATGATTATGAAATAAGGGCTATGAAAAAAGGTCACCTTCATCATGTTGAAAATGTTATAGTAAGGCTTAGGGGTTATCCAAATGAGTTTTCGATAATTGTTGAAGAAGAACATATAGGACCTTTAGGTAGAGAACTAATAAACCATAGACTGTTTGGAACAATCGATAAGCAAATAACCGATGGAATGTATGATATGCCTTTACCAATGCAACAACAACCTATGCCAACTCCTCAGCAACCAATGAGCCAACCAATGGCACAAACTGCCGGAATCAGATGCCCACAATGCGGTTATCAAAATCCTCCTGGAGCTAAATTCTGCCTTAACTGCGGTACAAAATTATTCTAATTCCTCTACTACTTTACTGAATTCCTTAATCTCAGAAAGAGGTCTGCCACTGGCATTCCTGGATACAGCTAGAATTTCTGCAACTATGCTTAAAGCAATCTCTTTTTCATTCTTTGCACCAATATCTAATCCGGCTGGTATTCTTAATCTTTTTATATGTTCCTTAGAAATTCCGGCTTGTAAAAGCCTTTTCATTATTACTTTAGCTCTCTTTATACTCATGATAACAAAAATCTCTTTAGCACCTCCTAAAATAGATTTCATTATGGCCCAGGTATCATAGACGTGCCTTGTAGCTACTATTACATAAGCATCTTTTACTATTTCATCGGGTACTTGAAAACTGGTACCTTTTATTACGTTATCAGCTTCATATGGAGTATCATCAGCAAAGGGATCAATAACAGTGACATGAAATCCGAGGTCTTTTAGATACCTAGCTATAAAAGGTGTAACTGATATACTCCTTCCAGTACATTTACTTACATCCACTTTAACACTGTCTCTATCACAAAAAACTGGTTCTTCCATATCTGCTTCTCTACTTGAAGCAAAAATTACAACGTTCATAAAGGAGTATTGAGAAAGAAAAATAAAAAGCTTAGTTTTAAAAAATTTAGTCTTCTCCGTAGATCTCTTTTATTTGGGCAACTACCTTATCTAAACCAGATTTCTTCTCCTTATAGTCCTTGAGGAGATCTAGTAATTTTCTGCCCTTATCAGTTAAATAATATAGACCATCTTTTTGCACAATTAGCTCTTTTTCTACTAACTTGTTTATGTAGTTGTTTGTTAGTTCATAGCTTAGATTTGCCTTATACATTAACCAAGTTTTCTTTGCTCCATTCTCGCATTGAGATAGTATATCATGTATTATTTCATACCTAGTCCTCTTTTTTCTTCCAACTTGGGCTTCTGTCATCAAATACTAATAACCGAAAGAAACTTATAAATTTTACTTCTAAATCCCATCGTTATTAAAAGGAATTTCAGTGAAACTCTTTTCCTTCAATTTAAGTTATATACAAACAAGAGAATGGTACTACGATTTTTTAAGTGAATATATAAGTAAGTATTAAACAAACTTATTTATTTCCATTTCATAATATGTTAAGGAAAACATATTTTAAAAGTAGTTAAGATTTCATGTAAGTTTTTAGTTTCTGAAATACTAACCATGAAGCATGAGAGGCTGATTCTAGACTTCTTACTGTAGGAAATAAGTCCCATTCTACCTCTCCGTGAGCTAAAAGATTCCTAACATTTACAGATAGCCTAAAAGCAAAACTTAATTTATCATCCATAAATTTCTCAGCCCAACTTAATAATGAACCTTGAGAATAAGGGAAAACCTCTCCATTAACTCTAACCTTATACTTGCTCCACCCTTTTCTTCTTATATAAAGTTTTAAGCGCCTATAATCTATATTATTAACTTTAATTTTCTTATCCTTATATTGAATAATTACCCCGCTTTTAACATATTCTGAATATAAAGATCTCAAAGCCATTTCCATAACTAAATAAATTTCCAATGTTGCAACATCATTTAGTCCACATTCCAATAGTTTCAGCGCACTATTTTGAATTTTTATCACTTTATCTGGTAAATCCCAATGCAACTCGCCTTTCCCTAGTACTATATATGGTATATTAGCAAGAAAGACTCCAATTACGTCTTCTTCTTTATCCGCTTTAATCTTCTCATCTCTAATAATAAAATAACCATTCTCGAACTTGATATGAGATAAAGCTTTCTTTAAGATCTTCTTATCTCCTTCCTTCTCATACTGAAAAAAATCCTTTATTGCTTTTCTAATTTTTGTCTTAATACTCACAGAACTTTTATAGTTACATATAATAAAAAAGTTACAATGCCTGGAGGAAGAGGTAGAATAGGAGTTATATTGCCAGCTAATAATGCAGGAATGGAATACGATTTATGGAAAATGGCACCAGAAGGTGTTTCTATACACTCAACGAGAATGAAGCCTACTAGGGGATGCGAACCGGAAAATTTAGAGGAATTTGAGAAAGAACTGAAATACTCTTACTCTTTGTTAGCTGAAGTCTCAGACACAATTATTTACGGTAGAACTTATGGTACTCATAAACATGCTCATGTTATAAAGAGGGTAATAAAAGATGTAGTTATACCTGAAGAATCTGTATATGAACTACTTAAGAAATTAAATGTTAGAAAACTTTGGATAGGAACTCCTTATATAAAGGAGAGGACTTTGGAAGAAGTAGAATGGTGGAGAAATAAGGGGTTTGAAATAGTTGGCTATGATGGATTGGGGAAAATTAGAGGAATAGACATCTCAAATACACCAATTTTCACAATATATAGGTTAGTAAAAAGGCACTTAGATGAAGTTCTTAAGGCTGATGCAGTATATATTGCTTGTACAGCACTTTCAACTTATGAAGCTGTTCAATACTTACATGAGGATTTAGATATGCCAGTAGTTTCAGAAAATGTTGCTGCAATGTGGGGAGCGTTAAATAAATTAAAGATAAAAGCAAAACTTCCAGGGTTTTAGAAATATAAACTATCAAAAAGAAAAAAGTTTATGGAACAAGTTAAAAAGTTAAAAATAACGGTCTTAAGCGACAATTTCACTAGCACAATAATTCCTCCGCTAATTGGTGAATGGGGATTCTCGGCATATATTGAAGCTGATCAGATCAGAATATTGTATGACGTAGGAAATTCTGGATTACCAGTACTTCACAATGCCAAACTCTTAGGTATAGATTTATCAAAAGTTGATTATGTAGTTTTAAGTCACGGTCATTCAGATCATACTGGTGGTTTAGGAAATAAGGAACTTCTTGAACTTCTGAAAAGAAAAACATTGATTGCTCATCCTTCTATCACTGAGAAGAAGTTTCTAAATTGGAGTAGGAGATTACAGTATATAGGATTACCTTTAACAAGGGAGGAATTAGAGAAAAATTTCAATTTAATACTTACTAAAAAGCCATTAGAGTTTACTAAAGGGGTTATGTTTAGCGGTGAAGTAAAGAGATATGGATATAAGGAATATAATTCTGGATTATTTAAGGCATCAGAAGAGGGTGTTGAGGAAGATAAGCTATATGATGATATTGCATTATTTATAAATACTCCTAGGGGACTTGTTATTTTAACTGGTTGTGGTCATTCTAATATCCTAAATATTATAAATTATGCAAAAGAAGTTACCGGTGTAGATAAAATATACGCTGTTTTAGGAGGATTTCATTTGCTTTCTTCTGATGATCAACACGTTAAGGATGTTATTAATAAGCTTTCTTCTCAAGCCTCTAAAATTGCCCCTTCTCACTGTTCTGGTAATCTCGCCAAGAGTCTTATCACTAAGGAACAATTCATCGATTTTGGAGTCGGAAAGAGTTTCGAGATACTCGAATGAGATACTTTCTAGTAATATTCTTCCTATCTTTGCTAAGTAATACCTTAGGAAGGGAAGCGAAGAGTAAGGAAGTTTTATTACTTTTCCACCTTCCACGAGTATTTCAATCTCCTTTTTTTCGTGGTTTACATAGACTATAGAATTATTAAAATAAAGAATTTGTGTAAGTTGAGTAAGGGTATAATCTCCTAAAGTAAAATTTCCCAACTCTTCTACGAAATATGAGAGGGGTAAATCAACATCATATACTATCATTGGCCTTGCAAACCTAACTTCAGCTCCGTTTAGATCTTTTATGTATTTTACTTCTTTTATTCTTTTGCCATCATAGTAGAACTTTTTATCATTAGTTAAAAAAAGAATCTTTATCATAAGATATAGTATTATACCTTTTTCTTTTATATCTTATGTCTAAAGTTTCTTTAACGGGTAAATAGATATCCCTAAATAAACTATAAAAACTATATAACACTATATAGTTTATATAGTCATACAAAACCCTTTTCAATTAGCTCATAGGAAATAGTTTCCCAGTTCTTCTTTCTGATAACTAAGATAGTGATAATAATAGAGATAACAGTAAAAACAAGTGAGGATGTTAAGGATAAAGCAGAGATAACGGAAACTCCCATTACCATATACTCAGAAAAAATAATCAGTAACATACCGCTTCCCGCTCTATAATTGTATACCTCTCCTCTGAATTGTATAGGGTTTAATTTACTGGAGAGATAAGAAGTGAGGGAGTAGCCCATTAATGATCCGAAAAACAACGTAATTCCTAAAGAAGGATACCCTAATACTATATCTGATAAAGCAAAGGGAAGTGCGATTAGAGAATTCTGAAGAGACTTAAATAAAATTCTTTTTGATAAATATGATCCCCTATCCAACGAAACAAAAACAATCCAGGGTCTTTCTTGGGATATTGCATAAATTCCCATACTCATTAAAAATGCTAAAATTACAACAGATGGTGCTACAATATCATAAAAGGTGAAATCAACTAGTTTAAAGATGCTATAATATACTATGGCAAATAAAACAGAGATGGCAATTACTTTTGGAAAATATAGAACATAATAGAAAAGTTTTCTACCAGATAACGAATTCCCGTAACCCCAAGCAAATTCGTAGGTTAAAATGAAATGCTTTATAAGAAAGTTTTTACTATTACTATATTTTATAATACTCTTTGCTATTTCCCCCTTTTGGCTTGAAACTTGAATTTGGGGATCTGACAGTGATCTATATATAACTGGAATAGAATATACTAGAGAAGAGATAATTCCTAAATATGGTTTTCCGAATAATATTGATGTAGGAGAAAATTGTATTCCGAAAAATGGGAACCAAACCCAAACTGCTGTAAATACGATAAGATAAATCTTCTCTTTAACTAGAGATAAACTACTAACAGCAATACCGAAGATAGAAAAAGACAAAAGCGTTAAAAGACTTAGTGGCATAGAGTAAATAAACAAAAACATAATCCCTAGAACAATAAAATATCCTCCACCTAAGAGTATTGAAGCTATCATATATAGTAATGATATTTCACCCTTCTTTAGAGGAGATGTAAAAAGAAAATCATAATCAGCTTTTTGTACTGTAGAAGAAAAACCGCTAAAGATAACAAAGAAAGTCACAAATTCAGCAAAATTTATTTTTAAACTATTAAAAATTCTGGGTTCAAAAATGCTATTAGCTAATGCTGAATATGTAATAATAATAAAGAATAGAAATATTAAAGTGCCTAGGATGAAAGGCTTTGTAAACCTAGAAAGAAGAAAATACTTTATGACTTTGAAATTCACAGTTAAATATCAAAAAAGAGACTAAAATATTTATTATAGTAAGCTCAAAACCTCATTTTCACTTATTTCTTGAGATGATATAATTCCTACAGAATACACAAGGTTCGAATTTATCTCCTTAACACCTATCATAACATAATTTGATTTATTGTTATAAAACGTAGTAATCGAGTACACTGTAACAGTAGAGTTCTTAAAGATAACTTTACCTGCTATTGTGAAGTTTGTCGTGGTGAAGTTAAAGAATCTAAGGATCTTTGTTAAATTGTTGTAGCTTGCACTAAAATATCCTTGAATTATTATTGAGGAATTCTTCGAATATGCAGTAAAGTTACCTTTACTAAACGTACCACTTGCTATTATGTTTGTCGATGATGGAGAGAAAGTCTTATTGCTAGTGTATAGGTAATAGAGTAAGGTTAATGTCAAATTCTCATTCGAGGAATTTTGATGGACTAGATAAAAGTAATTCCCATCAAATCCTACAGCGGTTGTTAAGTTATAATCATAAAGTAGGGTCTTATATTCAGCATACTTAAAACCGTGCGAGGTTAATGTAGAATTTATTTGATAGAAAGCTAATGATGATAAAGGACCAGCCTTGAAATAGCCTATTACAGCTTTACTAGTGTTGATTTTGATGAAATTAAGTATACCGTACTCAACTACGTCTGAAGCGAGCTTAACATAAGAGGAGTTCACATAATTTGAAAGAAATGGTGTTAATGCTGACACATTATATATTTTTATTGTTCCCAAAGTTTGGTAGTTAATAGTATTTGAATTGTTTGCCTTTACTACATTAGCTTTTCCTATTGTAAAAATAAGAACTCCGGCAATTATTCCTACTAATAATACTGCTATAATTACCGTTGCGAGTTTATTCATAAATTAGTATCCTCCCGAACTAATTTAAACTTTTGCCAAATTATGTAATAAAAGGTAATGGAATGAAAAACAATCTCTTTTAAGAGTTGGAGGAGTGACTAGAAGTATTTGTTAATCTACATATACCGTTTAGCTTATTATTTTCATAAATAGTCATTAAAGTATGAAAATTCTAATTTTAGGTGCGGGTTATGCGGGATTAACAGTTGCACATAGGATTAGGGAGTTTTCAAACGCCGAAATCACAGTTATCTCAAGAAGTAAAACAGTCAGAGAGAATACTATTTTTCCCTTATTACTTACTAACGAGGTTAAAATTGAGGATACTGAATTTAATGCTGAAGAAGCATTAAGAGTAAAAAACATAGATTTCGTTGAGGGAGAAGTGACTGAAATTTTACCACAAACTAGAGAAGTTAAAACCACTAAGGGTACTTTCGATTACGATTATTTATTTATTGCATTGGGTGGTGCTTATGAGGAAAACTTTGAGAAAATACCAGGACATGAGTTTGCGTTTATGCATCACACTCTTGAGGGCTTTTTAGGATTGAAAAAAGCTTTGGAAAGTGCCGAAGACGGTGTAAGAATTTTAGTTGGTAATGCTAGAAATAGTCCAATTGAAGGACCCTCTTATCAAGTTGCCCTAATTTCTGAGTATATTTTAAGAAAGAGAGGAATAAAGGGAGAAGTCTATTTAGTTACTCAAAGTCCTAAGGGAGTATTTGGGATTTTACAAAATGATAAGATTGCTGAGAAAGCAAACGGATATTTTCAGAGAAGAGGTATAAAAGTGATAAAAGGTACATATGTAAAGGAAATAAGGAAGAACAAGGTCATTTTAGGTAATGATCAGGAGATTGAGGCTGACGTTATATCTGTACTTCCAACTCTTTCAGCCCCAGAAGTAATAATAAAATCCGGTTTAACTGACGATTCTGGTTTTGTCCCAGTAAAATTACCTTACTTTTTACATAGCGATAGAATTTATGCTCTTGGAGACTTAGCTAAGGGTATGATTCCAGCTAAAACGGCTAGGAGTGCTATGATTTCAGCTGAGAATGCTGTAACTCATTTTCTTCATTTAAATAGAGAATATTACTCTCAAGGTGTTCTGTGCATTATGGAGGCTGGTGATAATAGTGGTATACTGAGATTTGATAAGGGAAAAGAAGGAATCAAATTATTACTAGATTTTAACAGAAATTATATTTTAATTAAAAAAATATATAGTAGATTACTTGTAAATTCTGCCTTTAATGTCCCTTATCATGCATCTTTAACAGTATAAACGCTTTTTAATTCCGGCAAATTTTTACTATTCTGTGAGATTACCGCCAACACTCGTTAAAGAGTTAATACGAATGAACGTTGATGAGGCTGATATTGCAGAACTAGTTCTAAGCTCATTTAACATTAATGATGACTTAAAACCCAAAATTTATTCTGAGTTAAGTCAAATAACTTTAGAGAGAGCATGTGAACTTCTTAAAGGAGGAAATTTAAGTGAGGCAGTCGATAAGCTTTGTAAATCAGTAGAACTTATAATACGCTCACTAGCTTTATCTAAAAAAATTGATGAAGCAATTAAAAACGAAAACGAGGGTAAATGGACACCAAAAAGCATGGAAAAGATAGCGGAAAAATTAGGTTTAAGCTCTTATTTATCTTCAGTATACTCGTTGATAGACAGGCAACCAGGTGAAAAGGAAATAAAAGAGAGAATCGAAAACATCAAAAAAATTATTACAAAGTATTATAATGATTAATTGTGCTTGAAGGAATTGAATATACCCAAGGAGAAGAAAGAGAAGATTTTGTAGGATTTAAGGTTAAACCTAAAATAATTGTTTACCCAAAGAATGAAGAGGAAATTGTCAAAGTAGTTAATTATGCCAGAGAGACTAAAACACCTATTGTAACTTGGGGTGCTGGGACAAGCCTTTCTGGACATTTAATGTGTGAAGGATGTATTCTTCTTGATATGAGCAAATACATGAATAAGATAATAGAAATAAACGAGATAGACTGGTATGCTCATGTACAACCTGGAGTTAACCTTGAATATTTAAATAAGGAATTAAATAAGAAAGGCTTTTTCTTTCCCCCAGATCCAGCTAGCTTTTTCTTATGTACTGTAGGAGGCGCAACAGCAAATTCATCTGGAGGAATGAGAGGTGTAAAATACGGAACTTTTAGGGATTGGGTTTTAGCATTAAAAGTTGTTTTACCTAACGGAAAAGTCATTAAGGTTGGTGAACCATTAAGAAAGAATAGAGGGGGATATGATCTAGTCCATCTCTTTGTCGGAAGTGAAGGAACATTAGGAATTATAACGGAAATATGGTTAAGGATTACGCCCTTGCCAAGAAAGAAAATATATACAGTTTTAGCTTATATGAAAAGTCTTGAAGATACAGCTGAAACTATAGTTGAGCTAAGGAAGAGGAGAATTTTACCAGAAATTTCCGAATATATCGACATAGATGTTATAAGAGCTTTAAATAAGAATTTAAATGCTGGATTGAAAGAAAGTGAAGGAGGTGCCTTTATCATATCTGTTGAGGAGGATTATCTTGATGAATTAAAAGATATATTAAAAGGAAGGGACTACATTATTGCTGAAGGAGAAGAGGCTGAAAAAATCTATTCTATTAGGGCTCAATCAGCTATAGCGATAAGGGCTGAGAGCAAGTATATGTTTGTTGAAGATATAGTTGTTCCAGTATCTAAATTAATTGATGCTATAAAGAGATTAAAAGAGATCGAAAGAAAATATAGTATCAGAATGCCCGTAATAGCTCACATAGGGGATGGGAACCTTCATCCTAACATTATGCTTAGCGATACTTCTTTAGCTGAACAAATCTTTGAGGAAGTAGCAAAAATAGCTATAGATCTAGGAGGTTCAGTATCTGGTGAACATGGAATTGGTTATCAGAAAGCTAAGCTACTTGCAGAACAAATTGTCAGCCATAATGGTGAAGAAGTACTTAAAATAATGAAGGGGATTAAAGATCTAATAGATCCTTACGATATTATGAACCCTAATAAGTATGTTGAATTAGCATATAAATCGTGGGAAAAGAAATGAGAGCTGTATTTCCAGGAAGATTTCAGCCCTTCCATTTAGGTCATTTAGCTGTAATAGAATGGTTACTCAGCAAATATGACGAACTAATTATAGTTGTAGGAAGCGGGAAAGATAGTCATACTATATATAATCCTTTTACAGCAGGAGAAAGAATCCTTATGATTAAAAAAGGACTCAAAGAATTTAACGTAGATTTCACTAGAGTTATATTCTTTCCAATAATGGATTCATTTACTAGCGGATTATGGATTAGAAACTTAGAACTATATTCACCCAAATTTGATGTAGTAGTAAGCGGAAATCCTTTGGTTATATCTAATGCTAGAGAAGCTGGATATATAGTAGATCTACCTCCAATGTTTAACAGGGAAATGTATAATGCTACTAAAATAAGAAAGTTAATGTTGGAAAATAATGAAAGTTGGAGCGAACTAGTTCCTAAAAGTGTCTACAGTTTTATAAAAGAGATTAAGGGGGACGAAAGATTAAGAGATATTGCTAGGAGCGATTACTGAGTTTAATTTCTGTCTAACATAATCAAGTAATTCTCCCATTAATCTATAACATTCAACTTTTTTAATGTTAAGATCTGGAAGCTCCCAGTACTTATACTTATATTTACAAATTTCGATAGAGAACATTTGAGTATTTATCTTCATAGTCCATATGTACTTGTTAGTGAACGTAGCAGCGTAAATAACGCCTTTACTTCTAAACATGTGGACAGAGCTGAGTAACTTTGGTAGAATCTCATCAATAACATCTTTAGCATTAAGATTGTGATCACTCATTCTTTTATCTAAAAGTGATGATATGACTATCATAAGGTAATACTCGATTTCATTACTAATAAGCTTAATACATTTTATCGATCTCTTTACCGATAGCCATTGACCTTTGATATGCAGCCTCAATAGTCTTAATAATAGCTGATTTTATTCCCTCACTTTCCATAACCATTAACCCCCTAATAGTGGTACCGGCAGGAGTAGTTACCTGATCTCTTAATAGAACTGGATGAGTTTTATCCTTTCTTAAAGTATATACAGTACCTTCTACCATATCTAATATTGCTTGATAGGCAAGTTCTCTTGGCATTCCACATGCTACAGCACCTAATGCGAATGCATCTATTATCTCTGCAACAAACGCTGGACCACTACCAATTATTGCTGTCCATGCATCAAACAATTCCTCTGGAATCCAGTAAACGTTTCCAATAGTCCTAAAAATTCTTTCAACTTCCTCATCTCTTTCTTCAGCTAATGCTGTTGTAGCCTTACCAATGACCGCATTTATATTAGGCATAGCTCTATACACTTTAGCATTCGTCAGCCTCGTTAACGTAGAAATCCTTATACCAGCCATAACTGAAACAACTTTTTTACCCTCCCATGCAGTTTTACTTACCTTGTCTAAGATGGAATGGAAATGTTGAGGTTTTACAGCCAATATAATTATATCACTCTTTTTTATAGCATACTCATTGTCTCTAGTAGCCTCTACGCCTTCTTTTTTAATTTTATCTAAGGTCTCTTCACTTCTTCCAGTACCTATGATTTCAACATTAAGGCTTTTTACTCCTTTTAAAATAGCATAACCTATCTTACCTACTCCTATTATACTTACTCTCATAAGCTATCAAAACATAGAAAAATTAAAAACTTTTAAAATGGTAAATTAATTCCCCCTTGCTGTCCTTGAGGCAAAAATGGTATTAGTGCTGAAGCCAATTGTTCTGCTGTTAGTGTATGTAACCATACTCTACCTGGGCCTTGAATAGTCACAAAGAATAAGCCTTCATGAGCAAAGAATATTGATCTTAATCCTCCCACTAACTGAACATCATAGTTCATTCCTTCTTGAAATGCCATTAGATGAGATGCCTCAACTTGTAAAATTTCTCCAGGAGCTAGATCTCTCACTATGACATCTCCATAAGAATGTAGAAATACATTCCCAAATCCTCTAAATTTAGCTAAGAAAAGTCCCTCGCCACCTAACCATCCAGCCGTAAGCTTTGCCAATTGTGTATTATAGTTTACACTATTTTCAGCTGCAAGGAAAGTATGTGCTTCAGCTAAAATTCCTCTTCCCTCCAAAGGAATTTGGATAATTTTGCCAGGAAAAATACCAGATAAATATAACTCTCCAGGACCGTAAAATTCAGTAACAAAAAATGAGCCACCAGTTAAAACTCTTTTTAATCCACTGAGTATTCCGCCTCTTAGTCTTGTTTGAAGCGTAACAGAAGCTTGTTTTGCTATCATGTGCCCAGCATCAGCATATATTCCTTCACCTGGAGCTAAGATGACTTTTAGATATTGTAAATCATTTCCAAAGATTTGATATTGAGGCATATTTATTTTTTTAACTTCAATTATATAAATTTAAACTAGAGCAAGTAGAGTGTTAGTAATTAGGTTTATTACCTAACATTCAACTATTTAAGTATGGGCAGAGGTAAGTACCTAGCTATAGGATTCGTTGTAATGTGCTTTAACTCCTTGTACCAATACTCATGGAATGCTCTTGAACCTCTGCTTAAAGAAGGATTTAACGTTAGCCTTGTTCAAATTGCTTTAGGATTCACATTATTTAGCATATTTTCCTCTGGGTTTCAACCAATTGGAGGACATTTTGCTGATAAAAGTGGACCTAGAAAAATTGGAATTATTTCAGCAATACTATCTGCTATTGGATTCCTAGGAACGTACTTTTCGCCAAATATTTACTTTTTCTATTTAGCATGGTCATTGGGGAGCATAGGTGAGGGAATACTTTATGGAATAGCTGCAAATTTGGCAATGAAATGGTTTAGGGATAGAATGGGCTTTGCCACTGGTATAGTATCAATGGGCTTTGGTTTAGGGTCAGCTATTGCGAACCCTTTTATAGCCCTTGCTGGGAATTATCGTATAGTCACTTTAACAATAGGTTTGACAGAAGTCATATTGTTACCACTACTCCTTTATTTCTCAGAGTATCCTCAAAATTTAGCTGGGCAAGCACCAAAGCAAGTTATCTTATCACTTAAATTCTGGTTGATATATATCTCATTCGTAGGCGCAGTTACACCCTTAACCGTCATGTCGTCAGAATTACCAGTGTTAGGTAAAAATTTACCACAAGAAGAACTAATTGCACTAATTTCAATATTACCTCTACTGAGCGGAGGTCTACGACCTTTATTTGGTTTTATTGCAGACAGATTAGGAATAGTAAAGACTACATTACTACTTAATGTTATCATAACAATAGGTGCCAGTTTCCTTCTTCTTAATCAATTACCAGTATCAGTAGTTTTAATAGGATTTGCTGGTGGTTCAATGATAACCTTATATTTTAACGTTGCCGGTGAGATTTTTGGAACTAGATTCTCTACAATAAATAGTGGAATCTTATATACTGGAAAAGCCTTAGGTGGGGCATTGGGAAGTGTTATATTTGCTATAATTTATCAACTAGGACTAATATATTCTGAAATTTATACAGTAGTTTTCGGTTTAATAGGAGTTTTATCACTTCTAGCTGTGTTTATGATGTCAATAAGAAAAACTCCGCAGAAGAGCAAATGATTTTGCTTCTTTAATTCACACTATGCCCCTTTTTACTTTCATTTTGATGATCGAATTTTGGGAAAAGTTATTAATTAGCTGCCTATGGAAAAAACGAAGTGCAGGTAAACTAACATTAACATTTTGCGGAAAATTGTAGAAATAGATGATTTTCAGAAAAATTAAACTTTAAATCTTGAATCTTACAGTTTAAAATACTTATCTCTTGTTATATATCTTGAAATTAGCAATGAGTATTTTACAGAAATCTTCAGAGAAATTATGAAAATACTTTTTAATGACGAATAGAAGGTTTAAAATAGGAAGAACTGTTTAAGGATTTTTAGATAGAGAATTTGTGAAAAAATTTATAAATATGTTTTGAAAATATCTCGTAGTATGAGGAGATTTTATTACTATTTTATTCCAATTATCTTATTGTTAATAATCTTGCTTGGACTATATTATCCACAGTTAAATATTACGATTCAACAAGCATTAACAACAGCAAATACTATAAAAATCTTCTTATACTCTCACCACAAACTAATAACTAATGCCTCAATATCAGTCTTCGCATTCTACCCAACATCAAACGGAACAACATTCCAAAAAATATACAACGCAAGCAATAAACAATACTACCAATTCCCAGTAAAAAAACTAGATAAATGGGCAGAACAATGGATAAAATTCAATAAAAAAGAAAAAACAATAATCTACCCATCAATCCTAATCCTAGCAACATACAGTATAATAAACCAAACAACAATAATAACACTAACACAAACATACGCAACACCACTAAACATAACACAAATAATTAACGGACAAGGAGGAAAAAACATAATAATAAAATTCAAAACACCAATAAAACACAAAATAAAACTAAAAAACAACAAAAACCAAAAAATAGTACAACAAACAACAACCACAACAATAACATCCAAAACAAACGGAGGTTACGTAATAACAGAATACATACCAAACATCATAGGATGGTACCCAAACAACAAATCAGTAGGACCAATAGCAATAGCAACAATAATAGGACCGCAAAACAACCTAAACTACTATGAATCTACATTAGGAGTTATTGTCTCTAATCAACAAGGTTATTCTGTTAGTATTGGATTTTATATTTCTCAACCTCTACTGGGTCAATTACCTATTAGGGTTACTATTCCCGGTCCATCATTAACAGTATGCGATAGTAACAGTATAGTTGAAGCATATAATACCACAGAAATAGGTACTCCATCCCCATATGATGTTGGTCAGTTGTATGTTTTAGGTCAGGTTGCATGGGTTAATTGGACTGAGATTTATTATATACCTCATGATAGTATTTATCAAGTTTATCACTTTCTGCAAGTAATATTAACAGAAATTGTGTCAGTAGAGAATGGGAATGCAGTAGCACCAAAAATATACTATTATAATTCATATATTCCTAATACTTCTTATAATGAGTTGCCTAGGAATAGTTACTCAACTATTAAACCTTTCATTTTCTATAGTCCGGGGGGTGGTAGAGGTTGTATAGCTCCAGTTTACTTCAATAATCTAACATATCTTGGTTCATCTAGCGGTGAACAAGTTTTTTCATATGGAAGCATGTATATTCATGGTATTAATTCACAGTTTCAGGTTGGACTTAATGTTGGTGCTTTAGCTACTCTTGTAATGCCCGAGGCTTCACCAGCATTTACCGCAGAATTAGGCATGGTAAATATTGGGGTTAGTATTTCTAGTAGTCAAATATCAAGTTCAGCGTTAATATTGGGTGTAAGAAATGAGCTTGCTACACCACTTAATGTATATTATTCAAATTACAGTGCCCTATACGATATTAATGGGCAATATTACATAATACCTACTGGTGTGTTCTACTTAAACTATAGCTAATAGTAAATGAGGAATTATAATTCAAATTAAGTTAATAATTTTTATATTTTTTATAATTTATACTAAATTAACAAAATTGTTGTCCACACTTAGATATATTTAGTTATAATAAATAAGAGATGACACAGACAGCTATGTGATCCATAATATATTTATCTAAATAATTTTTTAAAGAAGATTTTCTATTTATGAGATTTGAAAGGTAATAGTTTATAGAGCCTCACAAATATAGACCTAAATAACCTGATTTACTATATTTCTATTTCAAAACCTCATGAAATTTATTACCTTGTTAACCATTCTCTAAATCAAGACATTAATACACTTTTTGCATTTTCTAACATTTTCTTCACTTTCTCCATATTTACGGTAATTTTATTAACACTTAATTTGCCTTCATGAAATCCCCAGACATGTAAGACATAACCAGCGTTCCACCCATCAGCAACCCAATCACCTAATCTTTTTGACAGATCGTTAGTAGTACTTGCAAGTAAATATGTGTAC
The DNA here is from genome assembly GCF_009729055.1 of Sulfurisphaera ohwakuensis. Taxonomy (GTDB): domain Archaea; phylum Thermoproteota; class Thermoprotei_A; order Sulfolobales; family Sulfolobaceae; genus Sulfurisphaera; species Sulfurisphaera ohwakuensis. The sequence continues at coordinate 489,324 of NZ_CP045484.1, read as the reverse complement.
CATCTTCCTTCAACCATAGCTTGTTTATACTCTTCAGTATTAAATTTCTCGGCTAAAGCTTTTACAATCTCCTCGGCAACCTTATAAGCTTTCTCAGATGCTTGAACAGGATCACCTTTCTTCAAATATTCGTATGCTTCATTCATATATTTTTCGGCAATTTCTAGTCTTAATTTAATCCCTTCTTGTGGATCTTCTTTTGATATTTCTCTGATTAGTAAATCTTCTACGTCAATACCTTTCTCTTTAGCTCTTTTAATTAGTTCCTCCACGAGTAAATTTAAGAAAGCGAAATTATAAACTAAAGCCACATTGTCTTTATACTAATAAAAGCGAGATTTTAGCTCACTAAACCTCTGAGTTTTATAACTAGCACTACTGTTTAGTACGAGCATATCTCCAGACATGGCTTGCAATATCTATTATGGATAAACATTAAAGCTTCTGAAATTGTCAGAGTATACCAGATGAGGTTTATTGTAACACCGAGAAATAGATATATTGAAGTTGAAGGGGAAGGTAGAGAAGGAATAATAACTTTTCCAACATGGGTTCCAGGTTCATATTTTATTAGAGATCAAGAAAGGAACGTGATATTTTATGACTATAGTTCTCAGGTTTCTAAAAATAAGTTCTGGATAAACGGAAAATTCAAATACATTTATTACGCCAATTCAAAGGATCAACGAGAGGTTATTTCACTCTCAGATTATCTTTTCATAAATCCAGTATCCTTATTCCCATTCCAAGATCTAAATGAAAAATATTGTGTAAAAATTAATGTTGACTGGTCTATTCATACAACTTTGAGAAAGGAGGGTGAATGGTATTGCGGAGATAACTATGAAGAATTTGCTGATTCGCCTATCCAAGCATCACCACATCTAAGACTAATTAAGATTGACGAAAAACATTCAATTTCAACAATAGATGATTTTCCAGAAGTGGAAAAGCTAAAACGCGTTATATATATACTAGATTCTTATCTTCCAGACTCTTTACCAAACTATATTTTCTTTTTTAGAAGAAGTGATAAAAACCTAGGAGGGATAGAACACAAAGATTCTTCTGCGATAGTTACTACTTGGGATAGAAAAGACCTAATATGGCTGTTTGCTCATGAGTACTTTCACAGATGGAATATAAAGAGAATTAAACCGAAGGATTTAAAGATAGACTATGAACATGAAAGTTATACTGAATTACTTTGGGTTGCTGAAGGTTTAACTGACTACATAGCCTTCTTATCTTTAATAGAAAGTGGAGTTCTAAACGCTACTGACGCAATGAAAGCTGCCGCAAATATTCTTCAAAATCTCACTTTCCCAGGATTTAAGAGAATGAGTATTGCAGAATCATCTAAGTTAACCTGGATTAAACTCTACAAAAAGGATGAAAATTACCCTAATATCGGCATTTCCTATTACGATGCAGGATTTATTTTAGGACTTTTAATGGACTTCGCTATAAGGGAAAATAATGAGTGTAAAAAGAGTATAATAGATTTCTTCAGAGAATTATATAAAATAAGCAAATATACTTACGCTGATGTAAAGAGAATTGCTGAGAGCTTAGGGTTTGAAAACTTAGACGAATTAGTATATAAAAGAAATCCGCCAATTTTCGAGTACCTAGGCCGTTATATGAAAATAATATTTACCGATAAAGATAAACCCTACTATGGTATAAAGGTAGAGAATAACGTTATTACATTTATTGAAGATAACTCTCCTGCTGACTTAGCCGGATTAAATATAGGAGACGAAATAATAGCCGTGGACAGAATTAAAAAGCAAATAGAAGTTAAGGAAGAAGTTCTTCTTACTATATCTAGAGAGGGAAGATTAAAGGAAATTAAGCTAAGAGCTGGGAATAATCCTGGGCATAGGATAAGGCTTATTGGAGAAGGAAAATTGTTTAAGTGCGTATTTAGAGAAGAAAAAGCGGAAGGAGAGGGCGAACAAAAAATAATTTAGTTTTATTTCTTTCCAGATTTTTCTAACATTTGTAGTAATTCTTTTGGTGCATCTTTTTCGCTTACAGCACCTCTACCAGTCTTACCATTATCGTCATATGTGAATGATATCATTTTTCCGACTCTCCAAACTTTCTTTATCTTTGAAATGTCTACTTCCTTTTCTTCTCCCTTATACTTGAACTTTACTGTTACCATTTCTGGTCAAGATTATGTCTGACTACAGTAATTAATTAAGATTATGCTTTTATTTGTGGTATTACAATATAATAGTTATTCAATAGTATAACATTTATTTTATTAATCTAATATTAACAGTATACCCGTTAAGTAATGGAGTTCCTCCGTATTTTCCTTTTTCACTACCAATAAGTGAGTTGACTGGCTTATCATCTAATCCAATTAGGGAGCTCTTAAACATGAAAACTACGTTGTTAGGTATGTTCTCATCTCTTTTCAGAAGTACCTTAACTTTACCATTAGAATTTTCTAGGTAACCTATACCATCAAATTGATTATTATATGCTATAGGCATCTGAGAATATATTTCCTTAAACTGGGAGTTTGTATGATTAGGATGTGAAGAGAAGACCAAGTAAATTCCCTTAGGAGGAGAAGTTAGTTTGGGTAAAGGCTCGACTTTAACTTTGTTAACTTCAATAGTCTTATTCATTTTAACTATCTTCTTGTCTTTTAATTCTTGTAAAGAAACCCCAGTACCTCTTATTGCGTTATTTACAGCACTCCATTCGTTTTCCTCAATGAGAGGATGGGAAATAATACCGTATTCTTTGGCAAGTTTTTTCATTAATTCAACTTCAGTAATCCCTCTTTGTGGTCTAATAGGCTCGTTGTAAACAAGATAGTTATGCCAATAACTATATACTACATCATACTTTTCTAAAAAAGTTGGTGCTGGAATAACAACATTTGCTATTTTTGTTGTCTCATTCCAAAAAGGATCATGAGAAACTAAAAATAGCTTTCCTTCTTCTACAGCTTCTTTTATTTTATCACTTCCTGGCAAAGAATGAATAGGATTGGAATTCCAATTAAATAGAAGCTTTATATTACCTTTTTCGACCTCTTTCCCTACTTCAGCCATACCTATAATCCTGCTAGGTTTTGCTATATGTAGACCACGGAGATAAGAAAAGTCTATTCCCCATCCTTGACTGTTTGAGTAGAAGAAGCCTCTCTTCATGCCCAATAAAGCGGGAATCAAAGAAATTAATGAGATAGCATCACCACCATTATATGTTCTTCCTAAAGCGAAACCAATTATTGTTAAGGGTTTGTAATAGTAATAAAGTTCAGCTAACTCTTCAATTTCTTCCTGAGATAAACCAGTAACTTCTTCTATTAAAGAGAAATCATAAGAATTTACATAATTCTTAAGGGTTTCTATATCGTCAATTAATGAAGAATCATAAAGACCTTCATAAAATAACGTTTTAATAATTCCAATTGCTAAAAATGCGTCCGAACCTGGATTTATAATATATGCCTTTTCACTTCTTTTTGCAGTTTCGCTCATTCTTACATCAATTGTTATCTTGTACTTCTTAGACAGAATTCTCCATCCATGAATAAAAGAGAAAATAGCTTCTGATCCCCAAAAGACTACAGCATTATACTTAGCAAAATCTTCTGGTAACGCACCAAAAGAAGTACCATAATGGAGCTTAATAGCTTCGTGACCTTCAGCAGAGCAAATTGAATAATCAGTAGATGCTGAGCCAATTGCATTCCAAAATCTTGCTGGATAATACCATGTTAATAGCCCTTGATTTCCATCATAGTCAACATGAAGAATTTCTTCCCTTTTAATTTCTTTTATCTTTTTTACTACGTACTTCACTGCTTCATCTATGGAAACCGGTTTACCTTCAATGTAGGCTGAGTCCACTCTGTTAATTTCATTTCTTTTTAAATCAGTAATTCCCCTAGAACAAGTAAAACCATTTATCGGAAAAATGTTCAAAGGTTTATAATTAGAATCAAATATACAAGTATCATAACAGTCCCTTGTGCATGCGATCATTATTCTTTTATAGTCTGGTACATATTAAAACTTAGTGATGTGTGCGACCGTAACTGAGTGGTGAAGAAATTCCTTTAAGCTGAACGCTCTAAAATCCATTTTCTCACAAGATAAGAGAAAAGTGAACCGCCTATTAATGTAGTAAGTAAAGCCATGATTACAACTTGAGAGAATTGATTGACGTCAAGTATTGCAGAAGATAAACCTAATGTGGCGATAATTAATCCTACTTCTCCTCTTGGTAACATACCTACAGACGCTAGAAACGACTCCTTAAGATCCTTCGTATAAAGAAAGGCGAAAGGAAATATGCCTGCGATTTTACCTATTATCGCTAGAAATGTCATAAGAAGACCTAATAGTACGTCACCAACGTTTATAAATATAGATATTGGTGTTTCCATTCCAACATAAATAAAGAATACTGGACCGAAAATTGCTAAAAGGGAAGAAGTGAAAGACGTTATTCTTGATGATTTGACGCTTTCAGCTATAGCTATACCAACTATAAAAGCAGCTATAATTGGTTCAAATCCCAGTAAAATCATTAAGAAAACGACCAAAAAGAGGATAACTAAAGATACATCGTTAACTAGGTCATCTCTTATGTATTTTAAAATTCGTGGAATTATGATTACTGATAGAAATAGAATTATTACCCAGGAAATTATAGTTAATGAAATATTATAGAAAATAGTTACGAATGATAGAATTTTTATACTTAATATTTCTAGTACAACAGACAGAATTATTAAGGAGACTACATCATCTATTGCTGCCGCTGATATAACTATTCTAGCGAAATTTCTTCTATATAATTTGAAATCTTCTATTATTGACGAAGTAGCGGCTAAGCTTGTAGCAGCACTAGCAGCACCCATTAATGCAGAAACTTGGGAAGGATAAATTACACTAAAGGTAAAATAAACTAAAATCGTTGGTATAACTGCACCGAATGTTGCTGCTAGAAAACCGAGAAACCCAGAAGATTTCAAATTTTTATAACCATGTGACAAACCCGCGGCAAAAATTAGCAAAATAACTGAGAAGTTAGCAAATAATGTCAAATAGGAATTTATATCAAATAGATTTACCTTAAATATTCCATTTATAATCCCACCTATAGCATAGGGACTAAGAATTATACCAACTATCAACTCAGCGAAGATCGATGGTAAATAATATCTTTGTGTCAGTAATCTAACTGTTTGAGAGGCTGTAAGTAAAATAGAAAGTTCAAGGAGTGTCAAAATTACTATATCATTTGTATTCACATGATTCAAATAGCGTAATTTTATTTTTATAATTTGTTACATATACCTAATGCCAATTTTAAGACGAGGAAAAGAGAAAATATATCATATAGATCATTTACCTGAAAAAATGAGAGTGACACTGAAAACCGTTATGGATGTGAACCTACATGATATTGCTAAATATTATGGATTAAAATATTTGACACCACGAGTAGGAGAACCAATATTTATTCCTTATGGAGAACTAAATGGAAAATTTAATAACTATGAAGATGCGTTCGATAAAATTTATGAAGCAATTGAGGAAATAAAAAATGAAGGGTACGAAGAATATAAACAATGGTATCCTAACGCTGTTTTCCTAGATCATTACAGAATAGTATTTTATTCTACCACAGAATATGGAGAAGGTGTAATTTACGGAATAGGCGCTGAACCATTAGCAGACCTAAAGCCTAGTTTAGATATTAACAAAGACGACGTAGTAGTTATAGGTATGAGTATTAGAATTCCTAATGCAAAGTATTACGACGTAATACGTAACAAGAGAGATGAGATAATTGAGGCTTATAATCAAATATACAGTGAATTCCATGCAAAGTATGATAAAGATAAAGTGTATGTCGTAGAAGTTGCTACATATTATATGAAAAAATTCTTCGATGTTGTAGACGATTACTTCAAAATTTTGAATTTTACAAATAATTTGAAAGGAAGAACTGCAGTAATTCCCTTATTCTCATCTCCAGCTAAGAGGGATGGAAAAATTATTGATATTTGGAGAGAATATTTCAAAGATTATTTTGAAGAGGGGAATTATTACAAATTCGAAGCTCTTCAAGCAATATATAATGAAGAATTTATAAACAAAATCCTTTCTTTGGCAAAGGATAATTTTGAAGAAATTATACTTGTATCTGAAAAGAAACCCAGGGTGCCAGATTTATTAAAAGATCTCAAAATCATAAAAGAAGGGGAGAATTACGTAATGTTATCAAGATAAGATTTTATATCTCGTTAACGAAGATTTTTTTATGAATCTAAGAGATAAAGTATTAGCTTATCTTTTCGACAAGAAAAGTGCTACTGCTGAAGAAATAGCCGATAAGATAAAAGAAGAGGTAGATTATGTTCAGGCGACTTTAAGAGTTTTAGAAAATGAAAAATTAGTTAGAAAAGTGAAGAAGGGATTTATTAAAAAACATGATGCTTATGAGTTGACTCCTACTGGATTAGAGGAAGCTGAGAAAGCCTACGAAAAAGTGCAAAACAAAGCTAATGAGTTACAACAAATAATACAGGGAGGAGGCGAGATACCAGAAGATTATATAGATTTAATCCCTCTCATGGCTGCATTGTCTTTAATAGAAACGATGATGCTTGAAGATATAATTTTATTCGATATTTTCAATAATATGTAAAAAGAAGTAAAGAGAAAAATATTTTATTCCTTTGCTTACTTTACAACTTCTTCTACTTCAAAGTCTTTTGCGCTTATCTTCTTGTAGGGTCTCCAACCACTAGCATATGCAACTAAGGAACCAACTAACGTTACCAGCAAGTTGATTCCTAAAGCTATCAAAGCAATATATATAGGACCTAATGGTGTAGTAAATAATGACGTTTTTAGTGAACCATAACGCTCTAGGACTAAGTTAACATAAACCACCAATCCTACACCGCTTATTACACCTGACGCCCAGCCAGCTAAAGTGGAGTTCTTCTCAAGTTTATCAGTAAATAGAGAAAGGAATACTGCTGGTAATGTTTGGGTCACAATTATACCTCCTAATAATTGAAGTTGTATAGCATATGTTGCTGGAACAATAAACACGAAAGCTAATGCTATAAACTTAAATACTGTTGAGAGTATTTTAGCGAGCCTTGCTTCATTTGTTGGTGAGAGTTTAGTAAACTCACCAATTACATTTCGTGTAAGCAAGTTTGCAACACCTATAGCCATAATAGCAGCAGGAACTAGACCACCAATAAATATTGCCGTAAATGCTAAACCAGTAAACCAGTCTGGAGTTGTAGCAGCGATTAGAGAAGGAACTGTTAATGCGCCATTTTTAGTAGTTAATACAACTTTTAATGCGTTTGGTACTAAGAAGATTAATAGTCCAAACAACGTAATTAATGCTAGTCCTATTCCGTATAGAGGTAGTAATGCCGTACCTATTTTTAATCTTTCTCTGCTTTCAGCGGATAATGAACCGTTTATAGCATGCGGATATAAATATAGGGCAAAAGTGCTTCCTAATGCCAAGCTCCAATAAGCTAAGAAGAGTTTAGGTGGTAAATCAAGGAAATTTACTTTAGGCGATACTTGGTGGGCTATAGTTAGTGCCCCTTGGAAATTACCATAATGAGTCAAGACTACACCAATTGTAGTTAACACCGTAATCCAAACTAGTATGTCCTTATAAACTCCGCTTAGAGCTGCACCTCTTAAACCGCTAACAAAGGTAAATGCGGCTAGTATTATAAATGCTATTAATAATGCTAGATCGCTGCTTAATTTTGTACTACTAATTCCTAATCCTATAAAGAGTATGGCAATAACTGCTTGCATTCCTATAATCTGTAATGCGATATATGGTAATTCAGCTACAGCACCAGTTAACGCTACAGCAATCGCTAGCCCTTTACTATTGAATCTATCTTTTACATAATCTGCAGCAGTCACATAGCCTTTATTTCTAGCTACTGCCCAAAGTTTTGGCATCGTTAGCATTGCTACTCCAAATCCCCAAGCTACATAAGGAACAGCAAAGAAGTATAATGAACCAGTAGCAAAGAATGCTGAAGGAACTGCGATAAATGTATAGGCTGTAAATAGGTCTGCTCCTAATAAGAACCATATTAGTAGCCATCCTAATCTTCTTCCTCCAAGCCCCCATTCATCAAGCTTATTTAAGTCCCCCTTTCTCCATTTAGCTCCGTAAAATCCTAAGAAGGTAAAGAGGGCAAAAAGTATTAAAAATACAACGACAGTTATGCCATCTATATTTAAATTATAATTGTTCATCCTCTATCACCCCTTTATGAACGCTACTATCAAATAGATTACCGCAGTAACAGCCAGCATTATTATTTGGTATACATAAAAGAAGGGAAGTCCTCCAATACTAGGAGTTGCTATATTATACACTGGGAATACTGAGTAGAGTACGATATCGAGTATGAGGGCTATGAATACTGCAATATAATACTTTTGTTTCATAGTTGATCAAAAAATAAAAATTCTTATTTTGCTTATAAAGTTTGTATCCCTAGTTATCACAATAAATCTATTTTTTAACTACATTTAAGAAGTATAGCTTACTATTGAAATTCTATTTCTCTATTTAAAGAAAAAGTAAATTAAAAATCAACAAAGTATGTTACTCTTTATGCTTCTATAAGAAAATATAATACGGCATACGATGCAATTATAATTGTGAGATTAATTACAAAAAGAGTAGAAGAATTACTTGTTCCACCATTACCAGAATACTCCTATATTTGTGATGGAGAGATAAAACAAAGTGAATGTAAGGGTTCTATGATATTTAGAGATCCAGATTATATATTAATAACACCACAAGATGTTTTAGAGTCATTTAGTTTCTCTTCTATTCTTAGCAGGAAATTAAGAGGAAGAAAATTAAAAAGATGGGAAAATTATGTTAGTAAGTATCAAATAGAAATTGAAAATTTAGATACAAGGATTATCTTAAGGGAAAATGCTTTACTTACTATTTATGTTGACGGAGTATCTGTCTGTGGAGTAGATGGAGAAACAGTAATTAAAGAATACAGAGTCGTAGGAACAAATAAAAATTTTGACGAAGAATTAGGCTCGCTAAGAAATATTAAACCCACGTTACTTGTTGTAAATCAACGTGATCCCTGGTTTATGCTAACTGCATATAGGGTTTTGTACATAACGCCAGAATTAAGAAAGGAATTAAGCCGGTTAATAGGAGTAAGCAGAATAGAATGTGATAAAATAAAGAATGAAGATAATATAATAATTTGTTATATCAGATAATATTTTTCTTCATCTTTCCGTACTCGGCAAACTCATCATTTTTATTTTTCTCAAACATCTTATTGATATGGAATGTGATAAAGTTGGTGATTTGCTTTTAACATCAACTTACGCTATAGCCTTTACTGGAGCAGGGATTAGTACAGCGTCTGGGATACCAGATTTTAGAGGACCTAATGGTTTATGGAAAAAGTACTCTCCAGAGCTAGCTACAATAGAGTATTTTAAAAAAGATCCTAGAGGCTTTTGGGAGTTTTATAGCTTAAGAATGAGAGGACTGTTTACAGCTTTACCAAATAAAGCACACTATGCATTAGCTGAACTAGAAAAAATGGGATTAATAAGAGCTATAATAACACAAAATATTGACGGTTTACATCAATTAGCTGGTTCAAGAAATGTAATTGAACTTCACGGAAATATAAGAAAATGCTATTGTGTGAAATGCCTAAAAACTTATGATAGTGACACAGTGTTAGATAAAATAGATAAAGAGGGATTGCCACCTAAATGTGAGTGCGGAGGAGTAATAAGACCAGATGTTGTTTTATTCGGTGAACCAGTATATAATATTTCAACAGCATTAGAGATAGCTAGAGAAGCCGATTTAGTTTTGGCAATTGGAAGTTCGTTAACTGTCTATCCAGCAAATATGATACCCCTAACTGTTAAAGAAATGGGTGGAAAACTGATAATCCTAAACGCAGAAGAAACGCCTCTTGATAACATAGCAGATATAATAATTAGAGAAAGAGTTGAAGAGTTTTTGCCGTGTGTTGTAGATTATATTAAAAATCAGACCCTACACCGCTCTTCATAAATCTGCTTATTTTTTATCATCACCTAGTATTTTTTGATTATTCTGTTTAAAGCTTCTGTGTCACCTAATGCAGAGAGTAAAATCCCTTCTATTCCTTTATCCTCAAGCTTGTAAATAAAATCTAATACAATGTTCTCATCAAAAACTGGCTGTGATAATGAATCGGCTAAAGTCTTATTTTTCTCTGTTTTTATTATAATGTAAGGAATTAATTTAGAAGTCTTAATACCTTCTAACTGGTCTTCACTTTCTAATCGTAATACCAAAAAGAAGTCAGCCGGTTCAAAATTAAGTCTTTTTATAATTTCGCTCTTTTCCCTTCTAAAACTTATCATTAAACCTACCTTTAAGTCTTTATTATATTTTTTTGACAGTAAGAGAGCTTGTTCCGAAGTTAAATAACCGATTTCTTTTCCTATTCTAGGTTTATCCCCTTTAGTAAATGCAATCTCGAAACCAACTAATTTGGATGTTAAAGATAAAGAGGCTATAAATAACTCATTAACGTCTAAAAGTCTCTGATTAACTATTATTCTCTTATCCCCATACTTAGTTCTAATAAGCGTAGCGACTACAGAAGGCAAAGGAGAGGGTAATCCTAACGGTGAATCTGGTATATCAAATCCATCAAAGCTTTCTAGCTCTTTGAGCTCTCTCTCTATTTTTTCTATCTTAGTCTTCGGATGCAATTCAGCTAGAATTTGCATCATTAACTTAAAAGGATAAAAGTATTATAAAGCATTATGAAATGTAGTAAGTGTGATAATAAGGCTATTATAAAAATCCCTTACTCTAATCTGGCGTTATGTAAAGATCACTTTATTGAGTGGTTTGAAAAAAGGTTTGAGAGGATAGTTGATAAGTATAAGATGTTTGAAAACTCGAAGAAAATAGCTGTAGCAGTTTCTGGGGGAAAAGATAGTACAACTTTGCTTCATCTAATGAAGAAGCTTAGTGAAAAGAAGGGATTTGAAATAATCGGTATAAACATTGATTTAGGTATAGACATGGGTAAACAATATTCTTCGAAGAGTACTGAGTTTGCTTTAAAGAATTTCGAAATGTTAGGTGTTAAATATAGAATTGTAAGGATAAAAGAGAGATATGGGTTTACTATTGATGACGCAAAGCATAAGATAAAAAGACCCGTATGTAGTACCTGTGGTTTAGTAAAAAGATATACTTTAACAGAAGTTGCGGAAGAAGAAGGAGCAGATACTATAGTAACTGGTCACAATTTAAATGACATGGCACAATTTATAATGGCTGGATACTTTAATGGGGATGTAAGAGATTTAGCCAGGCTAGATATTATAACCCCACCAGAAAAGGGATATAGAGTAATGAAAGTTAAACCGCTATTCCTAATATATGAGAAAGAGATTTTAACTTATGCTTTAGTAAAAGGAATTCCGTTCCTATATGATTCTTGCCCACATACATTCAGAGTTGGTGGTGTTACTCAAGATACTATAAGGAGAAAATTGGAAGAACTTGAAGAGACAATACCGGGCTATATGTTAATGTTAGTGGAGAATTTCATAAATAAAATACAACCAGCTTTAAAGGAGAAATATATAAAAGAAGAGGAACTAGGCCATTGTAAGATTTGCGGTAGGCCCACAACTAAGGATAGAGAAATATGCTCATTTTGTGCAGTAAGGTTAAAAATGACTGGACAGACAGTTAATATAAAATGAAAGTTAAAATATTTTTACATTATCCCGATGATACACCGGCTGGTTATGTTATATTTGACGGAAAAACATCAAAGGTTTACGACGAAAATGGTAATTTTCTTTTTGAAGTAGAGGGTATTTTCCCTCCAAAACCGAGGAAAATAAACTATGAGTGGATTGATAAAGTGTTGGATGAAGGGCTAGAAGATGCTAGAAAAAGATTTATTCTCTATGTTGGAAGTAGGTATCTTGTAAACATTAAAGGATTATCTGAGGATGAAGCTATAAAAAGGTTAGAAGAGTTTTACTATAAAAAGGGTGGTGGAAAGATTTACGAATCTTGGCTAAAGTCTGTCTTAAGAGGTGTAAAAAATAAGGGTTTGAAACCATGGAGTCTAAAAAGAATTCAAGAAAAAGATAAAGAAATGTATTCTCTCATTTCCAAAGTTTTAAATAAACAAACTTAAATTTATGAATTCTAAATAGACTTTATGACTTCTAAGAAATGGAGTGCAACTACTTGGTTTATAACTATAGGTCCACTAGCAGTATTTCTCATAATCACAATATGGGTTGCTGAACAATTAGAAAAATTTCCAGGATGGCAATTAGTGCCATATATTGCTGTTCCTATGGCTGTAGTTTTCCTAATAATAGGAGCAGTATTCAGACATAAGTGGGGTAAATTTATTTTTGGTTAAATCAGCGCATGAATGGTTCTTCATCATTCAGCTGTCCCAGTATTTTCCTCATCTGATTCTTTTTAACTGAATTTTAAGTTTTTAATTTATCTATTATCTCATCTACTACTCTCTCTTCTCCCAAAATTGTTAAATCGTCCGTTTTTTCATCATAGTACTTGTTTATAATTTTTATTATAGACTCGATTTTCTCTGAAGTCATTTCGATAATTTGTCCACCTTCTAATTTATCAGTCTCAAAGACAGTTATACTCATGTTCTTATATACCAAAATTTTGAACGTTGAAATTATTTTTCCATCCTCAACTTTTTTATATATATTAATTGTAGCTAAAGGTTCTGCCATTGAGTGCCTTGTATACTCAACATATTTAAGCATAAATTAATTTACTCGATTTCATTAAAAACCTTATGGACTATTTACAAGACCTCTTTGAATTCCTCAAAATAGATACTACATCAGCTAAAGGAAAAGGTGAGGAAGGTGCTAAATTCATTGTTGATTACATGAAAAATCACGGGATTGAAGCTGAACTAATAAGGCATAAGGCAAAGAATCCTTACGTTTATGGAGAAATAAATCTTGGTGCAAAAAAGACGTTGCTAATTTATAACCATTACGATGTACAACCAGCTGAGCCATTAGATAAATGGAATACTGATCCCTTTACACCAACAGTAAAAGAAGGTAAAATTTTCGCTAGAGGTGTAGGTGATGATAAGGGTACTTTAATGGCTAGGTTGCAAGCCATTATAGAGGTTATGAGGGAGGGAAAGTTAAACGTAAACATAAAGTTTCTATATGAGGGTGAAGAAGAAATAGGAAGTCCTAACATGGAAGAGTTCCTTAAAGATTACTCTGAAAAATTAAAAGCAGATTATGTTCTTTGGGAAGGATCCGGTAAAGCTCCTAACAATGCACCACAGATAGTCTTAGGGGTAAAGGGATTACTTTATGTAGAATTAAGAAAAAGAACAAGTAAAGATCTTCATTCTATGTATGCTCCTATAGCCCAAAATCCAGCTTGGGATTTAGTTTACTTATTAAGATCTTTAAGAACTGAAGATGGTAAAGTATTGGTCCCACACTTCTATGATAAAGTAAAATGGTTAGGTGAGGAAGAGAAAAAATATTTAAATATCGACAAGAAATACCTAGAAGATGCAATAGGACAAAGTATAAAGGACACGGATGCTATGATAAAATTAGTCTCTAATCCAACATGTAATATAGATGGTATTTATGCTGGCTATACTGGAGAAGGCTCTAAAACAGTAATTCCCTCATATTCTTTCGTAAAAATTGACTTTAGGCTTGTACCTGACCAAGACCCAGATGAGATACTGAAATATTTGGAAGAATACATATCACCATATAACGTAGAAATCATAATACATGGGAAAGTAAGACCATACAGAACTTCAATTAATAGTGAAATAGCGCAAGCATTAATTGTATCAGCAAAGAATGTTTATGGTCAAGATCCAGTAGTTTTACCAAATAGTCCGGGTACAGGACCGATGGAAATGATAGCTAGGTATTTGAAATTGAACCAAATAGCAGATGGTATAGGAGTTGACTATTATGGTTCTAATATCCACTCATTTAACGAGAATATCTATGTTGACGACTATTATAAAGCTATATCATGGATGAAAGAGTTTCTCAGAGTGATCTAGATGTTATGGTTAGTTTTAACAACGGGAAAGTGCAATTTAACATGTGATTATTGTGGAGGTTCTTTCCCTAGTCATATAGTTCCCTGGAGTATAAAATATGATATTCAGAAACTTAAAAATGCAATCGAAAAAGACCAAAATGCCACTGTCATTTTCTACGGTGGAGAACCATTAATGAATCCTAAATTTATAATGCAAGTGATGGATAATGTGAAGGCTAAGAGGTGGGGTATACAAACTAATGGTATTGCTGTAAAACTATTACCAGAAAAATACTGGAAAAAGATGAATGTAGCACTTCTTTCAATTGATGGTAGAGAAGAAATAACGGACAAACACAGAGGTAAGGGAGTTTACAAGATTGTTGTAAAGCATGCTAAGTACTTAAAAGAATTAGGAGTGGAAACTATAGCAAGAATGGCTGTAACTGAAGACTCAAATATCTATGAAGAGGTTATGCATCTAATTTCTCTTGGAGTATTTGATAAAATACATTGGCAATTAAATGTAATATGGAGTGAGAGATGGAATTTTGAAGAGTGGGCCTACAAGTCCTATTTGCCTGGGCTGAAAAAACTTATTGACTATTTTATTTCAGAATTGAGGAAAGGAAGAATTGTAAAAATTATACCAATATTAGGTGTTTTAAGTGCACATTTCTTCAAGAAATATAGAGGAGTAGCTTGTGGTGCAGGGTATGATAGTATATCAATATCTACTGATGGTAGAGTACTTTCATGCCCTATAGCAGTTAGGGAAAAGTGGGCTGAATTAGGTACTTTAGATTCCTTTAAGCTTCTTGATGAGCCTTTACCAGAGGAATGTAGAAGCTGTGAATACAAAGATTATTGTGGAGGGAGATGTTTGTATGCTATTAAAGAGAAATATTGGGGAGAGGAAGGGTTTAAGATTGTTGATGAGGTTACTAAGGAATATCTGAAGAGTGTTTTATCTATAGTACCAGAAATAACTGAACTTGTAAAACAAGGTGTTATTAAGTTAAGTGATTTATACTATGACCCCACAGAGGACTCTACCGAGGTTATACCTTAATATATCTGTTTTTATTAGAGTTATGTATGAGTCTTGCAAATTTCTTTAATGAGATTGCTTTTAAATGGCAAAAAGAATGGGAAAATAACAAAGTATATGAGGCTAATCCAGAGACAGATAGGCCTAAGAAATTTATTACAGTTGCCTTCCCTTATACAAATAGCCCCTTACATATTGGTCATGGAAGAACTTACATAACTGCAGATATTTATGCAAGGTACTTACGAATGAAAGGTTATAACGTGCTTTTCCCTTTTGCATTCCAATTTACCGGTACACCAATTCTTTCAATTGCTGAATCTGTTAAGAGAGGAGATGAAGAGATAATATCAACTTTCGTAAATATTTATCAAATACCAAAAGAGGAAATTGAAAAATTCTCAGATCCCACATATCTTGCAGAGTATTTCAAAAATGATATGAAAAGTACCGCTAAAAAACTAGGATTAAGTGTAGATTGGCGAAGAGAATTTACTACAGTTGATCCAGCTTTTGAGAAATTTGTGCAGTGGCAATATAGAAAATTAATGGAGTTAGGATATATAAAGAGGGAAGATTCACCAGTGGCTTACTGTCCAAGAGATGAATTTCCAGTAGGTATGCATGATACAAAAGGAGATGTAGAACCAGAAATAACAGACTTAGACGGAATTTACTTTCCTTCTGGGGATTACTTTTTTATAGCAGCTACTCCAAGACCAGAAACTATATTTGGTGCAGTGGCACTTCTTGTCAATCCTGAAGCAGATTATGTTATTGCTACAGATAGTCTGAATAGGAAAGTGATCATATCAAGACAAGCTTATGATAAGTTAAAATATCAGATAAATTTCAGAGAGGAAGGAGAGAAGAAAGGAAAAAATCTTGTGGGAATGATAGCTAAAAACCCAGTAACAGAAAAGGAGATAAAAGTATTGCCTAGCAAGTTTGTAGACCCCAGCATAGGCACTGGAGTTGTTATGGCAGTACCTTCACATGAACCCTTACACTATATTGCTTTGACAGAACTTAAAGAGGAATTTGAGTTAATACCTGTTATTAAGACCGATGAATTAGGAGAATTACCTGGAGTAGAAGCAGTAGGATTAGCTCAGACAAGAAATCCAGCTGAGCTAAAAGATTATATTGACACGATCTATAGAATCGAGTATCATAAGGGGATAATGAGAGAAGATCTGGTTGATCTAGTCCCAAATTTTATGAAAGAGTTCGTAAAGGATAAAATTGCTGGGAAGCTCGTTAAAGACGCAAGAGAAAAGACTAGAGAATTACTGGATATGTTAAATTCAAGAATCACTATCTATGAAATTAGTAATGGACCAGTATATTGCAGATGTGGGGCAGAGATTGTGGTTAAAGTTATTAAAGGTCAGTGGTTTATAGATTACTCTAATCCGATTTGGAAGACTTCTGTTCTCAAATCCTTGGATAAAATCAATTTTATTCCTGCTGATTCAAAGAAAGAAATGGAAAAAATAATCTTTAATCTTCAACCTAGAGCATTTACAAGATCTAGAGGTTTAGGAGTTAGATTACCTTGGGATGAAAAAGAAATAATTGATAGTCTTAGTGACTCAACAATTTACACCGCATTTTATACAATTGTTCATAGGCTCAAATATCCTATATCGCTACTTAGTGACAAGTTCTGGGATTATATTTTACTTGATAGAGGTACAGCTGATGAGGTATCTAAAGAATTAGGAATTCCTAAAGAACAATTAGAAGAAATCAAGAGCGAATTTAAGTATTGGTATCCAGTAGATTCGAGACATAGCGGAAGAGATTTAATACAAAATCATTTACCATACTATCTGTTCCATCATTTTGCTATATTTAGCGAGAAATTTTTACCTAGACAAATTGTTACTAACGGATTCATTAGAGTTGGAGGAAAGAAAATGAGCAAAAGTTTTGGAAACATTTACCCATTAAATAGGGCTATTGACGAATATGGTGTAGAAACTGTTAGAATAGCACTTACTTCTACCTCTTCTATCTCGGATGATATTGAGTTTAACTCAAATATTGCAAAAAGTATTGCAGAACAGTTGAAAAAAATCCATGATCTTATTTCTAAACTACTTGAAATTGAAGGAGTTAATGAGAGAAGAGACCCAGATGTATGGTTACTTTCAATATTTAAGAGATATATTGAAGATGTAGATAAAGCTTACGAGAACCTAGACTTAAGAACAGTATACATGACGGTCTATTACACGATATACGAAACAATTAGAGATTATATAGAGCTTACAAACGCTAAAATAAACAAGGATATTATTAAAAAAGTAATTTCGATTTGGTTAAGATTAATGGCTCCTATAACTCCTCATCTTGCAGAGGAATTGTGGCATAAAATGAGTAACACTTTCGTAGTCAAAGAGAAATTTCCTAGCATAAATGAAGTAGAGTATAATGAGAAGTCATTACTGAAAGTTGAGTATTTAAGAAGTATAATTGAGGATGTAAATAGATTATCATCTGAATTAGGGAAAGAAGCAGAGAAAGTCGTAATTTATGTTAATGACGATAATAATTTAAAAGAATTGCTGAAAAAGGCAATAATTGCAATAAAAGATAGAAAATCATTGAGGGACTTTATGATAGAAAATAATGTCGACGATAAAACAGCAAGGAGAATATATGAGCTAGCCAATGTTCTTCCTAGTACTATAAGAGATCTGATAGTAACAACTGATATTGATGAAGAGGAGGTTATAGTACAAAATATTAATTTCTTAATGAATAAATTGGATTTGAGAGAAATGATAGTGTATTCTTCTACTGATGAGAAAGCACCAAATATCCTTGGTAAAAAGGATTTGGCATTACCATATAAACCGGGAATAGCAATATTATAGGTGATATTATGCAATTAATAGAATCTTTAGATTTGTTTAATAAGATTAAAGACATGTTAGCCTCCGCTGAGAGAGTCGTTACAGTTATGACTAAAGAATTAAGTGATGAGATAGCTGAAATACTTCTTCTAAAAGCTTCTAAAGGTATAAGGGTTAATGTCATCACAAGAGATACTAACTGGGCAGATTGGTTAGAAAGTAAGAAGTCCTCTTACGGTATGGATGAAATACAACATTATCAAAAAGAAATGGATTATAATCTAAAAAAAGAAAGAGAATTTCAAATTTTACAGATAATTTTACCTATAATTATTACTGGTGTCTCTGTTATCTCAGGTTTATTATTTTTTAAATTATTTTGGATTCCCATATTACCTGGTGTCATAATAAGCGGAGTTCTTATTTATTACTTTAATAGGTTAATTCATAATTTCAACAATCAAATTGCTGTTCTTAAAACTATGATTACTCAAAGAGAAACAGAAATAGAAGGAATAAGGCAGGAAATCCTAAAGAATTTAGTTGTAAAAGTAAATAAAAAGGTTGGGTTTACTGTAGTAATCGTAGATGGAAAAGGTATAGTTACACCTTTGAGATTATGTAGTAAAGAAAACCTACAGGAGCTTACTTTTTTCGAAGAACTAAATGAGGAAAAGATAAAAGAGATTTTTAAAAAGTTAGATAATTCTTCTTAGTGAATCTAAAATCTCTAACCCACTCTTTATCTCCACTTCCATTTCTGGAAATCTATTAGTAGTGAAGTACTCAACGACTTCAGTGTTATTAAGTCCTAAGAAGGGTATTACGCTCCTTAAGGTTCTACCTAATATAGCTGTACCAGCATATATACTTCTTAAGAACTCCATATGAGTCTTAAGCCACTTCCACAGTGCTAAACGAGAATATGGATTATAACTTGCATAAGGCAATATCCTAGCTACATCTTGTCTCTTAATTTCACCAGTTAATGCTAAACTCATCGTATTAACAACTAAATAGGGTTCTCTGAAACTTAAGAGACCATATAATAATCTAGTTTTCTCTTCATCGAACTTTTCACTTCTATACTTCTTAAGAAGCTCATCATAAGCATCTTCACCATAAGTTACGGCATATGCAATTGCAACAGCTTCCTTTACATTAGGATCTAAGGTATCATATTTCTCAAACGCTACAGCAAGTCCACTAGCAAACTTCTCATCCACAAATGCAAAAGTACTTAATAAATAACTATAGGTCCTTCTTGATAATTCGTCCTTTCTCTTTGAAAATCGCTTTACTTGATATGGTAATACCTCATATAGTAATTTATACTTATCTCTATTAACTCTCCAGAGATAGTATAACTCACTAACAAGTTCATCCACTACTAAATAATTGTCGTCTTTCATAAATTGTTTTGCTATACTCTCATAAGTTGTGTAATTTACTCTACCAGCTAAGAAGAAGTTAAAGTAGTCGTTAAGTAGTCCCCATTTATCTAAATGAGAAAGTTTTGAGTTAAAAACTAGGGATAAATCGTTATAATACACTCTATAGAATCCAGCTCTATCTATGTTTACTTTTATAGTCTTTATATCACTTCCAATCTCAATACTATCCTTCTCTTTTTCAAGTAAATACGTTATTTTTCTTCCATTTACCTCAAGTGTTAAAGGAACCTTATAGACTGCATTCTTTCCATTTCCTTTTAAATAAAACCTCTCTTGCTCTAAGTTTATCTTACTACCATTAACGGATACATAAACTACAGGATAACCATCCTTAGTTATCCAATCCTTTACTATTTCACTTACTGGTTTTCCAGAACCTTTTTCTAAACTATTCCAAAAATCACTTCCAGTAGCATTACTATATTTATAAGTATTTAGATAAATTTGAATACCTTTTCTAAAATCTTCCTCTCCTAAATAAGCTTCTATCATCCTTAAAATGCTAGCTCCCTTACCATAACTTATATCATCAAATAATTGTTCAATTTCTTCTGGAGAAGTTACATGAGCTTCTATTGGATGGGTTGTAGTTAAGGAATCTCTAAATAGAGCTCCGGAAGTTTCACTATTTATAAAGGTACCCCAGAAATCCCATTCCTTATATAATTCAGCAATAGCTTTATGACTCATAAAGGTCGCAAAACTCTCATTTAACCATAAGTCATCCCACCATTTCATTGTTACTAAATCTCCAAACCATTGGTGGGCTAATTCGTGAGCAACAACAGAAGCTACCCTCATTTTCTGCTGCACTGAAGAAGATTCATCTGCTAATAAAGCAGTCTCTCTAAAGGTTATTGCTCCCCAATTCTCCATTGCTCCAAAAGCGAATTCTGGGATAGCTATTAGATGCTCTTTGGGTAACTGATATTTTATACCAAAGTAATCTTCATAATACCCAATTACTTTCTTTGCAACGTCTAGAGCGAATTTACCTTTACTTATTCTTCCTGGAACTGTAGCAACTATAATATCAACTTCTCCAAGTTTATCCTTAATTTCTTCAAATTTACCAATACCCAAATATAGCAAATATGTTGACATTCTCGGAGTCTCCTGAAAAGTTACAATTTTTTTATCACCTTCTTCCCTTACATCCTCTATAGGCATATTAGATATTACATCTAAATCCTTGTCCACCTTCACACTTAATTTAAATCTAGCTTTGAATGCTGGATGATCTATACAAGGTATAAATTCCCTAGCATGAACAGATTCAAATTGGGTCGTAATTATATAACTGTGATTATAAGGAGCCTTATAAATACCCACTAAGCCCCTTTCCTTTACTTTTCCTTCAAATTCTATTTCTAAAACTCCATCAAATTTTCCAGTTTGAATGAATAGTTGACTGTCAGAAACTTTGAATGGAACACTCTTCCCCTCAGTCTTAACAGAAACTATATTTAGTCCCACGCTATCTAGAACTACTTCATTATCAGTGCTTAAATATATCTTCTCATATCCCTTATATATCAAATTCTTAAAATCAAAATCAAGGAAGATTTCGTATTTATCTATAGAGACCATATTCAATATGAAAAATATATACCTATAAATCTACCCTTTAGTGATGATAGTAAAAATAAACGTCAATCAGAGTGAAAAAGTATTAGATATTACAAATGCAAAGAAAATTATCATATCAGAAAAGGGAGAAAATAAGTATTATACAGTGAGATTACTATATTATTTGATGAAAAGTATCTATAACATACCTAGACTATATGGATATATAAAAGGAGATCCTATAGAGAGCTGGAGACAGATTTTTGAAAGATATTTTCTTCAGCTTTTAAAATCAGATTTTGAAATTTCATCAACATATTTTAAGGGTGATTTTGAGATAGATCAACCGAGTATTAATATTTCGGGTAAGATTGATAATCTTAATATTTCTGTAAAAATTATTCTAAAAGAAAAACCTATAAATATATCTCAAGGTATACAAGGTAATTTTCAAGTTGACTCATTCTATTTTTCTAAATTAGAAAGAATAAAACCGTATATAATTCCTTCTTCTAGAGCTGGCTTGCTTTACGCTTTCTCTAAATTCCTTGTGTATCAATATGAGGGAGCACCAGGAATTCCAAAAGCCTTTGGAATTGCTGCAGAATTTATTAACTCTATGCTTTTGCCTCAAGGTTTTACCGACGAAATAAATAATCATAAAATATGGGTTAATCAAGAAAATAATTATGTATATGTTGATGATAACATACTCTATAATGCTACATCAGACGTGTTAAGCCTTTTATCACTAAAACTCTTTTTAACTAGAGGTACTGAAAAAGAATTAATAATAATAGAAGATCCTGAAGCGCATTTAGATGAGGAGGAAAAAGAATTAGTGAAAAAATGGATAAATGAAACAAAAAGTAAAGTAATTATAGTATCTAACGAAAAGGATTGGTGATGAGGTCAGAACCCACGGATCTTATGAAGACCTTTGACTTAACTGACCTTTAACCTTATCGTATAACTCTTTTGTCTCTTTATCTTCTATTCCAATTTTTTCAGCTACCTTTAATGTTTCCTTTATTATAGGTATATAATCTCCAGCTTTAAACTCGGACTGAAAAGAGGCAAAAGCTAAAGCATAAGCTAAAACATCTTTTCCACTCTTCTCTTGTGCAAAAGCTACTATAGCCTTTATAACGTTTTCCCATACCCTAGCGGCAATAGTTCCATCATTCTTACTAAGCATCTCTAAGCTTAAGGATAAAGCATTTTTTATGTATTGCTCTGATAGTCTCATCAATAAAATCCTAGTGCCATCAAGGTTAAATATTCATCTAAATCTATTTCTCTGTATATCATTTTTGATCAACATAGTACTTATCCCCGTATTATTTTAACCTTAGCCATATAATGTAATAGACATTTGTCTATTCTAAGTTTTTAACTTATGATGACATATTATATTATGTGACAGAATATCCATACTTTGATCTAAATACAGCTAGACAATTACTGCCATGGCTTAGAAATAAACTTTCAGAAATGAAAAAAATTAAATATCTTACTGAAGAGGCATTAATGAAAGGAGATAAAGAAGCACTAATTCAGTATACTATTCAGATTGACAGAATTGTAAAAGAAATAACACAAAAAGGGATTATTATTAGAGATCCAGATATGGGATTAGTAGACTTCCCTGCAGTAATTAATAATAGGCCAGCATATCTTTGCTGGAAAATTGATGAAAAAGATATTGAATTCTGGCATTACGCAGAAGAAGGATTTAGAGGTAGAAAGAAGATTAATGGAAAAGAAGATATCCTAGCCCTTACTTAACTAAGTTGGCCTTCTTGTATACCTCAAGAACAGCTGCATAATCAGATTCTGAATATCCTAAAGCTTCAGCAAAACGATAAAGCTGAAGTGCTAAAGATGATAACGGATTAACAACGTGTAAATTCTGCGTTTCCTTGGTTATAATTTCTAAGTCTTTTCTCATATGTTTAGTTGCAAATTGAGTTGAATAATCTGAGTTCATCATCTTTGGAACTTTTAACTCTGAAGTTGGAGATTTAGCACTACCATATAATGCTAAAACTTTACGAACATCTTCTGGTTTTAATCCAGCAGAAATTCCAAAATTATAAGCCTCAGCTAAAGCTGCTACATATACACCGACCATAAGATTATTAACTAACTTTGCATAAAGACCCATTCCATTCTTACCCATGTAGATTATTGTGGAAGCTGTTTCCTTCAAAATTTCCGTAACAGTATTTACATGAGATTCTGGCCCACCTAATAATACAGTTAATTTCTTCTGTTCTGCAAATATTGAAGTACCAATTACCGGGGCATCATACATTATACCACCATTCTTCATTATTTCATTAGCAATACTAATTGAAGTTGAAGGAGATATTGTAGACATGTCAACAATTATTTTATCTTTAGCATAAGGGGATAAAGGCAATAGGAATGAAGAAACTGCACTATCGTCAGCTAACATTGTTATTAACAAATCTACAGATTTAATTAGCTCTTTAGGGTCAGTTACGTACTTAACACCATATTCCTTACTAAACTGTTCCGCCCTGCTAACAGTTCTGTTATATACTACATCTAGTTTACCAGCTTTTACTAAGTTTGCACCTATCCTATATCCCATAACACCTAAACCAGCTAAGCCAACACGCATAATAAGGAGGTAGTAAAAATAAAAAATAAAGTTTGTTATCAAACATTCTACTCTTTTATTTTAAATTGCTTTAATACATTGTCCCTTCTTATTAATTTCATTACATCTTTAGGTGCATATACTGTGCCGTTACCTTTACCCTTAACATAACCCACAATTTCTGGCTTTTCACCAATCTTAACCAGATCCTCCATTATATCATCAGCAATTCTCTTATCTGCAAACATTACAATAGCACCATTAGTTCCTATAGTAGAATTCGGTATTATGAAATTCTCTGTTGCAAATTCACATATATCTCTATCGATAACCGGAATATCATTTAATTCAACGTCAACTTTAGCCTTTTCAGCAAATTCCTTTATAACAAATATTCCTGGGCCAGTGACATCAGTTGTCATAGCTATATGTGATTTTTCATCAAAAGATTTACCGAATTCTGGTAAATAAGAGTAAATCACCTTAGCTACGTGTATATTCGGCTTTCTCATTATTTCTAATGCTTCACTTTTAACTTTCTCTAATCTAGAGAAAGATATTCCTCTACTCTCCATCATCTCAATAAGTTCCGGTACAGCCAATGACCAAAGGTGAACATTTATCGGTGTTAGTTCACCGAAGAATCTAGTGGTTATAATTACCATGTTCTCATTAACTTTATCATAAAAAGTTGGAAGTTCATGATCACTCTTACCTACTACTGTAGCACCCATCATTAAAGTTCCAACAGATGGCTGAATATCATTTCTCAAGTTCATATTATATTTCTTAACGTAATTTTCATAGTTAGATAGTAATTTGTTTTTTAATTCATTATTTGGTGCGTCTACGACAGGTACGACGGTTAAATCTTGAAAGACTCCTTTTGTAAATAAATCGTTAAGAGAGTTAGATATAGCAACATCAACCTGAACTTGAGAACCAGGATTATCTAGTGGGTCGACTATTTGTATAGTATCATTGTTTGCAACTGTATAAGATTTTTCTTCTCTTCCCTCTAATCTAAATAAATCTAAAACTGCAACCTCGCCATCTTTCTTTGTAGTAACAATTGAATGACCTTTTCCTATAGTTAATTTCCTAGTAGTTTTAATCGAAGTATAAACCCTAACTAGAAACTCTGAAAATGCGTCTGGGTTGCCAGCAGTCTCCTGATTAACTTGAATAAGACTTATAGCTCTGTCTGCATCAAATTCCCCACCATTAATTAGCCTTTTCATTTCCATTTTCTCTCTACTGACAAAGATATCGGCATCTTCTCTGGGTAATATAGTAATATTTCTTTCCTCAAGAATTCGCTTTATTTTCTCTAATGCTGGGTATACAGTATCTATCAAATCAACTTTGACAGCACAACCGGTTGCAAGAGACAAAGGATTTAAACCCATACTTTTGTAAACTTCTAAATTCTCTTTAAATTTCGTAAATATGTCCATATTTGAATGCACCAAAAAAAGATATAAAAAAGATCACTTTAAAACTTTTCTACGATAAATTTATTTTGTAGTTTTTCCCCAAAATTTTTAAAATTGTTAAGAAAATACCAAAGCCACGTTGAATATCTTCATCCCTAAATGCAGCAACTAATCCACCTAAAGTAATCTTTGGGGGATTTGATAGAAGTTTCTGAGCTTCTGGAGATGTGAGTGAAGACACCATGTTATAGAATACTGGATTCATAGCATGATTGAGAAATTCTATACCTCTAGGTAAGAAATCTAGCGTAAGTGATAATGTTGTTGTTATATTTGCTACAGCCTCATCGTTTAACATATCTTTCAAAGTCTTTAGAAAATATGTTGCATCAAACACTGCATCTAATGCACCACTAGACTTTAATTCTTTCATTTTATCTAAAATTTCACTAGCCACATCAATATTTTTAATTACTTTCATAACATGATCATAGTTTTCGTATACAGCGGAAGATAATTCAAGTAAGCCGGATATTGAAGTAGCTAGGTTACTTATAGCCTCATCATTCAACATATCACGCAAAGTCTTTAACATATAAGCTGAATCAGTCAATGCATTCAGCGCCCCTGAATCGTTTAATTCTTTAACTTTTAGTATAAGATCATTCACGACTCCTATATGTCTTATAGTTTCGCTAATTTTATCATAATTTTGTAAGAATACTGATGAAAATTCTAAAATGCCAGAAAGAGAATCAGATAAATTACTTATAGCCTCATCATTCAACATATCACGCAAAGTCTTTAATCCATATAATGCATCAATTGCAGCATTTAATGCACCGGTCTCTTTAAGTTGATGAAGAGTATGAAGTAACTCATCCATTAAGTCTAGATGCTTCACAAATTCAGCAAATTTATTGCCGTTTTCTGATATAATTTCAGATAATTCCATTAGTCCTCCTAACATATCTGCTACATTTTCAATAGCATCATCAGTTAACATATCCCTTACAACTTTAGCTGAATATGAAAGATTAACTAATGCATCTAACGCACCAGACTCTTTAAGTTGTGAGACAGTTTTTAGTGTCTCATTTAATGTAGGAAGTTGATCTAGGATTTCCGTCAGTTCTTCTATCTTTTTATTATCAAGTTTCTCTACTAGTTTCTCTAAATTAAGCTCTTGCATTTAATCACCAAATTGAAAGTAGTTGACCTCCCTCTAAATCCATTTGAAAACTTGTAATTCCTACAATATCATCAACTACATCATCATAGTTACCTTTCTCTAAACCGAAAAGCTTAGATGCATAAGAACATGCATAGATTTTAAGTTTCCCAGTTTTCTTGGCCTTTCTATAGTAAGACAGAACATCCTCTTTACTCTCTTTTACTTTTTTTGAGGCTTCATCAGTAACTTTAAAATCTGGGTTTTCCTTAAGGAAAGCTTTAACACCGTCCATGGTAGCAAAAACTATTACTTCGTCTCCCATTGATGTTGATATTACAGCCCACATTCCAGCATATAGGACTTTTGAAAGTTCATTAGTACCTAAAACAATCCCTACTTTGGCCATTTCACACCACAGCTTTAGCCGTTACAGTCCAGTATAATTTATTATACCCTATTTTACCCCACCAATGTACATATGAAGGTGGTGGTGGATTCTCGTTCATCGTATAGCTAAATCTAATATACGTTGCCGTATCTGTACCAGTAGCTATATAACATAATACGTCTCCTCCATAATGCTTTACACCCATGTTTCCTTTAATATCATTAGCAATGTTATGAGCAACAATATAAGATTCAAAATCAGCTGTAGATCCAGCCTTTGACACCGGTAAATCTGTTGCATCACCCATTACATATACATTGCTTTGATCTTTCATTCTTAGCGTGAATTTATCAGTTGGTACCCATCTTCTTCTGTCACCAATTCCAGAATCTTCAATAACTTTAGCACCCATGTTTGGAGGTACACCTAATAATAGGTCGAACTTAATCTTACCACCTTCTTGTGATTCAATAATTTTCTCATTAGGATCTACTTTAGTAACATTAAATGGTGAATGAACTTCTATGCCCCTTTCCTCAAATAATTTTAGCATAAACTTATTTGTTATAGGTCTACCAAATACCCCTTGAGTCGGATAAGTGTATATTATCTTTGTCTTATCTCTAATTCCTCTCTTTCTTAAATAATCATCAAGTATTAAAGTCATTTCCAATGGCGCAACTGGACATCTATGAGGCAGTTTAGCTACATTAACTACAACAGTACCTCCTTGGAATTTTTCTAATGCCTCCCTCATCTTTAATGCCCCGTCAAACTCATATGGAGATAATGCTGCAGATCTATAACCTGGAACCTCATCCCAAGTATATTCAACACCAGTAGTTATAACTAAATAATCGTATGAATGAGACAATCCATCGGCTGTTATAACTGAATGATTTGCAACATCTATTTTTGTTATAGTACCCTTCTGTCCGTGAAGGAATTTAATCCTAGGATCTAACAATTCGCTCTCTTTCCTTTTTAATTCGATTGGGTTCTCTAAACCATAAGCAACTAATAATTGACCGGGCAAGTAAACATGCTCATCAGTGTTATTAAGAACCACTATTTCTACTTCGCCCTTATCTAACTCTTCATCTAGCTTTTTAGCTAACCTATTTGCAACAATTGTACCAGCTATATTTCCTCCAGCAATTATAACTCTCTTCATTTTCTCTCACCTAGTAATTAGGAGTACAAAATTCTTTCCATCTTGTGTAGATTGGACTATCTTATACCCCTTTTTCTTTACAAAAGCTTCTACATCTTTTTTAGTGGCTTCATCTCCTAAAATTACTTTAACAGCCTCTCCTTCTTTAATTTCTTCTAGTACGCCAGAAAGTTCTCCTATAGGACCAGCACATGAAGAGCTTGTTAGATCAAGTTCTTTATATATTTTGAGTTGACTCATATAATACACCCCTTATTATATTCATATCTTATACAATATTTAAATATTTCGCTAAATGCATTTTCATAAAATTTTATTTTATATGTACAATTTTTACTAAATATAGTTTTTACAAAGCCAATAATAGTTTTGGAAATACCAAAATGAGATATAGATTGTTTCTTTTATTGAAAACAAACTAATTGAGTTAAATTCTTTTAAAAGAAAAAAATTTAAGCTCCTTTAACAATGTTAAAGATAGATTAGAAATGGAAGTAAACGAACAGTACGTATCACCATTTTATCCTCATATAATAGATGCGTTTCCTTCAGTTGTAAGAAAACTATGGAAGAAAAACCGAGTTTTACTGCTAGATATAAGAACACCGATGGAATACGAGGATCATCATATACCTGGAGCCCTTCTAGTACCATTAGACTATTTAGATGTTCTTCTTCATAAGATACAACATAAAGAAGTTGCAGTAATTTGTGAACATGGAAATAGAGCTAGATATGCAACATATGGTATGCCAGAGTTATGGAAAGGTAAAAAAGTTTATTACATGATTGGCGGAATGGCAGGATGGATGCAAATGGGTTATGAAGTTACATCTGGCATGGACGAAAACGGTAAATTATGGGAAAAATGGATAGAAGAGCTTCAGTAAAAGCGATGATGCATGTGTTCTTCAGCATACATGTCTTCTTCTAATTCTTCTTTCATATTCTTTTTTAATTCTTCTAGGTGATTCAACACATCATTTAATGTCTTGAATTCTGTTGGTATATATTTTATTCTTCCATAAGACATCATATAAGAACCGGGGCATAAGAAACCTTTACTAACTACTATAGCGTCTGGATTAAGACTTAAGATTGCATCCATGGTCATTTCTTTACTCCCAATACCAGGATTCTCGTATTGCTCCACTTCTTTCTTTTCTTCATCGATTAGCCCAATTATTTCTGCCTCATCGAGAGGTTTTAGATTAAATTCCTTGTCATATGTTACAACTATTCTCATTTTAGTTCACATACTTAACAAATTATAGCCTTATATCATGATTTTATAAAAAGTCAAGTAAAACAATTTTATAAAGCCTTTATTTCACAACCTTTAAAACATTATAAAGAAAGGCATATTAAGAAAGAAAAAGAAAATTTAGTATGCACTCCGTAAAGATAGTTTACTGTAGACCTTGCGGATATTTAGATAGAGCTATAAATTTAGCTAGAGATATACTCGCTTATTTTGAGAACGTAGAAGTCACTTTGGAACAGGGCAAAAATGGAATATTTGATGTATATTTAGATGGGGAACTAATTTTTTCAAGATATCAAGAGAAAAGATTCCCAGAACATGAAGAAATATTAAAACAAATAGGAAAAAAAGTTATTATTTCATAAGTCTTTTTTCTATTAAATTATGAATTTCGCTTCTAACTAATCCTATACCTTTTGTTATCCCATTAATGACTATGTCGTTATTTCCGTTCAGAACCATAGCAATACTTGTTGTAAGCTCTCCTAAGTTTAAGCCTTCACTCTCAACTACTCTTCCCTTAACTATTGTTAGAACTAAATTAATTAACCAACCAACAGTAGCAAGATCAGCAATTATTGCCCCAACAGTTGTAATTAATTGCCCAGTAACAAACGTTGATGAAATTGGATAAATCATTTCTTTTCTTATTAATCCGGTAACTCCTAGATAAGAAAAACCTAGAACAACCATAATAACACCGACCGTATATCCCCAGAAGTGAATCCATGCTAATTTTGCAGAATACCACATTCTTTTTGTCATCATTGGTATCATTAAGTATAACGCAGCAAATCCAGCTGGAACAATTGAGAATAATATGAATGCATGGAAGTGTGCTACAACATACATTCCTTCATGAACTATAGCATCATAAGCTATTACTGAGTTAGAAATACCCATAACTCCCGCGTATACGGAACCGGCAAAAGACATCGTAGTTAGAGCAGCAAGTATATTCCATTGTATATTTGCACCTTTTACTGTAGCCCATAAGTTAAAGAATGTCATCATGGATGGAACAATAATACCGTCTGTTAATACTTCAGTTACTATCTTTACCGGAACTGGTAAATCAACCATATATAAGTGATGAATTCCTAGGGGACCTGTTGCAAATATTAAATATAAAAGTGCTGAAATTCTAGCTAATTTGTCGCTATAAAGGGGTTTATTTGAAAGCATTGGTATTAGCAAGTATAGTGCGGCCACAGCTGGGAACCAAGCAATATAAACAATCCCATGCCATAAAGTCACGAAGGATATCTGATCAGCAATAATATTATATCCTACTATATGGTAGAAAGCTAATAAATCCCATAAAGCAGTTATAAATGAGCCAGAATAACTTTCTAATATAAGTATACCTACTACAAGACCAAAAACTAAGAAGATTGGTAATTTTTCTTTCAAACTCCTTGAAGCTAGATAGAAATGGTAAACATACCAACCAGTCATTAAATATATTCCAACTTCTAATAATATCCAGCCAATATACCATAATGGAGAAACTACGTATAATGAATAACCATTAACACCTATTGGCGCTAAATAATACCAACCAGTTGCAGAGAAATAATTGTCAAAACCAGTTTGCGTAGTTATAATTATTGGTCCTTCAAAAAGCATGAAAGAAATGTTAAATAGTACAAAGCCCAAATTAAACATCCATTTTAATCTAGGTTGAATATTAAGCATCTTGAATGTAAAGTAAATAAATACAGCGAGTATGAGCTGTTGTGCAAATCCAAATAGATCTCTCATGCCGTGAAGCGTTATTGAGGCTTCATATTCTTGGACTGTTAAAGGTAATGTTTGGGCTAATCCCCATGACGCTTCCTGAATCCTTACCATTAAAGCGTCAACAATTCCTAAAATCCCCCATATAAGGCTTAAAACTATCATACCCATAGTAATTCTCGTAACCCAGTCCTTATCAAGCTGGAAAATATCCTTAAAAAAATTGGATACTTTAGCTAATGCGAAATTTGTTCCAAAATATAATCCAAGAACTATCGCCCTTCCTAAACCCCTAATAAAATCAGAGGCACTCATGACTTTCACCTAATCAGATACCACTTTTTACTTTTTCTGACTTAAATGTATTTTTATAAAGTTAATAAAGATGTATAAAAGCATTTAAACGAAATATTTAATTTTGTTTATTTTTTAGTTCCTTATTTTCCAACAAAAAGCAAGAAAAGATTATAAGAGACCTTTGCAATCAACTAATAAATGACTAAAGTACTTGTTCAAAAAGAGTCGGATATAGGTAAAATACTGATAAGTAATGAAGAAGGAAAATACAATCTAGTGGATATAAAGTTTATGCATAATCTTATAGATTCCTTGAGAATGTTAGACTCAAATAAAGAAGTTAGATTTGTGATTATAAGGGGAATAAATAATTTTGGTGCAGGAGCAGACATAGGCGAACTAAGAAGAGCTTCAGATAATAGAGAATATGCCACAAATTTCTTTTCAACAATGTTCGAAATGTTTCGAACTTTGCTTAATTTATCCAAAATTACAATAGCAAATGTCGAAGGTATAGCTTATGGTGCATCAATGGAAATCCTATTAGCAACTGATTTTGTTATTGCATCAAAAAATTCAAAATTCGCAGTTCCTGGTGGAAAAATAGGAGTATTCCCTCCAGTAATGCTTACACTAGGAAAATATAGGCTTGGATGGAACAATGTGTTAAAAATGGCATTTTTAGGGAGAGAATTAAATGCAGAAGAAGCAAAACAAATAGGCTTAGTTTATGAAATAACTGATAATTTTGAAGATACAAATGCTAACTTAATTAGAGAGCTTAAGCAAATAGCACCTTCGTCTTTATCCATGATGAGGAAAATTTTATTCACGGAACATGAAAAAGAGTTAGAAAAAGCTTTCCAAGAACTAATTGACCAAGTATTAACAGAAGACGCTAGGACAGGAGTAATATCGTTTCTAACTAAAACTAAGCCTAAATGGGCTATTCTCTAAGTTTTAACAGCCTACTCCCTATTCCTATAAATATTGCGGTTAAAAGGATAATAATAAAGAAGTTTGTGGGACTTGGCAATTTATCGTAAATAAGAATATCCCTAACCATATCATTAACTAAAGATACAGGTTGATAACTAACAAAGGCTCTGAAAAACTGTGGAAATTCATCAACATAAAAGAACGCATTACTAATAAACATGAGTGGAAAAACTATAACTGTAGCTACAGTATTAGAAATAGCTATTTTGTCCTTTGGTGATAGACCGAAAATTATTGCACCAAGTCCAGAGAACATTAATGTTGATAGAGCAAGAATGCCAATAAATGATAAGCTAATAATTGGCAGGAAACCGATAATTATACCGAATATAAGAACCACTATAGTAGACATTATTGTAATTAGAACCTCATATAACATTAAGGAAATTACCCATTCATAATCTTTAAGTGGCGAAGAAGCTAATCTTTCAATAAGCTTATCCCTATAATAACCACTTCCTACGCCCGTAATACCCAAAATACCATTAGACAAAGATATAACACCAATAACTCCAGAAATTTCATAAGCCTCTGGAGTGTTTCTTGTTATTAACTCATATGAGGAAAGAAGATCTTTTTGATGAATGGATAATAGATACGTCTCAAGGACAGGAATAAAATTAGCTTCAAGTTGATTATAATAGACCTTTTTACTTGTCGAATTATAAAATATAACTTGTTGATTAAGCTTTACTAGCTGAGGATTACCACCTACAATACCTATGAATAATTTACTTTGATTTAAATATGAAGCAATCTCACTATCATTTTTACCATTAACATAAACTACTATATGTTGTTGAGGAACTACTGATATTAAAGAGAATATTATTGCCAACATTAAAGGGAAAAATAGAATAAAGAAAATAGTAATAGGACTTCTTAAATTATCTTTTATTATTGCTATCGTTGTTGGTATAATTTTTTTCATTCTTCCTCACTTTTCATTTCTTCCATTAATGCCAAATAGGCCTCTTCTAAATTCTCTTTCTTGAACTCATTCATTAATTCTGATGGTGTTGAAATTCTGACTATCTTACCCTTATATAGTACACCAACTCTATCTGCTAGTCGTTCTGCCTCTTCTAGGTAATGAGTTGCTAAAAAAATAGTTATTTTCATATCTTTTAATGATTTAATTAATTCCCATAAATTTCTTCTAGATTTGGGATCCAATCCTACTGTAGGCTCATCAAGAAATATTACTTTTGGATTGCCAACAAGACCGCACGCTATGGCAACTTTTCTTTTCAAACCACCAGATAATTCCTTAAATCTCTTCCTTTCATGTTCTTTCAAATTTAGTTTCTGTATAATTTCATCAACTTTATCTGTTGTATCATAAAGCTTTGCAAAATATTCAATGTTTTCTCTTACAGTTAGATCAGAAAAACCTTGAAATTCTTGGGGAACAGTGGTTATAATTTTCCTAATTTTTTCGCATTCTTTAGGTGAAGAAAAACCATTGACTACTACTTTACCTTTAGAAGGTTTTAATACACAAGAAAGGATTTTTATCGTTGTAGTTTTCCCAGCTCCGTTAGGACCTAGAAATGAGAAAATTTCTCCCTCATCTACGGTGAAGGAAATACCGCGTAAAGCTTCAATACCATTCTTATAAATCTTCCAAAGATCTTCAACTTCAATAATATGCATATTTACCCACTTCACCGTATAAAATTTATGTTTTTTGGAAAAATTCCAGTAAGAGACTTTTTGAATAAAATAAAGACCGGAAATTGTGAGATTTGTCCAGAAATAGGAGAAGATGATGCAATCATAAGGAGTGAAGGAAATTATTTGGTTATTCATTCAGATCCAATTACGGAAGCAGGAAAAGATGCTGGGTTTCTATCAGTAGCAGTTGCATGCAACGATGTTAACATGAAAGGCGTTCCATGTAAATGGGTTTTAACTACCGTTCTTCTTACAAAAAGGGAAAATCTGGATGTAATAATTGATGGAATTAATGAGGCATGTAATTTTATTGGATGTTCAGTAGTAGGTGGACATACAGAAGTTACAAGAGGTTTACAACAAGATATTGTAGTTACAACTGCATTTTCGTTTAGTGATAAAATAATGAAACTCTCTGATGGTAAAGTTGGTGATTATATAGGAGTTTTTGGTTTTGCTGGTACTGAAGGGACGTGGATATTGGCTAATGAATTTGAAAATGAATTGGTTAAAAGGGGAGTTAAACATGAGATATTAGAGAAGGCCAAAAAACTAAAATATTTCATCCCAGTTCAAGAAAAAGCACTGAAAGTTAAGGATGATGTAATAGCTATGCATGATGCTACTGAAGGAGGAATATATCAAGCATTATTAGAGGTTGCAAAGTCTACTAAGAAAAAAGTGCTTATCTTTAGAGATCCTCCAATTTTACAAGAAACTTTAGAGATTACTAAAGTTTTGAATATTAACCCTTACACGCTAATTTCGTCTGGAGCTTTTATTGTAATAACAAGAAATCCACAAAAAATTGAAGAGTTTGGAGGAGTAATCATAGGGAAGATAGTAGAAGGGGAAGATGTCTTAGAGGTAAAAGGAGATAAAGTATATAAGGAAGATTTTGAGGAAGAGTTGGTTAAGTTTGAAAGCAATTATTATGGCTGGAGGAAAAGGGACTAGACTATCACCATTAAAACCATTGATTGACTTGTGCGGTTATCCAATGTTCTATTGGGTTTATAGATCCTTGCTTAACTTTACAGATGAGATTTATTTAGCCATAACAAGATATAATCCTCTTATATTTTCCTCTTTTAAGAAAGTTATTACAGATGGTAAAGGTTATGAAAATGACGTTATTCAAGCTATAGGAAAGGTTGGTCTACCAGTAATTGTTGTCCCTGCAGATACTCCATTTATTCCAGAAGAAGCAATATATAAGCTCTATTCATGTAAGAAATCTATATGCACTCTTGTAACTAAATCTGGTTTTGTAGGAATTAGCTTATGGAATGAATTAAAACTTAATGAGTATGAGGATGTTTACTATGAAGGAGAAATAATTAATGTAAACACTTTATCAGACTACATTACTGTTAAAAATTTATGCAAGACAATAGAATATAGCTAGTGGCTAAAAGAGTTCTAATACTAACTCCTTTTAGGGGAATTTACGCTATAGGTTATGCATTTTTAGGCCTAATAATATTCATTATCTCTATAGGATATTTTTCAAGTTTACTTAAGATAGTTGGAGTTAATGAAGCAATAAGTTATTTTTTAGCAGTAGAACTAGCTTTGTTAAGTTTAATCCTTAGTCCAGTAAATATTGTTGTGAAAGAAATAAATAGACCAGCACTAGCTCCAGAGGTTGATGTCGTATACGTTTTTGGAATTCCTATTTACGTGCCTAGGCTCTCTTATCAGTTAAGAAAGACATTAGTTGCTGTTAATGTTGGAGGAGCTATTATTCCTTCGTTATTATCAATAACACTAATATTTTTAGCCTTTCATGGTTTTTCTATAATTTTACTTATCGTAGATATAATTTTATTGAGCATTATATGCAACGTATTCTCAAAAGTGATTACTGGAGTAGGGGTCGTGATGAATCCTTTAATAGCACCTTTATTCTCAGCATTAATAAGCTATGCGTTTTTCTTTAAAATGAGTTATCTGGTCCCAGTATCGGCTTACGTAAGTAGTGTTTTAGGTTCACTTATTGGTGCAGACTTATTTAATCTAAAGAGAATAATTGAGTCAAGTCCACAAATAGTTAGTATAGGAGGAATGGGAACATTTGATGGGATATTTATGTCCGGCTTATTTGCTGTTATGTTAGCTGAAATCCTTATTCTTGTTTAGATACCTCTTTTTAACCCTAATAAGAGCAATACCTTCTTTACCCTCAATATATTTTAGCTTAACAGAACCACCCTTAAATCTGGCATAAATAAAATTAATATTCCCCTCTGTCCATCTACTATATTCAAGTAAATCACCTAGTGAAAATTTATCAGAAATTTTATATAATATATCAAGTTCATAATCTTCTATTGATGAGGTTCTTTTAGGGGTAGTAAATAGAAATAGTTTCTTCACGTTATTTAACTATTACAGATAACTAATAAAGTTTCCTAAAAATGCAACTCCCACAATTTCACCTCTTGTTTTCAAACGGTAGTATTACAGTACTTTTATATAGCCTAACTGAGAGTTAAAAATTGATGTATTGGCTAATTCCAGTGCAAGAAGATTTTTGGGAGACGGTAGTAAAAACAAACCTCTTTGGTTTTCATAAAGAATCTGTTGAGAAATACATCAAACCAGGTGATTTTATAATATTTTATGTGGGTAAATACTATGCTAAAAAATACGGAGGTAAATTCGTAGGAATATTTAAAGTAATTTCAGACTGGTTTTATGATGAAACAGTAGTCTTTCCCAATGAAAAGCTCGTAGGTAAAGCCATTGAAGTTTATAGAATAAAGCTAGAACCAATAATCATAGGCGAATGTCCCTCTAAAGACATTATCTGGAATCTTTCATTCATAGAAGATAAATTTCAATTTTCTAAGTATTTAAGGAATGTCCCAGCAAACTTAAAAAGACCTATACCAGAAGAAGATGCTAAAAAAATTGAGGAATGCTTAAAAGCCTCTATAATTTAACTCTCTCAATACTACATTTATTAGGTTTATTAATTCTGACAGAAGTTTATTAACTATATATTTGTATATAAAGATAATCACATATCTTATATTGATGATCAGAAGTAATTTTTTAGCTATCTCCTTTTGTTTGCTGACAAATTCTTTTAATTTAGTTTCTATTTCAAAATCAAATGAAGAAAGGAAAGATAAGAATTTCTGTATCTTCAGTTTTAGTTCCTTAACATTATAACACATAGATAGTTCATTTTTAAAATTCTCATAAGTCCTTCTTATAACAATATAACTAGCTAAATCAGTCATAGTTAATATATTGTTCAGTATTATTAAATAAGTGAACAATGGTATTTCTATGTTAAATTCTAGAATATCGAAAAATTTTAAACAAACTTATGAATAGAAAGAATAAATAATTATGTTTCACCTTAATATCTCATGATTCAAAAAGAAAAAAAGCTCTTAATGCATGTAGGCCCAGTAAATATTTTAGATAGAGTACTATATGCGGGTTTAAAAAATAATGTAGGTTTTACGTCTCAAGAATTCGTAGAAGCTTTTCAATTCTCCTTAAAGAAAACAAGAGAATTATTCCAAGTTGACAATACATATCAACCGTTTTTAATACCCGGTGGAGGAACGTCAGCAATGGAAAGTGTAACATCATTACTTAAAGAAGGTGAAAAAGTCTTAGTAGTTACTAACGGAGTCTTTGGGGATAGGTGGGTAAACATATTCAGAAAATATCCAATAAAAGTTAACGTATTAAGCACAGAACCTGGTTATTATGTTGAACCGGAGACAATTGAAAAAGAAGTAAAAAAGGACAAATATACATTAGTTACCTTCACGCATGTGGAGACAAGCACTGGAGTAAGACAACCAATCAAGGATAGTGTAAAAGCTGTAAGGGATTATGTTGATTTAGTAGTTGTTGATGGAGTTTCAAGTGTTGGTGCAGAAGAAGTAAAGGCAAAGGATTGGGGAGTTGATGTTTATTTAACAGCTAGTCAAAAAGCCCTAGGTGTTCCTCCAGGGTTAGGAATTTTAGTACTTTCCGAAAGGGCCATGGAAAGGTTAAAAGATGAAAAAAGTATTGCTGGTTATTACTTAGACTTAAGGAATTGGCTACCAGTTATGAATAGTATGGAAAATGGGAAAGCCTCATATTTCTCTACACCTCCAGTGCATACAATTTTGATGCTGTCTGAGGCATTAAAAATAATTATAGATGAAGAGGGGTTAGAAAGTAGAATTAAAAGACATGAAAAAGTGGCTAGTGCAATAAGAGCTGGAATTGAGGGAATGGGATTAGAAATAGTTGCTAAAAAACCGGAAGCCTATAGTAATACTGTAACTGGAGTAATTCTTAAGAAAACTAATGCTGGTAACGTACTTTCTGAAATAGTTTCAGAAGGTGTTGAATTAGCTCCAGGAGTTCATCCAAAATTACAAGGAAAGTACTTTAGGATTGGCCATATGGGATGGGTGACTGAAAATGATGCCATAGTAACAATAGCCTCAATAGAAAGAGTTCTGAGTAAATTAGGAGAAGATATAAGATTAGGAGAAGGCATAAAAGCAACTCAATTATATTTGGCAAAATAATTTTTATTCCTCCTTATGGATAACCTATCCATGGACATATATGAAGTTATAAAAAGAAGAAGAGATATCAGAAGTTATTGCAAAAGTGACCCAATACCAGATGAAGTATTAGCTAAAATACTTCTAGCAGCTCATTTAGCACCTTCGGTTGGTTATTCACAGCCTTGGAATTTCATAATAATAAGAGATGAGAAAATAAAAAGAAAAATTAAAGAGTTAGTTGACGAACAAAGAGAAGAATTTAGGAAGAAACTTGATGAAGAGAAAAGAAAGATTTTTGATAGGATAAAAATAGATGCTATACTTGAATCACCAGTTAATATTGCTATAACTTGTGATAGAAATAGATTTGGTCCCTATGTATTAGGAAGATTAACAATTCCAGAGACTTGCAACTATTCCACTGTTTTAGCTATAGAAAATTTATGGCTGGCTGCAACAGCTGAAGGAATAGGGGTGGGCTGGGTAAGTTTCTTTAGAAAAGAAGATGTTAAAAGAATACTAGGAATACCGGATGAAGTAGAACTAATTGGGTATTTAACCCTTTGTTATGTAACTAAATTCCCAGAAAAACCAGAACTAGAGGAAAAAGGTTGGAATAGAAGACTACCCATAGAAACCCTAGTATTTGAAAATACATGGAACAACATGCCTAATGAAAAGCTATTAAACGCCTTAAAAAATGCAAAAATTTAGTTATTGAGAAATATATAAGTCTAATCAAAATATATTCTACTAGAAATATTAAAATTGAATAAGGAATTAGAAACCATGGTGTAATTGCTAATTTAAAAACCTCGTATCCGTAAATCCTTTCAAGCATATAAAGTGAAAAAGTCTCGTCTATAAACATAAAAATGAGGGAGAGTATAACGAAAGTAAACCTCATAAGAAATATTTTAAAAAAGTTGTATACAAACTTTTTTATTTCAGTTACCTCCTTGATTCTGAATCGAAACTTTCTTTAAATAATCCAGTAAACCGCCGCTCTCAAGTATTTTTAACGGCATTCCAGTTATTCCTCTTCCTTTATAAACTTTCTGATTATTCACTATTATTTCTCCGGTTTCTACATTTATCTTTACATAATCACCCTCATTTATTAGCTGAGTTACACCAGGTAAAACAATAGCTGGCAAACCATTATTTATAGCATTCCTATAGAATATCCTTGCAAACGATTCAGCTATAATAGCCCTAACACCAGAAGCCTTTAATGCAATAGCAGCTTGCTCTCTTGATGAACCCATTCCAAAGACTTTGCCAGCAACTAAAATTACACCAGCAGAAGCTTTTTTATAAAATTCTGGATCTAGAGGTTCCATTGCGTGCTGTGCTAAGTATTGCGGATCAGTGTATTTCAGATACCTTGCTGGTATAATGATGTCAGTATCTATTTTATCACCGAATTTTAAAACCTTACCTTCTACTATCATGAGAATCTCCTCGGATCAGTTATTTTGCCTTCTAAAGCAGAAGCTGCTGCAACTGCTGGTCCAGCTAAATATACTTTTGAATC
This sequence comes from Sulfurisphaera ohwakuensis, assembly GCF_009729055.1. Taxonomy (GTDB): domain Archaea; phylum Thermoproteota; class Thermoprotei_A; order Sulfolobales; family Sulfolobaceae; genus Sulfurisphaera; species Sulfurisphaera ohwakuensis. The sequence continues at coordinate 449,364 of NZ_CP045484.1, read as the reverse complement.
GTTACTCCCCATTCTACCTTTAAAGTTCCTTGAACTAGTCGAAACTATTGTCTCACCTGGGCCAGCCACACCAAAGTGACCTCCTAGACATGGTCCACAAGTACCATATGTGACAATACATCCAGCATTAACTAAAGTCTCTATATAGCCTAGCTCCATAGCCTTCTTAAATAAATCATAAGATGCTGGTATGGCTATGCATCTACTTTTAACTCTCTTTCCCTTTAGAATTTTTGCAGCAATTTCGAAATCACTTATTCTACCATTTGTACAAGATCCTATGAATACCTGATCTACATCTAAACCTTCAACTTCATTAACTGTTTTAACGTTATCAACACTATGAGGAGCAGCAACTAAGGGTTCTAATTTTCCTAAATCAATCGTATATTCATCAACGTATTTTGCTCCTTCATCCGGCCTAACAGTATTTGGTTCGTAACCTCTATTAGTCTTAATGTAATTAACTGTCTCGTCATCTGGAACAAACATTAATGCATCAGCATTCATTTCTATTCCCATATTAGAAACTGTTGCCCTAAAGTCCATTGGAAATGCAGACGGTTCCCTTACGAATATTTCTATACTCATTCCATTAAAGTAGTCAGCCTTAAAATCGCCAAGGATCTTTAATGCTACATCTTTTCCATTTATCCATTTACCGGGTTTACCTTCTAACATTATCTTAAACGGTTGTGGAACCATAACCCATGTTTTGCCAGTTATAACTGCAGCTGCAACATCACTTGCACCTAAACCTTGTGCGAAAGCTCCCACAGCACCGGAAGTTGTAGTATGACTATCAGCAGCCACTATTACATATCCTGGATTAGCGTATTTTTCTAGTAATATTTGATGTAAGATACCTACATTTATATCATGGAAGTTTGGTATCTTTAGCTCTTTTACAAATTTTCTTATTTGAGTTTGAATCTCGGCACTTCTTACATCTGGTGGAGGAGCTAAATGATCAAAAGCTATTACAATTTTTTGTTTATCAAAAACTTTTAACATACCCGCTTTCTCCATAACTTCTATTACATGATACCCAGTCAAGTCATGGAAAGCTGCAATATCTACTTTAACCTCCACTACATCTCCTGGAGCTACTGATTTACCCGAGGCTCTACTTAGGATTTTTTCCGTTAAAGTTTGAGGCACGAGTATAAGAAAGAGTCAGAGAAAATAAATATTATTTTAAAATATGTTCGACTTTTGTTATTTGACTAGTAATTGGTTTTTGTTTTTAGTATTTCTCTTTTCGATAATTGACGAAACTATAACTCCAATAAAATATAAACTGGATAGAGTAACTGCAATAGTTGTTTCTATCAGACCACCAGTAGTACCAGGTGAAACTATCCATGCAATTATGAATGAGACTAATACACCCCATCTCCAATTTTGTCTCCAAGTTTGTGCTTTAACAAGTCCAAGTTGAGTAAGTGATGTCATAACTAGGGGGAATTCAAAGGAAGCCCCTACTGCTATCATAAGTGTTACAATCGTACTAACATAAGCTCTTAAACTTAATGTAGGTTCTACGCCTAAACTCAGATCTAGTTTATAGACGAATAACATCATAAAAGGAATAATAATAAAATATGCAAATGATGCTCCAGCTATAAATAGAGATGTAGCCGGTAACAATACTTTTCTGATTGTTCTCTTTTCGTGCTCATATAAACCTGGGGCAACAAATGCCCAAAACTCCCTAAATATTAAAGGAAATGCAGATATAATGGCTAAAAGAAGAGAAACATACATAGAAGAGTATAATGGGTCAAAAGGATTTAGGGTAATTAAATGTAAACCGGATGGTTTTTCTCTATCTAGAAATGCGTTTGTAAATTGAATTGCAATACTATCATAAATTGAAGGATATAGAATAGGTAAAGTAAATGAACCTACTTTAATAGTGGAAATTCCAAACGCAAAATATATAAAGAAGAAGATTGCGAGGTAGATTAACATGTTTCTAATTCTAAGCCCTAATTCTTTTAAATGCTCAATCAGAGGAGCCTCTTTATCTGTACTCGGTTTTTGTATACTCATTTAGTATCACTTTTAGTTTGATTCTTTAATTTTTGTATTTCTTCCTCTAATTCTTTAATTCTTTCTTCAAGCAATTTAACCCGCATATCTTGAAAAGTATTTTTAACCTCAGAATAATTGCTATTTATTTCTTGTATTCCTGACCTAAATTTATTAGAAATCTCTCTAACAGGAGTAGCAGTCTCCTCAGTTACTTCATTTAATTCTCTCCTTAATTCAGCCATTAACTCGTCTCGTCTTTTCTTAAATTCATTATAACCCTTCATTAAATTTTTTATAGAATTAACAGAATTTTTATCACCTGCAAATAATAATATTCCAACCAATAAAACAATTAAAAAATCATCTAAACTTCCAAGCATTCCTATCACCCTAAAAGAAGAAAAAATATTTACTTATTCTGTGATTGCTGCTTCTTTAGCTCCTCTAATTGTTTTTGTAACTCATCAATCTTACTCTGAAGATCTTTTTGTTGTTGTGTCTGTTGCTGTTGTTGCACTTGTTGTAACTGAGCTAACTCCATTTCGGCTTCAAGTTTTCCTTTTTTAAACTCTCCAGTGGCTCTTCCTAGTGATCTAAAAATTTCTGGTAGCTTTGAGGCTCCAAAGATTAGTATTATAGCAACCACTATTATAATTGCTGCGTCATATACTGAGCCAAGAGCCATTTTTATCATTTAAAATTCTGCTTTACATACTTATAAACTTTGTTTTCGATTTTTCAAAATATGTGGATTTATATATATTACTAAGATAATTTACTTGAACAGAGTTAAATTATCCTAATGATAAATTTAGTATATTACTGCATTGTCTCAGAATTATAGGTAAAGAAAAAATTTATAAATATATCAAAAAACTAACAGATGGTGGTTAAATGGAAGAATCTTAGAAGGAATTAATTTAGCTTATGCTTATATCGATGATAACTTTGTGTTTAAAGGAGTAAATATTACAGCATATAATAAAGAACTAATAGCAATTGTAGGTCCTTCTGGGATCGGAAAGTCTACTCTGTTAAGAATATTAGGAGGTTTCATACAACCAAGAGAAGGTGAAGTTAGACTATTGGGAAAAAAGATTACAAAACCTACCCCTAAAATTGCCTTGGTACATCAGTCTATAGCTACTTTTCCTTGGATGACAGCACTTGAGAATGTTAAGTTAGGTTTAAAATATAGGAAATTGCCTAAAGAGGAGGAAGATAAAATTGCTAGAAAAATGCTTGAAGTAGTAGGGTTATCTGGTTTCGAGAATTTATATCCTAAACAGTTAAGTGGAGGAATGAGACAAAGAATAGCCATTGCTAGAGCATTGGCTGCAGAACCTATAGTACTACTCATGGACGAACCCTTTTCTCACTTAGATGAGTTAACAGCCGAAGGATTACGACAGGAAATTTATCAAATGATATTCTCTCCAGAAACTAATCTGCGCGCAGCTGTGCTAGTTTCTCATAATCTTAATGAGGTAGTAGAATTATCAGATAGGATTTATGTTTTAAATGGAAGTCCTGCTACAGTAGTAGGTGAGATAAAGATCGAACTAGAAAGGCCTAGGGACCCAAGAGATCCTAAATTTGCACAGTATCTGGACGAGTTATATAAAGCTCTCACTCCAATAAAGAAAAGAAATAATAAGGCAACGGAGGCATGAGTTATATGAATATTCCACTTTTAATTACTTTCATTTTGGCTTCTTTAGTAACTATTGGAAGGGTTTGGGTTACTATATTATTCTCTATATTTTCTGGGTGGTTTTTAGCATACGCTAGTATAAAAAATAAAATATTTGAAAATATTTATATTAGTTTAATCGAAGTTTTTGAATCTGTTCCAGTATTTAGTTTCTTTCCTATAGTTTTAATATTCTTTATATATGATATAGGTGGAAGTTTAGGAGTAGAATTTGCTGTCTTATTTCTTGTTTTTACTGCTGTTACCTGGAATATTTGGATGGGTGAGTATCAAGCATTCAAAACCGTGCCAGAAGATCTATTGGAGGTTTCTGAAAATTACAGACTTAAATTTTGGGGAACTATGAATAAGTTATATATTCCATTTTCTATACCCAGAATTGCAGCAAATTTAATTCCAAGTTTCGCTGACGCCTTATTTTATATAACTGTTAGCGAAGTGTTCGCTGTAGGAACACATACTTATCAAGTGTTTGGTATTGGAACTGTTATAGCTAATTTAGTAAGCGAAGGAGAATATACGGACGCATTATATGGAATAGCAGTTTTGGCTATATTTACTATAGCAATTACTTTACTACTCAGAGAATTTTCAAAATATAGTGTAGAAAGATATGGTTTAGATACTGAAATCTCTATTAGAAAAAGAGGAAGAATTCATTTTGGTTACTCTACAAGATTAGTTAGTGCTCTATCTTATCCAGCTAAATTAGCAAAAGTTTTCCCAACACCTATAAAACTAAGATCTAATATTGAAGAAGAAGAGGAAAAAGAACATAAATATTTCTGGAAGATAAGTGGAATTATAGTAGGAGTCATGCTTTTGGGTCTTATCTTATATGGTGCGATATCAACAATTATTTCTGTACCTCTTTCAACCTGGGGTTACTTAATTTCCACATTACCGTCTGATTTAATAGCTATATTATTTGATTATATAAGAGTTGGAATCATTGCTTTGCTTTCTTTCGTTTTTGCGATATTCGTTGGTTACTATCTTGCTTTTCACGAGAGAACTGAAAAAATTGTGATTCCGATTATTCAAGCATATTCAGCTATTCCAGCCCCAGCATATTATCCGCTTTTCCTTTTAGTTACACTACCATTTATACATTCAGTTTTTGGACCATTTACTAACGAATTTTATGTCTTGTTTCTTGGTTTTATATCTACTTTTTACTATGTATTTTATAGTTTTTGGATAGGTGTTAAGAACCTTCCACAACAATATTGGGAGATAATGAAAAACTATGATTTCAAATTCTGGCAAAAACTTAGATATGTAATTATACCGGGGACATTTCCTTATATCATTGCGGGGTTATCTAGTACTATAAACAGTGCTTGGGGAGGATTAGCAATAGGAGAATATTGGCCAGACATAATACAGAATTACAATCTAGAGGTTCATACGGGAATGATGAAATTAATTGATGTAGCTACAAATGAAGGAAACATTGTTTTAGCATCATGGGTCTCTCTGATTTTTGGTATAATAGTAGCGGTTTATTCAATTTTATTTACTAGAAAATTAATGGATTTGGCGAGAAAGAAATATATTGCAGAAGAGGGAATTTATCTCGCATGATGTGGAATCCGGGAACTGAGTGTGATGAAATGCGCGAGCACTGAATTCTTTTTCTTTTTTATAATTGCATTCTTTTTATAATCTGTATGATTAAAATTGAAAGATTAAAACTTTTTAAACCATAAATACTCTATTATAAGTAGGGTAAAAAATGCCACCCTTTGGAAAGGTTCTTGTTGCAAATAGAGGAGAAATTGCAGTAAGAGTGATGAAAGCAATTAAAGAAATGGGCATGAAAGCTGTTGCTGTGTATTCAGAAGCTGATAAATATGCATTACACGTAAAATATGCAGATGAGGCTTATTATATAGGCCCTCCACCAGCATTAGAAAGCTACTTAAATATTCAAGCCATTATTGATGCAGCAGAAAAAGCTCATGCTGATGCAGTTCATCCAGGTTACGGCTTCTTATCTGAAAACGCAGATTTTGCTGAAGCTGTTGTAAAGGCTGGATTAACATGGATTGGACCACCAGTAGATGCTATGAGAGCTATTAAAAGTAAGCTAGACGGTAAAAGAATTGCAAAACAAGCTGGAGTACCTATTTCACCGGGTTCTGACGGTCCAGTTGATAGTTTAGATGAGGCTCTAAAATTAGCTGAAAAAATTGGCTACCCAATAATGGTAAAAGCAGCATTCGGTGGTGGAGGTACTGGAATAACTAGGGTTGATAATCCAGACCAATTAGTTGAAGTTTGGGAAAGGAATAAAAGGTTAGCTTATCAAGCCTTTGGGAAAGCTGATTTATATATTGAAAAAGCCGCAGTTAATCCTAGACATATTGAGTTTCAGCTAATAGGAGATAGATATGGCAACTATGTAGTAGCATGGGAAAGAGAGTGTACAATTCAAAGAAGAAATCAGAAATTAATTGAAGAAGCTCCCTCACCAGCTCTAAAAATGGAAGAACGAGAAAGAATGTTTGAACCCATTATCAAGTTCGGTCAAATTATTCATTATTACACATTAGGAACATTTGAAACAGTTTTCTCAGATACTACGAGAGAATTCTATTTCCTTGAATTAAATAAAAGACTTCAAGTTGAACACCCAATTACTGAAATGATATTTAGAATTGACTTAGTAAAACTTCAAATAAATATCGCTGCAGGTGAACATTTACCTTTTACCCAAGAAGAATTGAATAAAAGAGTAAGAGGGCACGCAATCGAATATAGAATCAATGCTGAAGATCCGTTAAATGACTTTACTGGTAGCTCAGGATTTATCACATACTATAAGGAACCAACTGGTCCTGGCGTAAGAGTAGATAGTGGTGTTACTTTAGGTAGCTATGTACCACCATTTTATGACTCATTGATTTCAAAACTGATTGTATATGGCGAAAATAGGGCTTATGCAATACAAGCTGGAATAAGAGCTTTAAATGATTACAAAATAGGCGGAGTTAGAACTACAATTGAGTTATATAAATGGATATCCCAAGAGGAAGATTTCCAGAAAGGTAAATTCTCAACTGCATATATAGCTGAGAAGAGGGAACAATTCTTAAAATTCTTAAAAACAAAAGAGCAGATGAAAGCGGCTTTAGCTGCAACATTATATCAAAGAGGGTTATTAAAGAAAATAACAACAACAAGTACTTCAGTTCAAACACAAAGCCAGACAAAGAGGTCAAATTGGAAAACATATGGTTTAATGCAACAATCCTCTTATAGGGTGATGTGGTAATGAAGTTACTTAGGGTATCCTCAGAATTAGGAGATAATTACGTAATGACTTACGATCAACAAAATAATAAAGATGTAATTAATTTTGAGGATAATAAGTTTGAAATAGAATATATTGGACCTGGCTGGAGAGAAGGAGAACTACTCTTTAAGATTAATGGGGAAGTTCATAGAGTATATGTAGATAATGGTTTTATTATAATTGATGACGAAACAATCTTTAAGGTAGACAAAATAACAGAAACACCAATAGAACAAGGTAAGTCTATTGAAGATTTGATAAGAGGGAAAGAGGGTGAAATTTTATCACCAATGCAAGGAAGAATTGTTCAGATAAGAGTAAAAGAAGGCGATGCAGTAAATAAAGGACAGCCATTGTTGTCTATTGAAGCAATGAAAAGCGAAACTATAATCTCAGCTCCAGTAGGCGGAGTAGTACAAAAAATTATGGTAAAACCCGGTCAAGGTGTAAAGAAAGGTGATTTATTACTTATTATTAAATGATATTTTTTCTTTCTTTATTATAAAAGGTATGGTGATAAAATATGTCTATGTATGAAAAACCTCCGGTTGAAAAATTAATTGAAGAATTAAGACAATTAAAAGAAAAAGCATATAAGGGAGGAGGAGATGAAAGAATACAATTCCAGCACAGTAAAGGTAAGCTTACAGCTAGAGAGAGATTAGCACTTTTATTTGACGATGGTAAATTTAATGAAATTATGACTTTTGCAACTACCAGAGCTACGGAATTCGGTCTAGATAAGCAGAGATTCTATGGAGATGGTGTTGTTACTGGTTGGGGTAAAGTTGACGGTAGAACAGTTTTTGCGTATGCCCAAGATTTTACAGTATTAGGAGGAAGCTTAGGAGAGACACATGCAAATAAGATTGTTAAAGCTTATGAATTAGCTCTAAAAGTAGGAGCACCAGTTGTAGGTATTAATGATTCTGGTGGTGCAAGAATACAAGAAGGTGCATTATCGTTAGAAGGATATGGTGCTGTATTCAAAATGAATGTAATGGCTTCTGGTGTGATTCCACAAATAACTATTATGGCTGGACCAGCAGCAGGTGGTGCGGTTTATTCGCCAGCACTAACGGATTTCATAATTATGATTAAAGGAGACGCGTACTATATGTTTGTAACGGGACCAGAAATTACTAAAGTAGTTTTAGGAGAAGAAGTATCTTTCCAAGATCTAGGTGGAGCTATCGTTCATGCAACAAAGTCCGGTGTAGTACATTTCATGGTTGATAGTGAACAAGAAGCAATTAATTTAACTAAAAGACTATTATCATATTTACCATCAAATAACATGGAAGAACCTCCTTATATTGATACTGGAGATCCAGCAGATAGAGATGCAACTGGAGTAGAACAAATAGTTCCTAATGATGCGGCAAAACCCTATAACATGAGGGAAATAATTTACAAGATTGTAGATAATGGTGAATTCCTTGAGGTTCATAGACATTGGGCACAAAACATAATAGTAGGATTCGCAAGAATTGCGGGTAATGTTGTTGGAATAGTAGCTAATAACCCAGAAGAATTTGGTGGTTCTATAGATATCGATGCTGCTGACAAGGCAGCAAGATTTATTAGATTCTGTGATGCGTTCAACATACCCCTAATTAGCCTAGTAGATACTCCAGGCTATGTACCGGGGACTGATCAAGAGTATAAAGGCATAATAAGGCATGGCGCAAAGATGCTATATGCATTTGCTGAAGCGACTGTACCTAAAATTACAGTAATTGTTAGAAAATCTTATGGAGGAGCACATATAGCAATGAGCATAAAGAGTTTAGGAGCAGATTTAGTATATGCTTGGCCAACAGCCGAGATTGCCGTAACAGGACCGGAAGGTGCAGTAAGAATTCTATATAGAAGAGAAATTCAACAAGCCTCAAATCCAGATGAGGTATTAAAGCAAAGAATAGCAGAATATAGAAAGTTGTTTGCAAATCCGTACTGGGCTGCTGAGAAGGGACTAGTTGATGATGTAATTGAGCCAAAAGATACTAGAAGAGTAATTGCAGCTGGATTAGAAATGCTAAAGACTAAGAGGGAATATAGGTATCCTAAGAAACATGGTAATATACCATTATAACACATTCTTCCCCTTTTTTCTCTTTCACTACTACATTTCTACCTAAGGCTAAAAATAATTTCCTTATTTTTTCAATGCTATCACATGGAACTGAGAATTCTTGTTTCTGATATAATATATATTCAAGCAATAGTTCTTGCAGCTTCTCTGACAATTTTTTCACCTAAGTTAGGACCTAAAAGTTGCTTAACCTTTTCTGGGTTTAATACAATATCTTCTGGTTTCTTAATATCGTGTTGATAAAGTAGTCTGGCTCTTACTCTTCCTATTCCAGGAATCTTTACCAATTCAATCAGCTCTTGTTTAACTCCGTCTTTAACTCTAGCATGAAGTTCTTCTAAGATATCCTTATGATCTTTTAATTCTAGGACGGAGGCTACATGATAACCAGAATAAGTTAACCAATCCATTGTATCTATTATAGCCCTTAAATCACCTGATCCTATTCCATACTTCCCTAGGATTGTATCTTCATCTATTTCATTTATCCAATCATAAACAATATAAGCTACTTTTAATGCTGATATGTAATTTGAAAATTCATATTCATCTTCGGGCTCATCAACAAATAGTTCACAATTTAACTCATCTATAAGAGCGTCTTCCTCAGATCTACTTACTCCAATTGAAGGACCATCTGGAGTATAAGCTAACAAGTGAAGATATGCTATTTCGCATCCTTTTTCATTCTTTTCTAAAGCTTCTCTAATTGTTACTGCAGTGAAAGGATTTATATATAGATCTGATATTCTTCTTCCAAATCTAGTTAATGTGATTTTATCACTCATTTCAGCAAAGATATCATGTTGTAGTAACCAATCTAACCCAGATCTAAAATATTTTTTAGCTAGTTCTTTCGGAAGTAAGGTTTCCTTTACATAGTCCATTAGTTCCTCTGTGGTTTTTTCACCTTCAGATGCTATAATACTAATAAGGAAGGAATAAAATGCACTTTCTGAACCTAATTTTGATTCAACTGGTTCCACATCAGACATTAAATACCTTTCGTATACTTTTTCTGCCTCTCTTTTGTTCCTAACAACTACAACAGCTTCTCCATTTTCATCAAAACCTGGTCTTCCAGCCCTGCCACTCATTTGCTTATAATCCATAACTGGGATTAAATCCATATATCCGACAACTTTTCTATTATATCTATAAATATCACCTATAACTACTGCCCTAGCAGGTAAATTAACTCCAGCAGCTAATGTAGGTGTTGCCACTATCACTTTCAATATTCTATCTCTAAAAGAAGATTCTATTATATCCCTAAGTCCTTTAGAGAGACCTGCATGATGATAAGCAACACCCCTTAATACGAGGTTATATAAGTCCTCTTTCTCATTACTCCCTGCATCTTCGACTTCTTTAATTTTTCTAGCAATTTCCAGTAATTTCTTATCCTCTAATTTTACAAAATTCATATATTGAACTATTTTTCTAGCTGTATTTTCGGTTAACTTTCTCGAAGAACGAAACACTAAAACTTGTCCTCCTTTTGAAACTATATCTAGTGTGTAAGCTATTATAGCATCATCCCCATATACTTTCCTGCTGGTATTATCCTTGTACAATACTATAAATCCTTTCTTTTCTGGATATATTATTCCTTCTTTTAGCGGGACTGGTCTCCAATTAGTAGCTACTAGTTCAGCATTTAACCAGTTAGCTATCTCTTTACCATTACTAATTGTTGCACTTAATCCTAATACTATGCCTCTTTTCTTCGCTCTAATAGCAACTGATTCAACGGTAGGACCTCTTTCTGGATCGTTTAAATAATGAAACTCATCTAAAACAAAATATGAAACCTCGTTAAGCCATTTAGCCTTATGTCTCCATAAAGAATCTAATTTTTCATATGTAGTTACTATTATATCATAATTTTCGAGCCATGCGTCATCAGTATCATAATCTCCACTTGTCATTCCAGTTTTTATACCAAGAGTTTCCCAATCTTTAAACGTATTATATTTTTCATTAGTTAATGCTCTAAGGGGAGTAATATATATTGCTTTTCCGCCTTTTGATAGAAGATAATTAATCATGCCTAGTTCTGCAATGAGAGTTTTACCAGAAGCAGTAGGAGATGTCACTAAGAGTCTTTTTCCATCTAGTAAACCTTTTTTTATTGCTTCAGATTGTGGTGGGTTAAGAGTTCTAATTCCTCTTCTTTTTAAAATATCTATAATTTTTATGTCTAACGGCAAATCGTCAATAGAAATTGTTTCCATTGTAAAACTATAATCTTTCTTTTATTAAGTCTTAAAAGGATTTTTGCCCTTAATAGTCCTTATTTGAAAAATGTAACTCTATATAGCATTATATAAGTTCTATCGTGGATGTCCGTATGAGAAAAGGTTTTTTATATGTCCTTACAATTTGTTTATGATACTTATGGCTACTATAAGAAAAGTAAATGAAACAACATTTGAAATTGACCTAGGAGAAGTTAAGACAATTTCATTTAAATTAGAAGAAGATTTTCTGAGAGAAATTGATGAAATGACAAAAATGCTAGGTTATTCTAACAGAAGTGATTTAATTAGAGATGCGATTATAGAGTATATACAGTATCTAAAAAGTATTGAGAATGAGGAAAAGAAGAAAATATGAATACTTTGTTATTACTAATCTTTATTGTAGGGTTATTAGCTTCATTTAGTGTTGGAGGAAATAATTCTGCTGTGGCTTTAGGAATTTTACTCTCTACAAACGTATTAAAAAGAAAACATGCATACACTATTAATGCGCTTTCCTTATTTATAGGTGCTTTTTTAGGTAGTTATACAATGCTTAATAGCGTTTATGGGATAGTTAAATCTGATCAAATAATTATATTAGAAATTTTATTATCTTCTATACTTTTAGCTTCAACCACTACATTTTATTATTTAAATAAATTAGGTATACCGGCATCATTAAGCCAAATGATTTATCCTTCTATTGCTGTTCTAGTTTTAATCTCTAGAGGAGTAATAGATTTTGATTGGGAAAAATTCTGGTTTACTGTAGGCTCGTGGGGTGTTTCACCGTCTATAGCTATTGTGACTTCCTTATCTATGTACTTTATTCTCTTAAAAGTAATAGGAAATAGAAGAAATTTCTTAAAACAAATAAAATATTATAAGTATTCTTTAATTTTAGCATCAATATTTACTTCATATGTTACTGGTGCTAATGCAATCGGAATAATAATATCAGCTGGAGTAATTGCAGAGCCTTATTATATTACGGCTTTAACTTATGCAATTGCTTCTGTTCTTGGTCTTTACCTAAGTTCTAAGAAAGCAGCCATTACAGTAGGTTTTAGAGTTACAAGACTTGGATATATAGGGGCTTCATCAGCACTAATTGGTAGTGATATAATTTCAGAAATTTTTACTATATTTGGTGTTCCCATTTCAATAACTCAAACTATAATGGGAGGAATTATAGGTCTGAGTTTTAGGAGCTTTGGTTTTGATATAAAAAGGCAATTATTACAAATAGCTAGGGGTTGGACAGTATCCCCAATTCTAGCAATAATAGTTAGCTTAGCTACTTATGGTGTATTAAAAAGCATTTTAGGCCTTTAACGTTGCATATAGAATTTCTACACTTAAAGTTGCATCCTCCATTGAATCTAATATATCGTCAAGGAAGAAGATTACATCACGCATTTGTAAAATTGTTATTAAATCGATTTCTTTCTCTAATTCATAAAGTTTTGTTATTAGAGTATCTTTCATATCATCTCCCGCTCTTTCCAACATTTGTATTTCCCTGCCTACTTTCAGGGCTTCTTGCATATCTCTTGAAAGAGTTGAAAGCATTAATATTACTTTTTCTGAAGCTTCTTGAATGAGAGAAAGATAAGATAATAGACTTTCCCTTATACTGATAATGCATTTTTCTGAGGGCTTTCTTGATGCTAGAGATCTTGCTGAATCTTTTATAGATGTACTCGTATGGTATAATGCTTGAGTTAACATTACCATGGCTTCCTTAAAATCGGGTAAAAACGCTCCACCGTATAAAAGTTCTAAAATTTCTTCTCTAGCCATTGCTATTTTTTCAGTTATAGTCTTTATTTTTACTAAATTACTACTAACCGCATCTTCATTATTATAAATTGCACCTAGAAATAGTTGCTTTAATGTTTCACAAGCAGTTTTAATATCTTCACCCATCTTAACTAACTTACTGAATAATTCTTCCTCTTTATTTATCCTAATTTTTATCAATTTAATATTACCTACTATCAATTGGAATATATTTCTTTCCTATTTCCCCTTTATAGTATGCTTTAGGCCTAATTATCTTATTATCTTTTATATACTCCATGATATGAGCAACCCAGCCAACTACTCTGGCTGAAGCAAAAACTGCTGGAAAGAAGTCTGGCTCGAAACCTAAAGAGTAGAAAACAATACTGGAGAAGAAATCAACATTAGGATATATACCTTTAGGACCTAAATACTTTATTCCAATCTCTTCAACTTTCTCAGCTATTTGATATAAAGTATATATTTCTCCTCCTTCTTTCTCAGCTAATAGTTTAGCATACTGTTTTAATATTCTTGCCCTTGGATCATAAGTTTTATAAACACGATGTCCAAATCCCATTATTCTTTGTTTGTTAGAAAGCCTATTTAGAATATAATCGTTAACTTTTTCGGGAGATCCAATTTCCTTAAACATTTTTAATGCCTCATAGTTTGCCCCTCCATGTAAAGGACCTTTCAATGCTGATATTCCAGCTACTATAGAAGAATATAAATCTGACAAAGTAGAGGCTACAACTAATGAGGCAAAGGTTGATGCGTTCATTTCATGATCAATATGTAAGATTAATGTGACATCCATAGCCTTTGATTTTATTTCATTTGGTCTATCTCCATATAGCATGTACAAGAAATTCTCGGAGTGTGAAAGTTTAGGATCTGGCTCAATTATATCCAACCCTTTCCTTAATCTTGCATAATTAGCTACAATAGTAGGGAATTTTGAAATTAATTTTATGCCCCTTATATCAGTTCGTTCATCATTTTTTGAATCTTCAATACCAAGTAAGCTCACTGCAGTTCTTAGTATATCCATTGGTTGAGCATCTTTTCTCACTTCTCTTAGAAATTTTATTATAAAATCTGGTAAGTATCTTTCTTCCCTTAGCTTTTCCTGGAACCAGTTTAATTCTTCTCTATTTGGTAATTTACCATATAATATTAGGTAACTTACTTCTTCAAAATTAGAGAATTCAGCCAAGTCATATATGGAGTAACCTCTATAATATAACCTACCTAGTTCCCCATCAATATATGTTATCTCTGTCTCTTTAACATAAACGTCCTCAAGACCTTTCTTTATCTCCATACTTTACCATCTCTTTTAATTTATTTAAGGCAAAATCTTTATCTTTCCTTTCAAGCTTAGCTTTTTCTATAATATCTTCTAACGTATAAATAACTTCCCATGCAACTTTCCTATTTACGGGAAACGGAATTCCGTCTTTACCACCACTAGCAAAAGTATATTTAAATGGATCATAGGGGTAATTTACCGGGTCTTTGTAAGAAGGTGGCTCATTATATATTAAATCAGCAACCAAATATAATGCCCTCGCTGTAGAGGGACCTAGTCCATTAAGTAAAACTTCCTCTAAATTTGAGGGATTATATTCATATAATTGCTGTAATACGTTCTGTATTCTGTTTACATCTATAGGTTTCATATAAATTAATTTAGCTTGTGGAGAAATTATGATGTTGAACGCTTTATTGAAAGAATCTAAGGTGGTTTGACCTTTAAGCATAGACATGGCTCTTTTAACTTGACCAACAATATTAGAAGGTCTTTCTCTAACTAGATCTACTATTAATTTTCTTGTATTTTCTTTATCTTTTTCAACTACGTTTATTGCTAGGTTCTGCTTAGTACCAGCTATACCAGAATGAGGTTCACTTACAAAATTTTCTGTTTCCTTCCAATGATATCTTCTTGCAAATTTAGTTTCTATATTCATACCCTGTTGTATTATACCCCACTTACCTGTTGTTGTTACCATAAAAGAATGATGATAAAGAGTGTGAGAATCTTGTATTAGCACACTATCGACTTTAGCTACTAATCTACTAGCTCTTACAAGTTTTTCATAATCTAAGTCGAATTTTTTTGAAAGGATATATAGCTCTTCTGGTACTTTTATTGCATTTTTACCTTTTCCTCCTAGAAACGCTATTCCTTCCTCTTCAGGTTTTATAACTTCTTTTAGTATTCCTAAAGTTACGGTTGTAGAACCAGAAGAATCCCAATCCATTCCTATAATATTGTTAAATCCTTGGAACCATAACGGGTTAGAAAGCCTTTCTACAACTTTTTCTGGTCCCCATTCAATGACCATAATATCTATAATGGCTTTACTTAATCTTTTCATAATTTGAGCTAACCATGGAGGAACATGACCAGTATGTAACGGTAAATCTGCTATTCCTTCTAATTTCACAATTAAATTTCTTATGCAGAAAGAATAATTTAAATTATGCTTATAGCTTCTACGTCAGATATTCATTCACCAAAATATCTTACGCAATTCTTTATGGCATATAATAATATCAGAAATGTAAAAATAGACTTATTCCTCCTAGCTGGTGATCTAGTTAATGAAGGTGAATATAATCATTTCTATCCTATATATGATGTCTTGAAAAAGTATACTACCGTTGCAGTATTTGGTAATGAAGATTTCACAGAAAAAAGGGAATATTATAGGAAATATTTTGATAAGATTATATGGCTTGAAGATGAAGTTACTAAATTGGATATCAATGGAAAAAAAGTAACTATAGTAGGAAGTGAAGGTGTATTAGAGGAACCAACTAAATGGCAAAAACTTAACGGATTTGATGAAGAATTCTATAGAAAAAGGAAGGAGAAAATTTTTAAAATGTTGTGTGAAGAGGGAGATCTAAAAATATTATTAACTCATTATGCCTCAAGTTTTTCTACTGTGGTTGGGGAAAGAAAGAGTGCTTATCCACAGTTAGGTGATAGAATTATTGAAGAAGCAGAATGCTTACCACATATCGCAATACATGGCCATGCGCATTATGCAAAAATAACATTTAGCGTAGTCAGAAACGTGAGAGTTTATAATGTAGCTTTACCAGCTAATAAAAAAATTGTATTAATTCAAACTTTCTGATCTGGTGGAAGTTCTTCATATTTCTTGAATAATAAGTACCATGCTTTTGCATTTGGTAATTTGATTCTCATTTCTGCTTCATCAAATATGGCTGGTGGCGGTACTATAACATCTTGACCAGGTTGCCAATTTGCAGGAAGTACTACTTTTGCTTTATAGTTAACTATTGCAGCTTTAGTTATTCTTAACAATTCGTCAATATTTCTTCCAAACTCCATTGGATATTGAGCAACAAATCTGATTATTCCATCCGGTGATGCTAGAACAACAATTCTTATGGTTTGACCGGAGGCCTCATCTAATGCATCTAACATTCTTGCTAATTTCTTGTCAGGATCTGCTATTACTGGGAATGGTACTTTTACGCCATATCTCTGTTCAATATCCATTAACCATTGTATATGAGAGTAAATACTATCAACACTTAGTCCAACAAGTTCTACGCCAAGTTTCTTGAATTCCTCGTACTTTTGCGAGAATGCTACAAATTCTGTTGTACATACTGGTGTAAAGTCTGCTGGATGAGCGAATAGGAATAACCATTTTCCTTTTCCAAATATATCTTTGTAGAAATCAATTGGACCTTTTGTTGTTAATACTTGTACATCTGGGAACTTAGAGTATAGTTTGACCATTTAGAATCACTATAAGTTAGTATCATTTCATGTTTTTAAATTATTTTTAAATGAAAGTTAATAGATGAGTTTATATATTAAGAAGACGAGTATCGATGTTTATACCCTTATGTCTTTTCTTTGATAAGGTACATAGCCTATCTCATTAATTACATTAATTACAATATTACTCACCCAATCTAACAAAGGTTTTCTATAACCTAATTTATGAAGCAAGAACCTCCAAAACGGAGCTTTTAACCCAGCACCAGCAGCTAAAGGATGTCCACCACCACCTAACTTTTCTGCATATTTTCTTACCTCAATCAAATTACTCCTAAATGATATAGCCTTACCATTAATAGAAGCAAATACTACAGCGTTATATCTATTCATTAAGAACTGTGATGCATAACTTATATCTGGCGGACCTTTCCATCTTATAGCGACAACAACATTCTTTCCATTTATATTAAGAACTCTAATATATTTTGGTAATTTTTCATATCCTTTTAATTCTTTATCTATTTGATCTGCGAGAATTTTCTCAAACTCTTCATCCCATAATATTCCTTGATAAAACTTTTTTATAAGATATTCCTTCCAACCATAATCTCTGTTAGATTCAACAACTCTTCTTAGTTTCTCTCCCATAGGGTCATTATGTAACCAAATATCTACAGAACAATCTGCGCTAGCTAATTTCTTAGAAAACTCATCGTTAGGATTTAAATATTTTACAATAACTCCAGCACCACAAGTAGAAGTATCATGATAAACTTCTACACCAATATCTGAAAGCGTTTTCTTCCATTCTTCTTTCCAGACATGATGATCAAACCATTGAATTTTTGCTCCTTGTGAAATTAGCCTCTTTAAGCTTTGAAGTATACTATCAAACGTTGAGGCATTAATACCAATGTCTGCTATCATTATGTTATTTACTCCTCTTAATTCCAACTTACTCAAAAAGTTATGAATCTTAGTAGGTTCAGTAAAAAATACTTTTTTAGGAAGTTCATTTACAGCTCTAGCATATACGGCAGCAGATGCAGTACCATCAAAATCATTATGCACTATAGCGTAATAATCCATAACCAATAAACCTACATTCTAGTAATAAATTTTACTCCAGACGAGTCAGTAATTTTTCCTTTATATAGAAAATCTACTTGTCTTAGTGTTGCATAGTAGTCGAATTCCGTTATTGCTGAAATCCCGTCTTTTACCATGACTACATTATACCATCTTAATGCAGCACTTCCAGCAGTATGTAAAACACAAATATTCGCTACTGTACCAGTTACTATTACATTCCTAATTCCTTTAACCCTTAAAATATAGTCTAAGGGTGTCTCAAAGAAAGCATCATAACGATATTTCTTTATTACAAAATCGTCTTTTTCTGGTTTAAGTTCTTCTATTATTTCAGCTCCCCAGGTACCAGCTAGTGCATGTTCTCCCCAAATTTTAAATTCTGGATCATCTTTCATGTGCCAATCTTGAGTATATATTATTAGAGCATTTGCACTTCTTGCCTTATCTATTAGATTCCTTATTGCTGGTATTGTAGTCTCAGCATTAGGAACATATAATTTACCTTCCTTTCTTACGAAATCATTTTGCATATCTACAATAAGTAATGCTGTGTCAGAAGGAGAAAGTAAAACTTCTTTTTCCTCTGGAATTGGAGGTAGTTCAACTTTCATAATTTATAATACGAACACATGTTTATTATTCTTTTTTCTTCAAATCTTTTGAGAGTTTATCCGCGAGTTTCAATACTGTAGGATATCCTTTCTTAGCTAAATCTATTACGTCAGAAAGATCCGTCTTATTACCTATACTAAAAAAATACTTTCCTACTTTTACACCTAACTTTTCACCATGAAGAATAACATAAGTTATATTATTTTCTACTACTAGATCTCCAGTTAACCTAGATTTAGCCACACCTATAGTTGGTTTATCTAATAAAACACCAATGACCGTAGCTATCCCGCTCTTTCTAGGATGTGTTAAGCCATGTCCATCTACTAAAATTAAATCACACTCATATTTTTCCACAGCTTTTATCATCAATGGAGCTTCTCTCATGAAAAGAAATGTTGGTATATAAGGAAAAAAGACATCCCCTTTTACGAGATTATATTCAATTTTTCCTTCTTCTTCTTTTACAGCAACAGCATAACCAATATTTCCCTTATAAGCAATATCTGTTCCACAAATTCTTTTAACATTTTCTATTCCAAGATGCTGGATTTTCACATTTTTTGCTATTAACTCTTGAAATTTTATAAGAAAATCTATAATATAGTCCTCCATTTCTCCTTCATCTTTTCAAGTTGTAAGAGAAATAATTGTTGCTCATAAGTTTGTACAGCCCCCGGCCTATAATTTCTTACTTCTTCAATTGCTTCTCCACTATCTAAATCTTCCTCGAGCATTAAATACCCTGCTATAATTGTTCCAGTTCTTCCAATACCACCAACACAATGAACAAGATTTGCATAACCTTTCTTTAGCCATTCATAAATTCTAAGGAACTGATCGAAAGTTGGTGCATAACCATCTGGTATTGGTTCGTGTAAAAATTCAAATCCTTTCTCTCTTAAGAGAGAGAAATAATAATCCATTGAACCCCAAGCTTCTTCTATTTCCCATTCTTCTGGTAAGATAAGAATTCTTTTTACTCCTTCTCTTTTCCATTCATCTAGATCATCTTCTGTATAAGGTATGGGAGATCCGCCAATTATACCTTTTCTAACCCAGTACATCATTCCTCACTCAGCAGATCCGCTGTTCTTCATCACAATTTATTAGGATACACACAAATTTTAAGATTATGATTAGACTGTCAACTGGTATACCAGAATTTGATAAACTTATAGAGGGAGGGATACCTCAAGGATTCTTTGTTGCAGTTACTGGAGAGCCTGGTACTGGGAAGACTATTTTCTCTTTACATTTTATTGCTGAGGGACTTAGGGAAGGAGATAACTGTATATATGTTACTACTGAGGAAAGTAGAGATTCAATTGTAAGACAAGCAAAGCAGTTTAATTGGGATTTCGAAGAGTATATGGAAAAGAAACTGATTATCATAGATGCATTAATGAAAGAAAAAGAGGATGAATGGAGTTTAACAGAGCTGAATGCTGAGGAGTTAGTGAATAAAGTTATAGAAGCTAAACAAAAATTAGGGACTGGAAGAGCAAGACTAGTTATTGATTC
The DNA here is from genome assembly GCF_009729055.1 of Sulfurisphaera ohwakuensis. Taxonomy (GTDB): domain Archaea; phylum Thermoproteota; class Thermoprotei_A; order Sulfolobales; family Sulfolobaceae; genus Sulfurisphaera; species Sulfurisphaera ohwakuensis. The sequence goes on along the minus strand of NZ_CP045484.1, from coordinate 429,183 downwards.
AGTAAGTGCCCTATTTCTTGATAAACCTGCTATGGCTAGAAAAATAAGTTATTACTTAAAGAGAGTATTAAATAAATGGAAGTTTACTATTTACGCTACGTCGCAATATGCAATTACAACATCACAAGCCTTTGGATTTGGAGTAGAACATGTAGCTGATGGAATAATAAGATTTAGAAGAGCTATAAAGGACGGAATGTTGCATAGATACGTTCTCATAGAAAAAATGAGACAAACTAATCATGATAAATACGTTTGGGAGATTGATATTAAGCCAGGAAAAGGAATTGTATTACTAGGTAAAATAAACGAGAGAAGAGAGGATTATGCATTACCTCCTAAAGTTATGCAAAAGATTAAGGAAGCTAATGAGGATAAAATTACATAACTATTTCTTGCAAGCTTCTATGAAATTCTTAAATACTTCTATGCCTTTTTCAGTATGCTTAACTTCTGGATGAAACTGCACTCCAAATATTGTATTGTCCTTATTTACCATTGCTTGGACTTTAGCATTTTCACTATTTGCTAAAATTCTGAACCCTTGAGGTGGAGAGACTACTTCATCGGTATGACTTTCCCAGGCATTAATAGATGGTGATAATCCTCTTAAGATGGTATCTTCATCGTTTATATTCACTTTTACTAATCCGTACTCTGGTTTTGTTGCCTTCGTTACTTCACCACCTAGAACCTTTGCTAATAATTGATGACCTAAGCAGATGCCTAGTTTAGGTTGAGAAGTTTTAAGGACATAATCTACAGCATTACCCATTTTATTTAACTCTGTAATAACTGAATAAGGACCTCCGCCAAAAATTATACAATCATAATCTCTTAGAATTTCAACCGGTTTTTCTGGGGTTATAGGAACAGCATTTAAACCTAAATATTTTAAGTCTTTGACTATTAAGTGATTATATTGACCTCCAAAATAAATTACAGCAATTTTCACACTTGAAAGTTCATTTTCAAAAATATAAGCTTTGGGTCAGATTAAATAAATATGAATGAATGTAAGGCTGCAGTCGTTGCTCTTATTTCTGCAAATGGTAAAATACTTTTAATTAAACGAAAAGAAAACAAAAATGATCCTTGGAGTGGTCATATTGCATTACCTGGAGGAAGAAGAGAAGAAAATGAAGAATGCTCATACACTGCAATTAGAGAGTGTTTAGAAGAAGTAGGAATAAGACCATGTAACTTAATTGAACTAGGTATGTATTATCCAAATAATATGCCTACTATGCTGGTTAAAGCTTATGTAAGTTGTATTGATAAGGAAGTTACATTACAAATTCAAAAAGAAGAAGTTGATACAGCTTTTTGGGCAGATATTAACAAACTTGAAAAAGGTAATGGGGACGAATATTATTTTAATGGTTATCGTATTTGGGGTATGACATATAGAATATTAAGGGATATTATAGACAAAAAAATATACGAAAAATGTATTCAGCCAGGCAACAATACATCATAATTCAGTGCCGTTGCCTTTCATCATTTTAGTAGTAATTTCTCGTATTCCTTAACATATTCCACACTTCTTCTGAAATCTGAGAACAATTTCGATGCTTCTAGTACATCTTCTTCTTTTATCACATTTCTACCGTTTCTTTGTGCAATTACATAAGAAGGCTCAAGGAGCTGGACGGAATATCTTAAACTATATTCTACGCCTAGCTTCGTTAAAGTCTCTAACGCTTTCTCTTCTAGATGAACATCAATTTCGTCTGCTCTTATTTTTAGAATTTCTCTTATTTCATCAGCAGTATATGGTCTTGTAGGTATTATTAGTAATCTATCGAGTAGATCTAGTGGCATACCGTGTGGAGATTCTATGTCGGTACCCCTTATTTTTGTTATACCTCTATTGGTAGCTAAAATTAATATTGGTGCTAGGTCAGCTTCTAATGCTTTAGTTAAGAATGAGAATGCTTCTATATCTAACATATGTGCATCATCAATAAATAATACACCAGGTACGAGTTCAGCTTCTCCCCTATTTATCATATCTTTTACTAATTTATCTACACTTTCTCTTATCTCACTGTTTATTTCTCTTTCTGTAAAGAAACTAAATAACGCTGTTATAGAAATATTTCTAGCTGCTACGTTTAAATCTAAATCATGTAATGTTACAGTTATTGTGGTTTCTTTTTCCTTCTTAACCGGGCCAGTAGGAATATCAACTTGTCTAATAGTTTCTATATCATAAGTTTTAGCTCCTTCAAACCCCTTAGCCTTACCAACTTTACTTACCTCTCCAGTTTGAGCGTCGATCCATATTACATCTCCCTTTTTTACATTAAGTTGAACTAGTTGTTCAGCAATGCTATCTCCCACATTTAGTGTTTTCTCCTCATCCTTAGTAGCTAGAACTATTTGTGCTTCTCTAGGCATAACAGCATAAGGATTTAATCTACTTCTTGCTACTTTTAATTTTACATCCTTTACTACACCTTCATAAACAATTCTCCTTTGCTTAATCCTAACACCTATTGATTTTCTAATAGCTTGTGTGAGTATTTCTGTCTTCTTTAACTCTGTTGAGTAAACTTCAGAAGCATTCATTGTAGTAAAGGGTGTGTCTTCTCCAAGCTCTTTGGCTATTGCAACAGCTAAGGCCGTTTTTCCAGTTCCAGGAGGGCCTACGAATAATACCCCTTTTCCGGCCATTTTACCTTGTTTGATAAGTTGAACTACAATACCTGCTGCTTCACGTGCTTCTGTTTGCCCAACTAGACCATCAGCCTTAAATTTGGCTTTTCCTTTTTCATCTAAACCTAATCCAGAAATATGACTATGAATACTTGCTCTTTCGCGTTCAATCTTTCTTATCTCTCTAATCTCTGCCATATTCGTTATATTATATATTACTATAAGCTTTTGAGATTATCCTTTTAAGTTACTAACATGAAAATTATATGTAGTGATGAAGACCTTTGGTACTGATATGTGCTGAAGTGGCGGCTGTCTGAGGTTTGAGATATGAAACCTATACATTTATCAGTGGGTAGATTTAATATAGATATTATTGTAAATATCGAAAAAATGCCTGATACAGATGAGTTTCTAACTACTGATTTAATGGAAATTATGCCAGGTGGTGCTGCAGTAAATTATGCTGTAGCTATAACAAAGTTAGGGCATAGTAGCAAGTTATTAGCAAAAGTAGGGAAAAACACTATAACTCAGAGTCTAATGGAGAGTATAGCTGAAATGGGTGTAGGGCTTGATTATGTAGAAGAGACTAATGCTCCACAAAGTATGGCATTAATATTCTTAAGAAAGAATGGCAAGATTTCTATGGTAAGAAAACTTGGTGCTTCAACATTAATTACCCAAGAAGACGTGAAAAAGTATTTTGGACTTTTCGATACTATCCATTTTGCCTCAGTTCCTCCAAACATAGTTGTGAGAGATCCGATGGCAAGATTAATCTCTTATGACCCTGGCCCCTTCAGTAAAGATGTTAATGAAGTAGATGTTGATGTACTTTACCTAAATGAGAAAGAAAGTAAGGCAATTAATTTAGATAAGATTAGAGCTAAAATCATTGTAATTAAAATGGGAGAAAAAGGAGCGAAAATAATTACTGAAAATCAAGAGTGCTATGTTGAAGCATATAAAGTAGACAATATTGTAGATACGACTGGTGCAGGAGATGTTTTTGACGCTACGTTCAATTACTCCCTTTTAGAAGGATTAAGTATTGAAGAAGGATTAAAATTAGCTGTGACCGCATCTGCAATTAAGATACAAAGGCTTGGCGGAATAAGCTCACCAAATCTTAATGAAGTGCATGAAGCACTAAAAATCTATGAGCCTAAGGTAAAATGTATATGATAATATTGTTTGTGGATTTTGATTATTTCTTTGCTCAAGTAGAGGAGGTTTTAAATCCTCAATATAAAGGAAAACCTCTTATAGTCTGTGTTTATTCTGGTAGAAATGAGAAAAGTGGAGCTGTAGCGACAGCTAATTATGAAGCTAGGAAGTTGGGAGTAAAAGCTGGAATGCCTATATCAAGAGCAATGGAATTGGCACCAAATGCAATATTCGTTCCAATGCACAAAGAAGTATATACTGAGGTTTCTAATAGAATAATGAGCATAATCAGTAGCTATTCGGATAAAATTGAAATAGCTAGCATAGACGAGGCCTACATTGATATAACTAGCAAGGTGAAAAATTTTGAAGAGGCGATAGAATTAGGAAAAAAATTAAAACGAGAAATAATGGAGAAGGAAAAGATTACAGTAACAGTTGGAATCGCACCAAATAAGGTTTTTGCAAAAATCATTGCAGATAGAGTAAAACCAAATGGATTAGGAGTAGTAAAACCAGACGAAATAGAGGAGTTCATCAAAAGTATTGATATAGATGAGGTTCCTGGTGTAGGTAATGTTATTTCTGAAAGACTTCATTCATTAGGTGTAAATAAGTTGATAGATATTTTATCTGTTTCATTTGATAAATTAAAAGAAGAGATAGGGGAAGCTAAGGCATTTTATCTTTATAGATTAGCCACAAACTCTTATTTTGAGCCGGTATTAAATAAAGAAAGGGTACCGCATGGAAGATATTTGACATTACCTAAAAATACTAGAGATATAAAAGTGATAGAACCTTATCTGAAAAAGGCTATAGATGAAGCATACAACAAAATAGAAGGTATACCTAAGAGAATGACTGTGGTAACTATCATGCAAGACTTAGACATCGTAAGTAAAAGTAAAACTTTTAAATCTGGTATAAGCAAAGAAAGAGCTTATACAGAATCAATTGAATTATTAAAACAAATTTTACAAAAAGATAGTAGATTAGTTAGAAGAGTTGGAGTAAGATTTGATAATATATACAAATCGAAGGGATTAGACGTTTTCTTCAATAGTTAACTGAACAGCATTTCTCACTTTAGTAGCATCAATTCTTCCAAATTTAGCAACATAATTTATAAAACCTTTAACACCCCTCTCATTAATATTAGTATCCTTTAGCACGCTTATGTTGACAAATAAAGGTATTCTGTTACTTTTCAGATACTTATCTATTTTTATTAAGTTACTGATCTTTTTGAAATCTTCTTCTATTCCCTCAGCTGTAACAATAACCTTATCCCCCCTTATTATAGTCTCCATATAATCAATTTCTCCGAATTTATCATAAACTAGAACAAATCTAGCTAGTCTTCCTCCTTCAACGTCTTCATAAAAATTTAATGCTAATACGAAATCACCGTTTCGGGTAATTGGAATAATTATTAGCTCTTCTGTGCCTATAATATTGGCAATAGCATTTATTTTCACACGCATTCCTATATTCACCAGTCATGATTGAAATAGACGGTTCATTTGGTGAAGGGGGAGGACAAATTTTAAGAACATCTTTAACACTCTCAGCATTAACTAAGAAACCATTCAGAATATATAAAATTAGAGCAAATAGACCAAAACCTGGTTTACAAAGACAGCATCTTACAGCTGTTGAGGCAGTTAAAAAATTAACTAATGCTAAAGTAAAAGGAGACTTTGTAGGATCAACTGAACTAGTTTTCGAACCGGAAGATATAGTAGAAAAAGGAGACTTTGAATTTGACGTAGGAACTGCGGGAAGTGTAACCTTAATTCTACAAACAATACTGCCTTTATTAATTAATAGGAATATAAAAGTTACCATTAAAGGAGGTACAGATGTTCCTAAATCTCCTTCAATAGATTATATACGATTAACCTTTCTCTCTCTGTTAGAAAAAATAGGAATTAGAGTAAATTTAATACTTATTAGGAGAGGACATTACCCAGAAGGAGGAGGAGAAGTCAAAATTACAGAAGTAAAAGGAAACCCGTCTTCATTCTCTTTAATGGAGAGAGGAGAGTTATTAATGATAAAAGGGATCTCCCACGTATCATCTTTACCATCACACATAGCTGAGAGACAAGCTAAGTCAGCTAAAGAATTTCTTCTCTCAAAAATAAAGATTCCAATAGAAATAGAAATTGATGTTAGAGAGAATGAAAGAAGTAAGGGCTCCGGTATCGCATTAACAGCGATTTTTGAAAAAACTTTTCTTGGTTCCGACTCTTTAGGAGAAAAGGGTAAAAGGGCTGAAATAGTAGGTGAAGAAGCAGCTAAATCTATTTATGAAGAAATTATAAGCAACGCTACCATCGATAAACACATGAGCGATATGTTAATGCTATATGCTTCATTATATTATGGCGAATATATAGGTTCTGAACTCACATCTCATGCAAGAACTAATTCAGAGATTATCAAAAAGTTTCTTAATGTGAATATTGAAATTTCTGGCGAAAAACCATTCATTTTTAGAGCTAAGAAGGAATTATAACAGCCCTTCCCAAAATTCTCTCTTGCATTAAATCATTTAAGGCATCATTTATTTCATCTAGATAATAAGGTACGGCAAGAGTTTTTAACTTACCAGAATTATAAAGATTAATTACCCCTTTCATATCATCCATAGTACCATAAAGAATTCCTTGTACTTTAAGTCCTCTTAACACTAATAATTGTTCTGGAATGGATAATTGTCCTCCAAATTCGCCTACTATTCTAAGTTCACCTCTTCTATCTAAAAGCCATGCTACTTCATCAAGAGTTTCGTCAGATCCCACAAAATCTATAATATAATCAAATTTTTTTCCTACTATAGAGGTATATAATGATGGAAAAGTTTTTTTCCTATAATATACATGGTCAGCACCAAGTTCTTCAGCTTTAGCCAACCTTGTTGGATTACGACTAACTACACTTACCTCAGCTTTAAGACTTTTTAAAATTTGTATTGCTAAAAGTGCAACAGCTCCAGTCCCAACAACTAAAACCTTATCACCTTCTTTTATACCTCTAGTTGCACTATATGCTGTTACTCCAGCATCTGCCAAAGGGGCTAATTGAATTGGGTTACCTTCAACTCTCATAAGGAAATCTTCATCGGGTACTTTCACATATTCTGCGAATCCCCCATTTAAATGAACTCCCAACACTTTTACTCTTTCACAGAATTGATAATACCCCGCCTTGCAATGTTTACATTCTTTACAACCAAAAGCATTGTATACCATAACTAAATCCCCTTTTTGGAATTTTGTTCCTCCTTCAACTACTTCACCTATTATTTCATGACCTAAAATAATTGGGGTGTTAACGGGTACTTCGTGTTGCCAGTCTCCCATTATTACATGTAAGTCCCCATGACAAACACCAGTAGCTTTAACCTTTAATAATACTTCCTTATCGGACTCTAAACGGGGCAACTGAACATCTTCTATGCTTAATGGTTTACCTATTTCTCTGAAGACAGCAGCTTTCATATTACCATCCAGACTTAAGATAAGAATTAATTTCCCACTCTGTTATTTCTTTTTCGTAATCTTCAATTTCTTTCTTCTTCAATTCAATGAAGGTATCTACTAATTCTTTTCCAAGGTAATATTTTAGTTTTGTATCACTATCGAGCTTATATAACGCCTCCTTAAGATTTGTCGGAAGAGTGCTAACTTCATAGTTAACATCAACATCAAGTCCTTTCTCTATTCCATCAATCCCAGCAAATATCATCGATGAAAGTAATAAGTATGGATTAGCTAAGGGATCAGCTAATCTAAATTCGAAAACACCTAAATCTCTATATGTAGATGGTATTCTAATTATAAAATGTCTTTCATTCCCTATACCAGCAACATTGGGTGTAACTACTTCTCTGTATCTCTTATAAGAATTTATGGTTGGGGCAGCTATAGCCAGTATAGAGGAAATATGTTCTAATATACCCGCTAAGAAAGAATATAGTATCTTGCTTAATCCTAATCCTCTAGGATCCGAAGTATCAACACCTACAGACTTATTCTGTGTGTCAACCAATTTTATGTAAATATCCATGCTACTACTTGGGTACTCTTTAAATGGTTTTGGCATGAATGTTGAATATAAATGGTATAGTCTCGCAGTATCTCTAATGATTTCTCTAGCTGTAATCAAGGAATCTGCTTCTTCTAATGCCTCACCCATACTGAAAGTTATTTCGTATTGCCCTGGTGCATAATGCTTATTTATATATTGAACTTGAATATTTACACTTTCTAAATATTTAATAAGGTCTCTAAGAAAATTCTGTTGTTCCATAAGTCCTTCAGATGAGAACGCTCTAGCTTCATCTGCTGGAACTGGCTTCCCATCTTTGAAATTAATTAGGTAGAAAGTAGGTTCAAAAGCAACTTTGATATTATAACCAAGTTCACCAAGTTTATCAATTGATCTTGTTAATAACGATCTTGTGCATAAGGGATGAGGAGAATTATCTTGTGTAGTCAAGAAAGATAATACTCTGGCTGTTCTCTCTAAATATGGTATTAATACGAATGTACTTATATCTGGAACTGCAAAAATATCACCATATCTTTGCTTTATTGGAGTATCTTTATAATCAAGATAAAGAAGTGCTTCTGAATACTCTATACCTTTATTTAATGATTTTTCAAACTCAATCCTTCTCAAAGACCTTCCTCTACTGTTTCCTAAAATGTCAGCAAATACTACTCTAACGTAATCTACCCTTCCACTTTTTAGAACTTCGAGGACTTCGTCTCTAAGCAACTTTCTCACAACTAATTAACTTATTCAATTTATAAGCATTAACGAAAACGGCTAAAAATCTCACCAGCATATATTACCGCGTTAGAATATTCACTAAAAATTCCTCTTTCTATTACTTTTCCTTCAATTTCTAATTCTACTATGTACATGTATGTGTTATTTTTCCTTCTTCTATGAAATTTAATCGTATATATACCAGCACTGATAGTCTTTTTCTGAGAAACTTGATAACCTAATAACATTATTGTGTAAATATCCATTATTTTCTTATATCTACAACTACATGATAAACTTTTGGTTTTACACTTCTCACAATCCTCGCAAAAATCACGTTTGGATACATATCTTTTATCTTGTTTAAAGGATCCTCACCCTCTACTTCAGTAAATAAATGAACTATTCCACCACTTTTCACATGATCCCACGCTACTTTAAAAGCTTCTTCAGCTTTCTCTGGCAAAGGGGAAATTATCCTATCAGCTGTTGGTAAATAATTTATTTTTTCGAAAGCATTACCATATATTGGAATAACACCGTACGCTTTATTAAGATCAATATTAACCATCATATAGTAATATGCAAAAGGATTAATATCTATAGAATAAACAATCTTTGGTTTTCCTAAGATATAAGATAGGATAGAAAAAGGTCCATATCCAGCGAACATATTTATAATTATCTCACCACTTTTTACTTCCTTAGCTATCCTTAGGTGCTCATATGACAATTTAGCAGAGAAAAAGACCTTTGTTATATCTAAAAAGTACCTGCAACCATGCTCTTTATATATAGTTTCACTTCTTTTTTCACCAGCCAAATGAACTAACGTAGATAATCTATAATCACCATGGGTATCCCTATATCTTCCCCAAACTGCCTTAATATATGTAAGCTTCCTAAGTAATTCCTCAGCAAATGGCTTAACATCTTCTGGGGTTTTATCAAAAGGTATTCCTATTACTGCTATATCACCTATTATCTCTACTCTTTTCCAGAGACCTAATTCTTTCACCAAGTCTTTTATCAATTTCCTCTACCCTCCTTAATCCTTCTTCTACATCCTTTAATCCCACATTTAGAGGTACTCCACCATCTAATACGCTTTCTCCACCTACAAATACAGTTTCTATGTTATAACCAGAATATATCAAGGATTCATAGGGGGAATTATAATCTAATGGAAAAGCTGGCGGTTCTCTATATTCATAGATAATCAAGTCAGCATCACTATTAATACCTAAATAGCCGGCGTTTAAACCAAGTTGCTGATGACCCCAAATGGTTATCGATCTAAAAGCTTCTTCAGGTGTTAACATTAATCTAGTTGAAGCTAAGGCAATCTCTTGTCTTATATCAAATGAAGGAACAAGGTCTAATGCCAAAGATGGTTTATATTCACTTAATGGAAACCTAGAGATTTCTAACGAAGGGGTGAAAGATAAATATATCTTATATTTCTTTATATAATCAAGATCACTTCTTGATCCACCTCCAAGTGCTATTATATTTTCCGGCAACTCATCTTTTCTAAAACTTGATAAATTAACAGTTCGTTCAACTAGTACAACTATGTTAGTACTTTTTGCTACGTCAAAAACCTCTTTACTAAGGCTTTGGTCACATAGTTTTAAAATAACGTTGTTACTTCCAGAATGTGACCATCTGTTATACATTGCCTTAAACTCCTTTTCCCAATCATCTGGAGAGTTATTGCACCCTACCGGAATAGCAATAATTGGTCTTAAACCTACATTAGTTACAGCTCTAGCTACGGGGTCTGGATATTTATCGCTAAATACAACAGTGGTAACGCCGGATCTTAACAAATGATATGCCCCTAAAAGAGCTAAATGATATACATCATTATTACTCATAACTGAAAGAAGATCATTAGCATTAATTTTTCCATAAAATATTCTAAATCTAAAAGGATATAAAGTAATGAAAGTATGGATAGAAATAAATCCAGGTGATAGAAGCCTATCCCATCCGCCTATATCTAACTCAGCATCCTCATAACCAGCTAACTCTTCATTACTTACAACTTCTATTTTTCCTTCATTAACACCAACGTATACTTTCTTTAAGGGATTATCTGCCCCTAACGCTATTCCAGCTCTAATTATGCTTTTCATTTGAACAACACCTAAATAATATTATATGAACTATATCAAGTTACTCGAGGAGGAATTAAATACTAACTATCAAGTAGATTCTCATATTCAACTAGATGAGGCGTATATAGTAGGATCTGGAGATTCTTACGCTAGCGGTTTAGTCATAGAAGGGAAAAGTAAGAGGAAAATAACAGTTTTAGACCCTTATGAGGCATTAGAGGTTAATATTACTAAACCAACTGTTATCGTATCTGTCTCTGGAAAAACAAGGTATAACGTAATTCTAGCTAAAAAGTTAAGAAGTAAGGGTGTTAAGGTTATTGGAATTACAGCAAATTCGGAATCACCACTCGCTAAAGAAGTTAATGACGTCGTTATATTACCTTATAGGTCCAAAGCTAAACTTCCAGGTTTTTTATCCTTCCTAATGTCATTATCAGCTCTTTATTCTATGTTTAGATTTGAAGAAGATAAAGAGAGAGTAAATAAGGTTATTAATCTAGATAATAGTCCCTTCTTTATAGGTAAATCGGAAAATTATGGCGTAGCATATTTCAGTAGTTTAAAAATGGCTGAGGTTTTTGGTATACCATCTAATTACGAAAGACTCGAATTATTTATGCATTCTCCTATATTCTCCTCAAGAAATAGAAATATTATAATATTATCTTCTGGTGACGAGAGAGAAAATAAACTATATAAATTGATTGATTTTACGATAGTAGAAGAGACTGGATGCGTAGGTGCGTTCTGTAACATTAGAGTTATTTTATCATCAATAATTTATAAAATGAAAAGAGATAATTGGAATAGAATTTATTTCCTTGAAGATGAAAAGATCCTAAATATTAGTTCTGAGATGATATATTGATGAAAGTACTAGATTTAAGACAAAGTGATACTAAGTGTGGAAGTAACTCTCCTGCTCTAAGTATAATGAGGTTTTGGCTTAGTGAAGGAGGGAATCAGGAGATTGAAATTATAGCGTTAAAGGGATTACAAGCGGATCAAGTTGAAATGTGGGCAGAAGCTATGAAGGAAAAAGGAGTTAAAATATTATCAAAATCTGATGAAGGGGATAAAATCGTATACAAAGTATATCTTCCATAAATCACTTAGGTCTTAATAGATTTTTTACAATCTAAGTTAAATTGTCTAAGCCAATGAAAAAGCATTTTAGAAGTGAATTAGTTTATATATTTATGAACTATCTTGCATTGGCCAAATATAGTAGTTTAGTAATTCTTCTTGTTTCAGTTATAGTTTATGTATTTGGAGATCCAATAATAAAGTTACTCTCCTATCAAGGGCCTATTTTGGGTAGTGGAATTCTAGGATGGTATGTACTAAATTCATCTAGTAAGGATAAATACGTAGAAGACGATCAAGGTGAGAGAATACCAGTAATTTCAATAGCATTAAGAAAATACTCAATAATAGCCTTTGTACTAAGTTTAGCAATTATAATCCCTTGGTTGACACCATATATGTTTAGGATTGAAGAAGAAAATCAGATACTTTTTGCTGGATCATTTACTTCTATGGCTATTGCCGGATTTTTAATAGGCTATTTTATATCATCATTTAAGTTTATAGAGAAGATAATAATATATAGTCTAGGTTTTTTAGCTGATATTTTATACTTCTTTATAGTTTATGATGCAGCCAACATGTTTGGTTTCCCAGAAACCATCATTGTAAATTATATACTACTTCTAGTGTTCGGTCTGAAATTTCCTGAAGGAATATTATTTGGGGTTTATATAATTAAAAAAGTAAAGGCAATTTGATGGGAAAGGTTTTTATTGTAGGTGCAGGTCCAGGAGATCCTGAGCTAATTACACTTAAGGCTTATAACTTGATAAAAAAGGCTGATGTAATTATTTATGATAGATTAGTTCCAAAGACGTTATTAGAAGATACAAAAGCAGAGCTTATATATGTAGGAAAAGAGATAGGGGACTCAAAACTTCAAGATTATATAAATGAACTCTTAGTAGAAAAAGCAAAGACAAATAGCATTGTTGTGAGATTAAAGGGGGGAGATCCTTATGTTTTCGGAAGGGGAGAAGAAGAGTGTATTTACGTACTATCTCACGGAATTGAATGCGAAGTAGTTCCGGGAGTAAGTAGTGCTATTGCAGTGCCGGCTTATGCGGGCATTCCAGTTACAAGCAGATTAACAAACTCCTCTAGCTTTACAGTAATTACAGGGACTAGGGCTGATAATAAAATCATTGATGCAAGTTATATTCCAAGAGAAGGAACTCTAATAATCTTGATGGGGATTCACGTAATAGAACAATTAGAGAGAATTTTACTCTCAGTGAGAGATTATGAGGAATATGTAGCTATTATAGAGAACGGTACAACTGAAAAACAAAGAGTTATAACGGGAAGGCTAAAAGACTTATCTAAACTAATAATAGACCATGAAATAAGACCTCCTGCAATAATTGTTGTTGGAGATGTTGTGAAATTAAGAGAGAAACTTTGGAAGTTAACTTAAAAACATTATATGAGAACTTTAAAAATATGAAAATTAAAGATCCTGTTTGTGGAATGGATGTAGAAGATTCCACTCCTTATAAGTTTACCTATAAGGGAAAAACTTATTATTTTTGTAGTCCGATGTGCATGGCTGAATTCAAAAAGAGACCAGAAAAATATATTAAATAAGTTTGTTACCTAATTTTGTGTATCCGCCAAAGTTTGGATATGTTATTCCAGATAATCTAAACGAAGCTTTAGAGTTCTTAGAAGAACATCAAGACGCTAGACCATTAGCTGGTGGTCATAGTTTAATACCAATGCTAAAACTAAGATTAATAAGGCCTTCATATATTGTAGAAATCAGAAGATTCTCTAATTTAAGTTATATTACTAAAGATGGTAACTTATATAAAATCGGAGCATTAACTACGCATTATAACATCTCGAAATCATCAATACCTCTACTGAGTGAAACAGCTAGTAACATTGGAGATCCGCAAGTAAGAAATATGGGAACAATAGGGGGTAGTATTTCTCATTTAGATCCTTCTGCAGATTATCCAGCAGCTCTCATTGCAATGGATGCAAAAGTAAAAATTACAAGGAGAAAAGGAGACAGAGTGGTTGACTTTAAATCATTTGCAAAGGACATGTTCACTCCAGATTTAAATCCAGGTGAACTTGTTACTGAAATTCAGGTTCCAACATTTGAAGGTTACAAATTCTCTTATCAAAAGCTAGAAAGAAGAGCTGGAGATTTTGCTATAGTTGGCGTAGCATTACTCCTAAAATTATCTGGTGATGTGATTGAAGATGTTAGAATTGGATTAACAGCAGTAAATAATGTAGCTGTTAGAGCAAAAGGTGCTGAAGAAGAGTTACTCGGTAAAAAGTTAAATGACGAGATAATTGAAAAAGCGGCAACAAGAGCTATGGAGAGTGCAAACCCCACTTCAGATTTAAGAGGCTCTGCTGAATATAAGAAAAAGATGGTAAAAGTTTTAACTAAGAGAGCTATTCTTACAGCGTTAAAGAGGTGAGACAGATGAAAATAATCAATAATGATCAAAAAGTAAAAATTACATTAAAGATAAATGGCGAAAAGTACGAGACTGAAGTTGAACCTAGAAGATTATTAGTTCATGTACTTAGAGAATTAGGATTTACTGGAGTACATATTGGTTGTGATACTTCAAATTGTGGTGCTTGTACGGTAATTATGAACGGAAAATCAGTAAAATCATGCACAGTGCTTGCAGTAGAAGCAGATGGAGCAGAAATACTTACAGTTGAAGGATTAACTAAAGATGGAAAACTTCATCCAATACAAGAAGCTTTCTGGGAGAATCACGCATTACAATGTGGGTATTGCACCCCTGGTATGATAATGGAAGCTTATTGGCTACTTAGGGAAAAACCTAATCCAACAGAGGAAGAAATAAGAGAAGGCATATCTGGGAACCTGTGTAGATGCACTGGATATCAAAATATTGTAAAAGCTATTAAGGCTGCTGCAGAGAAGTTAAGTCAGACTCCGTATCAACATCAGTAACAACTTCTACTCCACATTCAACAAAACACAAATCACTTCTCTTTTTCAATATTTCTCTTGCTCCTATATCTCCAGATAATGAAAAAACTTGTTCGTATAATTTTCTTGAAATTAGAACTGGATTTCCTCTAATATTATTATACACTGGAACAACAGCCGAACAATTTTCTTTGAAATTTACAATAATTTTTCTTATAGTCTCTGAAGTTAATAGGGGCATATCTCCTAGTACTATTAAGACACCATCATAATCTTGGAAGAACCTAACCCCAAGCTTAATTGATTCACTTATACCCAGCATCCATTTAGGGTTATAGATAACTATTTCATTCTTTAAAAATGGTATCAATTCTTCTATGTATTTACCAACAATTATTACTCTATCTAAAAAACTGACTGACTCTATAACTCTTATTATGATCGGTTTTCCCATAAAATTCTGGATAAGCTTATTTTTGCCAAATCGTTTAGCTTCTCCTGCAGCTAGTACAACAGCACCAATTCTCATAAATACTACTATTTGTTATAATAGTTTATGAAATTTGAAGGGGAAGTTCAAGTTCCTATCTCTTCCCAAGAATTATGGGAATATGTTACAAGCCCAGAAAAAATAGCATCATGTTTTCCAGGTCTAAAAAGTCTAAACAAAGAAGGAGATGAATATAAAGTCGTAGGCTCTACCGGCATTGGGTTTATAAAAGGAGATTATAAAGCTTCAGTAAAATTCGTCCAAATAGATAAAGAAAATAAAACTGTTACTTTAGTAGCGAAAGGTAACGGATTAAATAGTAATGTAGATATAAATGCTTTAGTTACTGTAATAGACAATCCTACTAGGCTTAAGTATTCTGCTGATGTAAAAGTGAGTGGTATATTAGCTTCAATAGGAGCTAGATTAATGGATTCTGCCGTTAATAAAATTTTAAATGATTTATTTGAATGTATTAAAACAAAGGCGAGTAATAGATGAAATTACAAGGAAAAATAAAAATAAATGATATAAAGAAAGCCGAAATTTTTATTTCTAGTTATTACAATTTACTGCGTTGTGTTCCAGGTATTGAGGATATCGAGGAAAATAGATTTGTAGCAAAAAGCAGAATAGGGTTCTTAACTATTGAAACTGATGGTGAAGTCAAATCTTTTAATAAAGGAGATAATTGGTCTGAAACTGTTATAGAAATATTAGGCGCTGGAGTAAAAGCTACAGTAAGAAGTTTAGTTAGAATTCAGAATCATGAATTAATTTATGATGTTGATTACGAAGTTGATGTTCAAATCCCCGCATTAAAAAACTTTGTTGAAAAACACGTCTCACAATTAACTAAACAAATTTTAGAGTGTACGGCACAAGCAGTAAGCTAATCTAGTAATTCAGTTATTATACCTAGACCTCTTGTTCTTCCTTCTCTAAACACAAATATTTGATCTTTCTCTATGTATTCTGGCCTGTAAAGAAAAGATAGAACAACTTCTGAGGAATCACCAGTACGTAAATATTTCTTAGTTATTTTTTCAAATTTTACAGCTTGTCTTATAGTGTAAAGGTGTAATGTTGCTACATAACCTTCTCTTATTGTTGTTGGATGATGAAGTACTATTACTTTTGCCTTAAATTTCTTATGAGCTTTAGGATCATTCTTGACTAGCACCATGCCTTTTCTCAACGTATCTTTTTCAACTCCTTGTATTGCAAAAGTTGCAATACTGCCGGAATAAACAGTATCGACAAAAATTCTATTTAGCTGTATAGACTTTACTTTGACTGGTTTAAATTCACCAAACTTTGTAGGACCAATATAATAAATGTCGTTCGTATTTACACTCCCGCGTATAACAGAGCCCAAAATAACAGTTCCAACGCCAGTTACGTTATATATCTCATCAATATAAACTAAGGGAGGTTGCGAAATGCTTACTTTTTCTACTTTATTTTTAGGAGGTAACATATTTAGAAACTTTATAAGCAAAGATAGCCCTTCTCCAGTTACATTAGAGACTTTAAATATTGGAACTACTCTTCCAGTTCTCATAGCAAGAATCGCATTTAACAAATCTTCGTCACTCTCCACCTCAATTACAAGCCTATTTATTCCAGGGATTTTTAGAACATTTCTTATATCAGTTATTATCTCATTAATTCTTTCTTTTGGATATTTATCAATTTTAGTTATAACAATAAAAATTGGAAAATGTAAAATAGATGCTACTGCTAAATGTTCTTTCCCCATAGCTGATAAACCGTCATCTGATCCTACAACGAGCATAACATAATCGATCTCGTAACCTAACAAACCTTTAAGTGTAGTTCTTAGATATCTCTCATGACCACCTAAATCTACTAAACGTATAATTTTAGAACTATTTAGTGTTACATCAGCTTCGTCTAACGGGTCTCGTAAGTTCCAATTTACTACTTCACCATTATCTTTTAAGCCAAGAACTCTTAGTGTTATGGAAGAAGTTCTACCTGATATTACTTCATGGACGTGTTTGGCTACCATTGCTCTCAAAGTACCATTGCCATCGTCTAATTTTCCAAAAATAAGAGCTCCAGTTAAAGTGCTTTTGCCAGCATTCACATGACCCATGACTGCAATATTTACTTGTACCGGTATTTTGTCTCTATGAATTCTAACTAAAACTTCAGCAATATATTTTCCTTTTTTTGCTTCTACTTTCCTTACATGAACTATCTTTGCATTAATAATGGATGATATTTTTGAAAGAATTTCTAAGCTCTTATTCAACTCGTTTTCTGTTAATCCTAATACTTCACCATTATCGCTTACACCAATTATATAGAAAGCCTCTCCTCCTCCTTCTTCTAATCTATACTTCATTTGAGACGCTAACTCTTGTAATCTACTTTCATCCTTACTGGTAAGAATAAGTTTATACTCAATCTTACCATCTTCACTTTCTCTAGGATAGTTCATCTCACCACTTTTATCAATAAATAATTTGTACTAGGGTTTAAATTTTATAATTGAAGATAAATGAGTGAGCCTAAATTACTATATGAAGGAAAACACATTTGCCCGGTATGCCATAAAGAGACTCTAGTAATTAAAGAGTACGTTTATGAGGCTCCTAAGGTAGGCAAGTTAGAATTATCAGTTTGGGAGTGTGAAAATTGTGGGTTCAGAGTAAGAGATGTAAAACCTTTCGAAACACTAACTCCTATAAAGTTAGAATATAAAATTGAGACAGAAAACGATCTAAATACTATCGTATATAGATCAGCGTTTGCTAGCATAATAATTCCAGAGTTAGGTGTTGAGATAACAGCTGGCTCTGCTTATCAAGGAATTATAACAACCGTGGAAGGTATATTAGAAATCATTATAGATCAAATAAATGAGTGTAATGAAAAAACGTGTAAAGATATATTTGAAGCAAAAGAGGGTAAAAAACCATTTACATTGATCATAGAAGATCCTAGTGGATTAAGCTTTATTCAAAGCGAAAAAGTAGTTATAAAAAAACTAGATAATTCTACTCAACCTTAATTTCGGTACCAGCTTCTTGTTGCTGTTTCTTCTTCAAAATTACTTGTAATACACCATTATTATACGTAGCTTTAGCACTTTTATCATCAACCTCAGTAGGTAATTCTACCTCTTTATAATACTTTCTATCTTCACCTTGTGCTTGTATGATCAACTTATTTCCAGAAATTTTTACTTTAATCTGATCTTTATTCACGCCAGGTACTTCAGCTATCACTCTAACTTCATCATTTTTCTCTATAACATCAACTAATGGTTCTCTTTCTTCACTTACTATAGGTTTCCCCTTAAAATTCCTTACGTTTCCAAATTCTTCAATTTTTGGTTTTCCGTCTGGCCCTACTGTTATTCTAAATCCATAAACGTAAGGACCGTAAACTTTAGCACCTTCTTCACTACCTAATCTCATAAACTCTCTTTCAAATCTCTCAAATTCCTCCTCTATTTCTCTAAAAAGTTCATCAAATAAATCGAAAGGATCTCTATATTTCCTTGACATTGTTGATCCCAATAATATATATCAAACTGAAGTTAAAAAAATCATTTATTCTCTCGGCTGAACTAACTCCAGTAAAACACCCATCACACTCTTAGGGTGAACAAACGCAACTAAATGCCCTCTAGCACCAGGTCTTGGCTTTTTATCAACTAACTGAATTCCTTGAGATTCTAACTCCTTAAGTGAAGACTCTATGTTTTCAACTTTTATAGCTAAATGATGTAAACCTTGACCCCTATTTTTAATGAATTTAGCTACAGTATTATTCATATCTTCATGGTTAATAGGTTCTAATAATTCTATTGCTGTTTCGCCTTCTTTACCAGTTAAAAATGCAACCTTTAAGCCTCTGTCCTCCAGCACTTCTCTATGTACAACCTTCATTCCCAACTTTTCAGTATAAAATTTTATTGCTTCCTCTATATTTTCCACAGCAATACCTATATGATCTATATTTTGTGTCTCCATCAATTGTATTTTTACATTTTTGACTTAAAAGTTTGTTTAAAAAAGCAAAAGTTTTAAGTGTTTAAACATATATAAATGCGGGATTTAGATTTGGATACTGAGGAGAAAATTAAAGAAAGTTACCAGCAGTGGGAGGAAAAAGTTCTAAAGCCATGGTTGAGCAAAAGACCTGAAAGAAAACAATCATTTTCTACTCCCTCGGGAATTGAAGTTAAGAGATTATACACACCATTAGACCTTAAAGGTTCTTATGCCGAAAAAATAGGTTTTCCAGGTGAATATCCCTTTACCAGAGGAATTTACCCTACAATGTATAGGGGAAGATTATGGACAATTAGACAATATGCAGGATTTGGATCCGCTGAAGACACAAATGAAAGATTTAGAAAATTACTACAAGCAGGACAAACTGGTTTAAGTATGGCATTTGATTTACCAACACAGTTAGGATTAGATCCTGATCATATCTTAGCGTTTACAGAAGTTGGTGTTGTTGGAGTTTCAATGTTCCATTGGAAAGAAATGGATATAGTGATGAGTGGCATACCTTTAGATAAGGTAACTACGTCAATGACAATCAATGCCACAGCAATAGAATTGCTTTCAATGTATGTAGCTACAGCTGAAGCAAGAGGAATTGACAAGAAAGTTTTAGATGGAACAGTTCAGAACGATATTCTAAAAGAATATATAGCGAGGAAAAACTTTATATATCCGCCAGAACCGTCTATGAGATATGCAATAGATTTAATAGAATATTCAGCTAAAAACATACCAAAGTGGTATCCAATAAGTATTAGTGGATATCACATTAGAGAAGCTGGTGCTGATGCGATACTTGAGGTAGCATTTACACTAGCAGATGGAATTGAGTATGTAAGAAAGACAATGGAAAGAGGAATTCCAGTAGATGAATTTGCGCCTAAACTCTCATTCTTCTTCGCTGGATATACTAACATTTTTGAAGAAGTGGCAAAGTTTAGGGCGGCAAGGAGAATGTGGGCCAAAATAATGAAAGAATGGTTTGGTGCTAAAAAACCAGAATCAATGATGTTAAGATTCCACACACAAACTGGCGGTGCCGAGTTAACTGCACAACAGCCAGAAATAAATATTATTAGAACTACTTTGCAAGCTTTAGCTGCTGTACTAGGAGGAACCCAAAGCTTACACGTAAATTCCTATGATGAAGCCTTAGCTCTGCCAAGTGAGAAAGCGGCTAAGATTGCTATAAGAGTTCAGCAAATTATTGCGTATGAGAGTGGTGCTGCTGACACAATAGACCCATTAGCTGGATCTTATTACATTGAAGCCCTAACAGATGAAATTGAGGAGAAAGCATGGAAAATAATTGAAAAAATTGAGAGTATGGGGGGCATGATGAAGGCTATTGAAAAAGGTTATCCACAAGCAGAAATTGCTGAAAGTGCTTATAGGATTCAAAAGAAAATTGAAAGCGGAGAAATGGTTAAAGTAGGTGTAAATATGTTTTATGAACCAGATTGGATTGGAACTACTGAAGTATTTAGGGTTAATCCAGAAGTAAGGAATAGAGTTCTAGAGAGATTAAAGAAATATAGAAGCGAGAGGGATGAAATGAAGTGGAGAGATTCACTAAATATGTTAAGGAAAGCTGCAGAAAAAGAAAATGAAAACTTATTCCCATACATTTTAAACGCTATAAAAGCTGGTGCAACAGTAGGAGAAATTAGTGGGACTTTAAGAGAAATATGGGGAGAATATAGGGAACCATCTATTTTCTAAGTTTTCTCAAAATATCAAAATATTTTTCCTTTTTATCTATTGGTGCATTTGTGTTTTCTCTTACTACTTCCCATTTATCCCATGGAAAAATGATCCATTTATCTAATATTTTATAATAATAATCAGGATATTTCCTAGACCAAGGTTTCACATATACCGTAGCTGATCTAATAAGAGAAGGATTATACATAGTTATGATGTTACCTACAGCATCTAATGTTTCACCAGTATCTGCTACGTCATCTATTATTAGAACCTTCTTATTTTCTAAGTTATCTACATAAACAGCTTTTATTACTGGTTTTCTTTCTCTAGATTCAACTCCTTTATAGAATTTTATATCTATGTATTTTATAT
Source organism: Sulfurisphaera ohwakuensis (assembly GCF_009729055.1). Lineage (GTDB taxonomy): Archaea > Thermoproteota > Thermoprotei_A > Sulfolobales > Sulfolobaceae > Sulfurisphaera > Sulfurisphaera ohwakuensis. Next base: position 407,799 of record NZ_CP045484.1, on the reverse strand, counting down.
TTCTAATCCCTAATGCGTCTGCGACTAATTTAGCTGGTATTACTCCACCAGTTAAGATAGCAACAATAACATCAGGCACAAAGTCATCATTAACCATTTTCTCTACAACATCTAAAATCCCTTCTTCTATTTCTTCCCATTTAGGTACATAATATTCAACCATTTAGTATCACCAGAGGAACATACATTTCGTCTTCAGATAAACCACCATGATGACCTTTTAATTTTGCGTAATCATCTGTTTGATCTTTAAAGGAGTATATATACGCTTTGTTATCCGAGGGTACAGCTATAAAATCAGCATTTATATTTTCTGCTCCTACAAGCCTTTCAAAATCAACTTTTTCAAAAACTTTTAATTCAGGGTACTTGTGATAGAGATATGTCTTTAAATCAAATTTTGTTAAGAAAAATAAAGCTCTTGAATCCCCATATGGGGGCAAATATAACATATCTAGAAGTTCAGTATCTTGGTTTAACAGTATATGGGAAGATGCTTCAACATGACCATGATCGGCTGTAATAACGAATATATAATCTTGGTGATGCAAAGCTATTTGTCTAACTCCTTCAAAAATTTCCTTTATAGCTTGCTTTACTGGTAAAGATGAAGGACCATACTTATGAGCTAAAGTATCTATATCTGGTATGTAAAAATAAACAAAATCGTAATCTTGAAGTATATTAGAAAATTCGTATAGCGCATCCCAATATGTTACATACGTTTTTGTTGTAGATACTTTCCCATGGGTTGCTAATGTAAATTCAGTATTATCAATACCTTTGGGTATGACTTCCGCGGTCTTTTTATCTTTTACTTCAGTTAAGTAGCTTTTAACATTTGGAAATGCACTCGAAAACTTGATATTTTCAGTTACAGTATCCCTATTTCCAATTGCTGGATAAGTGAATCTGAGAGCATTAGCTATTCCTCCTAGCCTCTTAGACAAAGTATTATAGCCTAAAATTCCATGTTCACCAGGTAATTGTGCTGTAAATAATGTGGTTAATACTGTTGATGTAGTTGAAGGAAAAACAGTAGTTATCTTGTTTTCACTTTCAAGACCTACAGATTTCAACATGTTGTAACCTAGTCCGTCAAGAAGAATTAATGCCAATTTTTTACCAGAAATATTTATCTTATTTCCCCTACATTCCCTCTTTGCTCCAAGAAAATCAGCTATACCACAGGCAAGATTATAAATACTATTCCTCATATAATCTGGGTAAATAAAATTCATACCACTAAAGTTTTATTTAAGTTAATTAAGTTATCCTAAATGAACCCAACAGAAATGTTATTGGTTTTCGCGTATACAGCAGTAGGTTTATCTGTATTGGGTGCTATACTAGCAATAGTATTTAGAATTAAAAGAGGTGAATAGAATTTACGATGTAGTAATTATAGGTGGAGGTCATAATGGTTTAGTTGCAGCATCCTACTTAGCGAAAGAAGGTTTAAAAGTTGCAGTATTTGAAAGAAGAAACGTTATAGGTGGTGCAGCAGTAACTGAAGAATTATGGCCTGGAATTAAAGTTTCCACAGCATCATATGTCTTTAGCTTATTTAGAAAAAAGATAATCGACGATCTAAGACTATATGATTTCGGGCTGAAGGTATATTTAAAAGACCCAAGTCTGTTTGTCCCTTTTGGAAAGAGCAAGAGCATAACTATTTGGACTTCAACTAAGAAAACAATAAAAGAAATTGAGAAGTTTTCAAAAAAAGATGCCCAGTCTTATGAAAAATTCGTAAAAATTCTGGAAATTTTCTCAGAGATAGCAGATTTCTTAATATTAAATAAACCAATAAACCTCTCTGAAGCAGAAGAATTACTTAAATTATTTAAAGGTTTAAACGTGGACGAAAACACAGCATTGACTATTGCGAGGATGTTTTTCCAGGACGGGAAGTCATTCCTAGATGAATTCTTCGAAAGTGAAGAAGTAAAATCAGCCTTGATAGAAGATTCTGTTGTAGGAACTTACGCTTCTCCCTCTACTCCTGGTACGGCTTATGTATTACTTCATCATAATTTCGGAGAGGTTAACGGAGTTAAAGGAGCTTGGGGTTATGTGGAAGGAGGAATGGGAAATGTATCCAATGCTCTTAGGAGGGTTGCAGAATATTATGGTGCAGAAATTTTTCTTAACTCCGAAGTTGATGAGATAATTGTTAAAAATGATGAGGCTAAAGGAATAAAATTAAAAAACGGAAAAATAATAGAGAGTAAAATAGTTCTTTCTAATGCTGATCCTAAGACTACATTTCTTAAATTACTTAGAAATGCTGAATTAGATGAAGAATTCATTAGAAAAGTAAATGCACTTAAGACTATAGGTGTATCATTTAAGATAAACGGATACATAGAAGAACTCCCAGATTTTGGGAATGGAAAATCATTAAGACCAGAACATATAGCTTCAGAACTAATTATACCCTCTATAAGTTACGTAGAAAAAGCATATTTAGATGCAAAAAATTTGGGCTATTCCAGAGAACCATGGTTATCAATTAACATCCCATCAACTGTAGATCCTACGTTAGCACCTCAAGGGAAGTTTGTCTTCACAATTTTCGGCCAATATGTACCTTATAGTAAAGATCTTGATAAGATTAAAGATAAGATAGCAGAAATCAGTATTGAAAAAGTTAGAGAATTTGCACCTAATTTTAAGCCAATTAAATACGAAATATTAACGCCTCTAGATATTGAAAGAAGATTTGGAATATGGGAAGGAAATATATTTCATCTTGATATGACACCAGACCAATTATACTTCTTTAGACCTCTGATAGGATATTCTAATTATAGGACTCCAATAAAGAATCTGTATCTGTGTGGATCTGGGACTCATCCAGGTGGTGGTGTTACTGGAGCACCAGGATATAATGCCTCTATGGAGATTTTGAAAGACATAAAACATTGACTATAATTTAAATATTTGCAAATTCATAATGTTTTTTGAACATGGGAGTTACTCAATTTATTCCATTAATAGAGGTTCTTGGTGCTGTTGGAATTACAATAATCCTCCTAGTTCTCCTATTCAGAAAACAGACTCAAAAGTTCATATTATCAGACAAAGCTCTACAAATACAACAAAAGTCTCAGAAAAAGAAAGAAGAAGTTAAAGAAAAAATTACATGGGATATGATCGGTGGATATGATGATGTAAAAAAAGAAATTAAAGAATATATAGAGATTCCACTGAAGTATAAGGAAATAGCTAAGAAATATGGATTGAGACCTCCGAAAGGGATTTTACTATTTGGTCCACCTGGTTGTGGTAAGAGCTTAATGATGAGAGCACTAGCAAATGAGGCAAAAATTAACTTTATTTATGTTAATGTAAGCGATATCATGAGCAAATGGTACGGTGAAAGTGAAGCTAGACTTAGAGAATTGTTTGCGAATGCTAGGAAAAACGCACCATGCATATTATTTTTTGATGAAATAGACACTATAGGAGTTAAAAGAGAAAGTCATACTGGAGATTCTGTCACGCCTAGATTGCTTTCTCTGATGCTGTCAGAGATAGATGGATTACAAAGCGAAGATGGGGTTATTATTGTTGGTTCTACTAACGTTCCACATCTTTTAGATAAAGCACTCTTAAGGGCAGGTAGATTTGATAAACTAATTTATATTGGTGTGCCTGATAAAAAATCTAGAAAAGAGATATTTCTCATTCATTGTAAGAATATGCCTTTAGGTGAAGATGTTGACTTTGATAAATTAGCCGAAATGACAGAAAGATTCACTGGAGCCGATATAGCAAATGTATGCCAGGAAGTTGCTAGAATGGCTGCTGTAGAGGCATTAGAAAAGGGAGTAGAAAGAAAAATAACACTACAAGATTTCGCAAACGTAATTAAGAGATATAAACCAAGTGTAACTTTACAAATGCTTGATGAATATGAGAAGTTTAGGCTAGATTACGAGAGAAAGTTCAGAGGACCTGAGTTACCTGAATCAGAAGATGCTGAAAAAATAACCTTAAATGATATAGGAGGATATGAGGAGATAAAGAAAGAATTATATGATTTGCTAGAAATGCAATTCAAGTACTATAATTTAATGGAACAAATGAAGATTCCATCAATTAGAGGAATTTTACTTTACGGACCTCCAGGTGTAGGTAAAACAATGATGGCTAAAGCACTAGCAAGAACGTTAGGCGTTAGATTAATTATGCTAAGTGGAGCAGAAATTCTTTATAAGGGATATGAAGGTGCTGTTTCAGCAGTTAAAGAAGTATTTAACAGAGCTAGAGAGAATAAACCTTCCATCTTACTATTAGATGAACTTGACGCTATTGCTCCTAAACGTGAAAACCAAAAGTCAGAGGCTTCAAAAATAGTTAACCAACTTCTAACTGAAATGGACGGAATCAGAAGTTTGAAGGAAGTAGTGGTTATAGGAACTACAAATAGATTAGAAGATATCGATCCAGCATTAAAAAGACCAGGCAGATTTGATAGAATAATTTATATGCCATTACCTAATAAAGATGAAAGAAAAGATATATTTGAAAAATACTTAGGTAAAGATATATGTGAACAAGTGAATTGCGATAAATTGGCTGACATTACTGAGGGTTACAGCGGAGCTGATATAGCTGCTGTAACAAGAGAAGCAAAACTGAAAGTCTTAAAGGAAATAATAAGGGGAAACAAAGAAAGAAAATTGACTTATGAAGACTTATTAGAAGCTATTGCAAAAGTTAAGCCTTCTGTAAAGAAAGAGCAATTAAATTCAACAAGTTCTGATCTGAAGAAAGAATAATTTCCTGGATTTGTTCTACTTTTTCTATTCCTACTCTTATTTCTTCTAATCTTGAGTTCCTAGGGATTATTCCAAGCCTTTTACAGAAGTTAGAAGAAGCTGCAACATCAACATTTCTTAATTTTCCCCTAACATCAAAATAAATAGATGCTTTACCAGTACACACTAAAATCATATCTAATGAGGCACTCCCTAAACTTCTTATTTTATAATCAGCATTTAATGAATCAAGAAAGTTCTTTACAGATAAAAGCCTTGACCTTGAAAAATATGCTAAAATCAGAAGTCTGTCTGGTGGATGAGGAGTACTAATTTTTTCTTCATCAACATATGAAAAATTTTCATCATATGAATATATCTTTTTAGTGAATATATTACCTACTACACCAGTAAAAGAGGACAAAATATCTTTTTCTCCTCTTCTATAGACTGCTATAGATACTGAAGACCAAGGAATTCCATTTAGGTAATTTGTACTTCCGTCTAAAGGATCAATAATAGCTATATACTCATAGTTTTCTTTATTAACCACACCAGCTTCCTCTGAGACGAACATAAATTTATATCCAGAATGATTAAGCCTATCGAAAATCAATTCTTCTGATTTCTTATCAATAACCCTAGTAACATCATTTCCATGTTTTCCTATGATTTTATCAATACCTTGTTTATCTTTTTCTTCATATAGAAAAGAAATTATTTCCTTTGTAATCTTTACTAAAACCTCTCGCATTACTTTTTCCTCTTTTTCTCTGTTAAATAATTAAAAGCACTATGTGCAGCTACCGCGCCTTGTGCAGCTGAAGTTATAATTTGCCTAAAACCTAACCACATCCCAGTACAATCACCAGCAGCATATACACCTTCTATATTAGTTCTCATCCATTCGTCTACTTTGATATATCCATGCGAATCTACTTCTAGGCCATTTTGCCTAGCAAAATCTGTTGGCGGATCGAAACCAATTTCAACAAATACTCCATTAACATCAAGCTCTCTAATTTCATTAGTCTTTAAATTCTGAACGATTACTTTTCTAACTATTTTATCACCTTTAATTTCTTTAACTACTGAATTTAAAATAAACTCAACATTTGGCTTTTGCTTGACACTCTCTACATAAATTGGCTGTGCTTTAAATTCGTCTCTTCTATGCACAAGATATACTTTAGTTGCGTAGCGAGAAAGAATTTCAGCTCCTTCCAACGCGGAGTCTCCTCCTCCAACAACAACAACTGGTCTGTTCTTAAATAACGGAGCATCACATACTGAACAATAAGAAACACCTTTACCGGTAAATTCAGCTTCTCCAGGCACGTTTAGTTTTCTTCTCTTTACGCCTACTGCAACTATTATTACATCAGCTCTGAACTCTCCTCTTCTTTTAGTTTTAACTATAAATTCGTTATTTTCTTTTCTAAAGTATTCAACCGTATCCATAATTGCAGGGACGTTATATTTTTCTATGTGCTTATTGAATAGTTTTATCATATCAGCAGCTTGAATTCCAATTAAACCTAAATAATCATCAACTTCACCCGCTTCCGTTAATTGTCCTCCAGGTGTTTCACCTATCATTAAAGTCTTTAGCATAAACCTTGCACTGTATAATGCTGCACTATATGCAGCAGGACCCATACCAATTATAACCACATCAAACTTCTCTCCTGGCTTTACATCAAATGCTCTAGGTAAAAGACTCATCACTAATATTATGTGTTAAAGTAAATAAAAGAGTTTCTAATAACGGTATTTTTAATCCTAAATTAAGAAAGATAGTATGTGAAAGTGTTACTAGTAACCGGAAAATTAGCATATGAGAGCGTAAAAGAAATTGCAAGTCAATTGAAAGATGTAAAAGCTGATGTTATTGCACTTAATTACCCCATTGCTTCGTTAATGACAGTAGATTATATAGCAGAAAACTTAAAGAATATATCACTTAAGGATTACGATTACATTATCATTCCTGGTTTAGCTAGTGGTGATGCACAAAAAATACAAGAAGTAACAAAGGTTAAAACGTATAAAGGTAGTGAAGACTATAGGGATATTCCTAGAGTAATAGAAGCTCTCTCAAAAGGTGAAACTTTATCTACGATTTATCCAGCTGATACTATACTAAAGAAAAAGAAAGAGGAGGACATAGAAAAGATCTTAAGGGAATTAGAAGAAAAAGGCGATTTTGCATTTGAGATAGATGGATTAAAAATACCTAGATATCCTCCTCCATTTAGAATATTTATAGAGTTTGATGCAAGCAAAGACATAGAGTTTCTTCTAGGAGAAGCTAAAAGAGTATCAAATTACGTTAATGTGATCGTATTAGGATTTCCTAATGGTCATGAGGATTTAGATGAGGTAAGAAAGAAAGTTACTAAATTCAGAGAGGAAGGATATATTGTTGGTATAGATTCAGCCTCAACTAAAGAGCTTATTGAGGGAGCAAAAGCTGGTGCAGATTTTATATTTAATCTTAATGAGGATAATATAAATGAACTCGCCGTAATAAAAGATAAAGCATTCGTAGTTGCACCTCTTTCTATTGAAAATAGAGCTAATGTTACTTTTAATCTATATAGGAAAGCAAAGGAGATAGGATTTGAGAAACTGATATTAGACCCTATCCTCTCGCCACCAATGGTTGGACTAGTTGATAGTATTTTTGAATACAAAAAATTAAGAGACCTTACAGATGCTCCTATGCTAATGGGAATACTTAATGTTACTGAGCTAATAGATGTAGATAGTATAGGTGTTAATGCATTATTGACAGCAATAGCTGGTGAGCTCAAAATTGGAAACTTACTGATAATGGAACACGGTAAGACTCGTTGGAGTTCTTATGAAGTAAACATAGCTACTAAAATGATTAGCGTATCCCTACATAAAAAAAGTTTACCAAAAGATCTAGGTTTAGATCTTCTAATATTAAAAGATAAAAAGAGGATAAAAGAGAAAATTAGAAACCCAGAAGATTATTTGTTTATTAATGAACATATAGAACCTAAAAACATGGATAAAGGATTTGTAGTCATAAAAGTGGCTGATAAAATCTATCTCGAATGGAAGGGAAAAGAAAATATTAAGATATCTGGAACAGATGGGCTTAGTATAGGTAGAAAATTAATAGAATTGAAGAAGGATATTAATAATGAGCATAGTTTGTATATAGGATATGAATTAGCTAAGGCTGAATTAGCGTTTAAGCTAGATAAAAATTATATACAAGACGAACCTTTATTTGTGCGTGGATATAATATCATCGACTCCAACAATAATACGACTAAGAAAAAATAACATAAATATACTAATATCAACTTACCCTCTTATAACAAGAAGTGAATTCCTTGAAAGACTAAAGAAGACCTTTAATATTGAGGAATCGTGTAAAGACCTCAGTCTTGCTGAATGCTTTGCCCTTCTATATGGTGGAGTTATTATAAGTATTAACTCTGTTTTGGAAAGAGTTGAGTTGGAAGGTTGCTTTAAAGAAAGTGATAAGGGAGAAGAATTTGAGCTGGATAAGTTTCTAAAAAATCCTTATGGATGCTTTTCTTTTGATAATGGTAAAATCTGTTTTTCAAAAGTAAAGGACGAGAATTGTAAAATTATTGATAATATTGGCCTTCGATTTATAATAAAATAATCATGGATACTCAATTATAGCATAATTGTTTTCTCCTTCATATATTTTTACTGTAATTTTATACTTTTTCTGTAATTTTTCATATATACTTTTAGCTATTTCTAATCCGATATATTCTGCCGTGGGATATTTATATGGAATGACCTTTATGTCTAGCTTAAACGGACCTTTAAAGTATATTTGATTAAGATCTTCAGAAGGAATTATTAATTTATGATCCCAATCTTTTACTATATCATTTATTATCTTCTTTAAAATATCAAAGTCTATAACAAATCCCGTATTTTCATCTATTGACTCACCCTCAACTTCAATAGAAACCCTATATGTATGTCCATGAATTTGTTGATTTCCTTCTGAGGATAAAGTATAATGAGCTGAATCAAAAGAAAATCCTTCAAGTCCTACTTTGACTTTCATTTAATGACCTCCTTATGTTCTTGTCAAAATGTTCCCACAGAGATTCAACCAAATATTTAATCTCATCACATAATGATCTTACGTCCTTATCGGTTAGAATTTTTTCTATCTCTTTGTTTAATCTCATAATTTCATTAAAACTACCAGCAAATATTTTCTTATTTTCAAAAACTATATTATCATACCCTATTTGGTAATCGCCACCAAATTCTATAATCTTATACACGGAATAAGTTAATGAATTAATATCTACGTTCTCCCTATTAGATATTCTAGCTGAGACTTCATCAATTAGATTCTCTATTTTATACTTTATTAAATCTTTAAGGCTATCTATTACTTCTAATTGCGATTTAAATGCCTCTATTTCCAGTAACTGTTTATATATAGAGTTAGATATGCATTGAGTACTACACGGTATTCTTAACTCTAGTATGGGTAAAACTTCATAAGGTGGATACTTCAAATATTCGGATATCAACTCATACACAAACTTAATTTTTGTAGTTGTAAATAATAAGCATGAAGTCCTTACTTAATCTAGTTCAGAGTTTAAGTGAAAAAATACTTGACCATTATGGAGAGAATTTGAAAGGTATAGTAATAGGAGGAGAAGCTATAGACACTTTGGACGAGAAAAAGGCTCTTTTAATTCTATTAATCTTAGAAAAAGTGCACAAAATTTCATTTTATGCTAGGGAGGAAATAGCTGAATATTTCATAAAAAAGATTGAGCAATTAGAAAATTATTTTGAATATGTAAAAAAATACGGACAAAGACCTCTTCTTTATTTTATAATTCTTGATCCTTCAGAACTATCTTTCCATAACCCAATAGTCTTGTATTTACTAACTAATGGAAAGACTATATTTGATAAGGAAAAATTAATAGAAAAAGAAGCAAGAAAAATTAATATAGTTAATATTAATCGTGTTTTAAAAATGGGTGAAATAAATAAGGGTGAGGTGATCGAATTATGAATAATAGCGCGTTATCATCCGAATATCTAAGTAAAGCTTTTAGATATTTAAAACAAGCTAAAACTTCATTAGAAGAAGGAGATTTAGTAGGTACCTTAGATAACTCTTACAATTTTGTAGAGAATTTAAGTAAAGCACTATTAGCACTTTATGGTTACTATTCACTAGAAGAACATACGTCACAGAAACTTAACTTAATTCTTTCAAAGTTAACAGAAGAAAAAGAAATAGCTTTAGTTAGAAAGCTTCAACTCATGGAGGAAAAACTATATCCTTTAACTTTACTTGATGAATCGTCATTTAAGGATTCTGTGATTATAAGAAATTTTGAAGCAAAAGGACTGATAAAGGAATTAGAAGAAATATTTGAACTTGCTAATAATGTATTTGATGAGTTTCATAGTTGATTTGGATAAAGAGATCTGCGGTTCAAATGTAATTGATGCACTTTTTCCTAATGAACATATTATCTACAAAATATCTAAAAATAACCCTTATTTTCAATGTGTTAAGAACAACTTTAAAATTGAGATTATAAAAGACGAAGGTGATGTAGTATATTTCAAGATCCTTACTACTGGTTAAATTTTTATTCAAAAATAAGGGCATACTTTGGCTATTCTTATAAAGATGATTACTATTCTGCATTACTATTAAACATGAAAATAAAAAATGATTTCGTAGAGAAACTTAACATTATTAGAGATAAAAGAGTAGCAGTTGTAGGTGCTGGTCCTAATCTAGTATCTGTAAATAAAATTAGTGAAGATTTAGTTATTTCAGCAGATGGAGCAACCAACTACTTATATGAACATGGAATCATCCCAGATATAATTGTAACTGATTTAGATGGAATTTCTGTGTTTCCAGAAGAATCAATTTACGTAGTTCATGCACATGGTGATAATATTAGCAAATTGTACAAGATAAACAATATGAAAATTGTAATAGGTTCGGCACAAGTTTTCCCTTTTGGAAATATTCATTTATTCGGTGGATTTACTGATGGAGATAGAGCTGTAATTTTAGCAAAACTCTTCAAAGCTAAAGAAATTGTACTTTATGGAATGGACTTTGACTCTGGTTATGTAGGAAAATATTCAAAACCTTATTATGAACAAAATTTACCAGCTAACTGGGTTAAAAGAAACAAACTAAAAATAGCTAAACAGATAATCGAACAAGTTTTAAGCAAAGATTTATAATTTTTTAAGTAACAGATAGTTTGGGATGTCAATTCTCGGTTAATTCAAAAAAAGTTAGAATATTTGATACAACATTAAGAGATGGCGAGCAAGCTCCGGGTATAGATTTAACAGTCGAACAAAAAGTTAAGATAGCAAGAAAATTGGCAGAACTAGGAGTTGATGTAATAGAAGCTGGTTTTCCTGCAGCTTCTGAGGGAGAATTTATAGCCACTAAGAAAATCTTAGAAGAAGTTGGAGATCAAGTTGAGGTTATAGGATTATCAAGAGCTAATAAGCAAGATATAGATAAGACCATAGATACTGGCATATCAAGCATCCATGTGTTCATTGCTACTTCTGATATACATCTGAAATATAAACTAAAAATGACAAGGGAACAAGTGCTAGATAAAATTTATGAATCAGTTAGATATGCTAAAGATCATGGCTTAATAGTTGAATATTCCCCAGAAGATGCTACAAGAACTGATAAGGATTTCTTATTAAAAGCTGTAAGTACTGCTATTGAGGCTGGGGCAGATAGAATAAATATACCAGATACTGTTGGAGTTATGCATCCCTTCAAGTTTCATGATTTAATCAAAGATGTTGTTTCTGTAACTAAAGATAAAATCGTAAGTGTACACTGCCATAATGATTTTGGTTTAGCAACAGCTAACTCAATTGCTGGAGTAATGGCTGGAGCAAGACAAGTTCATGTAACTGTGAATGGAATTGGAGAGAGAGCCGGAAATGCATCATTAGAAGAAGTAGTGATGGCACTGAAAAAACTTTTGGGATATGAGGTTAATATCAAAACATACAAGTTATACGAAACAAGCAGACTTGTATCAGAGTTAACTGGCGTTCCTGTTCCCTATTTTAAAGCAATAGTAGGAGAAAATGCATTTGGTCATGAAGCTGGCATCCATGTTCACGGAGTTATCGAGAACCCATTGACATACGAGCCAATATCTCCAGAGGAGGTAGGTAATTTCAGAAGATTAGCACTAGGAAAACATAGTGGTATACATGGTCTGAAAAAACTTCTTGAGGAACAAGGAATTTACTTAGATGATCAAGAGTTAAGAGAAGTATTAAATGAAATAAAGAAACTTGCTGAAAATGGTCAAAAGGTAAATGTTGATGTTGCTAAAGAGATAGCTATTAAAGTAAGTAGCAAAAAGATTAAAGTATGATAAAGTTTTTCTATCATTCTTCTTTTCTTCTAGATAATAAAATACTTTTAGATCCCCATGATGGAGGAAGTATAGGCTTACCCAGACCTGAAACTAAAGCTGATTTAATTCTCATAACTCATAATCATTATGACCATAATGCTTATGAAATAATTCCTCATAAAGATGTAAAAATTAAATATTATGGAGAATTTAATTATGCTTCGTATACTATTGAAGGATTAAAAGCATATCATGATAAGGAAAAAGGAAAAAGAAGAGGAGAAACTGCTATTTACAGGATTGTAAACCCTAATGGAAAACTGATTGTTCATATGGGCGATATTGGCCATATGCCAGATGATCAAATCCTTGAGAAGATAAAGAATCCAGATATATTGATGATCCCAGTAGGAGGAGTTATAACAATAAATGCCTTGGAAGCAAAAGAAATAATAGATAAACTAAATCCTAAAATAACAATTCCAATGCATTACTGGATTAAAGGACATTTTATGCCATTAGACCCTTTAGATAACTTCTTAGAAGTTATAAATAGAAAAACTATAGAAATAAGAGAAAAAGAAGTTGACGAAAATAGTATTGAAAAGGGATCTATACTTATTTTTAAAGTCTAACTTTTTCAACCTTTGCAACTGGCACTGTTTCTTTATCTATTTCTGTTTTAACCAGGCTTTCAATAGCTTTTCTGATAGCTTCTGATCTATTTAAACCATACCTTATTGCATACCTATCTAATAGTTCCAATAAATCTTCTTCTACTTTAAATGTTACAACTCTCATCTTTTATCCGATATTAATATTCTTCATACTAAGGTTTAAGTATTTTCTGGAGCGGTATTTCCATCTTATGCTTTCAAGAGGAGTATATGATGATGAAGATATAAATATTTGTACTTATATATTTTTATCATGAGGAGTATACACATTGCCTACTATACACTTATCTTTACCAGAGTCACTTTATGAAGAACTAAAAAGAAAAGCAGAGGAGCTTGGAGTACAGATTACTGACTTAGTAAAGTTCTATATTAGACAAGGGTTAGAAGAAAGGGATAAAGAGGACAGAGAGGAGAAGGATGATAGATATGAAAAATTGGAAGAAAGTGTTGCCTATTTAGAGGCAAAAGTTGCCCAACTTGATGCTCTTGTTGAAGAATTAGTTCAAAGATTGCTAGAGAAAGAAAGTGAAGAAGAAGAAGTTGAAGTTATTAGTAAAGATGAAAAAAGTTAATTTGGGCCTATGTGATTATGCTCTCGTGTCCCGAGAGCTAAATGAGCATAGGTGGGTCCCCTAATTCTATGTTTATGATGTTGCAGGGACGTACTGAATATAAAAAATGAGGAAAAATTTCCTCGTTCTGATTTACATTACAATTAGAGTTACAGTTCTTAGAATAGATGGGTCTTTTCTAATTTGAGAAATTACCTTATTTAGCTCATCTAAACTATCTGTAACAATTTCTGCTACTACATCGTATTCTCCATATACTGGATTAGCTTCTTTTACACCGTTTATTCTTTTTATTGAATTAGCCACATCTGTTTCTTTTCCAAAAGCGGTTACAACTAATATATACGCTTTTACCGGCATATATTATAGTTGTCAATACAAATTTATATTTTTTATTTTAAGAGAAGCCTCTCGGAATTAAAGTATCTAGATACCAGTAATATTAGAAATACAGATACAATCATTGTTGCCAAGAGAGAGAATATGGAATCTTGTATTGATCCGAATACATATAGGAGTAATCCAAGGCTTAATTGAACATAAGGAATACCATATATTGCTGTTAATGGAAATGTTAATTGGCTTGGATTTATAAAGAGTGCTACAAATGAAGCTATCATCCCAAAGGATATTATTATAAAATTAATTATCTGAATATTTCTAGTAGAACCTCCAAATATAAATAAGAATATTAAACTCAATGCCCCAGTTAACAGAATAGAAATTAAATAGACTAATACTATGATTATAAGAAATGAAAAAGTAAGAGACACTGAAATATTAAATGCATAAGATGAGAGTGATATAAAGAAGAATGTTCCTACAATATCGCCTAAAGAAGAGAAAATTCCTAAAATTATTGCTACAAATAATTTTGAAATGATAAAAGACCTTATTGATAGTGGGGTTGCAAGTAAGGATTCTAATGTCTTTCTCTCCCGTTCCCCGGTTATTCCTTCTAATAGATAGAAGACCACTGGTGTAGCACTAGGAAATAACACTAATGCAATAATCCTGGCAAAACTAGCTAATTGGCTAACTCCAGATGAAACAACTTTTCCAGTTATTGAGCGATAACCTAAAACCACATATATCGGATTCCTGATAGAAGAAGGAGTAACATTTACATGAGCTAAGTTTTTCAAATATTCGATTCTTTGATTTGATATATTAAGTAATAAAGTATATAAAGCATTATTTGCAATGTCAAGAGCGTTTTGATTTGATGAAATTAGTACGTAAAAGTAAACAAAGGCTTGACGAGATATGTTACTTATATTTTGATAAAATTCATTTGGAAAAACTATAACTACATCAGCATTTTGAGTACTATTTGTTATCACGATTCCGCCATTATGTTTAATGTAACTAGTAACTATATTGACATAAGGAGTGTTTGCAGAATTATTATTTATAACTGCTATAACTGGAGGTTGAGCAGAAACTGATGCATATAGTATTACGCCAATTAAAGGTAAAAGTATGAAGGGTAATAAGATGGAAGAGAGTAATAGTTTTTTGTCTCTTCTAATTTCTAATAATTCTTTATTTATAAATGTTTTAAGCATTTGAAATCACCTTCATGAAAGCTTCTTCAAGGTTTTTAACCTTTAACTTTTCAATGATATCATTCGGACTACCAGAAATAATTGTTTTTCCATCATTTATCATGGCTATATTATCACACATATATTGAACCTCTAACATATTATGAGAAGACAAAATAATCGTAATTCCGTATTTTTTCGACATTTCAACTATTGTATTTCTTACCCTTACAGCAGAGTCAACATCAAGTGCTGACGTGGGTTCGTCAAGGATTGCTAATTTAGGCATCACCATTAACGTTCTGGCAATAATAAGCCTTCTTTTCATTCCCCTACTATATGTTGAGGTTGGCTGGTATATTTTATCCCCTAAATTAGCTATTTTTATGCCTAATTCAACGAATTCTTGAGTTTTCCTCTTATCACCACGACTGTAAAGTTCAGCAAAAAACTGTAAATTTTCTATTCCAGTAAGTTTTTCATATGGGAACGCATCTTCTGGCATATAGGAGATATATCCGTTATTTTTAGCTTTTACAGGATCTAAACCAAATACTTTTACGATACCTTCGTAGCTCTTAATTATACCTGCAACTACCCTAAGTGTAGTAGTTTTACCAGCACCATTAGGGCCAATTAAACCAAATACTTCCCCCTTTTTTACCGTAAAGTTAACATCTTTTAAGGCCCAAAAATTACCGAACTTTTTTCTAAGATTGATAACACTGATAGCAATTTCTTCGTTCATTATACCATGTTTTTCGAAATATTAGAATAAAAAATCATTCGAAGTAAGTTATATGTGGTAACTGGTAATGTTAGCGACAGAACATTAGAGTTCTTACTGAAGTTCGGAGAGAAAGGAAGGATTATACTTCAAGCTGCTTTAGATTGCTCATATGAAAACAATAAGCCAGAATTAGGAGATTTTAGTTATAAGGACGTTGTAGATAAACTTTCACAATTAGGTTATTCTTATGACCCTAAAATGATTTTAAGGGCTCTTGAAAAGGATTATGGTATATTAGAAACCACATATAAAAGCAGTAATCAACACTGGTGGAAGTTCATCGATAAGGAACAAGTAGAGACTATCTTAAACAAAAATAAAGAAGGAGATCCCAAAATAGAGCTTATTAAAATAAAATTTTACTCTCTTGAACCACAAAAAATAGAAAGAAAACTGGATTTAATGTCTAAGAAAAGTATTATTACTGAGATAGACAAGAAAACTTTTAGGTTAATGGTATTTGATGAGCTTTCAAAATTAACGGAAATTTATGAGGAAGCTTCGCAATATGAGGAAACATTACCAATTGCTGAAAGAATAAAGAGAATATTAACTTTAGCATCAATTATTGCTAGGAAAATTTATGGAAAAGGTTACAATAAGGGATTTCTTGAAAAAGAAGGAAAAGAAAGAGAAAATAATAATGTTAACAGCCTACGATTATCCCTCAGCGAAGATAATATCTCAGACGAATCTTGATGGTATCTTAGTTGGGGACTCCCTTGGAATGGTAGTTTTAGGAAAAGAGAACACACTTAAAGTGACTATGAGAGATATGTTAATTCATCTAGACGCAGTAGTAAAAGCTAAGCCTCCACAGTTAATAGTTGCTGATATGCCATTCTTAAGCTATGAAACGTCAACCAAAGATGCTGTAAAAAATGCTGGTTTACTTGCTAGACATGGTGCTGATGCAGTAAAATTAGAAGGTGGAGAAGAAGTGAGAGATGTTGTTAGGGCTATAGTAAGGGCTGGAATACCTGTTATGGGTCACATAGGATTAACCCCACAAAGATTCTTAAGAATAGGTGGATATAGAATTTTGGGGAAAAGAGAAAAAGAAGAGGAACAATTAGTTAAAGATGCAAAAGCACTAGAAGAAGCTGGGGCTTTTTCAATAGTAATAGAAAACACTTACTCAGATGTAGCTAAAAAAATAACTGAAAGCATTAATATTCCAACGATATGTATAGGAGCAGGACCATATTGTGACGGACAAATCTTAGTTATTCATGACTTACTTGGTCTTTCAGATTTTACTCCTTATTTCGCAAAGAAATATATAGATTTAAGGGGACTAATAAGAAGAGCAATAGAGGATTATATCTCAGAGGTAAAAGAAGGGAGATTCCCGGGAAAAGAGCATTATAAATCTCGAGATAGCTGAAGAAGGTAGTTGCTTATAAATCTAAGACTTTCAGCTAATATTTCCTTATTATTATAATTTTTCACTATTTGTTCTAATTCCTCTTTACTTTTGTTTCTTAGTTCTTTAGCTATCTCAATCATTTTGGGAAATGCTCTAATCACATTATCTACTATAGTTATACTAGCTTTCTGAGAAGTTCTTGACATAGGGTTTAAGTCTATTGCAATAACTTTCTTACCCATTTTAACTAAAGCTTCTGTTCTATCTCCGTCTTCTAATCCTAATAATACTACATCAGCTATGTATATTCCTCTTGGACTAACTCTTCTTCTTTCACTGAAAAGTTCTGGAATAGTAGCCGACGCATCTTCATCAACACCTAAGACCTCTTTTGCACCAGCCTTCTTTAGTATCTCAGCAATCTTCCTTTCTCTTTCAATAGTTCTATAAAACAAGTTCACTTCTATTTTTGCATTTATTAATTCCGCTAATTTTACTATTTCGTTAGGTACTAGTGCTGCCATATTACCATTTACCGATATTACGGGGTTTTTAGCTAACAGTAGAGAAGCAACTCCGGCTTTTATAGCTTTAATCGCAAATTCTTGAGTTTTTTCTCCAATAAGATAGTCAAAACATTCTCCCCTTCCATGAGCAATTAATCCTTGGGGCGCAACATAGCCATTTAATAAGCCATCCACTATTTTTTCTCTTATTATGAGAGATTCTTTTCTAGGATGATTTTCTGGAATTAACGAATGTAAGCTCCATGTATTGCTGGTGTGTGTTTTATCCATCCTTCTTCACATTCTTTTAATCTAAGTATTAAACCTTTCTTTCTGAAAGAGTTTGGAAAAGGGGATATAAATCCGATCTCTTCAGTAAATTTCCTCGATAATTCAAAGAACTTTAATAAAGAAGGATTATGTAAAAACTGATTTATATATACTAGCGCATTATCATTTTTATTTTTTATTAATTTCTCTGTAGATTCTTTTGATAGAGGTTTACTACAAATTGGCTCCCATTCAACTATAATTTTTTCTACTTCTCCATATCCTGGAGCACCAGGCTTCTTTCTGTAAACTAATCCTCCACCATAATATTCGGAGATTAAATCACCGAGTCCATTATTAGTAAATATTTCGCTTTCATGAGCAACCACAAGTGCATCTTCTAATTTTATGTTATACAATTCATAAGAAGCTAGAGCATAAGCTAAACTTATTGCACCACTAAGCCCGTAACCAAAACCTAAAGGTACTTCAGATTGGATATAAAGTTTTACATTAGCTAAAAGACTTAGATACTTTAAATTTGGAAAATTCACACGTTGGGTATTAAAATAAATTTCCGGATCACCTTTTTTAGGAAAAGCGATTATTGGCGGATTTAATACCAATGATAAGCCTATAGACCCGGTATACCTTATATCTTCAGTATAAACTGGATACCAAATTCCAGAAATATTTAGGGGAACGATAATTTCAATATCTGTCATCTATTTAGGAAAACATTTATTACTTTATATTTTTAATTATTGTGGATGAGAGTTACTGATGCATCAATCTTTAGTAGGGCTTTGACTACTATTGAAATCAAAGAAATAGAAAAACTTCTTATCAAGGAAGATAAAGAAGTTGTAATTGGAAGACTTACCTCGATGAATGGGGACATTATAAAATATTCTAACCCTAAAATTATTCCTTCACCTACAAAATTACCTTCTGGGAATATAATAGAAGAAATCAAATCCGATTCTTCTATTTATTCTATTTATAGAGTAGCACCAGGACTTACATTTGAAGAACTTATAAACGAGTTAAAGAAATATTCAAAAGTACCAGTACTTTTTCCATTATATCTGCAAGGAAGCATAGGAGGGTTCATAGCAACTAATGGGTCTGGATTTGGAAGTTACAAATTTGGTTTTGTAAGAGGAAAGAAAGAGGTTCACAGTCTTAAAGATAATGAAGCAATCGTTATGACAGCAAATTATACAGAAGTAATTGAAAGTGATAAAGAAAGTAAGTTTGCATGGAGTGCAATTATACTAGATGACAAAGAAAGATTTTATTTAACTTCTAATTATGCGAAACTGGAAGGTATTTCTGGGAGTAGTATTGATACTTACTCTTTAATTAACGATATAAATAAAATTGTTATACAGAGTTTTAAAAGAGATTATATACCAGTTATGCTCAGATTTCCAGAGTCTTCATATTCTAAGTTAGCTCAGTTAAAATTTTTTGAAAAAATTATAGGATACAAAATAAATTTTAATTCACCAGATAAATACTATGTATTTTTAGGACGAATTAAGTTTGATGATTTAAACGAACTTTTCTCATTTTTAAAGAAAAATAAAGAGTTCTTACCTTTCCCCTCACTTTCTGAATATGACAAATTACATTTAGAGATTTTAAACAAATTAGGAAAGAAGACTAAATTACCAAAAGAGTATAAGAGCATAGTTAGCATATATAACGAGGCAACTAAATGTATTAACTGTGGATTATGCCTTAATGTTTGTAAAGCATACGAAGTCACCCATAACCCTCTATATTCTCCAGTTGGGAAAATTGGTAGACTTATAATGGAGGAAAAGGATTTTGAAACTTGCTTTGGATGTGTAAAAGATGAAGAAGTATGCCCAGTAAATATACCAATTAGTAAATTAACTACTGAAGGGGTAAATATTATTTCTCCAGAAAAAATTAAAATAGAAATACAAGATTTACCTTCAGATATCTCTAACCTAGCAAAAAAACTTCAAAATACTTATAGAAATAGGCCTTTGTATTTACTCTTTGTAGGATGTGCATCTAAATATGATATAAATGGTGTTAGAGGTTTTTTAACATACTTGTTAGATAAAGGAAACTCTTTGCCTCAAGAATTTTCTCCTAGAGTAGAATTAGTAAATGCTTGTTGCGGTTTTGATGATTTTATTGGAGGGAATATTCAAGGTGCTAAAGATAAGGTAAGTAAAATTTTGGAATTAAAGAAAAATAAAGATGCCCAAGGGATTTATTTCCTCTGTCCAGAAGCATTATACATTTACAATTTACTATCTGGAGATACGGGTATATTAGCATATGAAGTTGTAAAAGATGCATTAAAAGAAAGAAAAATTCATGCTGGTTGTTGGGCTAAAAAACTAGGAATTAAAGGAAATGATGATGAATGTGCCGGATTAAATTTGACTACATATAAGGGATATCCAATATCTTCTAAGGGAAAAGCTGTGCTAACAATTTGTCCGTTCTCTACTTGGAAATATGGTACTTCATCTGTGTATTCCGTATTTTATGTAGGATCTGAGAATATGGAGAAGCTTGTTGGAGAAAAAGATTTAGATAATTTATTACTAGATCTATCAATTGATTCAATTAAAGAAGCCTTAACAGACTCAGTAGATGAAATTGCAGAGAAAGTTAGCTTATGGAACTTAGGCGGTGAAGGATACTTTATCCTTGTTACATACCCAGTTATCCTAAATAAGTTTAAGAATATACTAGAACAGAAAATAAAAGAGCACGAAAGAAAGGATGAAATAATTAAATACATTTCAAAGATAGTTAATGACACTATAATACTAGATCAGAAGATTACATTAATTTCAGATTATTTAAAGGGACAAAATTATTCTAGTTTAATTATGGAAATGAGAGAAAAAATCCTTACTTCAAGTAAACTTGAATATTCGGCTAAAGACATAGTAAACAGTGATCAAATGATAAAAGCAATTGATGAGATGATAAAAAGAGCAATTACACCAAAGCTTATTGAAAGAGTATTTAAGGAAATAATATATTCTTAAACAAATTTATAAGTCATGTCCTCATGGTCTAAGTATATTAAACCATTTTTCTTTAGAAAACCAAAAAGTGGAGTTAGTCTCCTTGGTATCTTTATCTCTGCTTGATCTTTATATATTATAAAATACATTTTCAATAATTCTATAGTATCTTTAAATGTGACTAGTATTTTTTCTCCGTCAAGATCTAATATGAAAAGCGAAGGATGAAGCTTCGGATCTATTTCTGATACAGACATTATTACATAAGTTTTATCAAGTATTTGTTCACATATTGACTTATTTGGTTTAGATTTAAGAAGTAATTGAAGCTTAGCATCTATTTCACTCAGTTTATTTAATATTTCGAGGTATTTATCATCTTTATAAATCCTTTGAGACTCACCATTTAATAGGAAATTTAATAATTCTTTATCCATATTTGAATGTGTTATTATATAAAGGGAGAGAGGAATGAAAGTACGTTTAAGATATTTTTCATTTATTCAAGACTTTACAAATAAGAGTTTTGAGGAAATTGAAACAGAATGTAAAACAGTAGACTGTTTACTTGGACAGTTATCTTCTTTATATGGTGAAGAGTTCTTAAAAGTTATCAAAAATGGCTTAGGTAGTGTGAGAATTACTATTTTAGTTAATGGCAAAGCTAATGTAAATAACATTAATGATGGAGATGAAATAGCATTTTTACCTCCGCCTTCTGGGGGAGAATTATATGTTTCAAAGAGATTTGATCTTTTAGAGGAAATAAAAAAATTTAGAGAAAAAGCACCACCAGAAGCTGGATCGCTAGTAATTTATTTAGGTTTTGTGAAGGGAATAGTTGAGAATCATAAAGTTTATGAATTGAAATATGAAGCTTACGAGGAATATACAAGGAGAAGATTTAAGGAAATAATAGATGAAGTTAAGAAAAAATATAATGATCTAGTTGATTTACAAATTATTCATGTAATAGATAACATGAAACCAGGTGAAGATGTATTGTTGATCATGGCATTAGGAAAGGGTAGAAAAGATGCTATACATGCAGTAGAAGAAACCTTAGAATTAGTGAAACATACGACGGGTATTTGGAAATTAGAAATAAGAGATGATGGAGAATTTTGGGTAGTTGCTGGAAATACTAGAGTGAGAAGAAATGAAAAAGGTAGTAGCACTTAGTGTGGCAGGGATAGATACTGGTAATGGTGCAGGAGCAGAAACTGATATAAAAGTTTACGAAATATTAGGAGTACATGGTACGTTAGTAGTTTCTGCTATAACTGCTCAAAACACCAGAGGTATAAAAGATATACTTGTCATTGAAAGAGATTTTTTTCAAAAACAACTAGAAACAGTTCTAGAGGATTTTGACATAAATAATGTTAAGATAGGAATGATTTACAATAAGGAACAATATGAAGTTGTAAAAGAATATTTAGAAGGAAAGACTATTGTAACAGATCCAGTAATATTTGCTAAAGATGGAACTCAGCTAATTAAAGATCTTGAGGATTATAAAAAATATATCCTACCGATTACTACAGTTCTCACTCCTAATGCTGTTGAGGCCTCTTATTTTTCTGGTATTAACATTAAGACTCTTGAGGATATGAAGAAAAGTAGTAAAATAATTTCTAATACATATAATATACCATACGTAATAGTTAAAGGTGGCCATATATCTACAAAGTACAGTTTTGACATTCTCTATGATGCTAAAAAAGATTCCTTTTACCTAGTTGGTTATGAGAGAATTAATCAAAAAAATACACACGGAACTGGTAGCGTATTCTCAACAGTAATATCGGCCGAATTAGCAAAAGGAGAAAAAATATATAATGCGATAAGAATTGCTAGAGATATACTTCAAACTTCTATTGAATATGGTCTTGAAATAGGAAAGGGAATAGGGCCAGTGGATCCCCTTGTTTACATAGAAAAGAATGCTTATAAATATAAAGTTATAGAAGATATGTATAAATTTGCTAATTTTGTTGAATCTACTCCTTCATTTTATAAGTTAATACCAGAAGTTCAATCAAATTTAGCCCACTCAATACCTTCATCATATGTTAAAGATCTTAATGATATAGCAACTTTTAAAAATAGGATAATAAGAAATTGGGATAATAAAGTGAGTATAGGCTTTCCAGTAGTTTTCGGAAAACCCACACATACTGCCAGATTACTTCTAGCAACAATAAGAAAAGGAGAGAGAGCTACGGTTCTTATTAATATAAGATATGATGAAAATACAATTAAACTTCTACGCTTATATGGATATGATGTTATAGAAATAGATAGGGAAAAAGAACCAGAGCATGAAATAGAGGGAAAAAGTATGCAATGGATAATAGATTTTATATATGAAAATTACGGAAAGATTCCCAATGTAATATTTGATAAGGGAATGAAAGGAAAGGAAGCAATGATAAGAATTTGGACAGAAGATATTGATACAATAATTGATACACTAAATTATATATGTAAAAATTTAAGTTGAAGCTTTGAAATTCTTTTCCATGAGTTTAGAAAGAGTTATTACAGGATGTAAAAATTTAGTTAGAACTGGTTGGATGCAAAGAGGAGTACCGCCATCAATAGGAGAGACAGTATCCCAACATAGTTGGGAAGCGGCTGTTTTAGCATATTATCTTGCTAGTAAGCTTAAGGAAAAAGGTGTTAAGATTAATCCTGAAAGAGCATCAGTGATAGCATTATTTCATGACGTTGCTGAGAGTTTGCTAGGAGATTTACCAAAATGGGCTTCTGAGAGAATAGAAGAAAAGGAGGAAATAGAACTTGAAGCTATTAAAGAACTAGGTCTGGATGTTGAATTATTCATAGAATATAAGGAAATGAAAAGCTTAGAAGGAAAGATTGCAAAATTATGTGATAGATTATCTACATACATGCAAGCAAAGAGATATGCTAAATTAGGTTATGATGTTAGTGAAATAACCAAAACCTACGAAAAGGAAATTGAAAACCTCATGAAGGATGAGAAATTATCTTTGATTATTAATGAGATAAATAACTTGATAAAGAATATAAATGGCTAATGAAATCATCTTTTGAGTGAAAATGAAATTAAGCCCAGGTAAAAAGGCACCAGATGAAGTAAATGTTCTAATAGAGATACCTTTAGGATCAAATATAAAATATGAGTACGATGATGAAGAAGAAGTAGTGAAAGTAGATAGAATCCTTTACACCTCGATGGTTTATCCATTTAATTATGGCTTTATACCTGGTACATTAGAAGAAGATGGAGACCCCTTAGATGTATTAGTAATTAGCAATTATCCGTTACTACCAGGAACGGCTATAGAAGTTAGACCTATAGGAATACTCTATATGAGGGATGAAGAAGGAGAAGACGCAAAAATTATTGCAGTACCAAAAGATAAAGTAGACCCTACATTTTCAAATATAAAGGATATAATTGATTTACCTCAAGCTATTAAAGACAAGATAAACCACTTCTTCGAACACTATAAAGAACTTGAGCCAGGTAAATGGGTTAAGATATCTGGTTGGGGAGGAGTTTCGGAGGCTAAAACTAGAATTAATGAAGCCATAAAAAGGGCAAATTCAAAATGAATATTTTTTCTTTGTTACTAATTTTATCTGCTATATTACCATCTGTTTGGAATCTTTTACAGTCTTATTATTACTCAAAACGTCAAATTAACGTTTACGAACCACAAAATAAATCTCAAAAGGGGTTTAGTATAATTGTGGCTGAAAAGAATGAAAGTAAAAAAACTATAGAAGGTTTAATACATAATCTACTAGGTATTAATTACGAGAAGTACGAAATTATAATTATTTCCGATGATCCTAAAGAAAAATTTGAGGAAAAATATCGTGAATATATGAACATAGAAAAATTAAAAATCCTTAATAGAAATAATCCGGTTGGAGGAAAAGCTGGAGCTCTTAATTATGGCGTAAAGCATGCAAAGTACGAGTATCTTGTATTTCTTGATTCAGATGCACGAGTAGACAAGGATTTCTTAAGTAGACTAGCATTATATGATTTCAATGTAGCTTCTTATAGATTAAGGATTTATAACGCTGAAACAGATGTTCAAAGATACTATAAAGAGTTCACTGAAAAAGTTATGGATTCTCTTTTTAAGGTGAGATATTATCTAGGGTTACCCATTTTTCCAAATGGCTCAGCGTTTTGCATAAGAAAAGATATTTTAATAAAAGTAGGTGGATGGAAAGAAAATATCATAACAGAGGATCTAGAATTAGGGATTAGATTATTCCTATATAATTACAAAATCAAATACCTTGATGACATAATAGTTTACTCTTTAGCTCCATTTACTTTAGATGATCTTTATAAACAAATAGAGAGATGGTCTTACGGTTCAGCCCAGTTACTATTGCAATCCTTTAAGTTATTTAAAAAGGGCATTAGAGGTATTGAAGGAGTACTCTATGCCCAACAATGGGGTATTTACGGATTATTTATTTTCATGTTAATTTTACTCTCTTCACTTAACTTTATCTTAAAAATTCCTCTTTTAGTATTCATATTATCTATTGTAGTCTATGGAACGTCTGTTTCCATATATGCATTAGTATATAGACAAAGAGTTAATGATTACAAGTTACCTTTAGTAATATTAAATGCTTCAATAGCAGGGTATTGTAAAGGTCTAATTAGACTCCCTTTTAAATGGACGATTACACCAAAAGAAATGGAAAAAGAAGCTAAGAAGGAAAAAATAAAGGTTTGGGTAACTATTCCTCTTCTATTTTCATTTTTAAATATAATATTCGGAAATATTTTACCATCAATTATACTATTGTTTTTTAGTATTATGGAGTCTGTTGTTTGATTCCCACCATGGCTTGGACTTCTCTCATAGCTTCTACTGGTCTTAAACTATACTTAATTATGTACTTCTTCAGTAGCTTGTAACTTTCTTTACTTTGAACTATGGGCCTAGCAGAAGCTAATAACTTAAGATATTCAGCCCTTCTCTCTATCTCAGCCTTAACTTCATCCCAGTTCTTTCCAGCCTCCTCAGTTCTTGCTCTTAAAACTTGCATGGCTTCATAGTCTACAATATGACTATCAGTTGTTGGATCCCATCTAACTGTTCTCCTTAAATCATTATAAGATACAATCTCGTCTATTGCTACAGCTCTTCTTCTCAATAATATTTTATCTCCAACATATACTGGTAGCCTTCTAACTGTAACTATAATATTCATCATAGGAATCCATTCCCTTGGAATATTTAATGGTTCATTCATTAGTCTCTTTATTGCGCTCTCACTATCATAAGCGTGAAAAGTAGTTGCACCTCCGTGTCCAGTTGATATTGCTTGGAATAATACATAAGCTTCTTCTCCTCTAATCTCACCAACAACTATTATATCCGGTCTATATCTTAATGCGAGTTTTAACAAGTCCATTAAAGTTATTTCTTTTCCCATTCCTCCATAAGCTGGCCTAGCATATAGTTGAACCCAATTATCTTGAGCTAATCTTAATTCTGGAATATCTTCTATAGTTAATATTTTCATTGACTCTTTCACTAAATTAAGTATAGAACCTAAAACTGTTGTCTTTCCAGCTCCAGTAACTCCTATAACCATGAAAGATAATTTCATATCTATAGCATACCATAAATAGGCAGCAGCTTGTGGAGATAATACTTTTGAATTTATAAGATCTAATATAGTTATAGGGCTTTCTGAGAATCTTCTTATTACGAACGAAGAACCATTAGCAGAAACTTCTCTTCTAAAAGTTGCCGCAATTCTATCTCCCTTAGGTAAAATACCATCCATTATGGGATTTGCAACAGAAATAGTTTTATTAGATAAGGAGATTAATCTTAAAACTAATTCGTCAATTATTTCCTCTCCGTCAATATTTATATTAAACATTCTCATATTTTTAGTAAATATAATATTTGTTGGAGTATATTCGAATTCTCTATGATATACGTAAACAGGTAAGTTTATACCACTAACAGATATATCTTCTACTTTATTATATAATAAAAGTGGAGTTATAATGTTATAACCAAACATATTCCTTAACACATAGTATAGAGCAACCTTAAATGGGGTAGATAATTGTTTATACTCTCCTATTTTACCTTGGAAAACATTTAGATCTTTCCTCTTTATACTTAATTCTTCTAAGATTTTACCTAGCTCAACATATTCAGCATTTGAAAGAAGATTCCTCTCAATTTCAGATATTAGTATAACATAATTTTTAAATGTATTAAGATCAAGAGGAGGTTCTACTAAATTATACTTATAGATACCTTTTTCTTCATCATAAGTAATAAATACATGGGGTTTTGCTATTGATAATTCAATTTTATGTGCATCAAAATCTTTTGCTATATATTCTGGTATAATCTGGTTTAAATCTATATCATAATCCGATTGAACTTCTCCTTCAAATGAGGCTGAAGTTACAAATAATGGATAAAGTGAATATGGTAAATCTAAGTCTATTAATTCTTTATCATTCTTTTTATTAGTATTATTTTTCCCGAATATATTAAGTTTTAAGTCCATTATATATCACCTTTTATTATGCTTTTCTTCTATATAAGCTTTTATAGAGTGGGAGCTACTGGAGATGTAAATGAGAATTTGATACTTAGTGTTAACAATACTAGAATCATTGTGATTATCAATAGAATTATAGCATGCAAATATCCGTTTGCTATTCTTCCACTAGCTAATTTACCCACCAATAACCCAGCTGTATATGCATTAAACACAGATGATAATGACGCTATATATACTGCTTTAGGAACTAAAACTTGTGCAGCAGCTAGTGGACCATAACTTGTAATGAAACTACTGGAACTTAATAAGGATATTATAGCTGATGATAATATAATTGTTGCAATTAAAGCTAAAATAGAACCTATGTAAGGCATATAAAGTAATATCTTTATTTTAGCATAATATTCACGTCTAATTCTTATTTGTGCATCTAATTGATCTGCTAAAGTTTCTACTGATTCTGGTGTTAGACTCCCTATCTCTATCATATCAGCTAACGATGTAAATGCAATTTTTGTGGAGAAATCAATAATAATATCTGAAGCCTTTCTAAAAGCATCCTTAATCGGTATACCTAGATTAATGTATGCATATACTCTTCTTAATATGTTTTGTAGTTTACCTAATTCTTTAGAATCTTTAAGGTTTTTAATTACTGCTTCTGGAGATAATCCTGCTCTTGAACCTTCGCCAATAGCTCTGAGGAATCTAGCTACATAGATATCATATCCGCTACCTTCATTCAATTCTCTTTTTACTATAATATACGGAGGAATAAGCGACAGTATAAGACCTATTGTTAATCCTATCACAGTAGCTGGAATATAATTTAAATTTCCAGAAAGTGTAAATAGACCTAGCAACATGTATTTAGGAGCTACAGGAATTTGATGAGTTATCTTAGCTATTATAGGCTCTAGAACTATCATTAAAATTATACCAAGAATAATTCCTACTGGGAACAACATTAAGAAAATCTTGTCAGCTCGCAATTGTTTTTCTGGGAATTTATACTGCGTTTGATCTACTACCCATACAAATAAAATGTTTACAATTGGAATTCCTAGGACAGCAAAAGCCCCTAATATTCCAATTGGTAATACATGCAATTGGGGAAAAACGGCTTCTAGAATTAATATTAAGAAAAAGCTAATAAAACCTGAAGCTAACCATGTAACGTAACCTTCTCCAACACCCGATAAATTATCCGCAGCTTTTGATGCTTGCAATTCCATATTTTTTAGGATATCCTTAATTTTAGATTGCATTGTCTCAAAAACTGGAGCACCAGTTCTAATTGCTGTAATATATGTTACCATTAGATCATTATATAGTTTAGAAGGAACTATTTTAGTTGACTCATCTATTGCCTTTTCCACCGATTCTCCTAGAAAATTAATCCTTTTCACAATATATTTTGCTATACTATTCATATAATTAAATGCTTTAGTTTTTGAGAGATTTTCAAAAAGTAATCTTGGAGAAAGTCCACTTCTAAGGAATACTAAAAATAAAGCCGAAAATGCTGGAGTTTCAGCCTCAACTCCAATTCTTCTACTTTCTACTTTCTGTGATACGTTAGAAATTAATACTAAGTATGTCACTACTGGAATAATCACACCAAACAGTATGAACATAATTCCGCCTACAGCAAATTTAGATAGTTTAGTTAATTCAAATTCTCTTAAAAATATAAAGCCTGGAAATAATAACATTACTCCAATAATTATACCTAAAATCAAGAAGAAAAATAACCTTGAAGCATAAATTCTTGGATCATCTGACAAGCCAGCTTGCTTAAGCTTTTTATCTAAGGATTTAGCAAGCGGTTCTACTAGTGGTGTTCTATAAAATAACAAATCTATTTGCGATATATTAATCTTTTCATCTGATGGTTTTTTCTTCCCACTAGAAATAACCGCCATATAATATATTTCAACATTATACATATAAGCTTTTATTTAACATGTATCTCTACTATATCACCATCTTCTAATACATAATCAGCACCAACTTTTTGACCTTGGAATTTTACAGACTTTCCCCACACCCTAGCATATTTAAAATTCTCAGCCAGGTCATTATGTAATTTTCTTGCTACATCTATCACAGTAGAGCCACGTTTTAAGGTTAAAGGCTCAGATGTAGGTTTCTCTCCAGGCTCTTTTGTATAAACTCTAATAATATCTAACGATCTGAAAATAGCTTCCTTTAATTTGTTAATATCAAATAGACTCACTACAACAATATCTGGTAACGAAAAAGGCTCTTGAGTAGCTATTATAGCCTGTTTATAAAATGCTGTTTCAAATACTTCCTTCTCTATATCATCTAAAGTAACTTCTCCTAATATTTTAACTAACGCATTTTTAATTCCGAAACTTTCTAAATAATTCTTCACTTCAGACTCATTGGTACCTATTAGTTTTCCTAAGAGTACTATCCTTATACCACTATTACCGTATCTACTTCTATCTATTATTACTTTCCCCTTAGGTTTTTTAAGATATATTCCATTATTTTCTAAGAAATCACGAATATTAAAGAACTCCTCTCTATCCTTAACAACTATCAATAATGAGTCCGCATTCTTTACTAAACCAAGCACTTTTCCTACTAATGCTTTAGCCTCAAAAATTAATGGGGGAGGATTAACCAATTGAATTTTGATATCTTGATATTCCATCATCCCTGGGATAGGTAGCTCTTTAGGATCATTTTTAACATTTGTTAAAATTCTCATTAATTTGTTCCTTAATTCATTATTACCTAAGAGTACTACCTGTCCAGCACCTTCTTTTTCTATGAAAAATTGTAGCCCTTTACCTAGTGAAGAAGATTTCTTTTTCTCTAATTGAGCCTCTTCTTTTAATTCTGCTAGCCTTCTTTTAGCCCAATATACTAAATTTTCAGTACCTTTATGTTTAGGAACAGCACTTAAAAATTCTTGGAGAGCTTTGATTTTCTCCTCTGTAGTTTTAGCATCCATATATTTTAACCATTTTGCCTTAGCCTCAGCTGGTAAGTTAGTTACCATTTTCTAATATAATAATTAGGAGCTATCTCTTGTAAAATTTTCCAACTCCTTCTTATGATAGGGGGCGGAGTTAAATATTCCTTATAAACGTTCTTAACCCAATTTACTGTTTTAGGATCTGAGGGATAACCACTACCAAAATCTCCATATTTTGACTTAAGCGTATCAATTATATTATCTCTAATAACCTTAGCAATAATACTTGCAGCACTTGCCTCTACAAAATAAACATCTGCATTAGTTACAATGTTAGGTTCCATTCCAAGTTTTATAATTTCTTGCTCAACAACTTTTGTATTCCCAACCTTATCTATACTTATTCTAATGGGTTTAAATTCTACTAGAGAATAGATTATTTTTATCATAGCTTTATATGTTAACTCATTTAGATTTTCACTATCAATCTCTTCTGGTGAGACTTTTACTATTGTAAATCCCTCGGAATAAGAACATATAATATCAAACAATTTTTCCCTTCTATTTCTCGTTAATTGTTTGCTATCTTTCACACCCATATTCTTTAAAAACTTTAACCTATCATTCTTAATAGCAACTCCAGCAACAATCATCGGACCAATTAATGATCCTCTACCAGCTTCATCAATTCCAACTACTATCATACTCTAACTGATATAACTAATTTAGCAAATTTTTTACCGTTTCTGATTGTTTCATCCTGATAACTTTCCATAATTTTTACGTCTTTTACCATTGAAGTAAAATTAGAAACTAGCCTTTTCGCTACTGTTTTATTTATGAAATAATAATCTACTCCTTCTTTTCCTTCAACCACATCGGATAAGCTATCTATAATATCATCAGTAAAGAAAGACTCAAAGACTGTTCGCTTTTTAGCGTCAAATTTTCCCTCTTTAAATCTTAGTTGTATAATAGCTTCATAATATCTTGATTTCTTCCTTATACAAGATGTACATAAAGTTCTTTCTATGTTTAAATCAACAACTTTAGTTAAAGTGAAAGGTTTTCCTCTTATTTTGCCTTCAATATTAAGCGTTACAAAAGTGTGTCCATTAACGTCTTTCCAGATATTTTCGATATGATAGCTTATCTCTTCTACATTAGGATCTACTTCTATCTTTTTCCCAATTTCTCTATATATTATAGATTCTACGGGTGTTAGAGTTTTATCCTTACTTCGTATCCACTTGCCATTTACCCATTCAGCTCCACATAATTTACAATACTTACCTTTTATACTCTCTGGCAAACTTACGATTTCTTTGGTTTTTATATAACAATCAACGCATAATGAGCCAATAAATTCCCCTTCCTCTCTACCACATAAAACGCAAAATTTTCGTGCCATAATTCTCACATATTATATATTTGTGCAAACTTAACTCCTTGTATAGAGATTACTCCCTCTTCTTTTAAAAAACCTCTTTTTACTGCTTCTTCTATTATTTTATTTCCTACTATACTGACAACGTTTGCTTCATCTAGAAGTGAAAAAGCGTAATCAAGAGAAACTTCTTGCCCTTCATAAAATTCCTTATTTATCACTAGATTTACTTCGCCTTCTTTAAATGTCTTACCTATAAGTTCAGGCTCACAGATATTAACAAAAACATAACCTTCTCTCCTTATAATATTTAAGCTAACTTTCATTTTACTCACAACGGTTTAACTGGTGTTTTAGCACCACAAGCTAAACATGAAATATACCACGCTTTTTTCTCTTTTATTAGAACGGTATCAAGACTTTTACATGTACTGCATTGAACGTAAGTTTTTATAAATCTTTCCATGATTTTATTTATAGAAGCTGAAGAAAATTTTCCTTGAATGACTAATTGTCCGTTTTCATCAACATTTCCTGGAGCTGCTAATTCCTTTAAGATGAATTTTGCACATAGCTTATCTTCTCTTCTTATTCTATCACAATATTCACTAAAATTCTTTATTATTGTGTTATTTCCTATTGATAATATAATCAGATTTGGTAATGACTGTCCACTGACCTTTTGAACTCTTTCAGGTAGTTTTGAATACAATCTGTCCAATAGTTTAATATACTCTTCTTCTGTAGACACAAGTAATCTTAAGAGGTTGAAGTATAAATTACTTATGATTAGTTGTGAAGGTTTATATTGAAACATATGGTTGTGCACTTAATAAAGGAGATTCATACATAATGATGACTTTATTAAAAGATAAAGGTCATGATATAGTTGACAGTTATAATCAAGCTGATGTAATAGTTCTGAATACTTGTGCTGTTAGATTAGAAACAGAAGAAAGAATGAAGCAAAGGATAAAGGAATTGGAAAAAATCGGAAAAAAACTAATAATAGCTGGGTGTTTGGTTAGTTCTCAACCAGCATTAGTAATAAGCCTAGCACCGGAAAGTAGTATTGTTGGAGCACAAAGTATAGACAAAATAGTTGAGGCAGTGGAAAGTAACAAGAGAGAGATATTTCTTGAAGAAAGTAAAGAATTAGTCACGCCTAGAATATTTGAAGGTAAAATTTCAATAATACCAATTGCTGATGGTTGTGCTGGAGATTGTAATTTTTGTATAACTAAATTAGCTAGAAAGAAACTAAGAAGTTATCCTCCAAGAAATATAGTAAATGCTGTTAAAGAGGCTGTTCAGAAAGGTGCTGTAGAAATAGAACTTACAGCACAGGATACTGCAGCTTACGGATTGGATATTAACTACAACTTAGTAGAATTACTGAAGGAAATATTAGAAATAGAAGGGAATTATATGATAAGAATAGGTATGATGACCCCAGAATTAGCTATTAAACAAATTGATGAGATATTAGAAATAATTAAAGATAAGAGAATATATAAGTTCTTACACTTACCCGTACAAAGCGGAGATGATAGAGTTCTGAAGCTAATGAATAGAAAATATACCGTTGATGAATATAGAGAGTTAGTTAAGGAAATAAGAGACAAAATACCAATAGTTAACATAACTACGGATATTATAATTGGTCATCCAGGAGAAGATGATGAAGCTTTTCAGAATACAATAAATCTTATTAAAGAAATAAAGTTTGAAAGAATACACCTAGCAATGTATTCAATACGTCCTAATACGCGAAGCGCATCAATGCCACAAGTGCCAGATTCTATAAAGAAGCAGCGAATGAAAATTGCTAATGAAGTGTATGAAGAGGTAGCATATTCTGTTCACTCTGAATATTTAGGTTCAAATGCTTTAGTTTTAACTACTGAATTGGGTAGAAAAGGCTCAATAATAGGAAGAACTATTAATTATATCCCAGTCGTAATTAAGGATTATGATAAATTAGGTGAGTGGATTAACGTAAAAATTACTGAGGCATCATTTTTTGATTTAAGAGGAAAATTTATTCAATAATGAGACAAATTCAAATGCATAAAAATTTAAAATAGTTTAAACAAAGTGATTAATATGGATGCATATATTGTTTCCGCTGTAAGAACTCCTATAGGAAAATTTGGTGGAGTATTTAAGGACATACCTCCTTATGAGTTAGGAGCTATTGCAATAAAGGAGGCTTTAAAAAAAGCTAACGTTGATCCTGCTAAAGTAGATATAACAATAATGGGGAATATACTTAGGGCAGGACATGGGCAGGATTTGGCAAGACAAGCAGCAATAAGAGCTGGAATTCCAATGGAAATTGATGGTTATTGTGTTGACATGGTGTGTTCATCTGGTATGGTAAGTGTGATAAACGCAGTACAGATGATAAAAAGTGGGGATGCAGATATAGTAGTAGCTGGTGGAATGGAGAGTATGAGCCAGGCTATGTTAGCAATTAGAAGTGAGGCAAGATGGGGAGTCAAAATGCTGTTAGGTAAAAAATTGGACTTTATTGACACAATGTTGATAGACGGGCTTACAGATCCATTCAACATGAAATTGATGGGACAGGAAGCTGATATGGTTGCAAAGTCACACAATATCAGTAGAAGAGAGTTAGATGAAGTGGCTTATGAAAGTCATAAGAGAGCAATAATAGCTACTGACAAAGGATATTTTGCTAAGGAGATAGTACCAGTTAAAGTAGATGGCAAAGAAGTTACTCAAGATGAAGGAATTAGAAGGGACACATCCATAGAAAAATTATCACAACTAAAGCCTGCATTTAGTCCTGATGGTGTACATACTGCAGGAAACTCATCTCAGATTTCCGATGGTTCATCAGCATTAGTTATAGTAAGTGAAAAAGTAGTTAAAGAATATAAATTGGAACCAATAGCTAAGATTTTAGGTTATAGTTGGGTTGGAATTGAAAGTTGGAGATTTACTGAAGCACCTATATTTGCTGTTAAGAAATTACTACAGAAATTAAATATGGAAATTTCACACTTTGATTATTTCGAGAATAATGAAGCTTTTGCAGTCAACAATGTACTCTACAATAAATATTTGGGTGTTCCGTATGACAGATTAAACGTATTTGGAGGAGCAATAGCCTTAGGTCATCCAATAGGTGCTAGTGGTGCCAGAATAATAACAACACTTATTAATGTGTTATCAACAATGGGAGGAAAAAGAGGAATAGCTAGTATCTGTCATGGTACTGGAGGAAGTACGGCCATTGCTATTGAATTATTAAGGCCTCTATAACTTTTTAGGTTTAAAAAACAATATGAAAATGGTGGCTAACTGATTGGCTAAAAAGAAAACAAATGAGCAACCTTCTGTAAAAGAAGTACCCAAACCAGCAGAAGGAGAAGTTATTTGTGTGGTAAAGAAAATGCTAGGAGCTGAACATGTACAAGTCATTTGTTTAGATGGAAAAGAAAGACTAGGAAGAATACCAGGAAAAATGAAGAAAAAGATGTGGGTAAA
This sequence comes from Sulfurisphaera ohwakuensis, assembly GCF_009729055.1. Taxonomy (GTDB): domain Archaea; phylum Thermoproteota; class Thermoprotei_A; order Sulfolobales; family Sulfolobaceae; genus Sulfurisphaera; species Sulfurisphaera ohwakuensis. The sequence goes on along the minus strand of NZ_CP045484.1, from coordinate 372,408 downwards.
AGAAGGAGATGTGGTATTAGCAGCACCTTGGGACTTTCAGCCAAATAAATGTGATATTATATATAAATATAGCGAAAGTGAGGTTAGAAGATTAGAGGAAGAGCAAGTAGTTTCCGCTGATATCATAGAGCAGTTAAGAGGATGATTTTTTGGAGAGAAAAGGGAAAAAGGAGGAGAAACGAAGGAAAGATGAAGATCTTTTTAAAGTTGTTGACTCAACACTAGATACTCGAACTTATTATCTTCTTTATCAATTATCTAGAAAATTAAACTTAAAAAATATATATGGTGCTATATCCTCTGGAAAAGAAGCCAAAGTTTATCCAGCAATAACAGAAGATGGAAAGTGGTACGCATTAAAAATATATTATGTATCTACTGCCGCAAGTAAAAGAGCATTAGAAAAGTATACATTTGGTGATCCTAGATTTGAAGGTATAAAAGTATCTAATACAAGACAATTAATAAGTGTATGGGCAAGAAAAGAGTTTAAGAATTTAAGTCGTCTTTTCAAAAATGATGTGAGAGTACCAGAGCCAATTTATGTTCTTGAGAATATTTTAGTGATGCAATTTATTGGAGAAGACGGAATCAGAGCACCCCTTCTAAAAGAACTTCCAGATGACGAAATAAATGAGGAATTGTACAAAGATATTATAGATCAGCTAGATAAAATGGTAAATAAAGCTGAATTAGTGCACGGAGATTTAAGTGAATATAACATCATGGTTAAGGATGGAAAAAACTATATTATAGATGTAAGTCAAGCAGTAGATATAGATCATCCAAATGCACTAGAATTATTAAAGAGAGATATAGAGAATATAAATACATTCTTTGAAAGTAAGGGAATTGAGATTATTGAGACTGAGGAAATATTAAGGAGATTTAAGATATATGAAAATGAGGACCAAAATTGATGTATATTACTGTACCAGATGATAAAATTAATTTAGTAAAATCAATACTAGGAAGACTAGAAGAGATCAGCAATACTAAGATAGAATTTGATGAAAAGACTAAATCTATAAGAGTATTTCCAAAAGATAATAATGCTTATGAGGCTATGAAAGTTGTCTCAGTTATAAAAGCTATTGGCATCGGTTTTGATGTTGATGAGGCTATGAAACTTATGAGAGATGATTATGTTCTAGATATTATTGATTTGAAAGATTCTACTAATGGACCAGAAGATATGAAGAGGATTAAAGGAAGAATAATTGGTGAAAAAGGAAAAACTAAGAAAATAATTCAAGAATATACTGGAGTGAATATAATTATTGCTGATCACTATGTTGGAATATTAGGTACTATTGAACAGGCAGATATAGCAAAAAGAGCCATAGAGATGCTAATTAAAGGAAAAGAGCATTCTACTGTATATAAATACCTAGACAAGGCTGAAAGAGAATTATCGCTATTTAATGTTAACAAAGCTTTAAAAGAGGGACTCGATAATACTTAAGCTTTCTTCACTGTATCTGCTAGTATACGTCTTTATTATTCTCTCGTAACTTAACAAAATCTCTCTAGTTTTAGAATTATTGAGAAGCATTTTAAGATTCTCTACTTCGCCTTTATATGCATACCTAAAGAAGTTTAATAATACTTTTTTTGGCATACTTAATATCTCTTCAGTACTGAATAAATGTGGAGATGGTTTCATAACAAGTGTAAGATGAATTCCATCTAGCATAGCTATCATAGCCAATTTATGTGCAGTATATTCTTTTGTAGGCGATTTACTAGAAGCTTTAACCTCAATGTAATATTTCTTTCCACATTTCTCTGCTTCTAAATCATGAGTTGGTAAATCAACATATCTTACATTTTTGAATTCCATGTTCTCTAGAACTCTAATTGCCTTATATTCCATCGCAAAGCCTAACAATATACCTTTAGCCTTTTGTAATGCGTATTCGATATCTTCATCAGAAAGATCATAAGTATTTTTTAACTCATCAAGTATATTCACAGCTTATATAATTACATCAAAGGTTATAAATTATTTTACATGTTTTAAGATATAATATAGAAAATTAACAATTAATCTTAAGTCCACCTAATTTCCTTCTTCCTTCACTTCTTATTTGTAATATTTTTTCTGAATCAATATTCCTTGCATTTAACCCAAACTTAGCATACAAATCTAGTTCAAAATTATATTCTGTGTAAATACCAACTTCATTAAGTTTTCTATTTGCGTCATCCAGCGAACTACTATTTTTAACTATGTCATACAGAGGTGATGTATAAGCCACTTTTTTAGGATCAAGGAAAAACATAATTGAAGATACTGGAGAGACTTTCACTCTTCTAGTTCCGTTCCTTATTGGGATTTCACCATAAAGCCCCTTAAATGCTTCAAGGGGAATTCTAGAAGCTTCAGTATTGACATTTGATAATATTATTTCTAAGTCTCTTTCCATGTCTTTATCAATACCCTTAATATCTATTAATCCCTCATTTCTGGCTATTTCAGAAATACGTTTTAGAATATACTCTTGTTCCAATTCCCCGTCGCTACCTGCACCTATTGTTGCTAAAAGAACATTAAAACCCATATTTTCTAGCTCAACTAAAGACGCTAACATGAGGAAGTCAATTAATGGACTTCCAAGAGTTTCTTCGCAACCTTTTGCTAATACATCACCACCTGCATCTACTCCAATAATAAAATTAGTATTTAACCTTGAAGCTAAATCTGCAATTCCTTCTGCAATACTTTTAGGACCATATTTTATACAGATAGAATAACCCTTGTCTATCTTCATAGCTTTCAGGAAACGAACTAATTGAGGTATCACAGCTAACCCATTCCTAATTGCATATGACGATTGATTAACCTCAGTTATTACATCATTAATCATAACAATATTTTTCATATCTTCCTTACATATCGGACCTGGTAAAGGATCTTCTACATATCTTTCCCATGTTACAGCTCCTACTATACTTGAAATATTTTTTAAAGAGAGATACTTCATTACAATATAAGTAGATGCTACGTCTCCCCCTCCACCTAGTCCAAAAACGAATGCATTCATATTTAACCTTTTACTCATTTTGTACTTTCAAGATTTAAATACTAAGTTACGTTAAATTATACTCTCCATGTTAACGTATTATCTGATTCTTATCTTTAAACATGAGACTGCTTAGAAAATATATAGTGTTACTTGATGAGCGATGTAATAGATTATTCAAACTCACAATTTGAATTCGAAAACCTAAGAATTGGAGAAGCTACAGCACATATAATAGCTGCCGCCTCTATTGTAGAAGAACTAGAAGGAAATTTACCTGAGGTAAACGAGACTGTCAGAAGATATGTTGATGCTTGGATTTCGTATTTAGTTCCTATTGACTATGTTCCAGGTATGGCTGAAATAATAGGTAATAAGGTAAATAAGAAGATAACACAAATATTCCCAGAAATAACAGAAGAAGAATTGGCTGAAACATTAGAAATGACCATCGATATGAAAAAATCCTTAGATAATAATGAAATACCTGTTTTTTATAAAGAATTTGAAGTTAGAACCGAGAAAGTTTTAAGAATTTTAGGAATTGATCTTAATGATATAAAAATATTTTTAGATGTAGACTTATATAAAAGATTAACAAGATTAGTCTCAATTTTAGCAATAGCCATAGGAATTTCTGCTATATGGGATCCGAAATGGATAGTGGAATATCAATAACTGCAGAAAAATTGGTAGATATAACTGCTAGAGTAGCTAGTAAAATAAAAGTAGAGGATAGAGAAATTGAAAAAGCAGTTGGTATATCCTCATTTAATTTGGCAAAAAAATCTGTTGAGAAAGTAGCTTTTTGGTTAACAGAGTCAAGGAATTCTCTACTTTATTGTAAGCTTTGTGGTAAGGGACCATTTACGAAAAGAGGATTATATTTACATTTAATAAGACTGCATAGAAACGAAATAAAGACTATGTTAGAAGAAGAGCTTAAAAACGAAATAAGGGCAATAATTTAATTAAGTGAAGTTAGTGCTTTATCTAAATCCTCTATTAAATCGTTAACATCCTCTATCCCAACAGAAAGTCTTAACATAGAATCCGAAATACCAATGATTTTCCTTTCCTCGGGAGTTAAAGTTCTATGAGTCATTGTTGCAGGATGTGAAATTGTAGAATTCACTCCACCTAAAGTCTGTGCAGGTAAAATAACTTTGAATTTCGTTATTAAATTAAGTGCATCATTCATACTACCTTTAATTTCAAATGTAACTACACCACCGTATCCTTTTAGTATTCGTCTAGCAGTTTCGTAATCTGGATGTGACTTTAGTCCAGGATAATATACTGATTTGATTTTATTATGTTCTTGTAAATATTCAGCTATTTTCTGTGCGTTTGAATTAATCACATCCATTCTAATTTTAAGAGTTTTTATTCCTCTTATCACAAGATATGCTGCATGAGGATCTAAAGATGTGCCCAAAGTTCTTCTCATTAAATCTACTTTAGTCATTAATTCTTTAGACCCAGCACCTAAACCAGCAATAACATCATTATGTCCTGCTATAAATTTTGAAGCACTATGTAAAACTATATCTGCACCTTGAACTAACGGTTTCTGGTTGATTGGTGTTGAAAAAGTAGCGTCAGTAATTAGTAAGCTTCCATTCTCTTTACATATTTTTGAAAGAGCTGGAATATCTATAACTCTTAATAATGGATTTGATATAGTTTCAACATAAACAATATCGTATTTTTTGACTTTTACCATTTCTAAAATTTCTCCTGGATTTGCAACATCTACTTCTACTCCTAGATTACGCATGAAGTCCGTAAAGAATCTGTAAGTCCTTCCAAACATATCTCTATGTATTAGTATTTTGCTCCCAGGCTTAGCTAATGTAAGCAAAGTAGACGAAATAGCCCCCATTCCAGATGAAAAAGCTACTCCCATCTCTGCCTCTTCAAGTTCAGATATCTTTTCGGCAAGTTTAAGTACAGTCGGGTTAACTTCTCGGCTATACCGATATTTCTCACCTATAGGATAAATATAAGAAGTAGTCTGATATATTGGAGTAGTTATAGCACCAGTCTCTTCATCATATCCTTCCGTTGTAACTTTAGTCCCTTCTCTCAACCCATGCACCTCCTGAAACTTTAGCTATTTTATATGTGCATTCATATCCATAAGCTTTACAAACATTAAGTGATTCCCCAAGAATTTTATTTTTATCTGACTTTGAATCAACGAAAATAGCAATTGTTGGACCAGCACCACTAACGCATGCCCCGATAGCATCATATAATAGTGAAATTTCCTTTATTTTGGGATAGTGAGGGAATAAGGGTTCTCTAGCTTTTTCAATAATTTCATCATTTAAACCTAACCTAACCAATTCTCTATCACCCTTAATGAAGCCTAGTAAAAGAGATGATAGATATCTAGCATTAGTAACATATTTAGATGTATCAATTTGTTTTGGAACCATCTCTCTTGCTTTTTTAGTTTTTGCTTCTATTCTAACAAATGGTATAATAAGTATTATTTGAAACTCAAGATTGAGAGGTACTTGCTCAACCTTAACGGGATTAGAATTTAACACACTTACTAGACCGCCCACCAGACTTGCTGCTACATTATCTGGATGTGGAGAACCAGATGAGGCTATTTCCCCTTTCATAGCAAAGTTAACTAATTCTTGTCGGCTTAAACCAAGTTTAAAAATCTCATTGGCCGCATAAACCGCAGCAGCAGCAGACGCGCCACTACTACCTAAGCCCAAACCGGCTGGGATCCCTTTTATAATCTTTAACCTAATCTTTGCTTTAATATCATATGACCTTAGCAATTCAAGCAAAGCAAAACTAGCTGAATTCTTTTCTATTGATAGTGGTACACCATTTCCCTCTACTTTTATATCTAATTCACTAGAATTTTGAACGTAAATTTCGATTGTATCTTCAAAAGCATCATGTGCTAGTGCTAGTATATCATAACCAGCACCTAAGTTTGCCGATGACGAGAAAGCTTTTACAATCATAAACGATAATATTAAGATAGAGTTTTAAGTTTTGACTTATATTCATCTTTACAAACAATAATCAGCTTTTCTTCACCAATTTCCTTACCTTCACTGATAATAGTGTCTGGCGCTATTACTGTAGCCTTACCGATAAAATTAGGAGATAAAGATACATAACGTAATTTTATAGAAGAATTTTGAACCATTCTGCTTAATCCAATCCAATCATGATAACCCACAATCTTTTCTCCATTACCGTTTTGTAATATTTTTCTCTTATACACATATTCACCAGATATTGAGTTATCGTAAAGATTACTAATTACAATAACGTCACCAATTCCGTATTTAAGAGCTTTTAATGCTGGGTAAGAACCTAAGGGAATTTTTCTAAATTCTGAGAACAATTTAAGTAATTTAGGTTCTTCTTCTCCTATATAAGTAGGTCTTAAATCCAATCTCTTTAAATATACATAAACTTCTTCTCCCTCTTTATGCTCTTCAGCAGGCTCAAGACCTATATAACCATCAGCCACTGAAAAAGTTCCTATCATATAGCTATCAAAGGGTATACTTAAAGCAAAGTATTTTTCATCTTTTTTAAACAAATATACTGGAAGATAAGTGTAACGGTTCTTATCAGCTTTTGCATCGTTTAGTAATATTGCTTTAACTTTAATTTCGTCTGTTAATTCTTTTCCAGCTACTATTGAGAGATATTTATTTATTACCCTTTCAGTTATCATAACAGTTGAAACAATATTGCCTGGAAGACCTATTACTGCTTTTCCTTTTACGGTAGCTAAAATTGTTGGTTTTCCCGGTTTAAACTTTAATCCATGAACTATAATTTTACCTAATTCTCTAATTACTTGATGGACAAAATCCTTCTCACCAGCACTTGTACCTCCAGTTAATATCACCACATCTGCTAAATCTAAACCTTTAAGTAACTCTTCTTTGATCAATTCCTTATCGTCCCTTACATGAGTATAACCAATAATGTCATATCCTTCTGATTTTAGTTTAGCATAAAGATAAAATGAATTAGATTCATAAATCTTTCCTTTCTGTAACGGCTTTCCCGGCTCTATTAGTTCATCTCCGGTTGTTATTATATAGATTTTAGGTCTTTTAAATACTTTAACCTTTGTTATTCCAACAGAAGCTAAAAGTGCTATTTTTTCAGCCTTAATGATTTCTCCAGGCTTTAAAATTTCAAACCCTTTAGGAATATCGCTTCCTATAAATCCAATATTTTCTCCAAATCTTACTTTTCTTCCTACAAAGATTTTATCTCCCTTTCTTTCAGTTTCTTCGACCTTAATTACAGCTGTGGCATTTTCTGGAATTATAGAACCAGTATCAACTTCTACAGCTTCTTTATCTTTTATTTCAATCTCCTTATATTCTCCTATACTAATCTTATCAATTACAGTAAACTCTCCTGGAGTTTCTGAGTCAATTATAGCATAACCATCAACAGTAGATCTTGAAAATGGTGGTAAGTCAATTGGAGAAAAAACATATTCAGCGGAAACCCTATTTAATGAGTCTAGTATATCAACCTCTTCTACCCCAATGGGTTTAGGAGAAGTTTCATTAATGAAAATCCTTAATGCATCTTCAGCCAAAAGTAAGTTCTTATCGTCTAATATGGCTCGCATAAAAGAAAATAAAAAACAAAACTTATAACTTTACATACTTATGAGTGAGGCCTTTTTCAACTCATCTAGAACCATTAATATAGGGTCACGAACTTGTTCAACAGATAAGTTTGCCTCTTGACTAATTTGAGTTACGATTTGATCAACAGTTTTTTCTCCATCACATAAGTCCCAAACATAATAAGCTATAGGTGCTAATTCGTAAACCTTATCCTCTGAAACTTTAACTATATATCCTTCTCCATCTTCACTTTTATCTAGGAATTCTCCTATTTTTTGTGGTTTTAAATTCTTTACTTCATCAAAATTCATTCTTCCTCACCACTCTCTTCTTCAAATCTTGGTCTTCTTCCTCCTCTGCCTTGTCTTCTTCCTCCTCTGAAAGGTCTCCTATACTCTCCAGCTGATGGAGTAGTATCTGGAATTTGATCCGCTTGCGGAAAAGATTCATCATTTACTTCTGAAATTTGTGATTTGCTACCAGCATTTAACTGGACCTTCCCCTTATAAGCAGTAGTCCATGCATTGTCTATCTTTACTACCATTCCCTCCTTTATAGAACCAGCTAATTTACCCCATAATGTTAGTTTTACCCTACCAGTATCGTCACCAACTATAGCTTCACTTATCGTCCTAGCACCATTTTTTGTTTGTATAACTTTTGCTTCTGTTGCTTCTAAAACTCTTACAGTTACATTAACATTTTCCATTCCTGGTTTTAGATTATTTATTTTCTCTTCTCCCATTCGACTCGACTCACGAGATTTGTTAAAATATACTTTACGTCATAGTATAAAAATTCTTGTCATATCGTGAATAAGGTATCGATTAACTAGTTTAAGTTTAAAAAGAGGCTGATTTTTTGTTCCATATTATTTTGTATGTTTTAAACTAATCATCCAATATTGTTAAGATTTCTTTTTAAGCTATACAGCTATAATTATCTTTGGGAATAAATGTGAGTAGTAATCAACAATTATTAGAATATCCTAAAAAGTTTGTTGAATTACTCTCAGCTCCATTCATAGGAAGGGAGGAAGAGGCTAAAGTCATAACACTAGCCCTACTCTCTAAAGAGCACGTGATTTTAATTGGAGAACCAGGTACAGCAAAGTCTGCACTAGCAAGAAGAGCTGCTGAATTGCTGAACGCCAAGTTCTTTATGTATCTATTAACTAAATATACCGAACCAGCTGAATTATTTGGAGCTTTAGATATAAACGCATTAAAACAAGGCATATATAAAAGAATTACTAAAGATAGACTACCAGAAAGTGAAATAGCATTCCTAGATGAAATATTTAATGCTAATTCAGCCATATTAAATGCCTTATTATCTTTGTTAAATGAAAGAGTAATATACGATGGATATAACGTAATAAAAGTACCATTACGAACATTAATATCAGCAAGTAACAGAGTTCCAGATGAACCGGAGTTAGATGCTTTATATGATAGACTTTTACTAAGACACTACGCGAGACCCGTTAGTGAAGATCTATGGAAAGATCTGATAAACTCTGCATGGGATTATGAGTTCTCTAATAAATGGGTAGTTAAAGAGCCAATTATGAATATAAAACAATTGGATGATTTATACAGCTTAATTCCCCAAGTAGATTTGTCCCCAGTGAAAAGTAAACTATTAAAGCTGTATGCAATGCTAGAAGAAAAAGGAATTCATCTAACAGATAGAAGAAAAGGTAAAGTATTGAAAATAGTTTCTGCTCATGCTATACTTAATGGAAGATTAAAAGCTATTGAAGAAGATTTAATAGTACTAAAGTATATAGCCCCAAAGGAAATAGATGACTTTGAGAAAGTATCAGCACTATTATCAGAAGAGCTAAAGACACCTATTAAATATATGAAAGAGCTGAATGAAATCTACTCAAATATAAAAGAAGCGAGTAAATATGTTGATGCGGCTAATGAGTCTGATCCTAGATTAATTGAGCTAATTAGAAGTTTAAGGGCTACTAGGGACAGAGTGATGGCTTTAGGAAAGGAGAGTGGAGACGAAAAAGTGGAAGATTTTTCAAAGGAAGTTGTTAAAGAAATCGATGTACTATTAGAAAAAGTAGCTAGAAAGCTGGGGATTTATACATGAGTGAAGAAGAAGGTTTTTTAAGAGGTATTGATTATGAAGATCCTTTAGTTCGTTATCGTGGTGAAAGAATAAGTTATACATTGAAAAAACTTAGTGGTAGAGATTTACAATTAGATGAGAATTTTTTGATAGATACATATTACATCCATTACTTACCTATGCCTATACCTAAAACAAAGGAGGATGTTCCTAAAGGAAAAGAAATAATGTATAGATTTATAGATATGATGCTAAATTCACCTTTAGTTGAAGAGAATAGGAATTACTCTATGGTTAACTCAGCTGTTAGTATGGCATTATCTGTTAGTTATGTTCAAAATCTAATAGAAGAATTAGAAAGAATAAAGAGAACTTCACAATCCCAAGAAGAAAGACAAATGGCTGAGCAAATACTTAACGGTCTAATGAAAGGAAGTGGAGGAAAGCAAGGACAAAAACAACAGCAACAACAAGATAGTCAGCAAATGGAGAAACTAATGAAACAAGTTAATGACAAAGCACTAAGCAAAGCAATAGAAGACGCAGAATCAGTTAGAAATTTACAGAAAATAATAGGTGGCAATGGTGCAGGTACGGGTTCGATACTTAATTTTGAAGGAGAAATTCATGAAGTTCTTAGATTAGCTAGAAATACAGAAATAAAGAAAATTCTAGAATTTTTAAGTGGAATGCCCAGATTAGGAAGCTTTACAAAGAAAAGAACCACAAGATTTTCTAGAGGAGAACTTTATGGATACGAGGAAGGCTCAGATCTTGAGAGGATCGTATCTTCTGAATTAGCTTTGCCAGAAGAATTATTCTACATAAAACTTGCCGAATCCCAATTATTATTGTATCAAAAGAGAATAAAAGAAGTATTAGGACCTATCTATTTATTACTAGATAAATCTGGAAGTATGGATGGTGAAAAAATAATATGGGCTAAAGCTGTAGCCTTGGCATTATATAGTAGAGCTAGAAGAGAAAATAGAGATTTCTATATTAGATTCTTTGATAATATACCTTATCCTTTAATTAAAGTTCCTAAAAATGCAAAAAGTAAAGATGTTGTTAAAATGATAGAATATATTGGCAAAATAAGAGGAGGAGGAGGTACTGATATCAGTAGATCTGTAATTTCAGCATGTGAAGATATTAAAGAAGGTCATGTAAAAGGAGTAAGTGAGATAATATTATTAACGGATGGTGAGGATAAAATTGCTGAAACTACAGTAAGAAGATCTTTGAAAGAGGCTAATTCTACATTAATTAGCGTAATGATAAGAGGAGATAATGCTGATTTAAGAAGAGTCTCAGATCAATATTTAGTAGTATATAAATTAGATCATGAAGACCTTTTGAAGGTAGTAGAATCATAAAGGAGGAGGACCCAGCATCATCCCATCCATACTTGGGCGTCAGCTGGGCATGGCCACTCAACCATATACTTTCATAAAATAAAAAATTATTTTTTAAGAGATGAAAGGTATTCCTTAAGGTATTTCATATCTTCTTCTAAGTTGTCCAAATCCTCTTTTAACCATAATAATCCACCAGCAGCGTCTTCAATCTCACCTTTAACTTTTAACTGTGAAATCTTATCTTTCCAATTGAATATATCCTTAGATATTACTAAGACATAGAGGTCCCCTTCGTTTCTTAGATGAATTTTACCCCAGAATAATTCATCAACCTTATATTCTAATTCTTTTCCGAAAGGAGGTCTCTCCGGTCTCTCACTTACTGAATACCAACCTCTTGTTATAATGGCTCCTATTTTTGTTAACGTATCACTAATCTTGTCCTCATACGACATTAAACTACACCCTTTGAGATTAGAACTTGTTTAGCCAAATTACTTATACCTAATTCATCAGCCGAAAAACCGAATGCTAAACCTAGTAATTGAGTTATATATATTGCTGGAAGAGTCCAATTAGTATTAAACTCAGCCTTTATTTTAAGTTGTAGTGAATCTAGCTGTAAATGACACAAGCTACAAGGGTGAACTAAAATGTCTGCTTCTTGGTCTTTTGCACTTTTTAATACACTATATGCCATTTTTATTCCCACGCTTGGATTACTACCCATTAAAGGAAAACCACAACATGACCTAGCATTAGGAAATGTTACTGGAGTTGCACCAGTAACTGAAATCAAATCTTCCATACTATGAGGATTAAATGCTGGTTCAAAACCCATTATTTCCTCTGGTCTTAACATCTGACATCCATAATATGCCGCAACTCTTAATCCAGTTAATGGTCTTTTTACTTTTTCCTTGATTTTCTGAATTCCTATATCTCTAACAAGAACCCATACTATATGTTCAGCATTAGCTTTTCCAGAATAGCTAATTGACGTACCCTTAATTCTTTCCTCAACTTTTTTCCTTATATCTTTATTTTCCTTAAACTTATATGTAGCTAACCTATGGCTATGAAGACAAACACTACAAGGAGTAATCATTTTATTATATCCCATTTTTTCCACTATCGATAAATTCCTTAGGTTTAAGGCAACATGCCCAACTTCGTCATATTCATCATAGAATCCTCCTCCGCAGCAATTCCAATCCTTTACTTCTTCTAGCTTTAACCCTAGAGTTTCGAATACTTTTCTTGTTGCAATATCTACATCCTTAGAAAGCCCATGAGTCGCACAGCCTGGATAATACGCATAACTCATTTATTATCACCACTAAGAATTTTCCTGATCTCACTTATATTTTCAACTGATTTCTCTTTTACTAAAGCATACTTAACTTTACCGGATTGGAAAAGATAAATGAAATCTTTTATGGAACCAAGTAATCCGTACGTGCTAAGATAAACCTTAGCCTCTTCTAGTTTTCCAGTTTCTAATAGAGAATTAAATATTGCTTCAATATGCTTCTCTCCAGTTTGTGCTATTGAGGTCTTTTCTTTGGCTAGTCTAGTGTAAGCTCTAGTTTTCTTTATAGCTGTTACTGGTTCTATATCTCTTGGGCAAACATTATAGCACATATAACAGTACGTACAACGCCATGCACTATCTATAAGAATCTTCATCCTCTCTTCAGTGATTGTGTCTCTAGGATCAGCTAGGAATCTATAACCTTTTGCATGAGCAGCAGGACCTAAAAATTCTGGATCCATTTTAACACTCGGACAAGCTGATACACATAGCCCGCACCATATACATTGAGCGAATTTCCAAAGCTCTCTTTGATCTTCAGGTTTTAATCTTTGTTCAACATTACCTTCTAAAACCTCCTTATGAGGATAAAGTCTAGGTTTAACTTTATACATTCTTTGATAAAATTCATCTAAATCAACAATAAGATCTTTAACTGGTTTAAAATAATCCATCGGCTCTATTGTGATAACATTAGAACCGTATTTCTTTGCCATATCAATTACTAATGTTTTACATGCAAGTCTTGGCTCTCCATTAATTTTCATTCCACAACTTCCGCAAACTGCCATATGACAAGATGCTCTGTATGCAAGCGTAGGATCTTGTTCACTTTTAATTCTTCTTAAAGCCTCGGTAAATTGAGTAAATCTATCAACTTTTAATTTATATTCTTGCCACCAATATCCTTTTTCAGGGGAATATCTCTTTATCTTAAGCACTACATCCATCTCTTCATTTTGTAGAGACATTTTTAATACACCCTAGCTTCTGGTTTCCATTTTGTCATTTTTACGGGTTTGTATGTAATTTCTACACTATTACCTCTGAGATATGCTATGGTATGTTTGAGCCAGTTTTGATCATCTCTTTCTGGGTAATCCAACCTATAATGAGCCCCTCTTGATTCTTTTCTGTTTAAAGCAGAAGTAGCTATTACAAGGGCTAGATCTAACATGTTCTTAAGCTCAAGAGCATTATAAAATTCTGTGTTATAGACTTTACTCTTATCTAATACATACATTTTTTTCATATCTTCTCTTAGCTTCATAATTTCTGAAAGAGCAGTTTTTAGTCCATTTTCATCTCTAAACACACCAACGTAGTCCCACATCGTATCTCTCAATCTTTCTAATATTTCTCCAAAATGAACACCACTTTCGCTTTTAACTACCTCATAGGCTGAATCAATCATTTTTTCAGCTTCTTTATCAATATCGGACGAAGGCTCAGTATAACTTTTAAGAAATTCGACAACAGCCCTTCCTGTTTCTCTACCAAATACTAAAGTTTCTAACAAAGAGTTAGATCCTAATCTGTTAGCACCATGTACTGAAACACATGCTGCTTCTCCTGCTGCAAATAATCCAACCAAATCTGGATTTCTACCAGTTATATCTACATCAATACCTCCCATATAATAATGTTGGGCCGGCCTTACCGGAATCATTTCTTTGGTCGCATCTATTCCTGCAAAGCTCTTTGCTGCTTCATAAGCTAGAGCTAATCTCTCCTTAATATAATCCTCACCTAAATGAGTAAGATCTAAGCCTACATACCCTCCCGGAAATCCCCTACCTTCTTTTACTTCAGTAAGTATTGCTCTAGAAACTATATCCCTAGGGGCAAGATCCAGTTTTTTAGGGGCGTATCTTGCCATAAATCTTTCTCCTTTAACGTTTCTTAGTACTGCTCCCTCTCCTCTTGCAGCTTCACTAATTAAAATATCTGAGGGATACAATGCTGTAGGATGGAATTGAACAAATTCTGGATCTTTTAATGCGACCCTTGCTCTTAATGCCATAGCATAACCGTCACCAGTATTGATATAACTATTAGTTGAATGCCTATATAACATCCCCATACCTCCGGAAGCTATCACAACAGCTTTTGCTTTGAAAAATACTGGAACCATATTCCTCATATCAAAAGCTATAATACCTCTAATCCTATTCTCATCTCTAACTAATTCCCACGCAAACCATTCAAAATAGAAATCTACACTACCTAAACCAGAAGTTCTTTCATACACTGTATGTAATAGTGCCATTCCAGTCTTATCTCCAACAAATCTAGTTCTAGGATAAGTTTGCCCACCAAAATATCTTACAGCAACTCGTCCATCTGGTTGCCTATTAAATAAAGTTCCCCATCTTTCTAGAAGCATCACTATCTCTCCGGACTTATATGCTAAGAGTTCAGCAGCATCTTGATCGACTAAATAATCGCCTCCTTTGATAGTATCATAAGCCATATAATCTGGATTATCATTTGGATCCGAATTGCCTTGAATGTAGGCCGCAATTCCTCCTTCAGCAGCCGCTGAATGTGATCTGGTAGGGAATACTTTAGAGATTACTGCCACGTTATAACCTGCTGAAGCTACCTCGTGTGCTGCCATTAATCCAGCTAACCCAGCTCCTACGATTACAACATCGTATGAAACTTTCTCCACATGAGTAAATGCATATTTTGACTAAAAAACCTTTATTTCACAATTTCATTTAGAGAGTTTACTACAAACTTAGGTTTAATATTTGTTCTCTCAATATCTTTTATCGAAGATATACCAGTTAAAACCAAAATTGTATCTACACCAGCATTAATACCCATTTTTATATCAGTCTCTAATTGATCACCAATTATAACAGCTTTATTCAAATTATTTATGCCAGATAATTTCAATGCTATTTCTATAATCCAAGTATTTGGTTTACCTGCTATAAAGTCAGGCTCTCGTTGAAGTGCGTAAATTATAGCAGACGCTAATGCCCCGGCTCCTAATTTTAAACCATCCTTAGAAGGCCAAAGCCTATCCATATTTGTAACTATAAACTTAGAACCTTTGTAAATACACCTCATTGCTGTAGATAATTTTTCGTATGTACTTAATCTATCTAAACCTAAAACTACTGCATCTGGTATTTCCTCTTCTACTTCATTTGAGCTAATTATTCTAAAATTAAAATTTTTTAGTTCCTCGATTAGTCCTTCTTCACCCACAACAAAAACAGTTTTCACATCAGTCCTTTCCTTAAGATAAATTGCTGCTGCAGTCCCACTAGTTATAATATCTTTAGGCTCTATCTTTACTCCTAAATAATTTAATTGTCTAGATAAAATCACCCTACTAAAACCAGAATTATTAGTAATTAATAATACTTTTTTACCTCTTTCTATAATTTTCTTGATTGCTACAATATTACTCCATATAGGTTCTCCTTCTCTGACCAAGACTCCATCTACATCACTTATTATAAGTTCATAATCATCCAATAACATTGGACTTCAACTCGTTCATTTTTATCTTTATTTTTTCTATTAGCTTATTTTCGTCCTCAGCAAACACAAAATATCCAAAAGGATAATAAAGTATACTCTCGCAATCCCATCTAACAAAAGGTAACGTAACTTTTGCGTAAATGGTATTATTACCTCTATAAATTCCTATTACATAATTCTCGTCATTTTTCTCTATTATATAAATATCGCATTCCTCTTTTTTATAATGGACTACTTTTTTGGCATTCAACATTTCATTTGTCAATAGCATTTAAACCCCCCAATTTACTCTATTTAACCGTGGATTCTGAAGCTATTACGAGAAAGTACTACTCTAAATTAAAAAGCTTACCAGACATGAAGATTCTCTCAGGACTTGCAACGTTTGAATCAGCTATAGTGATAATAAGAAGCATAGAAATAGGATTGTTATATTTAGTATCATTTATAATATATTTTACATTATTATCAATATTATTCATAACTGAAAAAAAGTTAATTTTCTTTTTCATAGATTTGACTGCATTCTTCTATATTATATTTTCTTATATAATTATAGGGTATTATTATTACGCATTAACTCTTTTCTCACCACTCATAGGTTATACATTATTACCAAGAACAAGCGAATTAAAATCATCACTTATTATACTAGCAATAAATTTTGCATCAATAGCATTTCACATAACTTATCTTAACGTTATATATATAGTAATGATCTCCTTGGTTTTTTACTATTACATTCACTTAATTAATAAGAAAGGCGAAAAAATAACTGGGATTAAATCACTACAAATTCTAAGACCTTTTTTGGCCAACATAATAAAAAAAGATTCTAAGCAATTAGAAAAGTTCTTGCAAGATATATCAATTAAATCAGCCATTCATATAGGTATCTTCAAAGTGAATAATATCTATTTTGTTTTACCAAAAATTCATTATGGCATCTCTGGAGATATAGGAAGTAGCAAATTTATCTATCAACTAGAGTCAGAGAATCCAAATAACTTAATTTTCCATGGCCCAGGAAGTCATGAGATAGATTTAGCAACATCAACACAATCTAAAGCCATAGCTAAATTAATTTCAGATGAGGAGAAAAAAGCTGATAATTGGGTTTCTCTTAAATTCTACGGTATAAAAGAATGGACGTGCGGTGAATTTTCTGGCGTCACTCTAGATTTTGGTGATAAAAGCTTATCACTCGTACAAAGACCTAGCTACGGTATTGATGACCTACCCTTGAAACTGTGGAATTTTATAGTAAATACTGGAAATTATATAGTTGATTGCCATAACGAATACCTAGAGAGAGAATTACCTTCTAATACTTATTCATGTATAACTAATGGTATACTAAAAAGTATAAAAGAAAAAGGAGAAGAAAAGCCTTTTATTGTAGGGTATGCTGAAGATAAGGTCAAAGACTGTGAAGGTTTATGCGATAACAGAATTAGAGTTACTTACATATCTGATGGAGAGAAAGATCTTAGCATAATTTATATTTACTCAAACAATGCTGATCCGAATCTGACCGTAAAAATCAGAGAAAAACTGAAAGGTGTAGTTAACTATCCCATACTTGTAACGCCAGACGATCATAGTTGTACTGGTACAGTTTTTGGAGATCTTTACATCCCAGCCCAACCATGTGAGCAATTAGTGGAAAAAGCGCTTGAATTAACATTAAAAGCCAAAAGCCAAGCATTAAAAACCACTATATCTTTTAAAGGAATAGAAATAAAAGGGGTTAAAATACTAGGATCAATTATATCATTAATGGTAAATGCACTAGAAGAAGTAGGAGGGTATACAATGAAAACGTTTTGGATTCCTTTAGTTACACCTTTTATCCTTACTATAATTTTTATTTTACTTACTAATGTTCATATTAAATTCTGAGATTAATCTATCAACTTGGGTTTTCCATATTTGTAAGCCAGATGGGGATCTAGGATAATTGTAATATAATTGCTTAATATTTTTCATGTATTCTGCTACTGTTTTTAATTTCATTAATAGAGAAGGTCTACCTAATCCTGCAATTATCCTCATAGCTTTTTCCGCTACTGATAAGTGAAGATCACCTTTTTCACTTGCTTCAAGTAAATCCTCCTCTTTTAGAACTTTCTTGTTCATTCCATAGTTTATATCATCATCACTGAGTTTCTGTAAAAATCTTCTAAATATATCAAGGCTAGCTTGTTTTGCTCCATATTCATTTATATAACATATATTCATATCCCATAATCCTTGAGCTGAAAAGTCACCTTTTTCAAAAGCATTAAGTATAGTTTTAGCTGCACAATAACCGGATATCATGGCTGAACCCTTCCCTCCTCCGTGAACTGGATTTACAGTATATGCAGAATCTCCAACAGCTATAATACCATTCCACACCATTGTATATAATGGTCTTCTTGTTGGAACTAAAGCCCCTCCTTTAACTAAAAGCCTTGATTTGTCAACATCTGGGGCATATGAGTCTAAATATTTTTGGTAAAAGACATGAACACTAGGATAACCCATTCCCCCCTGAATACCTAGTCCTACATTAACTTTATTCTTGCCTTTAGGAAAATACCACCAGTATCCGCCAGGAGAAGCTTTCTGTGTAACGAAAATTCTCAGGTAATCGTGATCTTCAATGTCATCTCTAGTTAATAATACCTCTCTATACGCAATATCAGCATCTTTTTCATCTAGATCTTCTGCAATAGGTAATTCTTGCGGTAATTTGCTTCTTACACTTCTTGAATATCCCGTTGCATCAACTAAAACTTTCGAATATACAGCAACTTCCTCATTGCTTCTTCTATTATATAATACTGCACCTTTAACAAAGCCGTTTTCAAACAATGGTTTCATCGCAGTAGTTTGATCCCATATTTCTACGCCTTTACTCTCAGCTTCTCTAAGTATTCGTTGATTATAAAGAGGAGCATTTAGCTCAAATCCTTCTCCATTTACAGTCCATACAGTTTTCATATCTGGACTATACAGTTTTATACCGCTAATCTTATTCTCTAATTCTTCACCTTTAGGATAAGGCATTCCAAGCCTATCGAAATGCGCCTTACTTACTGCATCACCACATGGTTTATCTCCAATTCTATTCCACGGTTTGCTATCAACTAATAGCACTTTTAATCCTTTTCCAGCCAAATGAAAAGCTGTTGATGCTCCGGCAAAACCTCCTCCAATAATGAGTACATCATATTTTAACTCCTTCAAACCAAATCGGTATTTATACTCTCTATTAATAATTAAAAAACTATCTACAGTATTCTGTTTATGAAAGTTTTCTGCAAAAATCTTTTATTAAATTTCTTTTTATAGCAGTAGGAAGATTATCTACTATTTTTGACATAAAAACTTTGTTTTCATCATCACAATAAACTAGTAAACCATCGACTTCAGATTTCTCCAGATTTTTTAAAAAAATATCCACCTCGTTTTTCTTCCATAAGAATAACTCATACCCAATATCTATGTTTTCAAGTAGTGCTTCTCTTATAAGCGTTACTAGTTCTGGGTATTGTATTTCAGTAAAAACGTTAATAGTAGTTTTTTTACTTCCACTACTTCTCACATCCAAAAATATTTTTCTAAAATAATTTTCGAAATTATCATTATTTACAGATATTAATGTAAGAATATTTTTATACTGCATATTTTATTGTAGAAATGTAAAGTATTAGTGATTTTCGTTTGGATTTGAAAATACTAGGTATAACTAGTTAGCCCATATAATGGATATGAGAGAATATAATATATTATGATAATTCAAGTCTTATATGAAAAAATAGATAAGGAGCTACTATCTGTTATAGGTATTCTAAGAAGATTAAAAGGAGAAAAAGAGATATTCTTCTCTAAATCTAATAGAAATGAAATTTTCATTGATAATTATAAAGTTTGGGAAACAGGGAAAAGTAAGGATGAGATAATCGAAGAGTTTTACAA
The DNA here is from genome assembly GCF_009729055.1 of Sulfurisphaera ohwakuensis. Taxonomy (GTDB): domain Archaea; phylum Thermoproteota; class Thermoprotei_A; order Sulfolobales; family Sulfolobaceae; genus Sulfurisphaera; species Sulfurisphaera ohwakuensis. The sequence goes on along the minus strand of NZ_CP045484.1, from coordinate 352,505 downwards.
TGTGAAGATTTACAAACTAGTTAAGAATGCAATAATGGGTGTTAGCTCCTGATTTGTCTTATATAGTGAGTAGAATCAGTTATAACAAGGTATCCTCTTGCCTCAGGCGGGAACTCTTTTGTTACACCACCTATATAAATAACTCTTGCTAATTTATCTATTTCTAATCTTTTATGTTGGGCAACAACTAACCAGTCCCAAGGGCCTGCAGATATACTTCGTCTTAACTGGTCGATATCGCCTTGATGACCATGAAGTATGAAATATTTAGTAGATGAAACTTCAGCAATATATGTTGTAGTAGCTATTATCTCTTCCCTATATCTTGGTTCTGCCATAATACACTTAATTGCATGAGGATCCATGTCTCCTTGAATATAGACAATTTGTGCCCAAGGAGCTAAACTTCTTATAACATAAAGAACATCAATTACCCTTGGACATTCATAATCCCAGTAACACTGTGTTGTATCCCCATCTAAAACTATTGTTTCTGGTTCCTCTTTCTTGATTATGGAAGATAATGTACTTTCTACATGAGGCTCTGGAAATCTAATATTCCCCATTACTAGTAGCTTCAAACTCTCTTCACCTTTAGATTATTTGATTCAAATGCTATATTATCTTTTCGTAATAACCATTAGCATTAGAATTTTATATTTAGTATTAAGGTATAGTTATGAGCTAAGTTGAATACAGCCACATTAATATTAATTTCTATATTATTAATAGCCTTACCTATTATTCCAGCATATTTGCTAAATTTTCCAGCCTTTGTAGCCCTATCAACCATAGATTTAGCCATCGTAATATACATAATGACAACATATAAGACTTGGACCACACTCAAAAGTAGAATAGTTGGCCTATATTTTTCTGGGGTTTATGCACTGGGAATCACATTAGGAATTTTCTTTGCTCTACCAGTGAAACCTAGACTTTTTGCTATAGTAGGACTTATTTACGTCTTACCCTTTATATTTCAATTTATAATTTCAATAAAGCCATTTATATCTAAGCTTATATCTAGAAATCTTTTAACTTTTGGTAATGGTTATGTTGCATTCTTACTCGTTCTAATTATAGGAGCTATAATAGGAAGATACTTAGCAAACTTTTATCAATTAATTATATTATATTCTGGAACGATTATAGTAGGAATACTAATATTACTCTATCTTAGGAAGTGAAATTAAATGGATATTGGTGTAATAGGGGCAGGTCCTGCGGGATTAGCATTAGCATGGTTCTTAAAGGGTACCAAATATAACGTTACAGTCTATGAAGGACTTAATGATGTAGGTCTGAAACCATGTGCATGGGGATTAATTTCTGGTATTGAAGATTATGTACCAATAACTAAAGAGGCTATTATAAGTGAAATAAAAGGATTTAGGATATACCTTGATGATAAACTAGTACATGATATTCGAGTAAATAAAAAGTTAGGATATATAATAAATAAGCCAATTTTTCTTAAGAATATTGCTGAAAAAGTAGAGGTAAAATATAACATAAAAATAATAGAAAAAGATGGCGAGTATTTTACTACAGAAGGAACAAAAATAATTGCAGACAAAATGATTTATGCTAACGGTCATTACTCATTACCTAAAGATAACACAATTCCCGCCATTCAATATATAACTGATTACCAAATAGATAAAGAAATAGTAGAATTTTATTTCTATAGTGATTTATTAGGTTATGCATGGATATTTCCAGACGAAAATGGAAGTAAAATTGGAATTGGGGGATGGGCTGATATACCCTTTCTTAAAGAGAGAATAAAGAGAATTTTAAAGGGAAAAATACTCAATTTTCATGGAGCAAGAGTATCAGATTTTGGTATTCTAGAAGAGAGATTAAACGGGAGATTTATAGGTGAAGCCTTAGGCACTGTATATCCTCTAACTGGAGAAGGAATTAGACCCTCAATAATATCAGCAAAACTCTTAGCAGATTCATTGCTCAATGAGAAAAATTTCGAGAGGGAGTTTAAAAAAAGCAAATTATATTGGACCATCCAAACTCAAGCTAAAATTGTTCATGGCGTTAAAAAAGGATATATGAGTTTAAAGGGACTATCTAGAATTATGACAAAAAGTGATCCTAATCTAGTCTTAAAAGTTGCTATCGGTGATTTCGATTCATTTGATATCATTAAATTATTTGGGAGGATGATTATATGACATATTTCCTTGATGATATAGATAAAAAAATCTTAAAAATTCTTCAAGAAGATGCTAGGACACCTTTTTCTAAGATTGCTAAAATGCTTAATCTAAGTGAGTCTACAATACATATTAGAATTAAGAGATTAAGGGAAAATGGTATAATAAAAGGATTTTATGTAGATGTTGACCCAGAAAAAATAGGTTACAATGTTGTAGCTTTTGTATTAATTAAAGCAGATCCAAAAAAATACGAACAAATATTGAAAAAGATATATGAGTTCAAGGAAATATATGAAATATTTGACGTGACTGGTGAATATTATGCATTATTAAAAGTTAGAGTAAAAAGCAGAGAAGAACTTGCAACAATATTGGATAAAATAGGTAATATGGATGGAGTAACCTCAACTTATACCATGTTTGTGTTAAGAACAATTAAAGAAATGAAGACAATAGACTTTACTTAATCCGTGCGAAAGCTCTTCATCATGTTTTCAGCCGGTTTATTATTCTTCATTTCCTAATTTTTTTAATGAGATATTCAATTATATATTTTGCAGGATTAATATGTGTAGCTTCGTAAAATCCTTTCCAAAGAGGAGCAGCATTTACTTCGATAACCTTATAACTGCCATCCTTATCTTCTACGATATCTATCCCTGCATAATCTAATTTCAATGCTTTAACTGCTTTAAGTGACAATTCTTCAAGTTCATGATTTGGTAAGAGGACTTGAGTAAGAGACCCTTGTGCTACATTAGTTTTCCATGAAGATTTATTAATTCTATATACACTTCCTAGTATTGAGTTACCTACAACGAACACTCTTATATCTCTTTCTGGCTTATCAACATATTTCTGAACATAAACTGGTTGATTAACAGATAATATTGCTTTTGCCACTCTAAACGCTATATCTGGATCAGAAACTCTTACTGAACCAAGTCCTAGACTACCTATAACGGGTTTTATTACAACATCTTTCCATTCATTAACAAGTCTCATCACCTCAAAGGGATCTTCTACTATAGTAGTATCTGGAACTGGTACTTTAGCCATCTTTAGTTTTAATAAACTGTTAAACTTATCTCTTGCGATAAACATGGAGTCCGGTGAATTTATTAATGTAACACCACTACTTTCAAGGGCTTTGAGAGTATCGAACCTTTTCATTAACTGTTCTGTTGAAGATATGAACCCTAAGTTCCTTATTACTGCCCCTTCTAAATCTATTCTTTTTCCTCCGTAACTAAATTCTAAACCGTCCTTAGTTATTATAGGATTTAATTTGGAAATTCTAATATATATTGGTGTATGTCCTGAGTTCTTTATCTCTAGAAGAAGTTGCTTAGCTGACTCTGTAATTTTTTGAGATTCATGAATAACTGCTATTCTAATATCTATCCACCAAGTGAACACTCGATAGAAGACTTTTTATAATTTATCCAGCCCAGCTTCGTTTAATAGTCCCTTCGTTAAAAAGGTTGGTAATGATATTATAGCCTCAGTAAAATCTTGGCTTATTTCCAATTTTCTTACAATATCTAAATAATTAGTTAAAGCATTTTCATACTCCTTTTTTACAAACTCCTTATACTCTTTCCCTTTAAGTTCATATAACTGTTTAGCGCTTCCAGTTAATTCCTTTAATTCTCCTCTTTCATATTTTACACAATCTATATAATCATCAACCAATTGATAAGCAATTCCTATATATTTTCCTATATCTAAAGTTTCTTCCACTAAATCTTCTCTATGGGATGCAAATGACGCTAACATAGTTGACAGTTTAAATAAACTAGAGGTTTTTAATTCGATTGTAGAAAGATATTCTGTAGGAGAACCAAATATATCCTTTAAAGCACCTACAGCAGTATCCTTCCATAGTTGTATACTAATTTTTAACGCTTCTTCTCCGTAAGTAGAGATTATATTTAATGCTGAAGGAATTAGATAATTGGTAATAAAGATAACTTTCCTGTTAGTATAAATTGCCCAAGCTGAACTTCCCCCTCTTCTAATGATATCATAATCTACAATATCATCCAATGCAAGGGATGCGGAATGAAGAATTTCTGAAGCAAGAGCTGCTTTATATGCATTTTTTATATCCCCATTAAGAGCTTCTGTAAATAAGAATGTTAATGTCCCCCTAAATCTCTTCCCATCCTTTAGTATATATTTACTAACTTCTAATAATTGCCAATCTTTAATATCAACTAAATAATCGTCAACTAATTTATCAATGATCTCTTTGCTTTTTTTCCAATAAGAAAGTAAATCCACTTTATAATCCTCCTTTAACTCGCTTAAATAAATATGTCATAAGAATTAAATAAATTGGTGCTAGAAGAGGATCTATATCTAATAGAATTTCTCTTACATTAAACATAGAATTTCTTAATTCAAATTCTCTCTTTCTTACTATTATAGAATCAACGCCGGATGTTATAAAAATCAAATCCTTAGATGTAGGAATATCATAAAATCTTTTTACATCCTTATTGAGATATTTTCTCATTAAAGTTAATGCAGGAAAGAATATGGGTGATAAAAAGATCTCCTTATCAAAATTTATTTCATTTAATTTCATTAATAACCATTGGTTTAAACTATTAATATTTTCTAACTCTTTAATTATATCCTCAGCTCGCTTATTATTAACTTCAGTAGCAACTTTCCTGATCAGAGATAGCGAAACATTTATCTCACATAATTCGTCAGAAAAATAAAGAACTTTAATATTACCTTTTCCTTTTATTTTACTATTACATGTAATCAAATAACCAATATTTTCTAGTGCCCATGTATTATCTAGAATAATTCTAGCTTTATTATCATCATTAACGAATACAACAATATCTTTAAAACTTCCAGAATAAGGATTTTCTAAAAACGAAAACTCGTACAAGCTAACTGATTTAACGAAAGTACCTTTTAATGAGATAATACTTCTTTCTAGGGTAAAAACTTCTAATTCTGTGTCTTCATCATAAACTAACGTTAAATTCTCTGGTATTTCTACTGGAATATTATAAAAATTTATCTTTTTACTTATACTAAAGCTGTCTTTAAAGCTTGACAACATGAACACTTCCTTTCATCAGGTTTTTCAGGTAGTCTTCTAATAACTTCATAAAGAAGTTTTTTAACCTTAGCAGTATTTTCAGCCATAACTTTTGTTACCTCTTCTGCAGTTACTGGAATATCAGCAAAAACATCATAATCAGTAACCATACCTATAACACTATAACACATTTCAGCCTCGCATGCTAAATTCACTTCAGGAACTAAAGTCATACCTATAATATCAGCCTTAAATACTTCTTTCCAAACTATACTTTCCGCTCTAGTGGAAAATCTAGGTCCCTCGATGCAAATATACGTTCCTTTATCGTGAGTAGTTATTCCTAAATCTTTTGCTGAATCTAAGATTATAGATCTTAAATGTTCACAAAAAGGATCAGCCATTGATACATGAGCTACAGAAGGGCCATCAAAGAACGTATATGTCCTTCCTTTGGTCATGTCGATAAACTGATTTGGAACTACAAAATCACCAGGCTTATAGTCTAATCTTAGACTTCCTACAGCGGATACAGCAATAACCCATTTCGCTCCGAGACTCTTTAAAGCCCATATATTAGCTCTATAGTTAATCTTATGAGGCGGAATCCTATGGCCTCTTCCATGTCTAGGTAAGAATGCAACTTTCTTACCTTCAAGTTCTCCAAGAATTATATTATCACTAGGCTCTCCATATGGAGTATAAACCTTTATTTCTTTTACATTAGTAAGTATTTGTGGATCATATAAACCTGAACCACCTATAATTCCTATGCTCGCCTTTTCTTTTGGCTCAATCATCACACATTTCTTGTAATGCTAAGTATAAAAGTATAAACCAAAAAATTGATAAAGTTTCATATCAAGAGCTTTTGGGAATTTAAATTGCCTAAGATACCCGTTAAAGTTGTTAAATGGGAAGAAGTAGTGGATTGGTCAACACAACTAGCTGAAAAAATAAAAGAATCAAAATATGATCCAGACATTATAATTGCAATTGCTAGAGGAGGATTAGTACCAGCAAGAATAGTTGCCGATGTTCTAGGAGTGATCGATATTTTATCTATAAAAATAGAACACTGGGTAGAAACAGCTTCTCATACGCCAGAGGCCAAAGTTAAATATCCTTTTAAAGTAGACTTACAAGGTAAAAAAGTACTAATTATAGATGATATTACAGATACTGGAGATAGCGTAGAACTAGCTAAAAAATATGTGAAAGAAAATTTTGGTCCAATAGAAATTAGGACTGCCACAATGCAAATCATAGAAGCTAGTGCTAAGATTAAGCCCGACTATTATGCAATGGTAATTAAAGATTGGTATTGGTTTATGTACCCATGGAATTATTGGGAAGACGAAATAAATTTAATTAGAAAAATTCTGAGTGAAGAAAATAGTAAAGCAATAGATGCTTCCTTTTTAAAAGCAAAGTTTATAGAAAGTTATGGTGTAGAACCACCTATAGCAGTAGAAAAAATTCTGAGTGAGATGAAAAGAAGGAACCTACTTTAGTATATTCTATACCTTAATTTACCTATAGCACCACCAAATGTCTTTTTAACCCATTCAGCATCTGGCAATTCATCTCCTACTACATAAACTTTTGTACCGTAATTTTCTGCTTCTTGTGAAAGTTTTTCTAATTCACTATTTGGCTCATCATAGATAACTAATGAATCAACAGCACCCATATGTAACGCTTTTCTTATTTCTTCAATACCATAAACTACTAGTCCGTCATCTTTAGCAATATGATACTTTAGTTCTTCTAAGAGATTTTGAACTTGAACATATTTCTGGTTTTTCAAAATATCTTGTGCCTTCATAACTAACTCCTTTAACCCAGCATCACCCTGATCCGGTATATCAATAAGGGGTAATAGAACCAATTTTTTCAGCCTATAATCTAAATAATCCCCATCGTAGAAATCTTTCTTTGCATAACCTGGTCCTCCTAATAATATTCCCTTTAATTTCCCGCTCTCTAAATAAGGAAGTAAATATGAATTTGCCTTTTCTCCTACTTCTTTCAAGAAATTAGCATACATTTCCTCAATTATTCTATCAATACGTCTTTGAGACTGTCCACCCATCATATGCTTACCCGGTACGAAACCTTCAAACTCGTCAAGCACTTCTATTCTGGTTCCTTTTAATATACCAATTGTAGCATAATCTCTTTCAACTATTATTAATCCGAAAACGTCATTTTCTTCTATCATATCTTCTAGAAATTCTACATGGAAATATTTGTCAGTTCTATAGAAGAATACTGTAACTTTCTCTGGTGGAGAGAACACAAAACATTTTGACTCCTCTGTCTCAAAATTCTCTCCACAGAATATAACTAATCCATTATCTGGAACCTTAGGTATTTGCGTTAGCCTATCTATAGCTGATTGGATTGCTGAAGTTACTGCATCCCTAGTTCTCTTTAATTTAATATTCTGTGCTATTGAATATTCTTGCCTTAATAAATTGAGAACATCTGGTATAGGTCTTCCAGGCGGTATGTATAATGATAGTAACACCGTAGCTGGTGCAGACCATTTTTTCAATTCTCTTATAAGAACTTTTAATTCTTGTTTAGTTATTTGATATTTATCAAAGACTCATCCCTTATCGATATATAAGTTACCTGATTAACCTAATAAAGCTTGCTACGTTAATTTAGGTCTTTGGTTAAAGAAAACGTTTTTTAGTACTAATAAATTATTATAAATGTTTATGCGGGGGTGCCCGAGCAAGGTCAAAGGGGGCGGTCCCTTAAAGGGGGCCTAAACTGAGGCTCCGCTGGCGTAGGCCTGCGTGGGTTCAAGTCCCACCCCCCGCATCAATTTAAACCCACTACTATTGAATTAACTAATTTATTTCAAAAAGTATAGCAACGTTATGTTTTCTAAGTTAAAATAAATTTTACTTTTATCTTGTAATTATTACAATCAAGGCTATTTAGACTATAAACATTATAGTATTAAGCTAATTTATAGAAATACCAGTATTTGTAATCTTTGTTAAAAAGGATTTTAGTTATCTTCTTATATATCCGCTACTACTTTGTGATTATTTTCATAATTTAATCCAATGTAACAACACGAAATAATTATTTAACTATAAGGATTCCATTTCTTTTATCACATCCTCTTCTCTAATGTTCCCTATAATTTCCCCATAAATTAACTCATCTAACTGAACTATAAAACCATTTTTTAATTCCTTAAATTTATATCCATTACAATCTTTGCAAAATCCCTTTATTATAACTTTATAGCCATTTTTAATAATACTATATTTTATGCCATTATACTCCTTACTTTTTAAATCTCCAGAAAATAATTGAATTCTTCTTGCTAATTCATACAATCCTAATCTCACAAGATCATCAGTATTTATTCCTTCATTTCTAAGGTAGTATGGTAAAAGATATTCCTCTTCCACTTTAATCTTTACTTCTTTAATCTTTTCTCTTATCCCCGTTATAGAATCTCTAAGAGTTTCTATGCAATTTTTTGCAATATCTTTAGCGTCATTTGAATCTCCCATCCATAAATATACAAGTGCTAGGGAGATTTTTTCACAATCCATTTATATCACGGTTTTATATAGATAAAAGTTTCTTTTAGGTTTTCATCTTCTCTAGTTATAAGTGACACTACTCCATAATTATTAGGATACCTAACAATCTCTATGTTCATTAGGCTTTTAGCTATTTTATCTAGTATGTAATATGTTCTAGGATTCATCGAAGATCTTATGTTAATAAATAAGAGGCCACCTTCAGCTCCTATGCTTTTCCTAAGTTTTTCTTCTTTAGTAAGATCAATCATAGCATCAGCTATTGTTCCAAGATATTTTACACTTCTAAAAGGAATAATATTACTAAATTTAACATTATATAAGATATTGAAAGTAGCATAAGTTATAGCTTCACTTATACTCATAGAAGCATCTCCTGATAAGTATTTGGCACCCTTACGACTATAAGCGTATGAATATATATTATCAACTATTCCCTCAATTAATTTAGTAGTAAATATTGTGGAAAAATAAAGGATTTTATCGTCTATCTCCATATCAAAATAGGGATTTTCTGAGATAGTATCCAAAATATAACCAGCTATTTCTTTATACTGATTTGTCTCATTCTCATTATGAGGGAGTAGATCACTTTTTATTTCAACCGAGGAAAATTTTAACTTCACAATAGTATCATATTCAATTAAAATTTTATGGTTTTACTAAGACTTTGCCTATTTTATTCTTATCTTTTATCATTTTATAACCTTCGTCAATATTTTCAAGACTAACTGTTCCTGCAATAACTGGTTTAATCTTCCCCTCTTGTGTTAATTTTAGTGTGTCTTCAGCATCTTTTTTGGTAGCTGAGGCATGACCAACTATCTTCAAATCTTTTAATATTATATAACCCAATCTTAAATTATAGATTTGAGAAGGATCCACGTTACCTATTTGAACAATTTTTCCGCCCATCCATAATGATTTTAAGCTTTCATCGAAAGTAGGGGTACCTACAGTATCAATAACTAAAGTAACATCACCTATCTTCTTTGCCTCTTCCGAAAACTTTGTACCAACGATGACATAATCCGCATACTGTTTAATTATCTTTGCTTTTTCTTCCGATGTTGTTACTCCTATAACTTTAGCACCTAGGGCTTTTGCAACTTGAATTGCGTGAATTCCTACTCCTCCACTAGCACCAGTAACCAATACTAGCTCCCCTTTACGTATCCCACCAGTTCTCCTAATACCTCTATATATCATACCGGTTACACAGGGTACAAGTACTGCTCCCTCATCTGGAGTACCTTTAGGAACTTTTACTAAGCTAGTTATTTTAATTTTAGCCTTCTCTGCAAAAAATCCGTCCAACTCTTCTGAATAGCCTAGCCTATGATGACAATAAGCTTCCTCACCTATTTGGCAATATTCGCATGTACCATCTGGGGCATATAATAAAGAAATTACTTTATCACCTACTTCAAATCCCTTCACATTTTCTCCAACTTCTTCTATGGTTCCTACAACTTCATGCCCCAGTATGACTGGGTATTTCATTCTTGGATAATACCCTTGTAGCTGAAGCAAATCTCTATAACAAAGTGCAGCTCTATCTACCCTAACTATTACTTCATCTTTTCCCGGCTTAGGATCAGGTACTTCTTCAAGTTTATACCCTTGCTTAGGACCTGGAACTACAATTGCTTTCATTTATTGCTTATACTGTTTAAATAGTATAAATTTTTTATTAGCTTATTACCTTACGCTCGATTTTATAATTATGTATTTAAAAAATCCTCCACGAATAAAAGTACTTGAAGCTTTAGGTGCTATAGCTGATGGTAGAGTTAAAGTTATTAACGAGAATGAATGTGAAGTAATTTCCTCAGAAGGTGATAGAATTTATAAAGTCGTTGTAAAAGGAAATCTCGTTAATAGTAATGATAATGGTACTGTTTATCGAAATTATGTGGGATATCCTATAGTAGCTTGTTTAATGTTGTTAAAAAAACTATCTTTTAGTGAGAAACTTTCTAGTGCATTGAAAGGAATACCTTGGAGAAAACTAAATGAAGAGTATAAAAGTTATGAAAGAGTTGAGGAAATAGTCTTTGAAATTGCTAGAGAAAGAAACGTTAATAGGGAGGAATTGGAAAATTTTATAAAGGTAGTCCTTGATGAACTTAGAAGATTACATCTTAGAAAGACTCAATGAACCTCTATTCTGTGTGAATGAAGATGTCATTAGAAGAATTAAATACAAAATACAATATTTTCATCACAATCAACAGAATGAAATGTAGAGATAAAGGTAAACTAAGAGACCTAAAATTCGGAATAAAAGATATTATTCTAACTAAAGGAGTAAGAACAACTGCCGGTTCAAAAATATTAAAAGATTTCATACCTAATGAGAACGCATATGTTATTGATAAAATATTAGCTGAAGGAGGAGAGATAATAGGGAAAACTAATACCCATGAATTTGCTCTTGGTGCTACTAATACCTCATCTTTGATTGGACCTGCGAAAAATCCCTATGATCCAGAGAGAATAAGTGGAGGATCTAGTGGAGGATCAGCAGTAGCAGTAGCATTAGGTTTAGTTGATGTAGGTATAGGAACAGATACTGGAGGATCTGTAAGAATTCCTGCATCATTATGTGGTGTTATAGGTTTTAAGCCAACATATGGAATTATACCTACTGATGGCGTAATTCCTTTTAGTTGGACGTTTGATACTATAGGTTTCTTAGCAAAAGATATCTCATTAATAAGAAGAACTATTGAAGCTCTTGCTGAAAATAAAATTCCTTTTATATCATACTCTAAGAGAAGACCTACGCTAGGATTATTCCTATTTGGAGATTACGAAACTTCTAAAGCCTTAGAACCAGTGATAAATAAACTTTCATCCTATTTTGATTTAGTAGAAGTAGAGAGTGAATTATTAATCAAATATTCTAGAATCGTAAGAAAAAATATAGCTCTAGCCGAAGCTTCATCTTACCATATGAAATATTACGATAAATATAAAGAATTATATTCGTCTGATGTTAGAAAATTAATTGAAGAAGGCTTCAAAATTTCGGCTACAGATTACGTTAACTCTTTAAGAATTAGAAAAATATTGTTAGAAGAGTACTTCTTTATCTTTAAAAAAATAGATGCATTAATTTCACCTACAACAAGAATTGTTGCACCTAAGATTAAAGACGTGATAGGAAATGAACTAAAATATAGGGATTCTTTAATTGCTAACACTGAGATATTTAATACTTTAGGTGCTCCATCAATTTCAATTCCAGTAACTAAGCTAAATGACTTACCTGTGGGGTTAATGATTAGTGGAGAGCCCTATAAAGATGGGACTGTTTTAGATATTGCTGAGGAAATTATGGGAATTGTTGGTTTTATTAAGTAGTTTTACACAATTTGTTGTGATGGAGACTAATAATAAGTTAAAGATTTTAAAAACTGGGACTACAACAGTAGGAATAAAAGTAAAAGAAGGGGTAGTATTAGCTGCCGATAGAAGAGCAAGTGCTGGAATGTACGTAGCGCATAAGTATGTAAGAAAAGTTCTCTATATTGCACCAAATATAGGTATTACAACAGCCGGTAGTGTAGCTGATTTACAGTTTATATACGATTTATTAAAGAATATATATCATTATAATCTGATAACTGGAATGAGACCGATTACCATCAAAGCATTAGCTACATATTTAGCTAATATGCTATCATTTTCTAAGTATCTTCCTTACATAGTTCAAATATTAATAGGTGGGGTAGACGAGCAGCCAAGATTATATAATCTTGATTATGTAGGCGATATAACAGAAGAAGATTACACTGCAACAGGTTCTGGTTCGGTAGAAGCTATAGGTATAATTGAAGATGAATATAGGCCCGATATGACATTAGATGAAGCTGCTGATTTAGCTAGAAGAGCAATCTTCTCATCTATAAAAAGAGATCCCTACACTGGGACTGGAGTAATAGTGAGTAAAATAACTAAAAGTGGGCACGAGGAAAAAGAATATTATCCTCAAAGAAAAATCTAAAAGTTTTTATTCCTTTCTAGGAATTTATAATTATGAATGTAAAGTCCTCCGCTTTTAAAAATGAGGATTTTATTCCAGTAAGATATACTTGTGACGGAGAGGATATATCTCCAGAGATAGAGTGGGATCCTGTTCAAAATGCGAAAAGTTATGCCTTAATAGTTGAAGATCCTGATGCACCTGGAGGTATTTTTATACATTGGATTATATATAATATAAAAGGAACAAAATTACCAGAAAATGTAAAAAAAGTTGAAAAAACTGAACTTGGTATTCAAGGTGAAAACGATTTTGGAAAAATAGGTTATGGAGGGCCATGCCCTCCTAGAACCCATCCTCCTCATAGATATTATTTCTATGTATATGCTCTTGATACAGAACTGCCAGAACGATCAAGAATAACTGCAGATGAGCTTAAGAATTTAATGAAAGGACATATAATTGATCAAGGAGTAATTATGGGTAAGTATAAAAGGAAGTAGCCCTTTTAACTATCTTTTTAGAATAATATATGTAAGGGTAAATTTCATGTCACTTGAGGAGGAAATTCTTTGGGCTGAAAAATATAGACCTAGAAGCCTTGATGACATAGTTAATCAAAAAGATATTGTAGAGAGATTAAAAAGATTCGTAAAAGATAAGAATATGCCACATTTACTTTTCGCTGGTCCTCCCGGTACAGGAAAAACTACAGCCGCCTTAGCCTTAGTTCATGATTTATACGGTGACAATTACAGGCAATATTTTCTTGAACTTAATGCTAGTGATGAAAGAGGTATAGATGTTATAAGGAATAAAGTTAAGGAATTTGCTAGAACAGTAGCTGGTGGAAACGTACCATTTAAGGTGGTGTTACTTGATGAAGCAGATAATATGACTGCTGATGCTCAACAAGCTTTAAGAAGAACCATGGAATTATACACAGAAACAACCCGTTTCATTTTAGCTTGTAATTATCTTAGTAAAATAATTGAACCTATACAATCAAGAACCGCACTTTTTAGGTTTTATCCGTTAAAGAAAGAAGATGTAGTGGCTAGGCTTGCATATATAGCTAAAAACGAGAAAGTAGAATATGATCAGAAGGCCCTTGAAACAATTTATGATATAACCCAAGGAGACATGAGAAAAGCGATAAATATACTTCAAGCTTCATCAGTATATGGCAAAGTAACTGTAGAAGCTGTATATAAAGTTCTTGGACTTGCACAGCCAAAAGAAATAAGAGAAATGATTATGTTGGCACTACAAGGAAATTTTCTTAAGGCGAGAGAGAAGCTAAGAGAGTTATTAGTAAATTATGGGTTGTCAGGTGAAGATATTATAAAACAAATACATAGAGAAGTTACAGGTAACGAAATAACTATTCCAGATGATTTAAAAGTATTACTAGTAGATTATATTGGTGAGGTAGAATATAGAATAATGGAAGGAGCAGACGACGAAATCCAACTAAATGCTCTTCTAGCTAAACTAGCTGTTTACGGAGAAAAGTACTTAAAAGGGAAGTAAATTGCCACTACAATGGTTTCTAAAATATAGGCCAAAGACTCTAAATGAGGTAGAGAACGAAGAAGATGCTAAAAAAGAACTAGTTGAATGGATAGAAAGTTGGTTAAAGGGAAAACCTAATTATAAGGCCGTATTGCTCTATGGACCTCCCGGAGTTGGAAAGACAACGTTAGCTGAAGCATTAGCTAGAGATTATAAACTCGAATTATTTGAGATGAATGCTAGTGATTCAAGAAATTTAAATGATATTAGAACTATGGCTGAACGAGCTTCTATAACAGGGACAATCTTCGGGATTAAGGGAAAATTAATACTTTTAGATGAGGTTGATGGTTTGAATGCAAGAGCCGATGCTGGCGCGATTGAAGCTATTCTAGAACTTATTAATAAAACTAAATACCCAATAATTTTAACAGCTAACGATCCTTGGGACCCTTCCTTAAGACCTTTAAGGAATGCTGTAAAAATGATAGAATTAAAAAGGTTAACTAAATACCCATTAAAGAGAATACTTAAGAAAATATGTGAAGCAGAAAAGATTACATGTGAGGATGAGGCATTAGATTTTATAATTGAACAGTCAGAGGGGGACGCTAGATATGCCATAAATATGTTACAAGGGGTTGCAGAAGGTTATGGTAGAGTAACATTAGATATGGCTAAAAATTTAGTTAGGAGAAAAGATAGAGAATTAGATCCTTTTGAAGCATTAAGAGGTGTATTTTGGGCTAAATATTACTGGCAAGCTAAAAGCGCAGTAACAGATACTCAAATAGATTATGAACTTTTAATGAGATGGTTAGATGAAAATATACCATTGCAATATGATAATTTAGAAGATGTATGGAGAGCATACGATGCTTTATCAAGAGCTTCATTATTTTTAACAAGATCTAAATTAGTTGGGTGGGATCTTTTATCCTATACGTTTGATCTAATGGGGCCTGGTATAGCTTTTGCCTCCTTAGAGAAGAAAAAGCCTACATATAAAGCTAAATGGGTCAAGTACCAGTTTCCTCAGTACATTCAACAGTTAGCTAAAACTAAAGAAATTAGAGACGCTTTAGATACATTACTAAGAAAGATAGGCCAGGTTATACATGCCTCAAAAGATAAAACTCTTAATGATTTTCTACCAACTTTTATAATATATTACAGAAAATACCAAGAAAAACTAGATAAGGAGCTCGAACTTACCGAAAAAGAAAAAGAGGTTATTAAGCTAATTTCTTCGTTCTACGAAGGAAGTAAAGCGGAAATAGAAGAACCAGAGAAAAAAGAACCAGGTAAAAGAAGAACTACTTCGTATCGTCGCAAGTCTTAATTTTATTAATAACTCTGATTGACTTTATCTCAGTATAAGGATACTGTCCATTTTCATCTTTTTCATACTTTTTAACCATGTCCCAAATAGTAAGAAGAGCCACTGAAGTTGCAGTTAGTGCTTCCATTTCAACACCAGTCTTATAATGAGCCTTAACAGTACTTATTACTCTTAATCCTTCTTCTTCAATTTTAATTTCCACATCAACAAACTCTAAAGGTATTGGGTGACACATTGGTATTAATTCTGGAGTTTTTTTAGCAGCCAATATCCCAGCTGTTTTAGCTACAGTGGCCACATCGCCTTTTTCAACCTCTTTATTTTTAATTTTTTCTATTGTTTCTTTCCTTAATTTTATATATCCTTCTACCACAGCTTCCCTTAGAACTATATCCTTAGATGAAATATCTACTATTTTTGCTTCAGTCATATATCTTCTAATTCCTCAAACAAATTTTTTAAAATTATTACTTTAGGATTAGCATAGTTTAATCTGATTATTTTGCTTCTATCTCCTCTTATTACTTCAATAAGTTTCTTATGTTCTAAGATTTCAATATATTTAAGTAAAGTAGAATAGTTTAATTTAGTTTCCTTAGCTAGTTTACTTATGTTTATCTCTCCTTCCTTAAATAAAATATAAAGGATTTTTAAAATACTAGGATTTAATAATTCTTTTGCTGTAATAGTCTATCCCTTATTTCATTATTAATTAGATTATCTAATTCTTCTGATATAGGAACTGAAAGGGATATAAGAGTTGTTCTACCTCGCATTCCTTTACCACTTTGCCTAGCTGTTATTAAACCCATTAATTTTAACTTTCTTATATATTCAAAAACTTGCGTATGTTTCCTAGGTATTTCTCCTAGATCTTTTGCTACAATATTATATTCTTCTTCTACTTTTCCCATTGAGAAGAAATCATCTCCTTCCTTTTTATGTAAATTCATTATAGCCTTAACTACTAATAGTTGATGTAAATCTAAATCTCTTATCGTATCTAAGATTATACTTAATTCAGGGTTAATTTTTGAATTAGCCTTTTTAGCATGATCAATAGTTACTAATAATGAACCTTCAGTATCCGCAATCTTACCAGCAAGCTCTAGTGTTTCAAGCGCAAGTCTTGCATTACCACTTCCACCTTTATCAAAACCATAAATATCTGAAATGAATCTTACAGTTTCTTCTAAGACAGCTCCTTCTCTGAATGCTTTCTCATTTACTATCCTATCCATTAAAATATCATATAATTCCTCAGAAGTATACGGGGGAAACTCTATAACATTCTTTATCACGTGATCTTTTATACTCTTGTCTAAGCTTGCTAAGCTAGTCAGTTCTCTCAAAATGAAAATGTAGTGAATACGTTTTACTAAAGCGTTAAGTTCATCATATATCCTTACTAGAAAATAAATATCTTCAATTGGTGAGGTACTCACAAAATAGTCAAATTCATCCAATGTAATTATTAACTGAATGTTTCTTTTTTCTAGGTAATCATATATTAACTTAAAGGTTTCTTGTGATGATAAACCTCTATTAGGTATCTGCAAATTTAACTGATTTGCAATTTCAACTAACATAAGGTAAAGAGTTCTTTGCCTATGACAATTTATATGAGTATAAACAACTCTAAGCCCCTTTTCTTTTGCAATTTCACTAAAAAGCTCTCCAAACTTTTTTGTCGTAACAGTTTTACCAGTACCAGTCTTACCAGAAATTACTACTCTAACTGATGTACTCCCAGGATTTGAAAGAATTTCTCTGAAATTTATACTTAACTCCTTTATCTGTTTTTCTCTGTGAGGCAAGTTCTTAGGAATATAATCTGGTGTTAAAACTTTGCTTTTCTCGAATACTGTTGAGCCCTTAATTGCGTCCTCAACCAAATCTCTTAGCTCATCCAAAACTTTCACCTCAATCTAAAATATTCTGGTAATACTATATATTTTAACGGAGAGAGATAACTGAAACTTTTTCTTGACCCTTTTTAATTACCGACATATAGGTAGAGTCCTTTATCACGTTAACTACAATCACTTTCTCTGGGTTCTTGTAATCCACACTAGCAAATCCTCTAAGACCTATACCTATTCCTATTTCAACCTCTCTGCAATTTATTTTAATACCTCTATCATAACAATCTACATAAAAAGTTTTAAATTGAATATTTTTCTTTAAAAATTTTGTTATTTTATCTATAATTTCTTGTTCTTTTACTGAATGAATTACTAAATCGACAGGATATATTTTTGCTAAACAAGAAGGAGGTGCTGATATTAACAATCCATATGCCATAATAGGAGTTAATGATGTATAGACTAGTATAACATTTTTTATTATTTCTTCTGCCTTTGAATTTAGATCTTTTAAGTATAACCTATTAAGGATCTCAATTATACATTTATTATTCTTGTTATTTTTCACAGTAAGTATTAACTTCGGTTCTTCCATTACTCTCTATGCTTTTATTTTTTGTTAGATTAATTTTTATTTGTGTCAATGCTTACTGTACAACTTAAAGCTTTATCAAAATTAAACTTGTTAAACAAAAAGAAGATCATGGTATTGGATGATTGGGGACCTTTTGATGATGGCTTCGAAGAAATTAGTTTAACTAAAGGTAGCGAAGATGAAATAAAACTTTGGTTAGCAGACGAGTTACAGAAAAAATCAATAGTCAGAATTTTAGATTATGTTTCAGTAGAAGAATTGGGTAGAATCTTATTCCAAGAAAGGCAAAACATTAATACACCAGCGTCATTAGTAAAATTACCTAAAGATTTTTACTATAGAGCTCTTTTGCTTATCGACAATTTGAAGCTAAAAAATGACCTAGAAGCAATAGAACAAATAAGAAAAGCAAGGCAACTTATAAATGAGATAATATCAATAAGAATAAGAAAAATAATACAATTAGCATTTCTAGGAATTTCAGACCAAACAATACTTGACAAGCTAACAACGGAAGAAATTTTAGTTTATAGAAACATAAAATATACTATTGAGCATACCATAGGTGATATAATTGGCTATACAACAAGCTGACTACGGAGACTTGTTACTTGAATTTATCAATACATATAGAGATAGCAAAGGTAAACCTACTTATCTTAATCAAATAAATGAAATTATTGCATATAGAAAGAAGAGCATTATAATAAATTTCAGCGATTTGTTTAACTTTAATGAGCAACTAGCGACTCAAATAATCAATAATCCTAAAGAAATTTTTCCTATATTAGAGAATAAAATATATGACTATATAATAGAAAAAGATCCTTCATTCCAAGATGAAATAAAGAAAATACACTTAAGAATTACTAATGTACCAAGACTCATAGAATTAAGAAAAATAAGAAGTAGTGATGCAGGAAAACTAATTACAATAGAAGGTATATTAGTTAAATCTACTCCAGTAAAAGAAAGATTGAGTAGATCAGTGTTTAAACACATTAATCCAGATTGTATGCAAGATTTTGTATGGCCACCAGAAGGAGAATTTGATGAAATTATTGAACTACCTACGACATGTCCGGTGTGTGGAAAAGCTGGACAATTTAAACTTATTGAGGACAGATCAGAATTCATAGATTGGCAAAAAGCAGTCATCCAGGAGAGGCCAGAAGAAATTCCACCTGGACAGTTACCTAGACAACTTGAAGTAGTCTTTGAAGACGATTTAGTTGATTCTGCCCGTCCTGGAGATAGAGTGAAGATAGTTGGAATTTTAGAGATAAAGAAAGATTCTCAAATAAAAAGAGGGAGCAAAGCTATCTTTGATTTTTATTTGAAAGTTAATAGTATAGAAATTTCACAAAAAGTATTGGATGAAGTAAAGATCTCAGAAGAAGATGAGAAAAAAATTAGAGAATTATCTAGAGATCCTTGGATAAGAGAGAAGATAATTAGTTCAATAGCGCCATCAATATACGGACATTGGGAGATAAAGGAAGCAATAGCATTAGCCCTATTTGGGGGAGTACCAAAGATAATGGAAGATGGTACCAGAGTCAGAGGAGATATACATGTACTAATTATTGGTGATCCAGGTACAGCGAAATCTCAAATTTTACAGTTTGCTGCAAGAGTTGCTCCTAGAGCTGTATATACAACTGGAAAAGGTTCTACTGCTGCTGGATTAACAGCTACGGTAACTAGAGATAAAAATACTGGAGATTATTATTTAGAAGCTGGTGCATTAGTATTAGCAGATGGAGGAGTCGCAGTAATAGATGAAATTGATAAAATGAGAGAAGAAGATAGAGTAGCAATACATGAAGCAATGGAACAGCAAACAGTCTCTATAGCAAAAGCTGGAATTGTTGCTAAGCTAAATGCAAGGGCTACAGTAATAGCTGCAGGAAATCCTAAGTTAGGAAGATATATAGCTGAAAGAGGAATAGCTGAAAATATTAATTTACCACCTACTATACTTTCAAGATTCGATTTGATATTTATACTAATAGATAAACCTGGTGTAGAAGATCAATTATTAGCTTCACATATATTAAATGTTCATGCTGGTAAAACAAAGAGTACAGAAATTATAGATGTAGATTTACTTAAGAAGTACATAGCATATGCTAGGAAGAATATATTTCCAAAACTGAGTGATGAAGCAAAAAGTTTATTACAAGATTTCTTCGTAGAGATGAGAAAGAAGAGTTCTGAATCACCAGATTCTCCAATAATTATAACCCCAAGACAACTTGAAGCCTTAATAAGAATATCTGAAGCTTATGCAAGAATGGCACTAAAAAATGAAGTTACGAGAGAAGATGCTGAAAGAGCAATAAATATAATGAGAATATTCCTCGAGAATGTAGGATTAGATGTAGAATCTGGCAAAATAGATATTGATACGATTATGACTGGAAAGCCAAAGAGTGCAAGAGAAAAAATGGCCAGAATACTAGAAATCATCGATACCTTAGCTGGCACAAACGAGTGTGCAAAAGTAAAAGAGATTGTAAAAGAAGCTGAGGGAATAGGAATTGATAAAGCAAGTGTAGAAAAATTATTAACCGATATGAGAAAACAAGGCTTAATTTACGAATCTAGACCAGATTGTTATAGAAAAGTCTAAACTTTTAGCTTTTTATAAATAGGAAGAGGAGTCCACATTACCCATGCTGGTACTTGCTTAGCTAATTCATAGGCTTCTTCCCATCCACTTAATCCTAACCTTTTAGCTAATTGCTCCAGTGTTAACTGTGTTCTTACATACTCATTTAACGCCCTAATAGCTTCGTCATCTAATATTACTTCTCTACCACTAGATAGCTTTATTTTGATTTGATCCATAATTATCCACTTCTTCTTAACTTATATTAAATAAAAATTTAATCGCTGTAGAACCATAAGCTATCCACACATAAGCCATAATTATTAGTAAGACAGCAATTAAAAACGTAGCACCTAACTCATGATTTCTATTTTCTAGAAGATAAGTTCCTATTAATAATCCTGCAATCAAAAGGGTCGCAAGAAATGCAATACCCCCTGCTTGTGGAACACCACCATTAGAATATGTTATAGGCGATATATAATAAGGAAATGCAATAGCTCCTAATATTCCTATTGCCATTATAACAATTAATATAATCAGTATGTAAACATTATTTAGTGAACTATAAACTTTGTCAGATTTTGAAGTTTTAGGCATACTAGTTTATTACCACGGTACACTTTTTATTTTTAATCGATATGCAACATTATTAGTTAAAATATGAAGTACAAAAGCTATAACTACTATACTTAAAAATTCATATATATTTAAAGATATTTTACTTATTATTAAGGCTAAAGTGGCACCAAGTATGAAATCTAACTGATCTAATCCTATAGCTCTTGCACCTCTTGCTAAGCCTAATCTTCTTTTTATAAAAGCACCCACCATATCACCAAGCATTGCCAACAAAGACTCAATAAAACTAACATATATCCAATAAATACCTAAGAATTTTGCTAATATTATACCTACAGTAGTTCCAAATGTAACTGCTACTAAAAGTCCTTCAAAAGTTTTACCATCACCCAAAAGTCTTCTCCCATCAACAAAATTTTTTCTAAAATCTATTGGAGTACCATTTTTGACAAAAGGAGCACTTCCATTAGCAACTAATGCTGGCAAATAATACAAAATAGCTAATATAACATAATCAATTATAAGCACCCTTCAACACCATTCGAACTTATCTTAAACTTACAAACTCTAAGATTCCCTATGATATAGTTTTTAGTAACCCTTAAAATGTCCTCGGATATCTTTCGCATAAATTTTTCACCGCTAACTCTATTGTTTCCAGCAACTTCCCAGCTTAAAAGAACTTTAACGTTACTCTCTCTTGATAATGCTAATAGCATTAAAATAGGATACTCTAGATCCTTAACCTTTCTGCTTTCCCTATAAAATCTATTTATAGTATCTACTGAAATTAACTTCAAATTTAATTTAGTTGCTTTAATTATTATTGAAACTAACTCAAAAATATTATTTGTATTAGCAAAATATACATCTTTTTTCCACCTAATGCCTTCAACTCTAGCCTGGTATGAGACACCTTCCGTAGAAATATAAAGACTAGGAGTTATTTCATTAATAACCTGAAGTATAATATTAGTTTTACCACTACCAGCTACGCCATATAAGGAAACAACACTCCCCTTCTCAAAAACGAAATCTGATATTTTCAAGGCTTAAATTCCACTAAGATATAAAGATAAAGTGTGGTAAAAAAAGTAGCACTAAGAGTTAGTGATCCAAAACTCATGTACTATTTAATATCCAATTTGAAAAAATTTGACATACTTATTGCTGAAGATGGAGATATTATAATTACAGATAATTTAATAAAAAAATTCAATTTCGATAAATTAATAGGATATATAGTTTGTAAAGTAAGGGGAAAAGATAACTTTAATGAATTACTTATTGGAATTGATACTAATAAAGAAGAAAAGTTAACAGTAGTTGTTGTAGGAGATGGAGAACTTATATATTCTGCAAATAGTAACTTAATGGAAATAGAAGAAAAAATCAGTAATATAGTATCTATGTTTCCTCATAAAAAATTATATATAGGAGTTGGTGGAGGAAATAAAATTGGAGAATTAGTTTATAGAATGCTGAAAATTAAATTCTCGGAAACTAAAATAGTTAATGAAAACAAAACTAGTAGCAAAAATCCCTTTATTAATATAAAAGATAGAGATATAAGAGCTGCATATTTGATCGCACTAAGATCTACCTTACGGTAATCTTACATGTTAATTAACAAAGATATAGATATAGTAGTTAGAGGGCCTTGTAAAATAAGAGTAAAACAAGGTACTATAGATATTCAAGGCATTGAAATAAACGATGAAATAGAAATAAAAGATAACAAAACATACACTCTAACTACTTTGAGAGAAAGTGAAATAGATACAGAATGCCAAATAATTTCTTACTTTCCTTCTCTTAGTTGGAGAAAAATAGGAGAGAGAATAAGCGGAAAAGTAATTGTTATAGGTGACGAAAATTCAGGGAAAACTTATTTTTCAAATTTAGTTGCAAATCTTAATAATAGTCAAATAATAGATGCAGATGTAGGACAGTCCTCAATTTTTATTCCTACATTTATATCTCTTTCTAATATTAAAAAAACCTTAAATGCCAAAGAAAAAGGATATTCTGAACTTCAATTCTTTGGGCATAAGAGCCCGTCTGTAAATCCAAAGTTACATATAGCATTAGTTTCAAAACTTATCCAAAACAACAACATAGTAATTGATACAGATGGATGGATAACTGGAATCTATGCATATAGACATAAATTAGAATTGATTTATTTAACAGAACCAGAATATATAGTAGTTTTCGAAAATAATATTAATTTAACTTTCCCTAAAGCCCTTGAAAACAGAATATTATATGTAAAGGCATTTCCACTACCAGATAAAAGAGATAGGAATAAAAGACGTAAGTATAGACAAGAACTGTTTAAAGAATACTTTAGTAAAGCTACTATAATACAAATAGAAAGTGATAAACTATTTGGTACTCCGTTAGCTGATTCCCTATTTATAAGTTGGGGAACGCCTTTACAGTTGGTCTACGAACTACCTTGCGAAGGCTATTACGTGCCAAACATTAAAGGTTTATTAGTAGGACTAACAAAAAAAGGTAAAATTGTAGGAGCTGGTATAATCCAGGATATAAATAAGAATTACGTATTAATTAAAACACCAGAAAAAGATTTTGATGGTGTCCTATTGGGTTATATAAGCTTAAATGAGAATTATGAAGATACTGAAGTAAAGATAAGAAAATGCCCCGAATCATCTCATTTGAAGGAATAGACGGAGCTGGCAAAACAACATTAGCTAAAAATGTATATGGAGTTCTAAAGAAAAAAGGATATAACGTTATTTTAACACAAGAACCCTTTACAAGAGAAATTACTGAGCTAATAAAGAAATCTGGTTGGAATGATCCAGTATTATTAACTTTACTATTCTCAGCAGATAGAGCTTTTCATATAAAATGGATAATGGAACAAAAACCTGAAATAGTTTTAATGGATAGATATTTTCATTCTACAATTGCATATCAAAGTGTACTTGGTTTAGATGAGAAATGGATAGAAGAAGTAAATTCTAAATTCCCTAAACCCGATATAGTCTTCTTACTTGATATAGAGGTTAATGAAGCAATAAAAAGGATTAGGAAAGATGACCAGTTTAATTTTGAGGAAAAGATTAATACATTGGAAGCCGTTAGGAAAAAGTATCTTGAACTAGCTAGAAAGTATAATTTTATAGTACTTGATGCCAAATCTAAAATAGAAGAATTAACAGAAAAAACCGTACAAATCATTTGTTCTCTGGTGAAATGTTCTTAATTTTCCTTATTCTTTCAATAGCATCTAAATACCTTATTATCTGTAACAAAGCTTCACCATCCATAGGATCAGCCTTTATTTTTTCAACAACATTATTCATACTTTTAAACAATACTTCTTCCAGCACATCTAACGAGATAGAAAGAGTAATCTTCTTTTCCTCTTCTTCATCTTTCACAACAATAACTTTTCCATGATTAGGACATACTATATCCCCATTTTTTAACTTAAAAAGGGGCATATGACATTTAGGACAAGCAATATCTAACATTGTAGCTCCTTGTCTTAGTAGTTCCGCCGCTTTTTTCACACCAGTATCTTCCTTACTCATATGTATAAACTAAAAAACCAAAGTATAATAAATATGATACGGTGAACTAAATATGGCATCCCTTTATGACAATGAGGCAAAAATAAAACAAGCAATAATAATGTTACAAAAGATAGTAAATGATACTAGCGTACCAAGAAATATTAGAAGGGCCGCAACTGACGCAATAAGAAACTTGCAAGATTCATCATTAAGCCCGGCAGTAAGGGCCGCAAATGCAATAGGTATACTCGAAGAAATAAGTCAAGACCCTAATATGCCCACACATACAAGAATATCAATTTGGAATGTAGTATCTATGTTAGAAACTGTAAAAGACTGATAAGCTTTTTATTCTTAACATTAGTTTTTTATTTTGTGCGGGGGTGCCCGAGCAAGGTCAAAGGGGTCGGGCTTAGGACCTTAATGGTAAGAACCCCGATGGCATAGGCCTGCGTGGGTTCAAGTCCCACCCCCCGCATCTCCTTTTAATTTAATAGTAAACATGCAAATCGTCCATTAATTTTGTAAAGAACAAAAGGAAAAATGGAATTATTATAAAATATCTCTTAGCTTATCTTTATAAAAAATGGGATTTCATGTACTAAATAAAGAATAAAATCTGGAGAATCAAAGCTAGACCTAAAAATCCATCGATTTTTACTAAACTTTATCTGTTTCCCAAATTTGATTTTTGCATATTAAAGAAATCTTACATATTCCTAGCGTTAAAATTCGAATATAAATTTATTAAATCGCCTTTCTTTATAAGGAGCATAAATATTGAATTGACACATTACTATGTGCCAAAAAATTCGTAGAAATAGTTGAATGATAACACACTAACATCTTCTTTCAATTGATAGTGTCGCCATTATGGTATAAATTTATTAATTAATGAAAATCTCTATAAAGAGAAGATACTAAGAAAAAGTTTTATACATCCTAATGTGAATCTAGAAATATAAATACCCTAGTGACGACACTATGTTTCAATTCAACATTCTCCCACATGACATATACATAAAGGATTTATACTAGCATAAATCTGATGAAAATAGATAAGAGAAGGCACCACATACCATGCCCCAACATACCCGAGTTTTAACCGTAGGAGGCATCATATGTAGAGTTGGGAAAGATAAGAGTAGAAAAAATTATTAACAAGATACTCCTTGATTCTCCAAATATAATGATAACTCATCCTCTAGGAATGAGATTATATCATCCTCACTTTCCTCAGCATCAACATCATATATTAACCCATTCAAGTACTCTTGCGCCTGTTGCACATACATCACTTTCTCATTCCTTGTTAAATTTGGTTGAGACTCTATACAACCATTTATAAAGTTTAAAACCTCATTATACACCCTATTCAACTTCTCAACATACTTCTTAGAATCACTAACTATTTGCTCCTCACTCTCCCAATCCTCAACAGCCATTACCGCAGCAAAAGCTATACCAGCAAGAACACCAGAAGCAACAAGACTACCAACAGCCCTCCTAGCACTCCTAACACTACCCAAAACAATATTCACAGCCTCCCTCTGCCCCAAACCATCAATAAAATCATCAATATTAGACGCACTAGGAACCTTCATAACAGCCAAAATATAAAACCCCCACTTAAAATCACCTAGAGGAGGTTGCGATAACAAACCCCTATCAGAAGTCACCACACCACCCACATTAACAACAAAATTCATAACCCCACTAACCAACCCCAAAACACCATAATCCGAACACATACCAGAATTACTAGGACTATACTTACCAAGATAAAGAACAGAACCAATAGACATATCATTCAACATGAAAATATGCGAAGCGAGAGTATCATAACTTCTAGGATATAATAAATTTGCTTTTGAGTAAAATGGTGAAATTTTTGGGAAATTAATAACTACAACTCTCATAAGTCCTAGAAATAATTGACTAGGATAGTTTGGACTTACCAGACCGGCTGTGTAAAGTCCAGGATAAGGATAGGGGAATTGGCTACTGAAATCTATTAGATAATTAGGTATAGATTTACTTAGGTATGTGTATCCTTCACTGGTATATTTAAAATTATTAATCTTGTCAATTGCTAGATAGCTTAATTTGGGTTGGTATGTTAGTAGTTGTGGTATTGCTGATGGGAGTACTATTTGGTTTATTGATTCTTGATAGTTAGTATTACTTGTAAGGGTGTAGTATGTTGGGTCTTTCCATTGAAGGTTAGGTTTTAATAAGACTGGGATTATGCAAATTTGCATGTAGTTCTTGTTTAGTGATGCTGCGTACTTCTCTAATGCTGCAGCTTTTATCCTAGTTCCTCCTCCAACTTTTATATTTGAGCCTAAATAGCCTAATTGTGTTCCTCCTTGAGATATATAGTACTTTCCAGACCTCCAATACCTTGGTGCACACCCTCCAATGAACCACAATATCCCTTCTTCATTAGACCTTATCACCATACCTTGCCTTACAATGTTCACTAAGGATCCAGTATCCTATGCCATTCTCTCTGGTACTATCATAGCGGGATAAAGCCAAAACATATTATCCTTAAAAGCCCTCCTATTCCCAAGAACTTGACACCTAGCATCTTTCTCATATTCTTGCGGTGCCCTTAAACTACCACGCAAAGCCAAAGTAAACTGCTCCATCGTATCATCATTAACTTGCTCATCTTTCTCTATATAATAATAAATACCATATTCATAATCTGCACTTTGACTTGCTATTTCCTCCAATTCTTGTAGTTCTTGAGCCATTAATATCTAGTTTTAACTCACATTCTAAAAATCTTTTCATAATACATAAAAAGAAGAATGATTTAACAGAGTAATATCAAATAAGGGAAGATAAGAGAAAATATTATATCATCAAATGAAGGTAAAAGAAACGATCAATAGCAGGATCTTTAGACAAAATTATAGAATTTTACGTAAAAGTAGCGTGCGGGGGGTGGGACTTGAACCCACGCAGGCCTTCGCCAGCGGATCTTAAGTCCGCCCCCTTTGACCAGCTCGGGCACCCCCGCGTGCCCTAGAAATAAATATTTTTGTAATCCCTTATATTGTTTTCGACCATAAATTACGTTATACCTTGACTCTCTATAGTTCGATAAATAGAATAATAAAAGAACAAGATGATATTATTAACTTTACAATTACTTATGAAGACGTAATGAATTATAAAATGTGTTGTACTATTTTGTGCTATGTAGTTAGATCAAAAAATCATCTTTTAAGTTGTTTCGAGTATATATATAGCATTTATAGATCTGTTATTTTACCTTAATATAAATATTCTTAAAAGGTTTTGAGCTAGATTTTGAAAGGGTAAATAAATAAAGTAGAAGATTAGTTGATATCAATAGTATCTTCCGAATTGCATAGAGATTTTCTATATATTAAATAGGAAATCTTTGTTCTCAAATTTAGAGTTATTAAAGACATTATATATAATGCCTTTAAAGTCTTAAAGAGTATAATAATCCTAAATAGGAATATTTTACTAGAATTATTGTATCATTGATAGTCGGTGTTATTCTAGATAATTCTGTGTATTCATTCCCAATCAACATATTATAAGATAATGAGAAAATTTCTAGAAATAATGCTATTGCTCATGTTATATTTCTCTTTGTTACGTGAAGCTCGCCTAAAAATAATCCAGAAATATAATAGAGTTCACTATATTATTTTGCGCCTCTCAAAAGAAAAGAATTTCTACTTACCAGCAAAGGAAAACAAAAATCTTAATTGTCACTTAGTTTTAGTTTGATAAGGAATAAACATGGTTAAGCATTCAAAGGGTTATCGAACAAGAACTAGAAAGCTCTTAACTAAGAATGTGAGAGAAAGAGGTGCAGTACCAAGATTAAGTCTATTAATGGAAGAATTTAAAGAAGGAGATTATGTAGTAATTAAAATCAATCCTTCTATACATAAAGGAATGCCTCATAGAAGATATCATGGTAAGGTAGGTGTAATTCAAGGAAAAAGAGGTAAAGCCTATATCGTAAGAGTTACATTAGGTGATAAAGAGAAGGTTATCATAGTTAGACCAGAGCACTTAGCAAAATTTAATGGTATTAAAAATGGGTGAAGGTCTTGTCTTTTTCTCTAAAAATAGAAGAAGAGCATTATGTTCCGTATTCTTTTGCTAAAAAAATTCTTCAAGATCTTATATCTAATGGTACTTCTTCTACTATTTTACAAAGAACTTTTGAATATTTAAATAGTGTAGCTAAATGTAGTAGTGAAGACGCATTAAAGATAATGGATGAATTAAAAGAAATTATACAGAGAGAGGATGTGAGAGCAGTAATTGCAAGTATTTGCCCTACCACAATAGAAGAAGTTAGATCGATTTTAGTATTAGATTCTGGGAAAACTTATACTACCGAACAAATACAGAAAATAATTAATATAGTTAAGTCACACATGGAGAGTTGAGATTTTTACTCTTTAAAACAAATATATTGTGTATGCAGAGACGAAGGGATGTAAAAGTCAGAATGGAAAAGATTGCATACATTTTAGACTATATGAGGCAAGGTAATCCGCTGGATAAACACCCACAACATAAAAACAGGCCTGTTATGCAATTACTAGGAGAGGATTATTTTATGCTTATGGAGGCGACTCCTTTATCAAGTAATATTGATTTCCAGATAGAACAAAAATTAGAATTAGAAAATTCACCTATAAAGATTGATTTCCACATAACTTATGAAGATCTGACAAGTGTTGCTAAGGATGAACTACCTAAAGTTATTAGAAAGATAATTACAGAAGATAAATCATCTATATTTGTTGAGTTTTTCAATAAGGCAGAACCACTTACCTTAAAACTTCATGCTTTAGAGCTTTTACCAAATATAGGTAAAAAAACGCTAAGAATAATACTGGAAGAGAGAAAGAAACAGCCCTTTGTTGATTTTAAAGATATTGAAACCAGAGTGGGGATAAAAGATGTTGTAGGTTTACTCATTGAAAGGATAATTAAAGAATTACAAGGAGGAGAAAAATATTATCTATTTGTGTATCCTTTATTTGATGAAAAGAGTAAAAAACTTGGTGAACATTCTATCTATATAGGGTACCTAGAGAAATTGGGAAAATATAATGAATCTGGGTCAACATTTTCTAGTTAATGAGGAAACTATAAAAAGATTTGTTTCTTATGTTGATCTCTCTTTTAGACCAATAATAGAAATTGGTGGTGGAAAAGGTAATATTACTAAATATATTAAACCAGATGTAGTAATTGAAATTGATAAGAGATTTTCTTCTTATCTTCGTAATCTTGTTATAGCTGATGCTAGATTCCTACCCGTAATAAGAGGCCAAATAGTTTCATCGTTGCCATATTACATTACTTATGAATTCTTTGAAGAAATAATGAGAATAGATCAAATTAAGAAATTAATTCTTATTTTACAATATGATTTTGCTAAAAAAATATTAAATGAGCCTACTTATATCTCTTTCATACTAAATTATTATTATAAAATAGATGTGAAAGAAAATATTCCACCATGGTTTTTTAAACCAAAACCAAGGGTTTATTCTACTATTGTTCTTTTTACAAGAATTAGAAGTTATGATGAGAAAATAAATTTGATTTTGAAATGCATAAGTAAATATAAAAATAAAAAAATTGCGAATGCTATAAAACTATGTAATTTATCTTCTTCTTTAAGTACGAATATAAATAAAAGAGTAAGGGATTTTAAACCATGTCAAGTTTTAGAATTATTGAATATAATAAGTACAAAATATGTCTAAATGATGAAACTTATGAACCATCAGATGATACCGGATTATTATTAGATATAATAAAGATAAATAAAGGAGAGAAAGTAATTGATATTGGAACTGGAACTGGAATTTTGGGTTTACATTCCCTATTTCAAGGAGCGAAAGAGGTTATTTTTGTAGATATAAATCCATTTGCTACAGAAGCTACATTATGCACTTTAAGAATGTATCCATTTACATCGTATCATATTTTAAATTGTGATTTAATGGAATGCTTTCGATATAATGTAAATTTTGATGTAGCTATTTTTAATCCTCCATATTTACCTTATGAAGAATACAATAGATGGATCGAATATAGTTGGTCGGGTGGTAAAACTGGAGTAGATGTACTAGTAAGGTTCTTGAGAATTGTTAAAGCAAAAAGGATCTATACACTATATTCTTCTTTGGATGATGAGGACTATTTGCAAGAAATCATTAACAAATTAAAATATAGAATTTCATTAAGAAAAGAGAAAACTATAGGTTTTGAAACCCTTTATGCTTTAGAGATATATAATGATAAGATTGGTGATAGTTGAACCAGAAGGATCATATAATTTAGGATTCATTAGTAGATTAGCAAAAAATTTTCTAGTAGATGAATTATATATAGTCAATCCGCATTGTGACTTAGAAGAAGCAAAAAAATTTTCTGCCAAAGGTTTAGAATACTTAGAAAAGGCAAAAATAGTAAATAACTTTGATGAAGCAATAAAAGATGTTGAACTTAAAATTGCTACTTCTAGTATAGCTGATATAAAAGGAGATATATTAAGAAAATCAATTAGACCTTGGGAATTACCTAGAATAATAGAAGGAAAAAAAGTAGCGCTGATATTTGGTAGAGAGAGTGTAGGCCTTACTAGGGAAGAGATAGCCAAATCCGATTTACTCTTATTTATTCCTGGAAACCCGGAATACCCTGTCCTTAATTTATCTCATGCTGTTGGTATAGTGCTTTACGAAATATGGAAAAGCCGAGGTGAAAATAAACCAGTTATTAGCGGAGAGGCTATATCGCTTATTGATAAATACTCCAGAGATTTAGTAAACTTGATAAAAAGTAACGAAGGAGATGAAGCTATGTATATAGCATTAAAAAGAGCCCTAATTAAAGGAATCGGTGATGAGGAAGAGGCAAGAACGATTATAAGGTTACTAAGAAAGTTATACATTAAATTAACGAGGAAAATAGAGTAGTGAACTTTTTATAAAAGTATGAAATAAGAAGATTAGCATGTCGTCAAAGACAGCAATTAAGGACAAGTGGAAATTGAAGAAATGGTTTACAATAGTTGCACCTAAAACTTTTGGAGAAGTAGTTTTAGGTACAACACCAGCATTTGATGCTAACCAAGCTTTAAACAGAAAAGTAGAAACTACACTTTATGATCTAACTGGAGATTATAGTTTAGTGTATGTACACTTATACTTTAGGGTAATAGGGGTTGAAGGAGATAGATTATTAACAAGATTTGCTGGTCATGAACTCTCAAGGGATTATATCAGGTCATTAGTTAGAAGAAAAAGTTCAAAAATAGATGCTATTACTGATGTAACAACAAAGGATGGTTATGTATTAAGAGTTAAAGGATTAGCATTAACCACTTATAGAGCACATAGGTCGCAAAAGACAGAGATTAGAAAAATAATTTGGAATATTCTTTCAACTAGAGCATCTGAAACTACGTTTGATGGGTTTGTACAAGACATTGTATTTGGAAAACTTTCCAACGATATTTTCCAGCAAGCTAAAAAAATCTATCCCTTAAGAAAAGTAGAAGTAGAAAAAACCAAACTATTAAAAGCACCAGCTTGAATATATTTTTATATTATAAAATTTTCTATGTTATATTAGGTTATATTATAGTAAAAGTTGTTTTCAAATATTTTATTTTCTTTAAGAAAAGCCATGTTACTTATAGTCTTTTAAAACCTTAGATGAAAGCTAGGTAAAGATTACTATAAACCCGTAGTTCAAGTTAGGATTAATGAAATATAATAGGTTTAACTTATAAATAGTGGATGAAGGCATTTATTCTTGCTGCAGGTTCTGGTGAGAGATTAGAACCAATAACGCATACAAGGCCTAAAGCTTTTGTTCCAATTCTCTCAAAGCCGTTAATCGAGTACCAGATAGAGTATTTAAGAAAATGTGGAATCAGGGATATAACTGTAATAGTTTCTTCTAAAAATAAAGAATATTTTGAGAAAAAGCTTAAAGAAATATCTATAGTTACTCAGAAAGATGATATAAAAGGGACAGGTGCGGCTATATTGTCTGCAAAGTTTAACGATGAAGCACTCATAATTTATGGAGATTTATTCTTTTCAAACGAGAAAGAAATATGTAATATAATAACTCTAAAAGAAAATGCAATAATAGGTGTTAAAGTTAGTAATCCAAAAGATTACGGTGTACTTGTATTAGACAATCAGAATAACTTATCTAAAATTATAGAAAAACCAGAGATACCTCCATCAAATCTCATAAACGCTGGTATTTACAAACTCAATTCTGATATTTTTACATATCTAGATAAAATATCTATCTCAGAAAGAGGAGAACTTGAACTTACTGATGCCATAAACCTTATGGCAAAAGATCATAGAGTAAAGGTAATAGAATATGAAGGATATTGGATGGATATAGGAAAACCTTGGAACATAATTGATGTAAATAAATGGGCTTTAGATAATCTTGTATTTAGTCAAAATCTTGGTAATGTTGAAGATAACGTAAAGATAAAAGGAAAAGTTATCATTGAGGAAGACGCAGAAATTAAGTCTGGAACTTACATAGAAGGACCAGTTTATATTGGAAAAGGAAGCGAAATTGGACCAAATTCCTATTTAAGACCTTATACTATACTAGTTGAGAAAAACAAAATAGGAGCATCAGTTGAAGTAAAAGAAAGTGTGATTATGGAAGGATCTAAGATTCCTCACCTTAGCTATGTTGGCGATTCTGTCATTGCAGAAGATGTAAATTTTGGTGCAGGCACTTTAATAGCTAACTTAAGGTTTGACGAAAAAGAAGTTAAGGTTAATGTAAAAGGAAAAAGAATAAGTAGTGGAAGAAGAAAACTAGGGGCATTTATTGGAGGGCATGTTAGAACTGGAATAAACGTTACCATATTGCCTGGCGTAAAAATTGGTGCTTATGCTAGAATATATCCTGGTGCGGTTGTAAACAGAGATGTCGGCTATGGTGAGTTTTTCAAGGTCTAGCAGTTGATGACACTATTTTTATTACATCCCCATCTTGTAATTGATATTCCTCACCTACTCTTACTTTCTTTTTAACGTTTATCGCAAAGAGAAAACCTTTGGCCAATTCAGAATGAATAACACTTGCCAAGTCCTTGGGCGAAGATCCTTTCTTTATTAAGATTGCATCGGGTAATGTATTACCATTATGATCAGTTAACTTCTTTTCATCTTCCACGGGATATACGACTATCATAGATAAAGCACCAAATACAGCCGTATTTAGTGCTTCTTGAACACCCGTGCTTCCGTAAATTTCTAGTACATTTTTCTTTATATAATCCAATGCTTCTTTCTGTTTAGGATTTAACTCCTTTAATATCTTAAAATCTTTCTCTCCTGGAATATATTCTATAATTCCCGCTTTACTTGCTTTTCTGAGAGCTAGTTCTGCCTCAGCACTAGTAGGAATAACATAATTATATTTTCGCTTTAACTTCTCGATAAATTTTCTTGACTCTGGAATATCGGCCTTATTAGCCGCTATAACTATGGGCTTTGATATTTCTCTTAACTTTCTCGCAAAGTTTCTTAAATCTTCTTCACTCCATTGCATCAATTTTAAATTTTCTAGTTTAGTTTCCCTTAATGTTTCTATTATATGATATTTATTAATAGATAATCCAGAGAGTTTTGATAATAATTCGTCTATTGGATCTTTATTTGAAAGATCTACCGTCCTTGCAAACTTCTGCCAATCTTTACTTATAATTGAATAGAACCATTCTTCAATTTCCTTCTCTATAAAAGATATATCTTCTTCTGGGTCTCTTGAGCCAGGTGCTACAGGTATTCCTTCTTCATTAGTAGAACCACTAGCATCTATTACATGAATCAAAACATCAGCTTTCCTTAAATCATCTAGAAATTTATTTCCAAGCCCTCTTCCTTCATGTGCACCAGGAATTAAACCAGCTACATCAACCAGTTTTACTGGAATAAACCTATAATCTCCTATACATATAGAATTTTTAGGATTACATTTTACGCCAAACTCTACATGAACACATTTCTTCTTTACATATGCTATTCCTACATTTGGCTCTATAGTTACAAATGGTCTATTTGCAATAGGTACGTCTATTAATGTAGCTGCAGAGAAAAATGTGCTTTTACCTACATTGGTTTTTCCAATTAAACCAATAGTTATCATTCATGATAATGTGGAGAAACACATTTATTAAGTAGTTGCTCATTTTAACATTAGGAGAATAATGACATCATCTATGTATAATTATATAGAACAAACATGGCAGTCTGATGAGTGGAAAAAAGTGTTACGACAAAGATTAATAGAGTGGAGAAAAAGTCCAGCTGTTGAGAGAATAGACAAGCCCACAAGGTTAAATAGAGCTAGAGCAATAGGTTATAAGGCTAAACAAGGTTTCGTTGTGGTCAGAGTTAGAGTAAGAAGAGGAGGACTAAATAAGCCTAGACCAAACAGTGGGAGAAGGCCAAAAAGAATGGGAGTTTATGGTTATTCTCCAGCTAAAGGATATAGATGGATAGCAGAGGAGAAAGCTGCAAGAAAGTTCCCCAATTTAGAGGTCTTAGGTAGTTATTACGTTGGCGAGGATGGAATGTATAAATATTATGAGATTATTATGATTGATCCAAATCACCCCGTAATAAAGTCGGATCCAAACTTAAAGTGGTTACAAGATCCTGCTAATAGAAAGAGAGTATTTAGAGGTCTAACTAGTGCTGGAAAGAAAGCTAGAGGTTTATTAAAGAGTAGAGGACTTAAGGGTACTGTAAAGCATAAGTGGAAGAAAAAAGAAAAAGAAAGAGAACAAAAGAAGAGACATGAAGCAACTAAGTATTATAGGCTTCAAAACTACGATAAATTACCTGGGAAATGAAACTCTCAAACTTATCTATTATAATTTTTTGTCATGAGACTGAAAATAAAGATAAAATTTTAGTGGCTTTAGGAGATTTTTTTGGAAGTATTTTAAAATCCTCAGAGTTAATAGAAACGAAAGCCGAAGGCCATTATGGTAATTCTATTGAAATCATAGAATATAAACTGAGTGGAAAAAATGCCACTGAGGTTGCAAATAAGATATTTAACTCTTTTGATTATGCTGATTTAATACTTTTATTATCGACATTAGATGAAAGAATGGAAGGAAGTAAACTTCATTTAAGAATAGATAAACAACGATTTATTGCAGAGAAGAAAATTAGCTTAAAAGATGGTGATGATATAATTAAAATAATAATGAGCTTTAAAGGAAAAGTTACGGAGCAACTTAAAGAAGAGTTGAAACAAATTGCTAATAGAAACTTGCATACTTAATTCAGCTCTTTTTAACTATCTAAAAAAGGTAGGATATGATTACTTTTTATCAGAGGATCATTTAATGGGACATAGAAGGATAAGTATAGAAGCTAAGAATTCTAAGAGCATTGTAAATTTTCTTAAATCAAATCCTAAGAGTCTAGTGTTTGTAAAACCACTAAGCGTGGATGCGTTGAAATATTCTATTATAGATGATAGAATAAGTGGTGTTATATTATCCATAGAAAATACTCATATATTCAAAAAGACAATGCTCAATTTAATCAGAGAATATGAAAAACCAGTAGAAATCCAATTACGCCACTTAAATTCATTTGTTTTAAGAAAATTTATAATATGGTCCTACAAGTGGATATCTGTCCCTTTAATATCTTCTTGTGCAAGTTCTTTAGGAGAGATCTGGCCTCCTTTGTCTAAAATAAACTTACTAGTTATTCATGGAGCAGACGAAGAAGAGGCGATTGATTGGATTTATTTTTCACCACAAAGACTTATTTCAAAGTATGAACATTCTTAACTTACTACTTTTAATCTGGCTTTTAGTTCTTACTGTTATGGTTATTTTCTCATATAGAACTAGAATAATCTATATTAAAAAAATTAAAAATAAGAGGGATACAAGAGCTAAAAGATATGTTATTTTTGATATAATCAGTGAAGATAACTTCGAAATAAGGGAAATTGAAGAAGCAGTGAGAAACTCAGTAAAGGAATTAGGAGGAAAAATTTGGCTAGATCTTTCAAATCCTAAAGTTATTATGATATATAATAATCGTGGTATTATATCTACTAATAGAATAGGCTATAAGATTATTATAGCAAGCTTACCTTTGATAAAAAAGATTAAGAATAAGGAAGTTCTTCTTGTACCTAGAAGAACTACAGGAAGTTTAAAAAGGGCTAAACGATTAATAGGAATTGAGTGATGATGCCGTCCCAGACTGTATCATGATGAACACGCGACGAACTGATAACACTTTTTAACACTTATTATATCTACTGATATTGGGAGAAGAAATTTGGCATTTGGACCGGCAGCAATGGGATATGATAGAGCTATAACAATATTTTCTCCAGATGGATCATTATATCAAGTAGATTATGCCTTTGAGGCAGTAAAGAAAGGTTGGACTACTTTAGGGGTAAAAACAAAAGCTGGAGTTGTTCTCATTGGAGAAAAAAGAAAAGCCACCCAACTTCTTGATGTTGATAGCATAGAAAAAGTCTTTATCCTTGATGACCATGTAGGATGTAGCTTTGCTGGATTAGCCTCAGACGGAAGAATATTAATTGATTATGCTAGATCTCAAGCACTTCAGCATAGGTTAATATATGATGAACCTATCAATATTGACTATCTTACAAAATTAGTTTCAGATGTAAAACAAATGTATACCCAACACGGTGGAGTAAGACCCTTTGGTGTTGCTTTAATTATAGGTGGTATTGATAGAGGAAAAACTCCAAAATTATTAATGACAGAGCCAAGCGGTCAGTTTATGCCTTACTATGCTGTAGCTATTGGACAAGGTGGATATACCGCAACAGAATACTTTGAGAAAAACTATAGAGAAGATCTCAATATGCAAGATACAATATTACTAGGAATTAGAGCCTTAGCGTCTACTCTTAAACCCGGAGAAAAACTTGCACCTTCTAATATTGAAGTTGGATTTGCAGATGTAGATTCCGGAATGTTTAGAAAGATGAGTTTCGAAGAAAGAGCATCAATATTACAAAAATTATAATTGGGGTGAAAATAATTTCATGACCAAGAAAGAAGAATATGTTATCGCTAGATATGAGCATGGTGGTGAAAGATTTGAAATACTAGTAAAACCTAAAGAAGCTAACGAATTAAAAAGTGGGAAAAGTATAAGTTTGTCTGATGTTGTTGTATCCGATGAAATATATAAGGATGTAAAAAAAGGGCTTAAAGCGTCTCCTTCAGCTTTAAAAAAAGTTTTTGGAACCACTGACTTTGAGGAAATCGCACGACAAATAATTCTTAAAGGAGAAATTCAAGTGACTGCAGAGCAAAGGAAAGAAATGATAGAGAATAAAAAGAAACAAATAATAGATTATATTTCAAGAAACGCTATAGATCCTAAAACTCATTTACCTATACCTAGAACTCGAATTGAAATGGCAATGGAGCAAGCTAGAGTCCAAATAGATCCTAATAAAGATGTAGAGGGACAAGCATTGCAAATAATAAAAGAAATAGCTAAAGTGATTCCTATAAAAGTTGCTAAAGCGTTAATAGAAATAAAAGTTGATCCAAAACATAGTTCGAAAGTAAAGTCACAACTCCATAATTTGGGTGAAGTAAAGAAGACTAATTGGCTAGGTGATGGCACTTTAATAGCTGAATTAGAAATCCCAGCAGGAATGCAACAGGAAGTTATAGATAAGTTAAATTCTCTGACTAAAGGAGAAGTTGAAGTAAAGATTCTTCAAGTGAAGTGAGATAAAAATGTCTAATAGTAAGATATATTTTGAGGATAGAAGCATAGTCACTCCTGGAGATTTAATTGCCGAAGGAGACTTTCAAATACCATGGTCACCATATTATTATAAGATAGGAAATAAATATTATTCGTCCATAACAGGTTTAATAGAAGTTAAGGAAAATTTATTTGAGATAGTTCCATTAGAAGGACATAGATATATCCCGAAAGTTGGTGATACAGTTATTGGATTAATAGAAGATGTTGAAATTTATGGATGGGTTCTGGATATAAAATCACCTTATTCTGCATACTTACCAGCTTCTTCATTCTTAGGTAGGCCAGTTAGCCCCGGAGAGGACTTGCGTAGATACCTTAATTTGGGAGATTACGTAATTGCTAAAATAGAAACCTATGATAGAACGATAAATCCTATTTTATCTATAAAAGGGAAAGGTTTAGGAAGAGTATCTAGCGGAATCGTAATTGATATACCTCCAGTAAAAGTCCCGAGAGTAATCGGGAAAAACAGAAGCATGCTTGACACATTAACTAGCGAAACAGGCTGTGAAATTCTTGTTGCTCAAAATGGAAGAATACTAGCTAATTGTGCTACTAAGATGATTGAAGAAGCTTTAGTTGAAGCTATTCAGATTATAGAAAAAGAATCTCATATAAAAGGACTAACGGAAAAAATAAGAAAGTTTTTGAGAGAAAAATTAGGTGAGACAAAAAATGATTCAGCTACAAAAACCGAGGCTAATACTTGATAATGGACTACGATTAGACGGTAGAAGGCCAGATGAAATGAGACCTATAAAGATAGAATTGGGCGTTTTGAAGAATGCTGACGGCTCAGCAATATTCGAAATGGGAAATACAAAAGTTATTGCAGCAGTTTATGGCCCAAAAGAAATGCATCCTAGACATTTAGCTTTGCCAGATAGAGCCGTATTAAGAGTTAGATACCATATGACTCCTTTCTCTACTGATGAAAGAAAAAATCCTGCTCCTAGTCGAAGAGAAATAGAACTGTCTAAAGTAATAAGGGAAGCATTAGAATCAACAATCTTAGTAGAATTATTTCCAAGAACTGTTATAGATGTATTCATGGAAGTTTTACAAGCAGATGCAGGAACAAGATTAGTTTCTTTAATGGCTGCATCTATGGCTTTGGCTGATGCAGGAATTCCTATGAGAGACTTAATAGCTGGTGTAGCAGTAGGAAAAGCGGATGGAGTTTTAGTATTAGATTTAAACGAGCCAGAAGATATGTGGGGAGAAGCTGATATGCCAGTAGCTATGATGCCGTCACTTAAGCAAGTTGCGTTACTTCAACTAAATGGAAATATGACACCTCAAGAGTTTAGACAAGCATTAGAGATGGCTCAAAAAGGAATTGAAACAATATATAATTTAGAAAAAGAAGCCATTAGGAGCAAATATGCAGAATTAAAGGAGGAATAAAAATGTCAATCACGCCTTCTAATCAAAACATAACTTCCTTGCTTAAAAAAGAAAGTATATTAAACGCATTAGAAAGAGGTATTAGATTAGATGGAAGAAAGAATAGTGATTATAGACCAATTTCTATTACACTCAATTATGCTAAAAAAGCCGAAGGTTCAGCTTTGGTAAAACTAGGAGATACAATGGTTTTAGCCGGTGTAAAATTAGAGGAGGAAGAACCGTTTCCAGATACCCCAAACCAAGGAAACTTAGTAGTTAACGTAGAACTCCTTCCTTTAGCTTACGAGACATTTGAGCCAGGACCACCAGATGAAAATGCTATAGAATTAGCTAGAGTTGTGGATAGAAGCCTTAGAGATTCAAAAGCAGTTGATCTATCTAAATTAGTTATTATACCAGGTAAAAAAGTATGGACTGCATGGGTTGATGTATATGTTCTTGATTATGGAGGAAATGTATTAGATGCTTGTACTTTAGCAGCAGTTGCGGCTCTATATAATACTAAACTTCCTAAAGTTGAAATAGAAGGAGATAATGTAAAAATAATAAAAGAGGAAAAAACTGATGTAACTCCAATTGCTTATCCAGTAGTCACTGTTACTGTTGCTAAAATAGGTAAGTATCTTGTTGTAGATCCAAGTTTAGATGAAGAAAGCATTGCAGATGTAAAAATCTCATTCTCTTACGTACAAGATGGTAGAATAGTAGGAATGCAAAAGAGTAATTTTGGAAGCTTAAGCTTACAAGAAGTAGATGTTGCAGAAAGTTTAGCAAGATCAGCTTCACAGAAATTATTCGAAGAGCTTAAAAAGCAAATTAATATGTAATTATGGTGATTAGAAATGGGAAAAGTTACAGGAATTGCTGGTAGATTTGGTGCACGATACGGCTCTTCAGTCAGGAAGAAATGGAAAGAGATAATGGAAAAACGGTATCAAGATCATCAATGTCCCGTATGTAAAACAACCGGAAAAGTGGTTAGAATAGCTTCTGGGGTATGGTATTGTAAAAAGTGTGGTGCTAAGTGGGCAGGTCTTGCTTATACACCGTATTGAAATAGTTTTTACTTCAAGTCGTGACGCTCCATTAAGAGTAAGAACTTTTTTAAATGAGTTGACTTATGTTTTTCCTAATTCCATAAAGATTAATAGAGGTAGACAAAGTCTTAAAGATATTATAGCTAAATCAATTTATTTAAACTCAAAATATCTAGTTATAATCGATGTTATAAAGGGAAACCCGGGTAGATTTAGAGTATACGACCTTACATCAAAAATGCTTAAATATAACTTTATAATTTATGGTGTAACATTACTTACAGAACTAAAATTACATAGAACATTAATCAAAAGAGGATGTATAGGAAAAATTGAAGATCAGAAAATAAAAAATATGTTAATTGATCTAGGTTACATATATATTGAAAATTGCGATGTGTATGCTAATGGAGATTACATAATAAAAGACAATAATTATGTATTTGAACTGAAATTCACGAAAGATGATAAAATATTAGGACCTATCATTAGATTTCAGCTATATGATAGAAATAAAAATATTAATTAATTCTACTGAAGAAGAAAGGCAACTTATATTTAATTCTGTATTACCAGAGGGTATAGACACTAAGTATATCCGAATAGATAAAGAGAACTCGGAAATTATAATAAAAGCACCTACAATAAGTAGGGGTAGAGCTATAATGAACTCTTATATATCCTGGATATACACAATATTGGAGACAATAAAAAGGGTGAATAAGG
This sequence comes from Sulfurisphaera ohwakuensis, assembly GCF_009729055.1. GTDB lineage: Archaea > Thermoproteota > Thermoprotei_A > Sulfolobales > Sulfolobaceae > Sulfurisphaera > Sulfurisphaera ohwakuensis. Next base: position 310,566 of record NZ_CP045484.1, on the reverse strand, counting down.
ATGACAGAGAGAATTCCCCCTGAACTTCAAACACAATTAGTAAAATTACAACAATTACAAGATCAATTAAATAGACTTCTTACTGAAAAAAATGTAATAGATAGTGAATTAAGAGAAGTAAATAAAATACTTCAAGAGCTCTCTCAATTACCAGCTGGTACGACAGTTTACAAAATAGTTGGAAATTTACTAGTTAAAACAGATAAAGAAACAGTGCAAAAGGAGTTAGATGATAGGAAAGAAATTTTAGAATTAAGATCTAGAACTTATCAGAAACAAGAAAACTTACTGAGAACACAACTAGAAGATTTGCAGAAAAAAGTAAATGAACTACTTGCAAAGTATTATCCCCAAAGTGGGGGAGCTGTAAAGGCATAATTTTTTGAAACAAGTATTTTATATTATACTAACTTCAATTTATTACTTGATGCTTAGAATTTATGCTGATTATCGTGAAAAGAACAGCGGAGTCCCAGATATTATTAAAGAATTAGGTGCTATTGTAATTTTTGATAATTTGAGTGTAGGAGATTATGTTATATCTGATGAAATAGCAATAGAAAGAAAAAGCGTAGAGGACTTGGTTAACTCTGTATTTGATAAAAGATTCTTTGATCAGTTAAGTAGATTAAGTGAAGCTTACGCTAAACCCTTCATACTAATTGAAGGTGATATGGAAAAAATTAGAAAAATTACCTCTAGATGGAAGGCTATAAATTCTGCCTTAACAAGTGCTATTTTAGAGTTTGATCTACGAGTAGTGTACTCCAATGATAGGAAAGAATCTGCTGAAATCATTTACAAAATAGCTGAGAAAAGTTCTACCTCTCAGAATAAAAAAATATTAAACCTTCATGAAAAACCAAAATTTGAGAGTTTAAGGGATATGCAGCTATATGTAGTTGAAGCTTTTCCTCAAATTGGGAGTAAATTAGCAGAGAGATTATTAGAAAAATTTGGAAGCATAGAAAGAATTTGTAATGCAAGTGTATCCGAGCTAGAAAAAGTTCTGGAGAGTAGAAAGAAAGCCGAGGAAATATATAAAATTATACATACAACATATGCGAATAAAAAGGAGGAAAGAAATAATAAAACTTCTTTGCTTGACTTCTTAGAGCCTAAATGAAACTACAGCTTTCTGTTTTTCTGCTTTCCAATCAACATTTACTGGAGGTAAGCCAGACTTGCTCCTTAAGTAGTTGTACGCAGAAAGTGCAGCTTTCACCCCTTCTGCAGCAGCTACAACAGCTTGCTTGTATGGGGTATTTGTAACATCACCAGCAGCGAATATTCCTTCTACATTAGTTCTTCCTAATTCATCTACTATTATTTCTCCTTTTTCATTGAGTTTTATAAAATCTTTTAAGAACTCTGTTCGTAAAACATAACCCATTTCTATTATTACTCCCTCTACATTTAGAATTTTATCTTCTTTTGTCTTAGGATTTTGTATAACTATTCCCTCAACTTTAGAATTTCCAATAATTCTAATCACTTTATATCCTAAAAACATTTTTATATTTTCATTGTTCAATATTGACTTTAATGTGCCCTCATCTCCTCCAACCAACTGAGTAGACATAGAAATATAATAAGCGGGTCTTGCATATTTTGAAAGAAGTTCTATGGCTTCTACGCCAGGCTCTCCTTCTCCTACAACTGCAGCTGGCTTATCTTTAAAAAATGCAGCATCACAAATTGCACAATACGATACACCTTTACCTTTAAACTCTTTCTCACCCGGCACATTAAGTTCTCTAGGTGTCTTACCGAACGCTAAAATAACAGTCTTAGCCTTATAACTTCCTAAAATACCTTGAAGTTCGAAAATATCGCCTTTTTTATCTATCTTGTATATTTCTTCTCCATAGATGAATTTAGCTCCAAACCTCTTTGCCTGCGACTCTACCTTTCGCGCTAAACTAAGTCCACTTAAAGGCTCAACTACAGGATAATTCTCTATGAGATCAGTTAATGTGAGTTGTCCTCCTAAATCTTTTGAGACAACTAACGTTTTCATTCTTTGCCTTGAGGTATATAAAGCAGCACTTAGTCCAGCAATTCCTGCTCCTACTATAATTACATCATATATTTCATTATGTTGATTCAATTGTTGCATATTTACTTATTTTGAATCTTATGATAAAAAGTTGTTTATTAAAAAGATTGTATCAATTATTGATGTAGGATATCCATTACACTTTAATATTCTGAAGTTAAGTTACTAAATACTAAATGTGGTGATTTAAACCTTGCCCCGATATAAGACAGTTGAGCAAGTTCTTAGTTTAATGAAAGATATTACTAGAGTAAGAAATATTGGAATAATTGCTCATGTAGATCACGGAAAGACTACAACTAGTGATACTTTATTAGCTGCAGCCGGTATAATTTCACAAAAAGTTGCTGGAGAGGCATTAGCATTAGACTACCTTTCCGTAGAACAACAAAGAGGTATTACAGTAAAGGCAGCAAACATAAGCTTGTATCACGAAATAGAAGGAAAAGGTTACGTAATTAATTTAATTGATACACCTGGTCACGTTGATTTTAGCGGTAGAGTAACTAGAAGCCTTAGAATATTAGATGGTTCTATTGTTGTTGTTGATGCAGTAGAGGGAATAATGACTCAGACAGAAACTGTACTAAGACAAAGCCTTGAAGAAAGAGTAAGACCTATACTTTTCATTAATAAAGTAGATAGATTAGTTAAAGAACTAAAGTTAAGTCCACAAGAAATACAGAAGAAACTAATAGATATGATAGTAGAGATAAATAACTTAATCGAAATGTATGCAGAACCCGAATATAAGGACGCTTGGAAAATAAAACCAGAATTAGGTAATGTGGTATTTGGATCAGCAAAAGATAAGTGGGGATTTAGCGTACCAATAGCACAGAAAAAAGGAGTTAAATTCAGTGATGTAGTAAATGCATATTCTAGTGGGGATAAATCAAAAGTAGAAGAACTAGCTAACAGAGTTCCTATACATGAAGCATTATTAGAAACTGTAATTAAATTTGTTCCAAATCCTAGAGATGCACAAAAATATAGAATTCCTAAAATCTGGAAAGGAGATCTAGATAGCGATATAGCAAAAGCAATGATAAACGCAGATCCTAACGGACCTATTGTCCTTATGATAAGTGATATGAAAGTTGATCCACATGCCGGTTTAGTTGCTACTGGTAGAGTATTCTCTGGGACATTAAGAGCTGGAGAAGAAATATGGTTAGTAAACGCAAAAAGACAACAAAGAGTTTTACAAGTAAGCCTTTACATGGGGCCAACAAGAGAATTAGCTGAAGAGATTCCTGCTGGTAATATAGCTGCAGCTTTAGGACTAGATCAAGCTAGATCTGGAGAGACAGCAGTAGATATAAAGTATAAAGATGCGAATGTAGGTTCATTTGAATCTCTACATTATGTATCAGAACCTGTAGTAACAATATCTGTTGAGCCAAAGAATCCAAAAGATCTTAATAAGATGATTGATGCACTTAGAAAACTAAGTATTGAGGATCCAAACTTACTTGTAAAGATTAATGAGGAGACTGGCGAATATTTGCTTTCAGGTATGGGATTCTTACATCTTGAAGTTTCATTACAATTATTGAAAGAAAATTACGGTGTAGATGTTGTAACCTCACCACCAATTGTAGTCTATAGAGAAAGCATAAGAACTAAGAGTCAGGTATTCGAAGGCAAATCTCCTAATAAACATAATAAACTATACATCAGCGTTGAACCATTAAATGAACAGACAATTGAGTTAATCGCTAATGGAACTATAAAAGAGGATATGGATTCTAAAGAAATGGCAAGAATACTTAAAGAACAAGCAGACTGGGATTACGATGAAGCTAAGAAGATAATTGCAATAGATGAGAACATAAATGTATTTGTGAATGCTACAAGCGGTGTACAGCATCTAAGAGAAGTAATGGATACCATACTTCAAGGGTTTAGATTAGCGATGAAAGAAGGACCATTAGCTCATGAACCAATAAGAGGATTAAAAGTTGTATTACATGATGCTATTATCCATGAAGACCCAGCTCATAGAGGACCAGCTCAGTTATATCCAGCCGTTAGGAATGCTATATTTGCTGGGTTCTTAACTTCTAAACCAACATTACTAGAACCTTTACAAAAGCTAGATATCAGAGTTCCAATGGATTTCGTTGGAAATGTCTCTGGCGTTATAACTAGGAAAAGAGGAAAAATACTCAATATGACTCAGATGGGTAGTATAGCCAGAATTACAGCAGAAATTCCAGTTTCTGAATCTTTTGAACTTGCAAGCGAGCTTAGAGCAGCAAGTGCAGGCAGAGCGTTCTGGGGTACAGAATTTAGTAGATGGGCTCCAGTTCCAGATAGCCTATTATTAGATGTAATTATGAAAATAAGAGAGAGAAAAGGCCTGCCCAAGGAGTTGCCTAAGGTAGAGGACTTCTTAGCGTGAAATTGCATGGAAGAGTTTAACATATTTAAGGATGTTAAGGCTATATTTTTTGACTTTGATAACACTTTAGTTTCTTTTGATAACCTTTCTAATCAAGCTTTACTTAAGGTGGCAGATGATATATTGGATTACATTAGAGAAAATTATCCTAATGTAAATGTAGATCGTGATGAGCTCTCAAAGACGCTTATAGAAATAGCGAAAAAACTAGATGAAGAAGGGGTTTATGACAGAAGACTATGGTGGGAGGAAGTATTAAAGAAATATAATGTAAAGGCAGAGATGGAAGATTTATACGAGTGGACTCAAATATACTGGAGTATAGCTGGAAACAATACACCTTATGAAGATAGCCTGGATGCAATAGAATATTTAAAAAGAAAGGGATTCAAATTAGGTATAATAACTAATAGTGACGGAGAATGGGGTAATAAAAAACAGAGAATCAACAGATTTCCATTAGTGTCATATTTTGATGTAATCACTATAAGTGGTGAAAACAACATAAAACCTAAACCTAATGTGCAACCATTTATATTATCTTGTGAAAAACTCAATCTCTCAGTAAACCAGTGTCTTATGGTTGGAGATGATCCAATTAAAGATTGCTTAGCTGCCAAGAAGGCTGGTTTATATTCCATATTAGTTGATAGAGAAGGAAAAGTCAAATTCGCAGAACTTTATGCGGATTTTGTGGTTCAAAATCTAAAACAGTTAGAAGAGATTTTTTAGCTGAATTAAATATTCATTTGTAATTTCTTTTTGTAAATAATACAGAAATTTCTCATAAAGTTTGCTACATATTTCATCTTCACAGTAATTTCTTAATTCCACAAAATCTTCTATTGCTACACTATTTTCGTATGCTTTATTGATGCCAACAAGTTTATGAAATAAATAAGTCTGTATTGTATTCTTGCTTAAATCTAATATACTTCCGTAAAATTTTAAAAGTTCATTATACTTTCCACGCTCTATCAAATTTAATGCTAACTCCTTAATTTCTATGGGTAATGGCGTATCAAATATTACGTTAACAAGTTCTTGCGGATTTATTGTAATCTCATTGGAGAGAAATACATTTAACAGCTTTACGATTTCTTCATAATTCTCAGTTTCACTGATCTCATCGGCTTCTGAATGATAATATGGATAATCTATATCCGACATCGAAATTGTAGGAATTCCCCTCTTTAAAAAGTTATAAGAATCAGTATAAGGCGAAGGGTACTGGACAGCATTTTTAAAATACTTAAAAAGACCTGGAGTAACAAAAAATTTTGAATTTAAGGTTAAGTTATCTAAACTTATAGATAATTTCGCATCTATTTTATTTGACCTCAAAAAATTATATGAACCACAAGCCCACGAAAAACTACTGAAAAAACATCCACTTTCTTCTGCTGTAAAAGAAATTAAGTGTAATTCGTATTTTTCACTTTTTAATTCTGGTAATATGGAGACTGAAATTAAATCATCATGTTCCCCCTTAAACCAATGATCATGATGAGCGGTTACATAGATCTTATCCTCAGTTTTACCTGGTATTATTCCTTCAATTGTATATCCTATTGACTCCTCAAAAGATGATTTTAAGAAAAATCTACATTTTCCTTTTATTTGATTTGCATCTTTATACCTTATATAAAATGCTGGTAACCTGGGCGGATTTTGAGGTAAGTGAGAAAGAAGAGTCCCGTTTTTCAGAACAATTTTTCTCATTAAATCATCTTGTGTAAAGACTAAAATTTTATTACTATTATTTCTATAATATTTATTAACATCTAAGATATTATTAATTTTAATGACTTGATAATCTGAAGTTTCTACATCTATTGAAGGAGAGTAAGGTAAAGAGATAGCCTTGATTTTTATTCCTTCACATTCTAGCTCTATTTCCTTCTCCTCCCATTTTAATACATTTTGAGGATTAATGTAAGTTGTTATTTTATTAACCTCAAAATATTCCTTTATTTTATCAACTATCAATCTTTCCTTTTTATCACCAGCTATTAATTCTCCGTATTTTGATAACTCTTTAACTCTTTCTCTTAATGTCATAATATGGACTCAGTAAAAAATATCATAAATTTTGTTTTTCCATATGATGGAATTTATGAAGTTATTTTAGGATCAAATGGAGTTAAACCAAACTTAGCTCCAATAGGTATAATTAAGGAGGGAAATACTTTGAAATCAAAAGTTTATAAGGACACACTTACTTTTTCTAATTTAATTAAATATCAAAAGTGTTCTCTAAATATAATAACTGATTCAAGAGTGTTCTTTGAAGCATTCTTTAATGAGCTTAAAATAGAGGACTATATAGATAATATTCCTATAATTCCCGTAGGAGTAGTCTTTTTAGCTAATTGTTATTATGAAAAACTAGAAAATCCTACTTATTTCTTTTATGATTTGATTGATTATAAAAAATACGGAGAGTTTTACCATGCATTCAACAGAGGAAATTCTATGTTAATTGATCTGTTAATACACGTTTCTAGGTTAGATATATATAGCAAAGAAGACATTGAAAAATATTTACCTATAGTAAAATATGAGATTGACATTATACGTAAAACTATGCCAAATGACATAAAAATTATTGAAAAAATTAAGGAACTTATGTTACAGAAAGGGTTAAAAATTTAATTTCAAAAACCCTCCACATGGGCTTTACTGTTGCTTTAATACAAGGAGATGGAATAGGACCAGAAATAGTATCTAAATCTAAGAGAATATTAGCCAAAATAAATGAGCTTTATTCTTTGCCTATCGAATATATTGAAGTAGAAGCTGGTGATCGTGCATTGGCAAGATATGGTGAAGCATTGCCAAAAGATAGCTTAAAAATCATTGATAAGGCCGATATAATTTTGAAAGGTCCAGTAGGAGAATCCGCTGCAGATGTTGTTGTCAAGTTAAGACAAATTTATGATATGTATGCCAATATTAGACCAGCAAAGTCTATCCCGGGAATAGATACTAAATATGGTAATGTTGATATACTTATAGTGAGAGAAAATACTGAGGATTTATACAAAGGTTTTGAACATATTGTTTCTGATGGAGTAGCCGTTGGCATGAAAATCATAACTAGATTTGCTTCTGAGAGAATAGCAAAAGTAGGGCTAAACTTTGCATTAAGAAGGAGAAAGAAAGTAACCTGTGTTCATAAGGCTAACGTAATGAGAATTACTGATGGTTTATTCGCTGAAGCATGCAGATCTGTATTAAAAGGAAAAGTAGAATATTCAGAAATGTATGTAGACGCAGCAGCGGCTAATTTAGTAAGAAATCCTCAAATGTTTGATGTAATTGTAACTGAGAACGTATATGGAGACATTTTAAGTGACGAAGCTAGTCAAATTGCGGGTAGTTTAGGTATAGCACCATCTGCGAATATAGGAGATAAAAAAGCTTTATTTGAACCAGTACACGGTGCAGCGTTTGACATTGCTGGAAAGAATATAGGTAATCCCACTGCATTTTTACTTTCTGTAAGTATGATGTATGAAAGAATGTATGAGCTATCTAATGACGATAGATATATAAAAGCTTCAAGAGCTTTAGAAAACGCTATATACTTAGTCTACAAAGAGAGAAAAGCGTTAACCCCAGATGTAGGTGGTAATGCGACAACTGATGACTTAATAAATGAAATTTATAATAAGCTAGGCTAAAAGTTTTTAAATCACTACTTTATCTATTATCGAGGTGATCTAGATTATCCTCCCCTACAATAAAGCCTTTGCCATCTAAGTTTGATCCTCTTTCTACAGAAAAAGAAATATTAAAGTTTTGGGAACAAAATAAAATCTATGAAAAATTAAAAGAATATAACAGTAAATTTGAGAAAAAATTCCTATTTATAGATGGGCCACCTTATCCTTCAAGCCCAATCCCACATATAGGAACCGTTTGGAATAAGGTAATAAAGGATTGTATACTAAGATATGAAAGGTTAGCAGGATTTAGGACCTATGATCAGCCTGGTTATGATACTCATGGTTTGCCTATAGAAGTTGCAATAGAAAAACAACTTGGAATACAAAAGAAATCGGATATAATAGAAAAAATAGGAGTTGATAATTTTGTTAATAAGTGTAAGGAATTTGCATTAAATAACGCATCTTCTTTGACTGCAAACTTTAAGAACATAGGAATTTTTATGGACTGGAACAACCCCTATATGACATTACATAATGACTATATTTCTAACTCTTGGATGCTAATCAAGAAAGCATATGAAAGAGGATTACTATATAAAGGAGTACATGTTTTACATTGGTGCCCTAGATGCGAAACAACATTAGCTGATTATGAGGTTTCAGAATATAAAGAAATTGAAGATCCATCAATTTATGTGAAATTTAAAGTAAAAGGCTCAGAAAATAGGTATTTAGTTATTTGGACTACAACACCATGGACTTTACCGGCAAATGTCTTTGTTATGATTAATAAAGATTATGAGTATGCTGAAGTCGAGGTCAATAATGAGATACTAATTATGGCAAAAGATAGAGTAAATGATGTTATGAAAGAAGCAGGAATTAAAAACTATAAGATAGTAAGGACATTTAAAGGAGTGGAATTAGTTGGATTACAATATATACACCCTTTGGCAGATATAGTCACAGCCCAGAAAGGGCTTGACAATTATCATATAGTCGTTGATGCTGGAGAAGAAGTAACGTTAACTGAGGGAACGGGTCTTGTTCATTCTGCTCCAGGTCATGGTGATATTGACTTTGAAATAGGCAAAAAAATTGGAGCACCAGTAGTTATGTTAGTTAATGATAGAGGTGAATTCTTACCAGAAGCTGGAAAATATGTTGGAAAAAATGTACGAAGTGCTGCTGAAGAAATTATTAATGACTTAAAACAGAGAAATGCCTTACTGCATTCTGGCAAGGTTGTCCATAGATATCCTGTATGTTGGAGATGTAAAACACCTCTAATTTTGAGGGCTATAGAGCAATGGTTTATAGGAGTATCTAAACTAAAAGAGGAATTGTTAAAAGAGATTGATAATGTTAAATGGGTACCTGACTGGGGTAAGACAAGAATAGGAAATATGGTAAGAGAGATTAGGGATTGGGTAATTAGCAGACAGAGATTTTGGGGAACACCATTACCAATATGGATATGTAAGAATTGTGGAAACATAATTGTTATAGGAAGTAGAGATGAGTTAGAAAAAGTAGCAATAACAAAAGTACCAGAGGATTTACATAGACCATGGATAGATAAAGTAGTTGTCCGATGTAATAAATGTGGAGGAGAAGCTCATAGAGTTCCAGATGTGGCTGATGTGTGGTTTGATAGTGGGGTCGCTTTCTTCGCTAGCCTAGGTAAAGATTGGGAAAAAAAGTGGAAAGAAATAGGTCCCGTTGATTTAGTATTAGAGGGGCACGATCAATTACGAGGATGGTTCTTTAGCCTACTAAGGGCTGGTGTTATATTATTAGATAGAGCACCATATAATGCAGTTCTAGTCCATGGGTTTATGTTAGATGAACAAGGTAGAGAAATGCATAAGAGTCTTGGAAATTATGTAGAGCCATCTCAAGTAACTGAAAATGAAAAATATGGTAGAGATGTCTTGAGATTATGGTTACTCAGAAATACAACATGGGAAGATGCAAAGTTCTCTTGGAAAGCACTTGATCAAACAAAAAGAGATTTAAACATTATATGGAATGTATATGTTTTCGCATCAACATATATGAACTTAGACAACTTCGATCCAAGAATGTATAACCTAGACAACTTAAAACAATATCTGAGGATAGAAGATTTATGGTTATTATCTAGATATAATAGAGTTGTAAAAGAAGTAAAGGAAAGCATGAACGATTTCAAAGTCCATGAGTTAGCAAATAAAATGACAAGTTTCATCATAGATGATATAAGTAGGTTCTATCTAAGATTAGTCAGAAAAAGAGCTTGGAACGAAAGTAATGACCCAGATAAGATAGCAATGTATTATGTACTTTATGAAGTTCTCAAGGGATCACTAGTACTTTTATCCCCAGTAATTCCGTTTACTACTGAACGAATATACCAGGATTTTGTAGTAGATAAGAAGGATTCTGTTAGCATGGAAAGCTTACCAGAAGTAAAAGAAGAATTCATAAATGATAAAATTGAGAAAGAATTTGAACTAAGCAAAGAGATTGCAGAAGCTGGATTAAATGCTAGAGCCAAGGCTGGAATTAAATTAAGATGGCCAATAAAGAACGCATATGTATTTCTAGTCTCGGATATAGACGTTGAAATGGCCAATAATGTAAAAGAAGTAATAAAGTTCCTATTAAATACTAAAGACGTAGAAATTGGAGGAATAGAAGGCTATAGAAGGTTTAGTAAAATTAAGGCCACACCAAACAGAGGTACAATTGGACCCGATTTCAAAAGACTTACTAACAAAATAGTAGAATATATAGAAAATAACTCAGAAAAAGTAGCTTCAGATATTATAGCTAAAGGTTACCATGAAGTTGTAATAGAAGGAGAACCAGTTCAAATCAAGGTTAATCATGTTAATATACTAGAAGAAACTGAAGAAGGTTACATATCTGCCAGGTTTAACAAGGGAGTAGTAGTTCTAAAGAAAGAAATAAGTAAAGAAGAGGAAGAAGAAGGAATAGTTAGAGATATTATAAGAAGAATCCAGTTTATGAGAAAGCAACTTAATGTGCAAATTAATGATTATATTCTGTTGTATATAAAAGCGCCAGAGGAAAGAACAGAAATGTTAAAGAAATGGACTGATTACATCAAATCAGAGACTAGGGCTAAAGAAGTTATTATAGGAGAAGTAAAAGGAGACCTAATATTACCATGGGAAATAGAGGATGAAGAATATATTATTGGTGTAAGTAAATCTTGATGTTTCCTTATCCAAGAAGAAAAGAGTTAAACGTGATTCTTTTTACATCAATTTTTTCAACAGATAAAAGCTTAACTGAAATTACGTTAAAAATGTCCTTCATACTCAGAACCTTAATTATTTTTAGAGTTTCAAAGCTTTTTTGGATAGATGATTTAAGAAATAAATATATAAAAAGAGTTATTATTGATATAATTAATTATGCACTTAAACCACCATATTTAAAGAAAGAAATAAAAATAAGAAAAACGCTTAGTAAAGTAGGTCTACTTAATCCTGTAAATATCCCTTCTCACATGGTGGAAAAAGAAGCTATAGAAGGAGAATATAGAATCGGCTCTAAAGGTTTTTTTGGGTTAGAAAGTAAGATTAATACAAAATCTAACGTTATTTTAATAGTAAACTCTAACCCCGTAAGAATTAAGGAGTACAATTTTTACCCTTACTATAATGGGTTTAAGTTTTATTTTTTAAATAAAAATAATATTCTTGGAAAATTTGAAAATCTTCTAATTGCAAGCAGATCTGGAAAAGATCCAATAAAATACTCAAGTGAAATAAAAGATATGTACGAGAAAAAAGGAATAACATTAATTATAGGTCCCCCATCAGGTGGATTATTAAAACAATTGAGTGACTATATACATGTTTACAATTTTTTACCAAATCAGGGGGTAAAAGATATCAGAGCCGAAGAAGCTCTTATTTCATCTCTTTCGATACTTAATTTCATCTTAGGATAGATACATTTTTATACGGAGATTTTTAAAAATGAGAGAACGAGGGAAAATTAATGGGTCATCGTAAGCTTGCTTCGCCAAGGAGAGGTTCCGCAGGTGTACGACCAAGAAAGAGAGCTAGCGAAATTTTGCCTACGCCTAGAAGCTGGCCTACTATACAATCTAATGAACCTAAATTGTTAGGCTTTGTAGGTTACAAAGTTGGCATGAGTCATATTTTTATGATTGATGATAAGCCTACTTCTCCTAATTATGGAAAAGAAATTTATGTCCCAGTTAGTGTTATAGAGACACCCCCAGTTATTCCATTAGCTATTAGAGCCTATGTAATGGGGCCTAAGGGCGAACCTACAACATTAACTGAATATTGGGGAGATATCAGTGAAGATCTTTTAAAATTAATCCAACAAAGAAAAGTAACTAGATTAAAAATAGATAAAGAAAAGATGAAAGGAAAATTAGATGAAATAAATAATAAGTTAAATGATATACTATATTTAAGAGTCCTTATAGCGACACAGCCTAAATTGGTCCCTTCATTAGGTAAAAAGAAACCAGAAATAGTCGAAGTACAAGTAGGAGGAGGAGATATAAAATCACAATTAAATTACGTTTTAAATATTCTTGGCAAACCTCTAAGTGTTAAAGATGTGTTTAAGGAAGGCCAACTAATTGACATTATTGGTGTTACTAAGGGAAAAGGATTTCAAGGCGTAGTAAAAAGATATGGAGTTGTAGAGCTACCTAGATGGCATAAGCACAGAAAAGGTAGTAGAAAAGTAGGAGCTAGAGGCCCTTCATTCTCCACACCCAGCTATGTGCCACAACCAGGTCAAATGGGATACCATAGAAGAACAGAATATAATAAGAGAATTCTAAAAATTTCTGATGATCCAAATGAAATTAATCCTAAAGGAGGGTTTGTGAATTATGGTATTGTTAGAAATACATATCTAATTATAGAGGGTTCAATAATTGGGGCAAAGAAAAGGCCATTATTCCTCAGATATCCTATAAGACCTAGTTGGATACCTCAGTCTGCACCTAAGATAACATACGTTAATTTATATAGTCAGCAAGGGTGAAATATATGTATTTAGAGCTTCAAATTAAAAAAACTCATATTTTTGATCTAAAAGGAAATAAAGTAGAAGAAATAGAATTACCTATTTTCTTTAGTTATCCTGTTAGGAAAGATCTAATTAGAAGGGTATTCATTTCAGAATTCACAAAGGCTCTACAACCAAAAGGAAGAGATCCTATGGCTGGTAAAAGAACTTCAGCTTTAAGCTTTGGTATTAATTTAGGTTTAGCAAGAGTCCCTAGAGTAAAGACAACTGGTGAAGCAGCTTTAGCACCAAATACTGTGGGAGGAAGACTAGCTTTTCCACCAACGGTTGAAAAGAAATTAGTAGAAGAGGTAAATAAGAAAGAAAAGAAACTAGCAATTATAAGTGCATTAAGTGCTACTGCTAATATGAACTTTGTAAAAAATAGAGGTCATGTATTTTCAATTGATACTCTTCCCATAATTGTAGTTGACGATATTACAAAGCTAACTAAAACTAAGGAAATAATTGAGGTATTACAATCTTTAAAAGTCTATGAAGATGTGGAGAGGGTTAAGGATAGAATTAGAATTAGATCTGGTAAAGGTAAGATGAGAGGAAGAAGATATAAAGAGCCTAAAGGACCGTTATTTGTAATTCATGAGAATAATCCTGTATTTGTCAAGGCTGCAAGCAATATCCCCGGAGTTGATGTAATATTAGCGAGTGATTTAAGTGTAATACATCTTGCACCTGGAGGGCATCCAGGTAGATTAACAATTTATACTAAATCTTCTATTGATGTATTACGTAAAAGGCTTGAGGGGAGGTTAGCATTATGATAATAAAAGAATTTCTTACTACAGAAAAAGCAATAAAACTTATTGAAAGTCAAAATACGTTAACAGTTATTGTAAATAAAGAAGCAACAAAAGCTGATATAAAAAGAGAAATAGAGAAAATGTTTAATGTGAAAGTAGATAAAGTAAATACCTTAATAACGATTAGAGGAGAAAAGAAGGCATATGTAAAGCTTAAAAAAGAATTTAATGCAAGTGATATAGCTCATAGACTAGGAATATTATGAGGTGAAAATTATGGGTAAGAAATTATTACAACAAAGGGCAGGAAGAGGAGGAATTAATTTCAGAAGCCCTAGCTGGAGAAGAGTGGGTAAGGCTAAAATACCAAATATAGAAGGGGAACATATAGGAAAAGTAATTGATATTGTACACAATCCTGGGACAAATGCTCCATTGGCATTGATTAAATTAGATGATGGAACAAAGTTTTATGTTCCTTCTGTCCAAGGACTAGTAGTAGGGCAAAAGATCCAGATTGGTAAAAATGCTGCAATAAGTAATGGTAATATAGTAGAAGTAGGAAATGTACCAGAAGGAACTATAATATCTAATATTGAAAAAACTAGGGGTGATGGGGGAAAATTTGCCAGATCTGCTGGAACATATGGAGTAGTTGTTGGAAAGACAGGTGATAAAGTGCTAGTGAAATTATCATCAGAGAAAATAGCTCAAGTTAGTAGTAATGCAAGAGCTATAGTTGGAGTTGTGGCTGGAGGAGGAGTTACTGAAAAACCGTTATTAAAAGCTGGTAACAATTATTGGAAATATAAAGTAAAAGCTAAGAAATGGCCGCATGTAAGAGGAGTCGCAATGAACGCTGTTTCACATCCACATGGTGGTGGTTTACATCAGAGTGTAAGCAGACCGTCAACAGTGTCAAGAAATGCCCCTCCAGGCAGAAAAGTAGGCCATATTGCAGCAAGAAGAACGGGTAGAAAAGAAGGTGCATGAATTTTTAAATTTGTATATATATTGATAAGGTGATACGATGTCATTAGAAATCCCACCCGAATGGAAAAAGTTTAGATATAGAGGAAAATCATTAGATGAATTATTAAATATGCCTATGGACGAATTTATTAAATTATTACCTTCAAGACAAAGGAGATCATTAAAGAAAGGGTTTTCAGACAAGCAGAGAAGATTACTAGAAAAAATCCGAAAGTATGTGAGAGAAGGAAAGTATAGTAAAACTATAAAGACTCATGTGAGAGATATGATAATTTTACCAGAAATGGTAGGATTAAAATTCGCTGTTTATAATGGAAAAGAATTCGTAGAATTTCAAGTAGTCCCAGAGATGATAGGACATTATCTAGGTGAATTCTCGATAACTACGAAGAAAGTAGAACATGGAGAGCCTGGACTTAAGGCTACAAGGTCAAGCTTATTCCTAGCTATGAAGGGATGAAAAATGGCTAGTTGGATATACCCTAAATTAGATATTGATGAAAACAAGTTAGCAAAAGCTGTTATAAAAAATGTTCCAGCCTCAATAAGAGATCTTTATAATGTATGTAAAGCTATAAGGGGAATGAAGCTTAATGATGCGAAGCAATTTTTAAATAATGTATTAGAGGAAAAGGAAGCATTACCATTTTGGAAACACTCTCATGGAGCTTCACATAGATCTAATATTTCTCCTAAATGGAAAGTAAAAAGTGGTAGATATCCCAAGAAGGCAATAAAATATGTTCTTAAAGTTCTAGAAAATGCTGAAAATAACGCAAATTCTAAAGGATTAGATCTAGAGAATGTAAAAATAGTTCATATTGCTGCACATAAGGGGATAATATTAAAGAGATACATGCCAAGGGCTTTTGGAAGATCTACACGTAAATATAGATACACTTCTCATATAGAAGTTATCTTGGGAGAGGTGTAAAATATGGTTTTAGTAAAGAAATATTTCCTTCAAAGATCTATGACAAAAGTAATGGTGGATGAATATTTAGCTAAACAATTTTACAATGCTGAATATGCTGGTGTAGAAATAGTTAAAACACCAATAGGCACAAGAGTTATCATTTATGCTGGAAGACCAGCCCTCATAATAGGAAAAGGTGGTAAAACTATTAAACAATTAGCTCAAATGTTAGAGAGGTATTTTGGTCTAGATAATCCTCAAATAACTGTTACTAGCGTAGAAAATCCAGAGTTAAATGCAAGGGTTATGGCTTTTAGACTAGCAATAGCACTAGAAAAAGGTTATCATTTTAGGAGAGCTGCTTTCATAACCATAAGAAGAATTATGAATGCTGGTGCATTAGGAGCAGAAGTAATTATTAGTGGAAAGCTTACTTCTGAAAGAGCTAAGTACGAAAAACTTAAAGAAGGAGTTGTTTATAAGAGTGGTGCTTTCCTGGATAAGATTGTGGATAGAGCTGTTGCAATAGCTATGTTAAAACCAGGTGTATATGGAGTCGAAATATTAATCACAAAACCAATGAAAAGTGTTGATAAGATTGAACTAAGAGAACAACCTAAAGGACCCGGCGAGAATATGGTAACTGTGACTAATGTAAGTTTCATTGAAGAGTCTCAGAAAAGTGGTGAACAGAAATGAAAAGTAAGGAAATATTAGGTTACGATATAAAAGAGATTAATAACCAAACTGTGGAACAATTACTAGAGAAGAAAAAAGAATTGCAAGGAAAACTAAATGATTTACAACAAGAATTATTAAAAAGGAAAGTTGAAGCTAGAATGGGGACTCTAAAGAATACTGCTTCCATCAGGAATTTAAGAAAAGATATAGCTAGGATATTAACATTACTTTCAATTATAAATAAAGAAATAGAAAATAAAAAGAAGGAGAGTAAAAAATGATTGATTTAATAGGTAGTAAAATTAAAGTTTTAGGTCATTCTGATCCTTCTTTAATAGGTAGAGAAGGGATTATTTTATTTGAAACTAAAAAAACTTTTTTAATTCAGACACAAAATAAAATAATTCGTGTATTAAAAAGTAATGGAATTTTTGAAATATATTCTGAAAATAGGAAAGTTGTTTTACCTGGTCCTAAACTTGTTGGTAGAATAGAAAAAAGGTGGTTATAATGGGTAAAAAAGGTGCCTTAGTAAAAAATATAGGAATTGAAGGAGTAAATCCGCCCTCTAAAACTTGTGATGACATAAATTGTCCATTTCATGGAACCCTAAGAGTGAGAGGAATAATACTAGAGGGAAGACTAATAAGATATAGAGCCGAAAAAACAGGTGTAGTAGAAAGGGATTATTTATTCTATGATACAAAGTATAAGAGATATGAAAGAAGAAGAAGCAGAATCCATGTTCACATACCTCCATGTTTAGATGTTAAAGAAGGAGATAACGTTATAATTGCTGAATGTAGACCTATTGCTAAATCAGTTTCATTTGTGGTTATAGGTAAGAGGTGAATAAGATGCCTGAAAAACTCCAGGTTTTAGGTAGTAGAAAAGGACTCACACCCGGATTACAACATTATACTACAGTAACTGTTGCAGATAATAGTGGTGCTAAAGAAGCTGTGATTATAGGTATTTATGGCTACAAAGGAGTATTAAGAAGAATACCTTTTGCGAATATAGCTGATTTAGTGATGGTTTCAGTTAGAAAAGGTACTCCAGAAGTTAGAAAACAGAAATTTAAAGCTGTAATAGTTAGACAAAGAATGCCATTTAGAAGACCAGATGGAACATGGATTGCTTTTGAAGATAATGCAGTAGTAATAGTAAACCCCGATGGAACACCTAAAGGTACTGAGATAAGAGGACCGATTGCAAAAGAAGCTGCAGAAAGATGGCCTAAAGTTGCAAGTATTGCGACAATGGTGATTTAATTGGTCTCTCATAAACCATCAAAACAAAGATTACTACTCTATAATTTACCCAAACATCAAAGGCATAAATTATTGACAGCAAAATTATCTAAGGAACTACAACAACAATATGGCATAAAGAGATTAGCAATTAGAAAAGGAGACACTGTTAAAGTTATGAGAGGAGACAAAGATGTACTAAATTTTGAAGGAAAAGTAGTAGAGGTTAATAGAAAAACTGGAAGGATAGCTATTGAAGGATTAACAAGAAAAAAAGCTGATGGAACCCCAGTTTATAGATGGATTCACGCTTCAAAAGTAATAATTACTAAATTAGACCTATCTGATGCAAAAAGGAAAGAAATCATAGAAAGGAAAAGAAAAGCAAGAGAAGAATATTTAAAGAAGAAAGAACAAACTACGGAGGCGAAATGAATTGGCCCACATAACAAGATTTGAAGCTCCTTGGTTCTTAAATTTAAGTAAAAAAGAATATAAGTGGACAATAAGAGCTAATCCAGGTCCTCATAAATTATCAGAAAGTATTCCCTTAGCCTTATTATTGAAACATTACCTAAATGTTGCCGAAACAACAAGAGAAGCGAAGAGGTTAGTTGTTGAAGGAAAGATTATGGTTGATGGAAGAGTTAGAAAAGATTATAAGTTTCCTGTAGGATTAATGGATGTTATTTCAATTCCTTCCTCAGATTTGTACTTTAGGATTGTTCCAGATAACATAAAATACTTAATGCCAGTAAAAATTAGTAAAGAAGATGCAAAATATAAATTTGTTAGAATAGTAAATAAAACAACTAATAAAAATGGAAATATACAATTGAATTTAGAAGATGGAAGAAATATTCTAATTCCGAAAGAAAAAGTACCAGAAATGAACTATCCTACTTTAACAACACTAAAAATTGAAATTCCTTCACAAAGCATAATTAAAAGTTATGAGCTAAGTGAAGGAAAGTATGCTATAATTATTGGTGGTAGAAACGTAGGATTACATGGAGTAATAAAAACTATTCAATATGCTAAATATAAGAAAAGGAAATACAGTATTGTTACTATTGAACAGAAAAATGGAGAATCTGTACAAACTAATTTACAAAATGTTATGGTTATAGGTGATAGCGAAATCGATCCTAATGTAGGGGTGAGATGATGGCAGAAACCCAAACAGTTAATCCCATGAGAAAACTACGACTAGAGAAAGTTACTGTCAATATCGGTGTAGGAGAAGCTGGAGAAAGATTACAAAAAGCATATCAACTTCTTCAAGAACTTACTGGAGTAAAGCCAGTTTATACTATTGCAAAGAGAACAATTAGAGAATTTGGAGTTAGAAAAGGAGCACCTATAGGAGTTAAGGTAACATTGAGGGGTAAAAAAGCTGAAGAATTTCTTAATAAAGTATTAGCTGCTGTAGGTCACAGAATAAAAGCATCCAGTTTTGATGAGTATGGCAATGTAAGTTTCGGAATTGCTGAACATGTTCTTATACCAGGTACTAGATATGATCCAGAGATAGGAATATTTGGAATGGATGTCGCTATAACTTTAGTAAGACCAGGATTTAGAGTAGCAAGAAGAAGAAGAAAAAAAGCTCATATTCCAAAAAGACATAGAACAGTTAGTAAAGAAGAAGCAATGGAATTCCTTAAGCAAAACTTTAATGTAACTATTGTAGAAGGGTGAGAGAAATGGGTAAATATAAGCCTCCAGCTGAGAGAAAATATGGAAGAGGAGTACAAGTTTGTAGAAGGTGCGGTAGTAGAGATTCTGTTATTCAAAAATATGGATTATACTTATGTAGACAGTGTTTTAGAGAAGTAGCTTATGAAATGGGATTTAAGAAAACGAGGTGAATAATTATGGTTAATCTAAATCCTTTAGCAAATGCATTAACAACAATCTACAATAATGAGATGAGAAGAAATAAGCAAGCTATAATTATGCCTGCTTCAAAACTTATTATTAATGTATTAAGAGCAATGCAAAAAGAGGGATATATAGGGGAATTTGAGTTTATAGATGATGGTAGATCGGGAAAAATAGTTGTACAACTTTTGGGCAGAATAAACAAATGCGGGCCAATAGCACCACGATATCCTCTTAAATATAAAGATTTGCTAACTTTGCCAGACTATGTAAGACGATACTTACCATCAAAGGAAATTGGTGTTCTAATAATTTCTACAAATAAAGGTGTCATGACTCATAAAGATGCCATTAGAGAAAGAATTGGTGGAGTGGCTTTAGGTTATGTTTATTGAGGTGAAAACATGAAGGCAGTTCATCTATATGAGGAAATAGAAATTCCACAAGGCATTAATGTAAATATTGAAGGAATGAAGATAAAAGTTAAGGGGCCTAAAGGAGAAATAGAAAAAGACTTTAGTCATATTAGCGGCATAGAAATAAGAAAAGAAGATAATAAAATAGTTGTAGAGACTACTTTTGCTGATAGAAGAAAAAAAGCTCAGTTTTACTCCATAATTGCGCATATAGAAAACATGTTTACTGGTGTTACTAAAGGCTATAGATATTACTTAAAAATTATTTACACGCATTTCCCAGTTACGGTTAAAGTTTCTGGCAACGAAGTCCAAATTCAAAACTTAATTGGAGAGAAAAATATTAGAAGAGCAAAAATAATGGCTGGTGTAAAAGTGAATGTAAAAGGAGAGGATATCATTGTAGAAGGTCAAGATATTGAAAAAGTAGGACAGACCGCGGCTAACATAGAACTTGCATCAAAAATTACTGGTTATGATAGAAGAGTTTTTGCAGATGGCATTTATATTTATAAAAAAGAGGTGATTGGAAGTGAACAAACAGATTAACATTAGGAAAATCAAAGAAAAAATAAAGAAAGTTAGAGAGAAGAAAATTAAGTTTCTAAGATATGATTGGGATAAGTTTTATAGAATAGGCAGACAAGAGACATGGAGAAAGCCTAAAGGTATAGACAATCCAGTAAGATTAGAACTAAAAGGATATCAGCCAAAAGTAAAAATAGGCTTCAGATCACCAAGGGAAATTAGAGGTTTACATCCCTCGGGTTTAATTCCATTCTATGTTAATAATAAGAAAGACTTGGAAAAAGCATCACAAATGAAAGATAAAGTAATAGTGGTCTTCTCATCAACGATAGGTTTAAAAAAGAAATTAGAATTAGTTGAAGAGGCTAAAAAAATGGGATTAAAAATAGCCAATGGGTGAGAGTTAGATGCCAGAGTTTGCTCTTCAAAGAAGACTTGCAGCAGAGCTTACTAATGTTGGGGAAAATAATGTGAAATTTAATACAAATTACTTAGATGATATAGCCTCAGCTATAACTAGAGATGAGATTAGAAAATTAATAAAAGAAGGAAAAATTATTATAGAGAAAAAGAAAGGTATTAGTAGTGGGAGACTAAAAGAAAAGAAAGAAAAAAGGAGAAAAAGAGGAGAAAAAAGGAAGAGTGGAAGTAGAAAAGGACCAGCTGGAGCAAGAAGAGGTAAGAAAGAGCAATGGGTTCTAAAGATTAGAAAAATAAGAACATACTTGAAATGGCTCAGAGATAATGATGTTATAGATAAGAAAACATATAGATTAGCATATAGAAAAGCTAAAGGAAACTCTTTTAGGAATCTCTCTGATGTAAAAAATTATCTTAAACAATTAGGCGTGAAGGTGGAGTGAAATATGGCACATGGTCCTAATTATAGAGTAAAGTATAGGAGAAGAAGAGAAGGAAAAACTAATTATTATAAGAGATATACATATGTTATAAACAACACCACAAGGTTAGTAGTAAGATTAACGAACAAATACGTAATAGCACAAATTGCTAAGTTTAATCCAAAAGGAGATGTTATTGTAGCTGCAGCACATTCTATGGAGCTTGCTAAGAAATTTGGCTGGAAAGGAGATCTGAACAACACACCTGCTGCCTATTTAACTGGATACTTATTAGGTGTTAGGGCCTTAAAGGCTGGTATAAAAGAAGCTGTGGCTGACATTGGACTTTTCGTGCCTGTAAAAGGTAGTAGGATATTTACAGCTATTAAAGGGGCTATTGACGCTGGTCTCAGCATCCCAGTAGGAGATCTGGGTATAAAAGAGGATAGAATAAAAGGAGTTCATATAGCATCTTATGCCCAGAAATTAGAAGCTGAAAATCCTGAATTATTCAAGAGATTATTTTCTAAGTATTTAGAAAGGGGATTGCATCCTAAAGATCTTCCTTCACACTTTGAAGAGATATTAAATAAAATTAAATCTGGTGGAGCATAATGGCAGAAGAGGTTCCTGTAATTAACCCAGAAGAATGGAAACCTAGAACAAAAGTAGGTCAGTTAGTTAAAGAAGGAAAAATAACATCTATGAAAGAAATCTTTGAGAAAAATTATCCAATAACAGAGCCAGAAATAGTGGACGTGTTATTACCTAAATTGAAATACGAAGTAATGGACATAAAGATAGTGCAAAAGCAAACTGACGCTGGTGAAATATCTAAGTACAAGGTTTTAATCATAATGGGAAATATGGATGGTTATGTCAGTTATGGTACTGGCAAGGCTAAACAACTAAGAGTAGCTATCCAAAAAGCTATAAAGAATGCTAAAATGAACATAATCCCAGTTAGAAGAGGATGTGGAAGTTGGGAGTGTACCTGTGGCGAAGCTCATAGTTTACCTTTTAAAGTCTATGGAAAGGCTGGAAGTGTTGAGGTTTTACTAATGCCAGCTCCAAAAGGTACTGGGCTTGTAGTTGGTCCAGCTCTAAAAACTTTATTGACTTATGCAGGAATTAAAGATGCATGGTCTTTAACTAGAGGATCTACATATACTACAGAGAACTTTATAAAGGCTGGATATAATGCACTTTATAATACATATAAGTTTGTTACTCCAGTGGATTGGATGAGGAGGAAGTAATATGACTAGACTTTTAGGAATTATTAGAATAAGAGGATATGCAGACACTCCCTGGTATATCCAGGATACATTGAAAATGCTAAGATTACCAAGAAGATTTAATGCGATGGTGTATGAAGATTCGCCATCCATTAGAGGAATGTTAAAAATAGCTGAACCTTACATAACATGGGGAGAACTAAATGAAGAAGGACTTAAATTACTTCTAACTAGATTACATACTAAAATAGGTAATCTTAAAATAACAGATGACATACTTAAAAGTCAACTAAAAATAGAAAGTTATAATTTATTTGTAAAGAAGATTATGGACGGAGAAATAAAACTGCATAAACTTGATGATTATTTTAAATTGCCTATACGACTTCACCCACCAAGTGGTGGTTTTAAAGGAAAAATAAATAGACCTTTTGGTGTTAAAGGTGAATTTGGTTATAGAGGAGAAAAAATTAATGAACTAATTAAGAGGATGGTATAAATGACTGTAAGAAAAGAAAAGAAAAGCAGAAAATATAGAGGATATAGGACTCATGGTTGGGGAACAAAAGGACAACATAGAGATAGAGGTGCACAAGGAAGTAGGCAAATTGGAATGCATAAGGAGAAATGGTCATGGTTAGTAAAATATGGAGAAGGATGGTATGGAAAGCATGGATTTGTTAATCCTACAACTAAAATATATAATGCTATTACAATGAGAAAGCTTCAAGAACTTATTGAAAAAGGCGAAATAAAAATAAAGGATGAGAATGGAAAGAAAGTAATTGATTTAACTGAATATAGATATGATAAGCTTATAGGCTCATCTGGACTAAAAATACCACTAGTAATTAAGGTGAATATGGCGAGTAAAAAAGCAATTGAAAAAGTTAAGGAATTAGGAGGACAAATTATATTAACCACAAGTGAATAGGCTTTTTTAGAGTAGTATGGGTTTTGTTGATTTTCTTGCTACACTAGGAGAATACTTACCAGCTGTAACTAAACCTAAAGATAGACCTTCTTTGGCAACTAAACTACTTTGGTCGTTTATAGCTGTTATTGTTTATCTAGTAATGGCGTCAATACCACTTTATGGAGTTACCTCAGCAAATTCGTTCTTAAGCAATTTTTTGGCTGAAGAAATTATTTTTGCCTCAACTCAAGGTACATTAGCTCAACTAGGAATAGGTCCTATCATTACTTCTGGTTTAATCATGCAAATATTAGTAGGTTCAAAACTAATTCAAATGGATTTAGCTAAAGAAGAAGATCAAGCTAGATTTACTGAAGCAGAAAAAGGATTAGCTTTCGTTTTCATTCTAGTAGAATCTGCCTTATTTGGTTACGTGTTTACAAGAACTGCTGGTAATATTGAACTATCAGCTATTGTAACTGTACAATTAATTGTTGCCACATATATAATTTTACTTCTAGATGAAATGATTCAAAAAGGATGGGGACTAGGATCTGGAATAAGTCTGTTTATACTAGCTGGTGTAACTAAAATTATGTTTTGGGATATGTTTGGTATTGCAGCAGTTAGTAATCAAAACTTACCAGTAGGTTTCTTCCCCGTGTTAATATCTGATATAGTAAGTGGAAAGAACATACTATCATTAATAGTAAATACGAGCACAACTACACCATTTCAACCAGATCTAGTTGGACTTATTTCTACCATTGGACTAATTATATTAATAATATACCTAACTAACATAAATATACAAATCCCAGTAACTACACAACGATTAAGAGGGATAAAGACTACAATTCCATTAAACTTCTTATATGTTAGTAGTATCCCAGTAATATTTGTAAGTGTTTTAGGTGCTGATTTCCAATTATTTGCATCATTAGCTTCCTATATATCATCTCCTGCCTCTACAGTCTTAACAGATATTGCAAATGCGTTTTTCTTCCCTCCAGCTAATGTCCCACATAGTGTGTTCGCTTTAGTAGTTGATCCAATAGGGGCAGCAATCTATGCAGTTGTGTTTATTGTATTATCCATTATATTCGGTATTCTTTGGATCGATGTCGCTGGTCTTGATCCAGCGACACAAGCACAACAAATGGTTGAAGCTGGAATGGAAATACCAGGAATGAGAAATAGTCCTAAAGTAATAGAAGGAATATTGGCTAGGTATATATATCCGTTAGGTTTCTATAGTTCTCTTATAGTAGGAGTAATCGCTGTGTTAGCAACTTTTCTAGGAGTATATGGAACTGGTGTAGGAATTTTGCTAGCAGTAACCATAGCTATTCAGTACTATAATTTATTAGCTTATGAGAGAACGTTAGAAATGTACCCACTATTAAAGAGAATAATCGGTGAGTAAAATGAAAATTGGAATTGTAACTGGAATACCTGGTGTGGGAAAAACTACTGTTCTGTCTAAAGTAAAAGAAATACTAGAAGAAAAAAAGATAAATAATAAGATTGTTAACTATGGAGATTATATGTTAATGACCGCAATGAAATTAGGATATGTAAATAACAGAGATGAAATGAGAAAACTTCCAGTAGAGAAACAAAAACAACTTCAAATTGAGGCAGCGAGAGGAATAGCGAATGAGGCTAAAGAAGGTGGCGATGGTTTACTCTTTATTGACACACACGCAGTTATAAGGACTCCATCGGGTTATTTACCCGGATTACCTAAGTATGTAATAGAAGAAATTAATCCAAGAGTTATATTCTTATTGGAAGCTGATCCAAAAGTCATTCTAGATAGGCAAAGGAGAGATACTTCAAGAAGTAGAAGTGATTATAGCGATGAGAGAATAATTTCTGAGACAATTAATTTCGCCAGATATGCAGCTATGGCATCTGCGGTATTAGTGGGTGCTACAGTAAAAATCGTAATAAACGTAGAAGGAGATCC
This sequence comes from Sulfurisphaera ohwakuensis, assembly GCF_009729055.1. Lineage (GTDB taxonomy): Archaea > Thermoproteota > Thermoprotei_A > Sulfolobales > Sulfolobaceae > Sulfurisphaera > Sulfurisphaera ohwakuensis. Next base: position 284,953 of record NZ_CP045484.1, on the reverse strand, counting down.
TTCTATTGCAGCAAACGACATAATTAACTCCATGCTGTGAATTTTCATGAATTTAGGTATTTTTTACATAATTGGTATTTCTTTCTTACTTAATTTTCTTATGTATCTAGAGTATAGATTTTATTTGTTAAATAAGATGAATATTACAATAGAGAAGATAAAGGAATATGAGGATAGAGTAGTTAAAATTTCTTCTCCTAAAAGAAGAGATAAAACCTTAAAAAAAATATCAAAGGAGGTTGATTATTATACAGGTAAACTAAGAAATTATATGTTTATTCAATCATTAACTCTTATTTTTGTCTACATGGTAGGACTATTCATTATTCTAGATTTTGTAAATGTACCCGTTTATTTTCCTTACAGTATTCCGTTAACCGTAACATATCATGGAAAATATATAATAAGTAATTTATTTATCTATATATTGTCTTTTTTATTATTTACTCCACTATCGTTAAGGAGACCGAAGACTATTTAAAACCTTTACTCAAATTTTTATATATGCCTAATCCTCATTATCGTTCTACATCTTATAGAAAAATTCATACAAAATTGCCCTCTGGAGAATCAACAGTACATTATGAAAGAAGAAAAAATAATAGGGCAGTTTGTGCTATATGTAAAAAACCTCTTCAAGGTGTAAAGACAAATTCATTATATAAGTATTCTAAAACTGAAAAAAGACCAGAAAGAATATATGGAGGTCATATTTGTCATAAATGCCTTGAGACCTTAATCAAGCAAACTTTGAGAGGAAGTTCATGATTATTGTTATAAGCGGCCCTCCAGGTAGTGGAAAGTCTACAGTAGCTAAAATCTTGTCCAAGAATCTATCCTTGAAATATATTTCTGCAGGGCATATATTTAGAGAATTAGCTGAAAAAGAGGGATTAAGCTTATTAGAACTTAATAAAAAAGCTGAAGAAAATTTTGAAATAGATAAGAAAATTGATAGAGAAATTTTTAGAATAGCATCTACTGAAAAGAATATTATTATTGAATCTCATATAGGAGGTTGGTTATTAAAAGATATAGCTGATATTACAGTGTATTTAAATGCTAGCCTAGAAACCAGAGCTAGTCGAATTGCAAAACGTGATAATATTCCTTTTACTAAAGCAATAGAACAAATTATTGAAAGAGAAGAAAGTCATTCTAGAAGATTTTTAGTTTATTATGGTATTGATTTATCCGATTTATCTGTTTTTGATTTAGTTATAAATACAGATAATTTACAACCAGAGGAAATCAGTAAAATAATAGAAGCATACCTCAATTTTATGTTAGCAAAAAATATTCATTAATCTCTCTCTTGTTATTAACAGAGCAATATAATTGAACAAAAATGACGCTCTTAAGTTTCATTGAGAATCTAAATAGTACTATAACTGAAGTGGCATGGAGTATATTTGTATTAGCTTGGGCTGTAGGATGGGCCTTACGAGGATCCCCAATTCCAATTTTCAGAATTAAGAGAGGAGGACAAGACCTCATAGAAGATGCAATAATCGCAGCTTTCTTTTTAGCTATAGGCAGTACTATATTCTATTTCATATCTTATATAGCATCACAGGTGTAAAAAATGTGGAATATATTTGATTTCCTATTTTATGCTCAAATCCTAGCGTCACTCACTTACTCATTAGGAGCATTATTCTATGCCTTACCTATACCAATATACGGTGTAAAGAAATGGGGTCCAAGAATGATAACAGACTCTATTTATATTATAGTGTGGATTACAATATACACAGTTGTTCTAAGCCTTATGCAACAATTATTAAGTCTACTAGGTGCGTCATGGAGTTCTTATTTTCAGTGGTTATATGCAGTGGAGAATTATGATATTATCCAATATGAGATTATAGAGGCAATTGTTAACGCTACGCAGTATGTTTCTGGTACTTTTGCACCTTTTATGCTATTTACTTTTCTCTTGTCTATGGCTACATCATTTATTGAATTTCTCACTATAATCTCTCAAATGATATATCAATATTCTGGATTATTTATAGCCATGGGAATATTATTAATGGCAATACCGTTTAGGGTAGGTAGAGCTATAGGTGCCTCATTTATAGCATCTTCAATAATATTCTATATAGGATTACCATATTTGCCTATTTTCCTTACACAGCTGGACTTGAATATTCTTAATATTCATCTATCATCGTCTCCTAACATCTCAATAGTATTACAATATGAAATCCCAGAGATTTTTATAGCTAATCTACTCGCACCCACAAGTTATATCATATTATTGAGCGGGCTAAGCATTGGTTTAGGAAATACAATAGGAGGTTATGGAAGTAGAGTACCATTTTTAATTGATATAGTGTGATAAAGATGAAAAGCTATGAAGTAGTATCATTCCTCGTATTAATTAACTCAGCAATAGTATACTATTATACAAAAAATATAGAATATTTAATTACAGGAATTATCTTATCTTTGGCAATACTACTTGGAATAAGATTTATTTTTGAGAAGTTTGTTGCGTAGTAACTCCTTTTTTAGCTTCTTTTTTTACTTCTTTTGTCATAAATAGAGTTGTTCTTTGTCTTCCACCCATTACACATCAATTAAAAATAAATTCCTACTAGCCTTTATATTTTTATGCAAAAATTTGAGTTCTTTGAACACACTGCTGATATAGGTATACGAGCTTACGGAAGAAATTTAAATGAGGCATTTGAAAATGCAGCAGTAGCTGTTTTTGAAGTTATGACTGACACAAGTAAAGTTGAACCCAGAGAAATGAGAGAAGTTAAAATAGATGGATATGATTTGGAGAATTTATTATATAGATGGATTGAGAGTTTATTGGTGTACTACGATTCTGAAATCATGTTATTTAGTAAGTTTCATGTGAATATCGATGAAAAAAACTTAACTCTTGAAGGAAAAGCTTGGGGTGAAAAATTTAACCCAAACAAACATGAAAGAAGAACTGTAGTTAAAGCTATGACTTATCATGAGATGAAAATAGAAAATAAAGGAAATTATTATATTTTAACTTTTGTTGTTGATATTTAATTTTACTCTACATTCTTCACAGAAAAATGCTGATTTGTTATCTACTTCTACAATGGAATTACTAAACCTCATTACACATGTAGGATTCGAACAATGGCCTAAACCTAGCGTATGGCCTAATTCGTGCGTTACTTCTTTTTTAACTCTCTCTATAAATAGTTCGAAATTACATTTTTTCTTATAAAAATCATTTTTTAATCTTACAAGAAAAACAGTACCAAATTTTTTAGTAGAAAGACCAAAAACAAAATTCAAACCTCTTGCATAAGCATCTATATCTCCTATAGCTATAATTGCATCATATGGGAATTTATCAAACTTAGAAGAAACATACTCTAGTATTTTTTCAGCATCATATTGTGATCTTTGCCAATCAAAATAAGATATGTTTATATGTTCTATTTGACTCAATACATCTACATGAAAACCTAGTTGTGAAAGATGATTAGTTACTTCATTAATTACACTTCTATCAATACTAGTTATTTTTACGATAAGTACTCTATACAACAGGAGACACCTTATGTAATAAGTGCCGCCGCGGGGACTTGAACCCCGGACAACCCGGTCACTGCGTGCATCTACTCTTCAGCCGGGCGCTCTCCCGGGCTGAGCTACGGCGGCATTATAATATATGATACATGAATTTAAAGGTTTAATGGTTATTTTTTATATGGGGACCTGGCGACACTCTATTGAGAGACCCTAATTGGGTTCGATGAGATAGGGTCTCCAGAGGTCCCTACAAATAATACAAATTTAAGCAATTGGGGAAAAATTCGGAAAAGTATACACTCTGTTTAATAATTTATAAGTAACGTAACTAAAACTAAGTAAGGCAAGACCCAAGAAATTAAAAGTGCTAGTAAAACAGAAACTTTATCACTATTTAGGAATCTTAAGGCACTGAATTTTTACCAGTTATAGCAGTTTCTGAAATTCAATTTTTTTACAAAATAACGGAATCTTTGCTGTCTTCTTTCAATTCAACGTGTTTTAACGGAAAAAATTACGAGTTGCCAAAGCTTTTAAATGCAAATTGGCAACCATAATACTTGAAGGAAAATGACGAAATAAAAGACGCGTTATAAATATGGCGACTATATTATATGCGAGAGGAAAGGTTTGTATTACGTCTATAAATTGGAAACAGTGAACGGTGAGGTAAAGGAAACTTACGTGGGTCCTTTAGTTGACGTTGTGGAAACTTATATAAAATTGAAAGAAAATAGAATTGGTGGTGTTAGGGGGATACCCCTAACCCCACAGTGCGGCCGCCGGGATTTGAACCCGGGATTACCGGCTTGGGAGGCCGGCGTCCTAATCCAGACTAGACGACGGCCGCAACATATATATCTGCTATTGGGAATAAAAATTTTTGATGATGATAAGAGGGTCGAAAGATCGATGATCTACGCTGGAAAAACTGATTTTTTAAAGCAAGAGTTTTAAATGTTTTGTATATAACAATACTTCTATGATTAGCAAAGAGTTATTAGATAAACCTGCACAAAAGCCTTTTGAATTTGAGGCAGCTTATTATCCACCTAAGTATGCTGGAATAAAGGCGTATACTGTGGATGAATTAATTTCTGGGATTAAAAGAGTAGACGGGCTTTCAATATTCTATCATATCTTTCATCCTCTATTTTCAAGCCATGTAATCCCAGAAGATATGCACAACGATTTTGCGGTATGGATTAGAGATGAAATACATGATTCAAGACTGGCCCAGATAATATCTGATATTGAGGGAAAAGAACCTAGAACAGTAGAAGATGTAAGAGAAGATCTACTTAAAATATTAACAGAAAATAAGGTAAGCGGAAGGGCATCTAGACCATTTTATTTTGTTTCTTGTAATCCCGTTATATTTAAAACTGGAAAAGTTGCTAGAAATTTAGGTGAGTTAATTGATATTATTGCTACTATTTCTATGAGATCAATCGCATATCACTTTATATTTAAAAGAGTAATGGGATATACTACTAAAAATGATTTTTCGATCTGGATAGAGGAGAATTATGGGTTAAAAGAGTTGGCAGATTCCTTATCTTCTATTGATCCACAAACTTATACTGATGAAGAAAAATTAAGAGAAGATTTAATAAGGAAGATTGAAGAGGTGATATTCTCATGATCGAGAAGTACGCTGAAATAATTGGTGAAGATGAGTTAGATAGCATCGTAAAGATAGCTGAAAAGCTAAAGGGAGTATCAGTTCTTCATGTTAATTCTACGCCTAGCGGAGGAGGAGTAGCTGAAATACTAAGTAAACTTGTTCCCTTAATGAGAGAATTAGGTATTGAAACGGATTGGAAAGTAATTAGAGGAGATAAAGATTTCTTTACTGTTACAAAGTCCTTTCATAACTCATTACAAAATGGTTTTGGTGAACTTCCTAAAGGAGCATTTGAGATTTATAATAAGTGGCAAGAAATTAATGGGAATGAATTAGATTTAGATTATGATATAATATTTATCCATGATCCTCAGCCTGCTGGACTAATAAAATTCAGAAAAAAGGGAAAATGGATATGGAGATGCCATATTGATATCTCTAACCCCTATGAACCCGTTTGGAACTTTTTAAAACAATATGTTCAACAATATGATAGTATAATAATTTCTTCTCCGGTATTTGGGAGGGACGATCTAATAAAACCACAATATATTGTACCACCCTCTATAGATCCACTGAGTATTAAAAATAGACCAATACCCGAAATAACAGTGAGAAGGATTCTTTACAAATTTGATGTAGACCCGGATAGACCAATAATAACTCAAGTCTCAAGATTTGATAGAGCAAAGGATCCTTTAGGTGTGATAAAAACTTACAAGCTAGTGAAGAGACACACTGATGTTCAACTAGTCTATGTAGGGAGCCCTGCCTCTGATGATCCAGAAGGTGAAATAGTATATAATGAAACCGTTCAAGCAGCTGGTAGTGATAAGGATATTAAACTCTTAATGTTACCTCCAAATAGTGATCTAGAAATTAATGCCTTTCAGAGAGGAGCTACCATTGTTATGCAAAAGTCAATAAAGGAAGGATTTGGTTTAACAGTAAGTGAAGCTTTATGGAAAGAAAAACCAGTAATCGGAGGTAATACAGGTGGTATACCCTTACAAGTAATCAATAATGTAACTGGCTACCTAGTAACTACTCCAGAAGAAGCTGCCCATTATACATTATATTTGTTGAGAAATACAAACATAAGAGAGAGACTTGGAAAAAATGGAAAAGAACATGTCAGAAAGAACTTCCTTATAACAAGAGAATTAAGAGATTATCTAATGGTTGCAAGCTTAACAGGCAGTCAACAAACTCCAACATAGCGATGCATTAAATGAAAAGTAGAAGCATGATTTTATGAATTAAGGAACTTTAAATTGTAAAAGAGGAGTATAAAATTCACTACTACATGATATAATAGCTAACTACTAACCAAGGACTTATCCTCAAAATAATATATTATACGACGCCGGGGGCGGGATTTGAACCCGCGCGGGGAAATCCCCACTGGCTAACCTGAAGCTCTCAAGGCCAGCCCCTTAGTCCACTCGGGCACCCCGGCAATTTAATTATATGATTTAATACTATTAATTTTTAACCGCTAAAATGATTGAGTAACCTTTTGCTCTTTTTACTATTTTAACTTCATTAAAATACTTTCCAAATATATCGAGTACATTCTTTTCTCCTTTGTACACAACTACCTCTAAAACACCATTATGTAAAAGTCTCTCATAACTTTGCTGAGCTAACTTTTCAATAAATTCTTTACCGGCCTTAAGAGGAGGATTTGAGTATGCTCCATTTAATTGTATATCAAGATTTTCTAATATATTATTTCTTATTACTATAACTCTATTTTCTAATCTATACCTCTTAACATTTTTTTCAGCCAAATAAACAGCCTTTTTATCAATATCTATCATATAAATTTTGAGATTGGGATTCTTTAAGGCAATATAAATCCCTATTGGACCGTAACCACAACCAATATCGGCAACAACTCCTTCCTCTGGAAGGACTATATTTTCTAGTAACATTCTTGTACCAAGGTCTAATTTCTTTTTAGAAAAAACGCCATAACTACTTATCAATGATAAAGGTATACCATTTACTACATCATTAACAACAAATTCATTCATGTTTCTTCCACGATCTAGGATATATATCACGAGGCATAAGAACTCTTTTAGGCTTAACTACTACTCCTTTTTTCATATCTACTAATTTCTGAGAATCTACATCAGCTTCACCTATAGCTACTAGCTCTCCTTTTAGTGTTAATATCGCTACAGTATCCTTTACCCTAAACCTTTGATAAGCTACTATTCCAGGTGCTGTAAGCATTGCACCATAAGATATGGCATCAACAGCATTATCATCAATTAATATTTTAGGCATACCACAAGTAGCATATTCCATAGGTAATAATATTTTTCTTAAATCACTCTCGTCTTTACAGTTTTTCCACATATAAAGAGCTTCTGAAATCTCTTGTAATGTAACTAAGTTTTTCTCTGTAAATATTCCAGATCTAATTCTCCTTAGTTCTCTCATATGTGCACCACAACCTAATATTACTCCAATATCATGACATAATTTTCTCATATATGTACCAGGATCAGAGGATATCCTAAGTAAAATAAATCTCTTATCCGTATCAAGTATCTCTATATCATAAATTTTCTTTTTTCTTGTTCTTCTTTTCACTGAGGATCTTACGGGTGGTTTCTGATATATTATACCTATAAATTTTGAAATTAGTTGTTTAAGTTCATCTATATTAAAATCACAATGTACTTGCATTAAGCATACATATTCTTTCCCAGAAGAACTAATATATGACATTAGTTTTGTTGCATTCTCTAACCCAATTGGTAATACTCCAGTTACTTTAGGGTCCCCCCGCCTTAGGGTTTAACCCTCAAGGCTCTAGGGTCCCCCCATGGCCTGCCTTTGAAACCTTGAACATTTGTTTTATCCAATAAGCTACTTCATGACTTGTAGGTCCAGGTGGTTTATCAGCGTTAATAATTGAGTTTTTTATTAAAACTTCTATGGGTCTTTTATCAGCAAAGTAACCATATTTTTCATCAGTATAGGAATCTTGTATAATATTCCAGTTATTACTATAATTACAAAAAGAATCTATTTTATAAATAAAATCATATATTTCCATGCTAAATCACAGGAATTTTTGGCTTAACATCTTGTTTCATAAATTCTATAAGACCTGCTTCTTCCAATTTTTTCTTAACTTCATCATCACTTGCTCCCTTATTTATATCTATCTTTTTATCTGTAGGTTCTAAATGAAGTATATTTACTCTTCTTCTTTTAACTTTATTAACATCTTTAGGACCAGTTACTAGGACAAAATTTTCATCTATTATGTCTACAATAACACATTTTTTACCTGCTTCTCTTCCTCTTGTTTTTACACATATTCTTCCTATTTCTATCGCAGGCATACCTACTACCTAATGAAAAAACGTATTCATAAAAATTTAAACTTAGTGCCAGTATTTTCGAGTCCTTATAAACCTTCTCTCTAGATCTAAAAGCGCTTCATAATACTTATCTTCTCCTTCTCTCAATTTTTCTAACGCTTTACTAATATTAGTAACACCTACACCAGGAGCAGAAAGACCGATAGCTACATATTTATTATAGTAAGAATAAAACGACGAAATTCTTTTCAATTCCTCTAGTTTTTTTAGTTCTTTTTTACTCAATTTTTCACCTTTTATTGCTTTTTTAACTATTTGAATACTTTCATTATCTTGTAAATCAACAACTGTCAAAAATACAGAACCACATTTTGGACATCTGGGAGGGACCTGACTCACATTAAAATTACTATTCCATCCACAAACCATACAGATAAGTTTTACCTCTTTTGATAATAGTTTTCTCTTATAAACCTCTAGCATAATTGGTTTATCTTCACTAGAACGGAAAACTAAAAGTTTATCTAAAAATTCTTTAGCTAGAGGTGAAAAACTGGGTACTTCTAATATTTTCCAGCTTACTTTTCTTAGTTCGTTTGATAAGATACTTAAATCATAGTTCTTAACAATAAGCTCCTTAACTGCCTCTTCTCCAACTATAGTATCTATAAATGGTCTCAATAACGTAGAAGAAATATCAATATCTTTACCTTTATCGATAACTCCAAATCTTTCTGCTTCAACTAATAATTTCCATTTAAATTGAGGACTTTCTTTTATTGCTATTTTCAATAATTCCTCCAAATCTTTTTCTTGTAATGAATTTATCATATTTACAATTTTTATAATATCATCTTTATATATTGGTATTACGGTTGCTATAGCTATGTGATACGAATCAGACCTATAGTTAGCTTTTATTCCTTTTAATCGAGAAAGTAAAGCAGAAATAATTGCGCCTAATGTATTATTTCCTCTGGTTCCAAAAGCTGAGTGAATTACAATTAGGTCATGATTTATTTCAACCAAAATCTCTTTATCTGATGGCAAAGGATATCCTCTTTTCAACTGATTATCAACAATATCCTTTAATTTATTAAGTACATCTTTGGGTAAATCTATTTCTTCACCTTTAGCTATTCTGCTTATATACTCGTATACCTTTAATGCAATCTCCTTTTCTACTGGGATCGATTCTCCAAACCAACTAGGTAAAATACCACTTTTTAATTGTGCTTGTTCAACATATACTTTTCCGTCTTCAATAGTAACTACTTTCCAAAGTTTCCCGCCTAAAACAAATACTGTATTTTCATCCAATGCGGAAATAAATTCTTCATCTAGAGTACCTATCTTAGAATTAGTTACATGATCTATAACCAAGTAATCTCTTAATGAGTCAGGTATCATATTAGTTTCATAATAATACTTCCAAAGCCTAAAAGAAGGAGATATTTTATCTTTCTCCCTTTTTATAATTTTAGCAGATTCCAATATATCAAGTATTTCAGCAAATTCTTCTTCTGTTAAATTACTAAATAGGAAAACACCTTTTATTATATCAAATATCTCTCTAGGATTATTATATCCCTCTAGGACCATGCCGGCTATTTCATGAGCAATTACATCATAAGGCTTATATTCTATTAATGGTTTTTCAAGATATCCTTCCTTCAATTTATCTACAATGGCTTTACATTCTAGTATATCATATATATCATTTGAAGGCATTATATAGCCTTTAGATAGTTTATTCACAGAGTGCCCGCTTCTTCCAATTCTCTGAACAAGCCGTATTACTTGTCTTGGAGACATATATTGTAATACCACATTAATTTTACCTATGTCTATTCCTAACTCTAAACTAGACGTAGCCACTAAAGCATCAATGTTGCCTTCTCTAAAGTCTTTTTCGGCTTCAACTCTTACTTCTCGAGATAATGAGCCATGATGAGTCAAAATTTTAAGCTGTGTTATTTTAGAAAGTTCATTAGCTAGGAACTCTGTTGTTTCTCTAACATTTGTAAAAATTAAAACAGGCTTCTCGTTTTTAACGATTTCTTCTATCTTTTTGAATCTTGCTATTATCTCAGGATTTAATCCTAACTTAATGGATAAATCAACATAATCCTTTTTTAATTCTGGAATTATTAATGAAATATCAATATCTTTTCTGGTATCAATTTTTGCTACTTCTACTTCTTCTCCTAAATATTTTTTTGCTATTTCTATATTTCCAATAGTTGCAGACAAGCCTATAGACTGTATTCTATTCTTGCTTATTCTTTTTAAACGTTCTAAAACGATTAATAATTCGTATCCTCTTTTTTCATCTAACATCTCTTGAAGTTCGTCAATTATAATCCATTTCAAATTTTCAAATAATTTCCTATATTTTTCGTTTATTACTAGATATAGTAAAGTTTCAGGAGTTGTTAAAAGAAGTTGTGGAGGATCAAGAAGTATTCTTCTACGTTCACTTTCGGTCGAATCACCATGTCTTACTCTAACCTTAATACCTAATTTTTCTCCTATCTTCTTTAATCTTAGCTCAATATCTCTGTTTAACGCTCTTAATGGAGTAATATATAATGCTGATATAGGAACCGAATTTTCTGTATAAATCTTGTAAAATACTGGAAAAACAGCCGCCTCGGTTTTTCCATAGCCTGTAGGTGCTATAACTAAAGTATTTTTCCCCTTTAAAATTATAGGGATGGCTACTTTTTGTATTGGAGTAAGACTTGTATATCCTAATTCCTTAAGTTTATTTACAAAATCGTGAGAAACACTTATCATTTAGCTAATAATACTAACATTTTGGGTTTAATATAAGTGAGGTCTTACATTATATTCCTTTCAGTCCTCATTTTAGAGACTATAATTCTTTATTTTATCAATATAACACAGAATTCATTATATTTTATATCTATAACTGCATTAATAATTATTATTAATGGTATAATAGCATTTATCTTATTTAATTCGGTATTATTATCTATTATCTCATTACCATCGTTTTTCTCTATTTATAGCATAATTAATAGATTAAATTTTTATGAGACATTATTGCTAATTACCTATTATTCTGAATATTATCTAGTAGTTACATTAGTTGCATTCTTTATTTACTCTTTCGTAAAACGAAATTTTTATGATTTCCTAATTGATGAACTCAAAAAAGTGAAATTTAGTTTCTCGCCTTTAAAATTTATAATAGGCATTAGCCTATCAGTATTGCTCTACTGGGTATTATTCTTTAATCCTATCTTCTTAATAGGAAGCATATTAGACTCTCTGGCAATCTCATTATATGGATTTTATTACGAATTACCCTTAATAACATTTAATTGGATCACATTACCTTATTTAATTTTCCCTAAAACGTATAGACCATCTAACAGAGGAGTTCTAATTGGAAAAATAATTGGAAAAATAGGTAAGGGGAGTTCATTAGATAACGCATTTTATACCTCAAATTCTACGTATAAGTGGATCAGAACTGGTGGAATATATTACCTAGATTTTAATTCTAGTAAAAATTATAATGTGATAATTATAGGTACTAGTGGAGTAGGAAAATCGACTTTAGCAAAAAAGATTGTGAATTCATTAAACGTATCTTACTTAGTTTTCGATTTACATGGAGAATATGAAGTCCAAGGAGCAAAGAAGATTGATGCTTCTAAAGTAACAATAAATCCGTTAAGTCTATTTGGCAGAAATCCCAAGGAAAGAGCCTTAGAAATTTCGTTGATGATAAAAAGTCTTTTTAATCTAGGTAACTTACAAACTATTGAACTAACAAACTTAATTATTGAAGCTTATGCAGAAAAAGGAATAGATGAAAGTGATAGTAGTACATGGAATTTATCGCCACCAACTTTCAGAGATATTTTAATTCTATTGGAAAAAAAGAAAAAACTAGCTACTACAAGTCAAGATATAATAAAATATCAGTCAATTGAACCCTATATTCAATTTCTAACATCTTCAGTTTTCAATAATTCAAATGTGAATATTTCAGAGATTTTGGAAAATAATCTAATTATAGATTTCTCTAAAATACCTACTAATGAAATAAAATACATTTTAATAGAAACATTATTAAAATCTATTCAAAATACGATGTATATTTCTGGTATATCAAATTTAAAGAAAATAATTATTATAGATGAAGCACCTTTTATCTTATCTAAAGAATCTGGTAAACAAATATTGGAACGACTGTTTGCAGAAGGAAGAAAATTTGGATTTGGATTTATAATAATTTCTCAAACAAGTGAATGCATCAAGGAACTACTTGCTAATACAAGTTACTTTTTTATATTTAATTTAGTTGAACCTAAAGAACTAGACTATGCGAGTAAACTGTTTGGAGGTTCTGATGCTCAGTTATATGCTATAATTTATGAAACATTACAAAAATTACCGAGGGGGTATTGCGTGACTAGAGATTTATTAAGGGGTGAAATATATCTACTAAACTTGACATAAGGGGGATTATAATGTTTGATGAGGAAGAGAATGAGAAAGAGAATGAAGAAGAGGAAGAATCCACTGAAGCTGAAAGCGAAGAGGAATTTACACAAAAAGAAGAGCACGAGGAGAAAGTAGAAGCTGAAAGCGAAGAGGAAGAACTGCCAGCACTAAGTGTAGCTGACATAGAATTATTAATGAAAAATACTGAAATATGGGACAATTTACTTAATGGAAAAATAAGCATCGAAGAAGCAAAGAAAATGTTTAAAGAATTAGCCTCTCATTATTCTTCCTCTGATAAGAAGAAAAGGAAGAAAGTAGCAAAAAAGACTAAAAAAGTAAAAGAACAAAAAACAAATGAGGAAGAATGATTAAGGCGACATATTCAAGTGCGAAAGATTTTTACTCCTTGTTATCTGGTCTACTTAGGGTTACGGACGAAATAATTTTAAACTTTACTGAAGACAGCATTTTTTCAAGATATTTGACAGATGATAAAGTACTCATGGTTATATTTAAAATTCCAAAAGAATATCTGGAAGATTATACAATTGATAAACCGCTTGGAATTAAAATTAATATAAATGATTTAAAGAAAATTCTTGGAAAGGCTAAAACTAAAAGTGCAACAGTTACTTTAGAAGAGACTGAGGCTGGTCTAAAAGTTACTGTTAGAGATGAGAAAACAGGAACTAGAAGCAATATCTATATAAAGGGAGAAAAAACTTCAATAGATCAATTAACAGAACCTAAGGTAAACCTAAGTGTAACATTTACAACTGATGGGGATATACTAAAAGATATTGCTAGAGATTTAAGCTTAGTAGGTGAAGAAGTTGAAATATCTGCAGATGAAAACACTGTTACCCTCTCCACAGAGGAGGCTGGCAGAACATATAAGTCCTTATTAAGACAAGATAAGCCCCTTAAATCCTTAAATATAGAATCTCCTTCAAAAGCAGTATATAGCATAGAAGTTCTAAAAGATGTATTTAAAGTAACTACCATATCTCAAAATGTAACCGTGGGATTTGGAAATAACATACCTATGAGAATTGAGGTACCTACAGATTCTGGTGGTCAACTTATATTCTGGATAGCACCAAGACTATAAATCCCATTATCTGAAGCTCTTTTAATTATTGCAACAAATTTATCGTTTGCTCTAAAAATTTCATCTCCTCTTATTAAAACCGGATATATTTTATTGCCTTCTTTTATTGTAAAATCAAGTCGAAGATACTTATATGCATTAACAGTAGCTGATGATAAAATATCTCTTGCATAGTTAGATCCTGGTTTCTGTATTCTAGTAATAAGAAGAGCTAATTCTAAGTCTTTCCACAGATTTGGCGAAATCCAGCTTCCATTATCGCTTCCATAAAAAACAGTAACACCAACATCATAGGCTGCAGAAATATTAGGAAGACCTACACCGAACCATAAATTACTTCTAGGACAAACAACTAGAGGAATTTTTTCATTTTTTAAGAGATTAAATTCATTGATACTAAAATGAGTTCCATGAACTATAAGATTTGGAGAATAACTTAAAATTATTTCTTCTAGGTCATCCCTTAAATATTGCTTTTTTGTCTCTGCAAAATGAACGGCTCTAATCTTTGTAGCAAAGTGATTTTTGATAACATTTAATTCTTTGCTAGAATGATAATTAGGACTAGGCAATCCATATCCTTCTGCAACTTTTGCTAACGCTTTTAATTCCTTCTCATCAAATTTATCCAATCTACCGAGAGAGAAATAATAAATGTCAATTAAATCTATAGATTTTTTAGCTTTCAACACACCCTCTACTCCTTCTTCTCTAAAATCCAATATTCCTATTATTCCAAAACTAATAGATTTTCTAATAAATTCTCTAATTCCTTCATTGATCTTATTTCTATATAACTTGAAATATTTATATTTTTCACTATGGGGGTCTCCTACTAATTCTTTAATAGTTTTGTCAATTCCTATTTCCGGAAAAGTAAAATCTCCGCTATGTGTATGAAAATTTATAAGAGGCGGAACAAGTATAAATTCTTTAAAATTTTTAGCAGAAGAATCATAACCATTACCGATGTGTAAAATTCTATTATTATCATCTATTTCAATATTTACTCCTTCTTTATATTCTAGTTCCTCTCCAGATAAAATAGCACCTAAATTAATTTTTAGAATCGACAATTTCGATCTTCCTATTTCTATATATTCTTATAGTATGCAATGCCTCAGCGGCATTCTTAAGAGCCTCCCTTGGATTATTACCTATTCCTATACCTACTTTCATACTTGGGAAAGAATTAGCTAATTCTATTATTTTATTAATATTTTCAACCCCTAAGAAAATTCCTATATTATCACCACCAAAATAATAAGCCAAACCACCAAGTTCTATAGCATAATGAAATAACTTATTATATATTTTATAAACTTCTAGGTAAGCATCGAACAATAGCTTTTTTCTAGAAAATCCATCCAGATCAAAATGAGCTACAAGTACTTTTTCATCTTTAGCTAATAAGATATTATCAATGTTAATAGAACAATTTCTTTCTGCATCTAGTAAAGTTTTACCATATCCAAAACATATATCTATTGGAACTGGTGAAAGTTCTTTTATTTTAGTTAAAATATAATCATTTTTTCCAATTAAGACACCATCAAGTAACATTATATAACTATCATATCTGTATGTTATTATAAATGAATTTATTTCTGCTGCTATTTCATTAAGCCTAGATAAAAAACCGTGCTGAAAATTTTGAATTTTCCACTCTCTATCATACCCTAGGCTCTCAGTCCATTCTTTATAGCCTACTAAATTTATTTGCATAATTTTCATTCAATTACCACCATTTCCTCATTTAATGTTTGTATTTTTCTTAGTTCTCTTAACCTCCTAGCCAATTTGATTGCAGCCTCAACAGCTCTTGTGGAATATTCCTCTATCCTTTCCACCGCTTGCTCATGCGTAACTCCGTGACCTATAATGCCCAAAGTTACAGGCTTACCATATTCTACTGATAAATCTAATATTTTTCTTGCAGTTTGAGTAGCTACTATTTCATCATGTTTTGTTTCGCCTTTTATTACTGCACCTAAAGTAACAACAGCATCTATATCATCTCTTTTTAGTAACTCTTTCACAGCTATTGCCATATCATAGCTACCTGGAACTTTAAATACAACCTTTACATTTGCACCAAGGAATTTAGCATGAGCTATTGCTCTTTGTAACATCAGATACGTTATATCGTAATTAAATTCAGCCACTACTATAGCTAAGTTAATCGATTGGTCCGACATTTTCATATCCCTGCCTTAATCCTTTCCCAGCATAAGGAGTTAGTGCATTTCTTCCATCTCTTACTAGCTTAACTAAATTTTTTGCATGCTTAGTTACCCTATCTATTGCTAAGTCTTTTAGTTTTTCTTCATTATCTACTTCATCTTCATGAACAGTAACATCAATTATATGTTTAGAAGTTAGAACTTGTGTGATTATTAAACCAATGCTTGTTGCAAGATAACTATATTTGTCCAACATTGATTTCCCTACCCAACCAAGAGTTATTACGCCATCACAGCCTTCATCCAATAATCTCTTTGCAGCAACTGGAATATCTTTTATACCAGGGACAGTATATCTAATTATTTCTGCATCGGGGTCTTCTGCTCTTATAACTTTTATTGCTATACTTCCCATATCTACTCTTGAGAATGTTGTATCTACTACTCCGTATTTTCTCATATGAGAACCTCCTTTAAGATTTCTTTTCCTTCTATAAATAAAAATCCATTATGCCTTGCATATCTTAATGCTTTCTCCTTACTAAGACTTAATCCATCGTCCAACATTTCAGCTATAACTGCGCTCTTTTCTAAATTTACATACTCGAGTAAAGATATACTTAATTCTGTATGTCCTCTTCTATATCTTATTCCCCTAGATAGCAATACAGGCACATGACCGGGTGAGTAGAATTCAGTTTCAAGCTTTTCCTTAGCTAATTTTTCATCCTCATTAAGTAAAGAAATAACACTATGAAGTTCAGATATTGTCTTTGCCCTATCAACATCATTTATTCCCGTCTTTGTAGTTATATGGTTTAACCAAATAGAAAAGGCCGGTTCATCGCCATATGACGGTTTTTTAGCTAGGTAAGGATATTTTTCTCTTATTATATTACTCATAAAATCTAATCCCAATTTTTGGCCATATTCTTTAGACGTAACGTAACATATTAATCCTCCCGCATCTTTCCTCAACAAGTTTATGCTTTTCCATGATATCCTCCCAGCATAAAACATCATATCAACTTCTTCTTCTCTACCATCAAAGTCGTAGATCAATATCGGCAATCCGTCCTCAAGGTTTTTTCTAATCTCAGACTTTTGAATCATCGAATAGAATTTTAATCAAAAATATAAAAGCGTATGTACTAATAACCTTTATATCTTTTCAGTGTAATAAATATGATTATAGAAATTAATAGTATTAATATAAATGTGATATAAGTCAAGTTATATGTAGAGAAAGATTTTGTAGTAGTTATAAAATTGTTAATATTTGTATAAGTATTATTTACATAACTTACATTTCCAATAATTTTTATATATTGGCCTTGAGAGGAAAATATAAGAATAGTTATATTACTTGCATATAGATAATCAATTCCAATTAAAGTTGTTTCCTTCGAAGAGTTATATATAATTATAGGTTTAAAAAAGATAATGGAACTGTTCTTAAATGATATATTTAAAAATGAATTATTATGTATATAGATATAGATATAAGGAGAATAATTTAAGTTAAAACTTATATTAATTTCTAGTGGAGTTTTCTGATATTTTTGTATTACATAGATGTTTAGTTCATTTCCTGTAGATGGCAACACGTATGTATATCGATTAATTGATATAAAAGAAAATGATACTAAAGATATTAGGACTAATAAAACCAAACACATATTTATTAGGGTTTTAAAGATATTAATATTAGGCATGTCTACCTATCCCCAAGGATATCCTAATCCATATAATTGGAAAATGATACTAGTCTCGCAAGTACTAATGATTTTAATGTCTTTTGTATTATCATTATATCCTCAGTATTTCTTACCTGTTTATATTCTTTATATCATAGTAATTCTTGGAATCACTAGCGTTATGACAATGAGAAGTAATCCTTTACTTAGCGAAAGAAAATATTTAACTGATATATCGAATTCACGAACTCTCTTTGAAGAGAAAAAAGCAGGAGAACTTGCCCAGAAAGATGAAGAGTATATGAAAAAAATGCAAGAGTTTGCTATGGCTAGTTTTAAATCATTTATGTATATGATAATATACATTATTGCAATATTTGCATTTTATGGTGAAGTTTTACTTAAAATAGTTGGAAGTGTATCTGGATATGAAAGACTGTTAGTATACGTTATTTATTTTGAAGCCTTATTCTTGTTCAATATGTTTGTGTATAGAAGATTAATAAAATTCCAAACTATGGAAGTAATGGTACCACAAAGTTATAAAATTACAGAAAAAGGTATATTGTCAACAGATAAAAGTGGAGTTTTTTTACACTCAAGGCATCTAGTTAATGCAGAGATAAAAGAAAACAGAGAAAAAAGATATATAGAAATTCATTCACAAACATCTAAATTGCCATACAGAATTAGACTATATACTACAGAAATAGATAGGTTATTAGAGGTACTAGATAGAGTAAAGAAACTCGAACTAAAAAGACAACAATCCTCTAGTGCTTGAAAAATGAAAATGAGAATAAGAAGCTAATGTATTATAAACAGTAACCCCATCTTTATTTTCCCATATACCCTTTCCTATTCTATTTTTCATAGAAAATTTTACATCGTTGCCTACGCTTATAGCTCTAGATACATGAAATTCATGACCCCTAAGTACTTCACCCTTCTTCCCTAATATATTATCTGATATCACATCTAATTCCGTATAACCAATTGTGAGTTTATCTTTAGCCTTAATACTAATATCAAATAAATCAACCATTTTATAGCTTTTTTCAGCTATAATTTCTTTTGATAAGTACATTAAACCTCCACATTCCGCTAAAATTTTTGTACCTTTTTCTGCCTCTTCTTTAATCCATCTTATGGTAGTATTAGATTTCTCAAGATCGTTTAAATGTAATTCTGGGTATCCACCACCTATATAAATTAAAGCTGGATTATTGATTTTCTCATTTAACAAGGGACTAAAAAATTCTACTTGATATTTATTCCTTAATAAATCTATATTTTCTGAATAATAAAAATTAAATGCTGAATCAAAAGCTATAGCAGCAATCTCTTTATTATTTAACCCCTTATCATATGTAATCTCATTTACTTCTTGTAATTCTTCTGCTGAGTTTGCGATTTCAATAATTTTATCTATATCGACAGATTCTTCTATAGCTCTAGATACGGATTGCAAAATATTTTCAGCCTCTTTAAAATCCTCAGTTGTAAAAAGCCCTAAATGACGTGAAGGAATAGAGAAATTTCTATCGTATTTTATATAACCTAAAACTTGAACTTCTTTTACAGAATTCTTACAATAATTATAATGTGTTTCAGACCCTATTTGATTGAAAATTACTCCGCTAATTCTTGCATTTCTATAATCTTTTAATCCTTTTACTATAGCTCCTATAGTACTACTAACATTATTGCAATTTACTACTAGAATTATTGGGGTCTTAGTAACTTCAGAAAGTTCATAAGTGCTATAATTCACATCAATTCCATCATATAACCCCATTACTCCCTCAATTATTCCAATATCGTAGCCTTTTCCATATCTTAATAAACTCTTCTTTACTCCATTAATTCCCATTAACCATAGGTCCAGGTTAATCGAAGGAACCCCAGTAGCTAATGTATGGTATTTTGGATCAATAAAATCTGGTCCCGCCTTAAATCCCCTCACTTTCATTTTCCTAGATAAAACCCTCATTAGGGCAGAGGATATTATTGTTTTACCTGAGTTACTTCTATCTGAAGAAATGATTATACGAGGAAACCTCATAAGAAAAAATAAGAAACTGATTAGATTAAATAAATATGGGATAGTAAATGCGTATAGTTTACGATGACGTGAGGGATCTGAAGGCTATTGTTCAAGCTTTACTTAAGTTGGTTGATGAGGCTCTATTTGACATAAAACCTGAGGGAATACAGCTTGTAGCTATAGACAAAGCACATATTTCTTTGATAAAGATCGAACTTCCTAAAGAAATGTTTAAAGAATATGATGTACCAGAAGAATTCAAGTTTGGATTTAATACACAATATATGAGTAAACTTTTAAAGGCAGCTAAAAGAAAAGAGGAGATAATTATAGAAGCAGATTCCCCAGAAGTCGTAAAGCTTACTTTAAGTGGTGCATTAAATAGAGTATTTAACGTGAATAACATAGAAGTATTACCACCAGAGGTACCTGAAGTTAATTTAGAATTTGATATTAAAGCTACAATTAATGCAAGTGGTTTTAAGAATGCAATAGGTGAAATAGCTGAAGTAGCAGATACACTACTAATTTCAGCTAATGAGGAAAAAGTAATAGTTAAAGGCGAAGGTGAAAATAAAGTAGAAGTAGAATTCTCAAAAGATACTGGAAGCCTTGCAGATATAGAATTTAATAAAGAATCTTCTTCTGCATATGACGTTGAATATCTAAATGATATTATATCCCTTACGAAGTTATCAGATTATGTTAAGGTAGCATTTGCGGAACAAAAACCTATGCAGTTGGAATTCAACATGGAAGGAGGGGGGAAAGTTACTTATTTGCTTGCCCCCAAATTATCCTGATGAGATTAGAAACAGCACTAATCGGGAGCTATCCTAAACCAGTGAGAATCGCTAAAATAATTTCAAAGAAAAATAATGGGAAGATATCTGAGGAGAAATATCTAGAGCAAATATTCAATTTCATGAACAATTTTTTTGAGATGATGAAATCCTTTAATGTTGATTTTACTACAGACAGCATGATAGAGTGGGATGATATTGCAGACTTAACATATTCTTTCCTTACCAATGTTAAAAAAGGAAGCCTAACGAGATTTTTTGACAATAACTTCTACTATAGGCAAATTGTAATAAATGAAAAACTGAAGTACAAGGAGGATAATACATACATTAAATATTTTGAAAAAGCTAAAGAGCTCGCGAGAAATTATAGTTTTAAACTTAAGGCCGTAATTTTAGGACCATTAACTTTTCTTAAACTTTCTGAAAATCAATACTATAAAAATGAAGAAGAATTAATGAGGGATTATGCTATAATAGTTAACTCATTACTGAAGAATATGAAAAGCGATGTAGTAGAAATTCATGAACCTTCAATCTTCCAAAAAGGAATAAAGAAGGATTTATTGGATACTCTACCAGAGGTTTACAATATAATGCTAGAAAATATAAACGTAGAAATACATTTATTAACTTATTTTGATATAAATTTTGATAGATTAGAAAATTATATGAAATTGCCAGTAACTGTTTATGGATTTGATGTGACTGAAGGCAATAAAAATAAGCTTGGTAGACTTTATCAATTCCTAAAAGGAAAGCAAGTATATTTTGGAATCCTAGATTCAAGGACAACAAAAATGGAAAAAATTGTTACAATTAAAAGAATAGTTTCTACTGCATCTGAAAAAGGAATAGAAAGGCTAATCTTAGGTAACTCTTCCTTTAATGATTTTATACCAGAAATAATAGTTCAGAAAAAATTTAAATTATTACAAAAAGCAAAGGAGATGATGTTAAATGGATGAATTACCAATTCTTCCAACAACGGTTATAGGTAGTTATCCTAGACCTAAATGGTTAAGAGAATCAATACGATTACATAAAGCTGGGAAAATTTCTGATGAAGATCTGCAAGAAGCTTTTGATGATGCAGTAGTTACAGTATTACATGATCACGAGATAGCTGGAGTTGATGTACCCACTGACGGAGAAATGAGAAGAGATGAAATGGTAGAATTTTTCGCAGAAAGATTAGCTGGATTTAAATTCTATGGACCAGTTAGAGTATGGGGGACTAATTATTATAGAAAACCATCCGTAGTAAGCAAAGTTGAGTATATCAAGCCTATGCTAGTTGATGAATTTTTGTTCGCTAAATCTGTATCCTATACTGAAAATCTAAAGATTACTATTACTGGACCCTATACAATAGCTGAGTGGTCATATAATGAATACTATAAGAATAAAAGAGACTTAGCGTTTGACCTGGCTAAGGTAATTAATACTGAAATGAAAAAGTTAGTAGAAGCTGGTGCGAAAATCATTCAAGTAGATGAACCAGCTATCCATACTCACAAAAATGAAGTTGAATGGGCTATAGAAGCTGTAAATGAGTCTATAAAGGGAATTAACGTTAAAGTTGTAATGCATGTATGTTATGGTGAATACAGTTATTTAGAGCCCTATTTAGATAAATTAAATGTAGATCAGATTAATTTAGCGTTAAAGAATTATAATTATGAACCAGTAAAACTGTTTAAAAAATGGGATAGAGAAATTGGAGTAGGGGTTATAGATGTCCATAATAAAAGAATAGAAACACCAGAGGAAGTTGCCAATGATTTAAAAATGTTACTAGATTACTTTAAGCCAGAAATGATCTGGGTAAATCCAGATTGTGGATTAAAGCTTTTGCCTAGAAAAATTGCATTCCAAAAATTATTAAACATGGTCAAGGGGACGAAAATTATAAGAGAAGAACTTAAAAATAAAGGTTATAATAGTACTTCACTAAAGCCTTTGGTAAATAGGTGAATTAGAGTGAATAAGAAACGCCCTAATGGTAAGTCACATTCTACAAGACCGGTTAGAAGTGGAGCACCTAAGTGGGTTAGGTTTACTAGAGAAGAAGTAGAATTACTAGTTGAAGAATTAGCTAAAAAAGGTTATTCACCTAGTATGATAGGTATAATTTTAAGAGATCAGTACGGTATTCCTCTAGTAAAACAAATTACTGGAAAAAAACTTACTAAAATCCTAGAAGAAAAAGGGCTTGCTCCAAAAATACCTGAAGACTTGTTTAATTTAATCCGAAAAGCAGCAAATGTAAGGAGACACTTATTTGAACATCCTAAGGATAAGAGAGCTAAAAAAGGATTAGAAGAAATAGAATCTAAAATTAGAAGACTTGCAGATTACTATAAGAGTATAGGTAAATTACCCAAAGAATGGAAATATGAGCCCGAAAAAGCAGAGCTATTAGCTTCTGGTGCCGCTTCTTAAGACTTCTTCGACTCTTTCTTTTAAAATTTCTGCAACTCTTTCATCAACACCTATAGGTTCTGCAATCATAATTTTTACTCCTCTTATTTCTTCTAATTGCTTTGGTATATCCCTTTTAAAATGAGTTCCAGCTGCAAATAATAACGGAACTACAATAATAGTATCTACACCATTACTAGCTAGTTTTTTTGCAGCTTCTGTTATACTAGGTTGATTAAATTCTATAAAACCGTATTCAACTAAATCAAAATATTTTCTTAAAAGATTAGCATATTGAATTGCAACATCTTGCCATTCTTTAATTTTACTACCGTGTAGGACCAATAACACTCCATACATACGTATTTTATGTACTTCGATTTTAAATACTTGTATTCTAATTTACCTTACCAAGGGATATTAACTTGCCAGACTTTAAAATTGTTATATCTGATCCGCAAACAAAAGAACCAAAAATAAAGAAAGTAAAAGTAAAAGTATCTGATCAAATTCAATCAATCCAAGGAGAAAAAGAAGGAAAAGCTTTGCCCATTGCGAAAATAAATCAGAAGTTAAAGGAGGAATTAGGTTTAGATACTTTACTAACATTACAAACAATAAAACAAGAAGGAGACAAAAAAGTAAAAGTAAAAACCCATTTTAAAATAGAAATTGACAATAATGTTCCCTCTGACGAAGTTTGGATTGCAGCTAGCATAGCAGAAAAATATGGAGCTAATGAGTTTGAAGCAGAAGCTTATAGGACTAAATCTTTTCAATTATCTATAGATCAATCAAAATTAAGCAATATTATAGGAGCAAAAATTGGTGATGTAATAGAATTAAATGTGTCTGGAATACCTCTAAAAATAAAGATAACTGGTGGATCTGATAATTCTGGTTTCCCAATGAGATATGATGTTCCAGGTGGAGCCAAAAGAAAGCTATTATTAAGTGGACCTCCAGGTTTCTATCCAGAAGAAGACGGAATGAGAAGGAAAAAAACTGTTAGAGGAAATATGATTACACAAGATATAGTTCAGATTAACACTATAATTATTAGGTGATTATGCTTTTGTCTTGGCCACAAGTTCAACCAGAAGTTAACATAGGTGTAGTTGGCCATGTAGATCATGGTAAAACTACATTAGTCCAAGCGATTACTGGAGTTTGGACTTCAAAGCATAGTGAAGAATTAAAGCGGGGTATGACAATAAAACTTGGATATGCAGAAGCTAGTATAGGTGTGTGCCCCAACTGTAACAAGCCAGAAGCATATGTTACAGAATACTCTTGCAATCAGTGTGGAAGTGACGAAAAACCACAATTTCTTAGGAAAGTATCTTTTATTGATGCACCAGGGCACGAAATTTTAATGGCTACAATGTTATCTGGAGCAGCACTTATGGATGGCGCGTTACTTGTTGTAGCAGCTAATGAGCCTTTTCCTCAACCACAAACAAGAGAGCATTTTGTTGCTTTAGGCATTGTTAATATAAAAAATTTAATTATAGTACAAAATAAGGTAGACGTAGTAAGCAAAGAAGAAGCGTTAAAACAATATAAGCAAATAAAAGAATTTCTAAAGGGTACCTGGGCTGAAGACGCTCCAATAATTCCAGTCAGTGCGTTGCATAAAATTAATATCGATGCGTTAATAGAAGGAATTCAAAAGTATATCCCAACTCCTCAGAGAGATCTTAGCAAAGATCCAATCATGTTAGTTATTAGAAGTTTTGATGTAAATAAGCCTGGGACTCCTTATAATGAACTGAAAGGAGGAGTAATTGGAGGTAGTATTATTCAAGGAAAACTAGAAATAGGAGACGAGATAAAAATCTTGCCGGGATTAAGGCATGAAAAACCTGGCGGTAAAGTAGAGTATGAACCGCTTTACACAACAATTACTTCTATTCGTTTCTCTGATTTAGAAGTAAAAGAGGCTAAACCGGGTGGTTTAGTAGCTTTAGGAACTGAATTAGATCCTTCCTATGTTAAGGCTGATAGTTTAGTTGGTAGTGTAGTAGTTAAATCGAGTAACAAAAATGTTTCTGTTTTATGGAATTTAAAAATTGAAAACTATCAATTACTAGAAAGAGTTGTTGGAGCAAAAGAATTAGTTAAAGTCGAGAATATTAAGAAAGGCGAGGTATTAATGCTAACACTAGGTTCAGCAACTACCTTAGGTGTAGCAAAGAACATTAAGAATGATGAATTAGAAGTAGAATTAAAAAGGCCTTTGGTAGTATGGGATAAAGATTTAAGAGTTGTTATAAGTAGACAAGTTAGTGGAAGATGGAGATTAGTAGGTTGGGGAATAATAAAAATTTAGGAGTATTAGTTGATACTAATATACTTCTTTATATATATCACGGTTTTGATCCTTTTGAGAAGATAATCCAATTTCTAGATTATAAGCCAGTTTTCTATATACCTAATATAGTTATAAGAGAGTTAAATAAATTTCTTAATTCTAAAAGTATTATTATGAATAAGAAAGCCAATTTAGCCTTACAATACCTTAATACATATAAAAATTATTGGAAAAGCATAGAAGGTTATGAAAACATGAGAGTTGACGATGCACTTATACAAATATGCAAAGACTACGATTTGTTTTTGTTTACAAATGATACTAGACTTAGACATAAAGCTAAGCTTAAAGGGGTAAGAGTTATTTATCTAAGACAGAAGAGTAAAAATATAAAGGTAGACATCATTATCTAGTCTGATATTTTATGTTTAAACTAATTAAAGCAAAGGGTATAATACGCATTCCTCCTGAGTATTTTGGGCAACCACTAGATGAAATAGCACTACAAATTTTAAGGCAAGAATATCAAGAAAAAATGATTAAAGACCTTGGTTTAGTCCTCGCTGTACTAGACGCTAAAGTAAGTGAAGAAGGATATATTATATTCGGAGATGGTGCAACGTATCATGAAGTTAGTTTTGAAATGCTAGCTTTTGTTCCAATAATTCAAGAAGTTGTAGAAGGTGAAGTTAATCAAGTAGATAATTATGGGGTTTATGTAAATATAGGACCAGTTGATGGATTAGCACACATTTCACAAATCACTGATGATAATCTTAAATTTGATCAAAATAGGGGAATTCTTATAGGAGAAAGGAGCAAAAAAATAATACAAAAAGGGGATAGAGTTAGAGCAAGGATTATTAGTGTATCTACAAGTGGTGGAAGAATGCCTAGAATAGCTTTAACAATGAAACAACCATATTTGGGAAAGATAGAGTGGATAACACAAGAGCTAACAAAGGCGAGTAAATAATGCCTGGAAAAAATAAAGAATTTAAAGCTTGTAAGAATTGTAGAGCATTAGTGACACAAGATACACCTAAATGTCCAGTTTGTGGATCAATTAGCTTCAGCGATGACTGGAGCGGAATTGTAATCATTTTGGATCCTCAGTCAGAAACAGCAAAATTATTTGGGGCTACTGTACCTTGGAGATACGCAGTAATAGTGAAATAGATTACTGTTTTGAAATGCCAGACTCTATAAAAAAGGAATTAACAAGACCTTATGGTTTTTTATTTACAAATAATGATATCTTTATAAATTTTATACTTGAGAAGAAAAATAGTAGATTAATAACAGTAGGTGACGTAGTCACATCAACATTATATGAACACAATATAATTCCTTTTTTATCAATAATAGATGGGAAAACGAAAAGACAAATAAAAGTTAAAACTGTCAACGAAAACGTTATTAAAGTAAAAAATGAGAAATCAAGTATTAGATTTTCTGTAATAAAAACTATTAAAAATACATTAGACAAAAACGAGAGAGCAACAATCTTAGTTGATGGAGAAGAAGACTTACTAGTTATACCAGTAGTTATCTTTGGTAGAAATAATGATATTATTGTTTACGGACAACCTAATGCTGGTGCAGTAGTCATAATAAATAATCAATTTGTAAAAATAAGAGTCAAACAAATACTAGAAAAATTTTATGTAAAAAAATGTTAAAAATCCGACCTGCGCGGGGTCATCATTCAATCAGACCTTTCGAGCCTCTTCATGCACCATACTTTTCTGCTCTGTTAGAATAATTTAGTAGTAAATTTATAACATCAAGACCTCTTATCCTTAAAGAACCCCTTCTTACTTCTCTTTCATTAAAGTCATTTACCACATCATTAATTATACTATAAGGAACGTATAATAAGAATGGAACTGGATCACCTGTATGTTCCTTAACTTCTACCGGCGTTGCATGGTCTCCGCTAATAGCAATAACTAACTCGCTTCCGAATTTATCTAATATTCTTCCAATCATCTCATCCATTTTATTAATAGCATATACTTTTCCATCTATGTTACCATCATGCGAGGCTGCATCTGTAGCCTTTAAATGCAAAAATACAAAATCATATTCCTTTAATAACTCTATTGCAGCATCAGCTTTTCCTAAGTAATTAGTATCTAAACCTCCCGTAGCTCCTGGAGGAGTAACAACTCTCATTCCAATCTGCTCACAAATTCCTTTAATCAACGCTGTCGCTGACACAGCAGCCGCTTTCAGCTTTGTGTAACTTTCAAATTGAGGAAGCTCAACAAACTCAGCAGCGCCTCTAAGTAGTATAATATTCGCTGGTAATTCTCCTTTACTTACCCTCATTTTATTTATTTCTGATGAATTTAAAACTTCATAAATTTTATGTGTTAATTTATTTACGATACTAGCAGTGAATTGACTTTCTGGCGAATTATCCAGAGGCTTACTCTCCAAAACTTTTTTATTTACTTCATGAGGATCAGTGTCACTAACCTTATCAGTAAGCCCTTTACCACTCAAAACTACAGCGACTCTATGTTCGGTCCCGTGATAAAACCTAACCTTAACTCCATCTATCTCTCCTATTTTCTCATTAAGTTCTTTTACTAAATCGTCTGCTTCCTCTATTTTCCTTCCTGCTCTTCTATCAACTACTATAAACTCGTTATTTACAGTAGCAAAGTTTCCTCTAAATGCTACATCACTTGCTTTTAATCTAGCACCAGCACCTATAGCTTCGAAAGCTCCTCTACCTCTGTAATATTTATGTGGATCTAAACCAAACATGGAAAGATGTGAGGTATCACTTCCTGGAACAACTCCTGGTGAGATGGGATCCATAAGACCTACAATTGAATTCTTTAAAAGCTCTCTTATGTTAGGTTTATCCACATATTCTAATGGTGTCTTACCCTGAAGTTTCCTTACTGGCCTATCTCCTAAGCCATCTGCTATAAAAAACAATATTTTATATTGTTTCATAATACTGACCTCTTCAATTCTTTTGCTAGTCTTTCATATCTTTGTATATCAGCTGCTGTTAAACTTGGCTTAACTACCTCTAAAGCTTTATTAAAATCTTCTTTTGTTACAACAACTTTTGCATTATTCATACAATCTCTCATTTTACTATTATAACAATCAACATTACTCTGACATTGATCTTTTGCTTTCTTGTCACAATCATTGAATATCTTTCTCATAGCATTAATTGTAGCTTCTCTTACTAAAGCTTCGATATCTGCACCAGTGTAGCCTTCTGTTTTTTCAGCTAGCTCATCTAATGTAATATCTTCAGCTAATGGTACATTCCTAGTATGAACTTTCAAAATCTCAGCCCTAGCCCTCTTATCTGGTGGAGGAACATAAATCAACCTATCAAACCTACCAGGCCTCAACAAAGCAGGATCAAGAATATCAGGCCTATTAGTAGCAGCAATAACGACAACCTTATTTAGTGGTACAATTCCGTCCATTTCTGCTAGTAGTTGGTTTACTATTCTTTCTGTTACGCCACTGTCTGTTGTTAGTCCTCTCATTGGTGCTATTGCGTCTATTTCATCAAAGAATATTACTGTTGGTGCTGCTTGCCTAGCCTTCCTAAATATTTCCCTAATAGCCTTCTCACTCTCACCAACCCACTTTGATAAGATTTCAGGACCACGAACAGCAATAAAATTAGCACCACTCTCAGTAGCAACAGCCTTAGCAAGCATAGTCTTACCAGTACCAGGAGGACCAAACAACAAAATACCCTTAGGCGGAGTTATTCCACTTCTATTAAATAATTCTGAGAATCTTAAAGGCCACTCAACTGCTTCCCTAAGCTGTTGTTTAACCTCCTCAAGACCTCCGATATCGTTCCAATGAACCTTTGGAACTTCAACATAAACTTCTCTAAGTAGAGTTGGTTGTATCGATTTCATAGCTTCTAAGAAATCTTGCATAGTAACTTTCAGTTCCTTTAAAATTTCAGCAGGAATTCTTTCTTGTTCAAGGTTTATTTTCTTCTCAGCTATAAATCTTCTTAAAGCATTCATAGCAGCTTCTTTTGCTAGTGCTGCTAAATCTGCTCCAGTATATCCATATGTAATTTCTGCAAGTTTATCTAGATCTACATCTTCTGCTAATGGCATATTTCTTGTATGTACTTGTAGGATTTCCTTTCTTCCTTTAGTATCTGGGGGTCTAATTTCTATTTCCCTATCAAATCTTCCTGGTCTTCTTAGTGCTGGATCTACCGCATCTGGTCTATTTGTAGCACCTATTACTATTACTTTTCCTCTACCTTTAATCCCGTCCATTAATGTTAATAATTGTGCTACAACTCTCTTCTCAACTTCGCCAGTAACTTCCTCTCTTTTAGGTGCAATAGAATCTATCTCATCAATAAATATTATAGCTGGAGCATTTTTCTGTGCCTCTTCAAAAATTTCTCTTAATCTTTGCTCGCTCTCACCGTAAAATTTACTCATAATTTCTGGGCCATTAATTGTGTAAAAACTAGCTCCAACCTCATTAGCTAACGCCCTAGCAAGTAAGGTTTTACCATTCCCGGGGGGGCCGTAAAGTAAAATTCCTTTAGGTGGTTCAATCCCTAATCTTTGGAATAATTCAGGATGCCTTAGAGGCCATTCAACTATTTCCCTGATTTTTTGTTTAGCCTCTTCTAAATCACCTATATCTTCCCACGTTACTTTAGGATATCCACCTAATTCACTTTCTTTAGCTGGTTCCTCTCTTATTTCAAGGTTTGTCGACTCTGTAACATATACATAATTTGAAGGTTGAGTATTTATTACTATGAAATCTAATGTACCAGTGTAAATTGGGACTGGTATTGTTTCTCCCTTTGCCAACGGTTTATTCATTAGTTGGTCTTTTACATATTCTACGAAACTTCTATCAAATCTTATTGGTTGTGTAGGAGCAAGAGTTATCTTAGTTGCTGGAGTTACATTAGCTTTCTTTACTTTTACATCATCACCAATCCCTACTCCGATAGATTTCCTAATATATCCATCAATTTTTATTTCATCATCAGAAATATCATAAGAAGGCATAGCCTGAGCTAAGGCAGAACCATTTGGACCTATTATCTCAATATAATCTCCAGTTTCAATCCCAAGTCTTCTCATTGTATAATCCGATAATCTTGCAATCTTTTTTCCTACGTCTCTTTGTCTAGCTTCACTTACTCTTAGACTGACCTCTTGGCTCATTATTTTGAACTATGCAATCTTTTAAATAAGTCTAACTGTTACATAAATTAGTGATAGGGAATCTTGAATACTATCCCTTCATCAAATTACTTATCTTCATGTCCTAATTGCGGCAGAGTAATCTCAGCTGAAAGACTCTATAAAGGATCTGTATGTAGTGAGTGCCTTGAAGAAGATCGTGAATTTAATAACATTAGAGAATTAGTGGATGAACTAAGTAGGTTAAATAAACTAAATAGACTATCCTACATAAAAGAGGTTCTAAGAGAATATGATATTTTCGTTGAATTATTTAAAAGAATAATAGGCTTTCCTCCATTTGGACCTCAAAAGAGTTGGATTATAAGAGTTTTAAGGAAGGAAAGTTTTGCTATAATTGCTCCTCCAGGTTTAGGTAAAACCACATTTGGTATTATTACCTCATTATACTTTTCCTCAAAGAATTTTAGATCTATTCTTATATTTCCTACAAGAAGCTTAGTTAAGCAAGCAGTAGATAGAATATCTATGTATTCTAATAAAACTAATATAGAAACAAAACTCTTATACTATCATTCTGGCATTAATGAATCTCAAAAACAAGAGTTATACAAAGCACTAAATGCAGGGGATTTTAATATCTTTATTGCAACAAATAGATTTTTTATAGATAAAATAAATGAACTAAAAAACATAAAATATGATTTCATGTTTGTAGATGACGTTGATACAGCATTAAAATCTAGTAAAAGTGCTGAAACCATACTTAATTTAGCTGGATTTTCAAAAGATGATATTTTATCAGTAAAAGAGCTTCTACGAAAATCTAGAGAAGATGAATCAGTATATACAAAAATCCAGGAAATAAGAGGAAATAAACTTAAAGGGAAAACTATCGTATTTTCGTCAGCAACATTAACTCGTGGTAATCCAGTACTTTCTGCATTAATGGGCTTTAGACCAGGTAGTTCTGTGATTTATTTGAGAAAAATAATCGACACATATGCATATCTACCCAATAACGATGATGATGTAATAAATCTATTAAAAGAACTTCTAAACAAGCTAGGTGAAGGAGGACTTATCTTTGTACCAGTTGATAAAGGTCAAGAATATGCAAAATTCTTGGAAGCAAAATTGAGTGATAGTTTTAATGTTGTTACGATAACCTCATCTAATACTAATAAAATTGAAGATTTCGCCAATGGTAACATATATGCTCTAATAGGATCTGCAACTCATTATGGAATCCTAGTAAGAGGAATAGATATACCTTGGAGAGTTAAGTATGCTATTTTCGTTGGAATTCCAAAATTTAAGTTCAAGATAGGCGAAGTAATGAATTTAGTTGCATTATCTAGAATTTTAAGTATGATAGGTCTAATTACTAAGGATCAGGATATTGTAAGATTAGCTGGTAGAGTAAGAGGAAAACTAAGAAAGTTAAGTCCGGCAGCAATTTCAATGCTAACAAATCAAGCTAGAGAGGGTAAGCTTGAGGATGAAACTTTGCTTAGAGCCTATGAAGTCGTAAATAAATACTTAGAAGATAAGAATATTCTTAAAAAGATAGCTGAACTGGGAGATCTTGTAATATCAAACGGCTATATTCTCATGCCCGACTATCTTACATATATACAAGCAAGCGGAAGAACTTCAAGAATATATGGCGGAGAACTAACCACTGGGTTATCTGTTCTCTTAATAGATGATATTAATTTATTCAATATACTAAACAGAAAACTCTCATTGATCCTGGATGAAATTATATGGCAAGAGTTACAAATTAAAAATAATAAGATAGGCTCTAGTGATTTAACTGAAATAATAAATAAAATTAATGAAGAGAGAGAAAGAATACTAAAGGTAAAAAAAGAAGGAGAAATTGAACCTTCGTTACAGAAAGTTAAAACGGTTTTATTTATTGTGGAATCGCCAAATAAAGCAAAAACCATATCAAACTTCTTTGCGAAACCTAGTATTAGACAGCTTGAAAATATTAGAGCTTTCGAAACCGTTTTAGAAGATAAAATATTAATTGTTGCAGCTACAGGAGGACATGTATATGATTTAACAACTCAGAACATAGGAATTTACGGTGTTGAAGTACAGCAGCAGAATTCTCATTTTAACTTTATACCATATTATAATACTATTAAGAAATGTATAAATGGGCATCAGTTTACTGATTTTGAACAAGGAAATCAGTGTCCTAAATGTCATACCACACAAATAATATTAGATAAAACAGCTACTATAGATGCATTAAGGAAATTAGCCTTAGAGGCAGATGAAATATTAATAGGTACAGATCCTGATACTGAAGGAGAGAAAATCGCTTGGGATATTTACCTTGCTTTAAAACCATTTAATTCTAACATAAAAAGAGCAGAATTTCATGAAGTTACTAGAAAAGCTATCCTCCAAGCAATCAATAATCCAAGACCATTTAACGTAAATTTAGTTAAATCTCAAATAGTTAGGAGAATAGAAGATAGATGGATTGGATTTAAACTTTCCACTAAATTACAAGAAGATTTCTGGAAAGAATATTGCAAGAGCTATAATTGTAAAAGTGAAGAAAATAAGAATTTAAGTGCTGGAAGAGTTCAATCACC
Source organism: Sulfurisphaera ohwakuensis (assembly GCF_009729055.1). GTDB lineage: Archaea > Thermoproteota > Thermoprotei_A > Sulfolobales > Sulfolobaceae > Sulfurisphaera > Sulfurisphaera ohwakuensis. Next base: position 251,571 of record NZ_CP045484.1, on the reverse strand, counting down.
AGTACTTAATTGGATAGTAAATAGATATGAAGAGTATAACGCAAATAAAACAAAAATATATTATGGTAGTATTAAAGGTATAAACGAACTTAAATTCTATGTACTCAAACAAAATGAAAAAATAAGGAAAAATGCCAATATATACGTAAAAATCATTAACACAAAAGTATTAGAAGAAGAAATAAATCCACTACCACCTTATACTACAGATACTTTACTTTATGATGCTAATCAATTTTATGGAATCTCAGCATCTGAAACAATGAAAATTGCTCAAGATCTTTTTGAGTTAGGACTTATAACCTATCATAGGACAGATAGTACTAGAATTTCTAACACAGGAATATCAATAGCTGAAGGATATCTAAAACAAATAGCTGGAGAAAACTACACTAAAATATTTAAGCCGAGAAGCTGGGGAGAGGGAGGTGCACATGAAGCAATAAGGCCTACTAGACCTCTAGATGTAGACCAATTAAGACTTCTTGTCGATGAAGGAGAGATAGAATTAGCTAAAAAAATCACGAGAGCACATTTCCTTATATACGACTTAATATTTAGAAGATTTATTACAAGCCAATTAGCTCCCCTAAAAGTTATTAAAGAGAGAATTGAATATAAAATATGTGAAGATAGTAACTGTAATTCTGAATTAAAAACTTTACAGAATTATTCTGAATTTATCACAGATATAAAACTTCCTATTCAGCTTGACTATTCTAAATTCCTATATCTTCCTACTACAAGAATTATTAAAAATAGTATTATAAAGAAACTTCAAGAAACAACTGGCTCAACAAATGCGGAACTAGTTTTTACAATCCAACTAACTGGTTCATTCGTTAAAAGTACAGTAAATTTGTATACTCAAGCGGAATTAGTAGCCGAAATGAAGAGAAAAGAGATTGGAAGACCTAGTACATACGCTACGATAATTAGCACAATATTAAAAAGAGGATATGTTATTGAAAGTAAAAAAACTAAGAAGCTTATCCCGACACAGTTAGGCAAAGAAGTAAATAAGTATTTAAATCAAAAGTTTAGTAGTTTTGTATCTGAGGAAAGAACAAGAAATCTTTTGCAGTTGATGGATATGGTAGAACAAGGTAAACAAGATTATATACAAATATTAAAGGATATTTATTACGAAATAAAGAGTATTAGGTGATATTATGCTAATAGGTTTACTTCATCTTAGATTGAAAGAAATGAGTAAGAAATATAACATAGAAAAAGCTAAAAAACTAATAAAGGCTGCAAAAGATAAGGGAGCAAAATTAGTTATCTTACCTTCATTATTCCCTGCAGGTAATATCTTTGAAATATACGAAAATGATAAGAAATCTAAAAGTATAATAAAAAATTTAGCTGAAAAAATACCTGGTAGTGTTACTGATACATTAATAAACCTATCAATGGAAGGAGAAATTCATTTAATTGCAGGTCCAATTCTTGAACAAGCAGGCCCTAAGATCTTCCTCACAACACTTATAATATCACCTCAAGGAGAAATATTAGGAAAATATAGAAAAATTATTGTTTCAGAAAAAGATGTGAGATTAGGAATTTCAGCCGGTAAAGAACCCGTATACATGTCATTAGATAAAAGGTATGGAATAATATCTGAAGATGATATATTTTCCCCAGAAATTAATAGGCTATTATCACTTAATAACGTTGCAGCAATAGTAGGTACAGTAAAAGCTTATCCTAGGAATGGTTATGATATAATTAAATATATGGCAATAGCAAGAACTATAGAAAATGGTCTTCCTTATATTATTGTGGGAGAAACAATAGAAGATGAAAACGGAGAAATAATAGGCTCATCTCCTACCTTTGTTACAAGTGTTAACTCTTTAATTTATAAACAAGCTGAAGAAGAAGATACAGTTGTTTATGTTGAATCTACAGTGTTAACCCAAGAAGCTGGAAGAGAAAGAATAGGTAGTATAAACAACATAGATTCTGTATTACAAGGGTTCTGTAAAAGTATAAAAAAGATTAAAACTAATGTAGGAAGAAAATTAGAAGAGCAAAAAGAAGACGAAGAATAATAATTTTATGAAGCAGCTATATAAACAGCTGTTCTTCTATCTTTAGTCCCTATTTTTACTACTCCTTGCCTCTCAAGCTCTTCCAAAATTTTCTTTGCTACACTTATAGTAACATTTAACTTAGTTGATAACGTATAAGGTGTCACTATGGTCTCTTTTTTAAGTTCTTCTTGCACTTTCTTTAATGTTTCATTATCAATTACAACGTTCTTACTAGTTAACTCTTTCCCTGTCTTTGTTGTTGCTCTTTTTTGCTGCTTCTTTTGCTGTTCCTCAGCCATCTTTTTCATTCTTTTCTCTACAGTAGATATAGGTTTTTTACTAGCACCACCCATTTAGCACACCGTTTATTAATATGTATAAGGAAAATAAAAATGTTAACATGTCTCAGAACATAGATGATATAGTTAGTAAAATTGGAAATATAGCAAGAGCCTTCGGAATAACCCGAAATGAATTGAAACTTTATTTTTTATTATTACTTAATGGAAAAATGACTGCTAAAGAATTATCAGACAAAGTAAATATTTCGTATACTAAAATTTATCCAATTTTAACAAAACTTGAAGGAAGAGGATGGATTAGAAGAATAGGAAAGAGACCATCGTATTATGTAGCTAATCCCATAAGAGAAGTATGGGAGAATGTTAAAAAGAATATTTCTGATGCATTAGACAAGGTAGAAAGAGAACTAATCCTACCTATTTCTGTATTACTTTCTTCTCAAACATCATTCTATAACATAGCATTAGTACAGCAAGATAATATTGCACAGACTTTAAAGCAAATATTAGCTGAGAACTCAAGTAAATATTATGTTGCTATATCTTTTAAAGAACTAATTTCAGATGATTTAATTAAAATATTAGAAGCAAATTCATATAAATATGATGTAAGAGTTATATTAACAAAAAATATTAATATAGAGAGCAATGTCCTTAACATAAAATATTTAGACTCAATGTTTGGAAGCGGTATTATAACTTCTAACTCTATATTTTTAATAATAAAAACTCAAGGAAATATGTTATTAGGTATGTTCTCAAATCATATTTATTTCGTAGAAATAGGCAAAGTTTATTTTGAGTATTTATGGGAAAAGGCTGATAAAAGTAAGGAATAATGCTTATAAGACTATATAATAGAAGCAAAATAACTGACCAATAATGAGAATAATAACTGTCAAATTACCAGAACAATTCTTAGAGGCAATAGATGAATTAATAAATACGGGAAGATACACATCAAGAAGTGAAGTTATAAGAGCAGCACTAAATGAGTTTATTAGGAAAGAGCTATGGGTAAACGACAAATGATGAAAGCTGGTGTTTTTGAATAATGAAATAAGACACCAGAACTGATTTTTAATTTCTCTTATTCTTTCTAATTCTGATGATAAAAGAAGAGGATTTAATAACTCTTTGGATAGATACTAAAAGAACTTATTTAGTAAAAGTTAGAAAAGGAAAAAAAGTTGGAAGCGATAAAGGAGCATTAAGCTTAGATGACATAATAGGCTTAGAATATGGAGTTGAGGTTACATTATCAACTGGAAATAAAGCATATATATTAAGACCCACATTAATTGATATTTATAACGGATTGAGAAGGCCTTCTCAAGTTCTTTATCCTAAAGATATTGCTTATATGATATATTCTTCTGGCATAAAGCCTGGAGATACTGTACTTGAGGCTGGCACAGGTTCTGGGTTTTTAACTATATCTTTAGCTCATTATTTAGGAGATAATGGTAAAGTTATAACTTATGATATTAGACAAGATATGCAAGAAATAGCAAAGAAAAACGTTGAATTTTTAGGATTTTCAAACAGAGTTGTATTTAAGTTAAAAGATGTTAGAGAAGGATTTGACGAAACTAGTGTAGATGCAATATTTCTTGATATGCCAGACCCATGGAATGTAGTTAAATTTGCATATCAAGCTTTAAAACCGTCTGGCTCAATAGTTATTTTTGTTCCTACAGTAAATCAAATAGAAAAAACTGGCATAGCTTTAAAGAATAATGGTTTTATTGATATTCATGCTGAAGAACTCATCCTAAGAGAATATCAAATTAAAGAGAACGCTGTAAGGCCAAAAAATATTGGAGTAATGCATACCGGTTATATCATTAGAGGAAGAAAATCATTAAAAAGTAGTGTTTAGAGTATTATAATAGCATGTCTTCAAAATTATCGACATACGCTAATCTAATAGTAAGATTTGAAGAAGAGCTAAAAAATATCGAAAAAAATATAGCTGATGATGGAAAAAAACTCGTAATTTTTTCTGAATCGTTAGCAACAGAATTTAAAGGAGTAGCGGAAGAAGTTTTTAATCAAATTTCTAAAGAAGTAGAGAAAAATACGAATGACAAAATTAATGAATTATCAAAGAAGTTTTCTGAGGAAAGAGATAAAAAAATAACTGAGATAAAGAACAAAGGACAAAAAAACATTGAAAAAGCTACAGATTTTGTTCTAAAGAAAATCGAGGAGGTATTTAAGTAGATGAGTAGCACATTAGCATATTCCACAGCAATAGCTAGGTTATATAAGTCATTCATTATAACTAGGGGTACAATAAATGAGCTTTTAACTTCAAGTGATTGGAGAGATGCAATTGGAGTGCTTAAAGATAGAGGTTATATTGAAGAGATACCTTCAACCATAGAAAATGCAGAGAAAAAATTTAGGCAGCGCGCAATTAATTTCCTATTAAAAATTAGAGGATACGTAAGTAACGTCAAAACAAACGCGGATATAATAGATTTATACTTATATTTATTCAGCCTAAACGAATTAGAACCTCTAATCACTTCAGTATTAACTGGAACCAAAATATCTGATAATTTTCTATTAATAAAAGAACTTGCAGATTCTAATCCACAAAATTTAGACGATATTTTAAACTTTTCAAAAGGTATAATTAATGAAGGATTAAAATTTGCAATGGCTAGAGCATCTAAAAAGACCCCCTCTGAAATAAACTCCTTATTAGAATTTTATTTCATTTATAAATTATCAAAAATAGTTAGTGAATTCAGAGGAGATTGGAAATCAAAAGCTCAAGACATAATTTGCACTTACGAAGATTATTATGCTTCTATGATGGCATATAAACTTCATCTTGTTGAAAATATTAGTTGTAAAATTGATGAAAGTTTATTAAAAGACTTGGCATCTGCTAATAATAATAAAGAAATATTAGATATCTTGGCTAGAACTTCTTATGCTAAAAACTTGACTCTGACAAATGTATATGATGCTTTTGCGACTCTTTATCGCTTAGCTAGAGTAAATTCAAGAAAATATTCCATAGAAGCTTTCATGGGTAGTCCATTTACTCCGTCAACAATTCTTGCTATATCAGAACTTATAAAATTAGATTATGAGGATCTAACGATGATTTTGAATGGTATAAAATTAGGGATAATTGAAAAGATTAAAAAAATGCTCTCATTTGATCTCATCTAATGCCTTTTCATCAATAATATATCCCTCAATGTCTTTTATAATCGTATAATCTGGTATTGCTGGAGGATCTGGTAAATTTTGGTCTGGTTTTTTCTTACCTAAATAAATCCATTTAAGCTTTCCATCTTTTTTATCTAACTTATACCAATATTTCCCTATATATATATACTGCTTTCCATTCTTGTATACGATGTGATAAGGCTTAAGATAAACCCCATATTCCTTTATTCTAGAATTATATTCATATACTTGAATTTTCAATTTTCTGAGTAGTTCATCAAATACTCTTTCTGGCACTTTTACAAGCATTATACACTATGCTTTTTATAACATCAAAAATGATTTTAACATTAGGTGTAGTATTACATGAATCTAAGAAAAATAGATCATACTAATATTGAAGTGTCAGAAATAGGAATTGGTGTTTGGAGCCTTGTTACTGATTGGTGGGGAGGAGAAATTAACAAAGCTGAAGAGATATTAAGGAAAGCATTAGAAAATGGAATAAACTTCTTTGATACTGCTGATGTATATGGTGAAGGACTTGGTGAAAAAATATTAGCCAAAGTCTTTAACACAAAAAGAGACAAAATAATCATTCTAACAAAAATAGGCTATGATTTCTATAATAGAGTAAATAATAGAGCTTCACAGAGATTTTCAATAGAATATTTAGATTTTGCATTTAAGAAAAGCTTAGAGAGACTTAATACAGATTACGTAGATATCTTAATGATACATAATCCTAAGATACATATAATAAAAAATAAAGAAATTTTGGATTTTTTACAAGGTTTGAAAAAAGAAGGAAAAGTTAGATTAATTGGAGTAGCATTAGGACCAACATTGGGATGGGGAGAGGAAGGCATAGAAGCCATAAAAATGGGATATGAAAGCCTGGAATATATATACAACTTAATCGAATTAAAGCCTGGAATAGATTTCTTAGATTATGATATTGGTCATTTCGTTAGAGTACCTCACGCATCCGATGCACTAATTGAAGATAAATGGCCAATATATAATGATCCTAAACTACACAGAAGCTTGAAAGATATTAATTGGATCAGAAGAGCTGTTGAACTTTCTAAGCCTCTTCTTTCCTTTGCTAGAAAAAAGGGAATGAAATTATCTCAATTAGCTTTAAAATTTATACTATATAACAAAAGAGTCTCTTCAGTTCTCCCTAATATATCATCTATTAATGAACTTAATGAATTCCTTGAAGTAGAAAAACTACCAGAATTAACAGAAGAAGAGTATAAATATCTATATGAATATTCTATAAACAATTTTAGTGAATTGAATAAGGAGAGCATTGAAGAAACTAAGAGATATAAGTAAGAAAGAATTTTATAAACTCTTCAAAGGCTTTACCCCTATGTGAATACTTATTTTTCTCTTCAATATTCATTTCACCAAAAGTTCTTTCCTCTCCATCTGGTATAAATATTGGGTCAAAACCAAAACCTTTATCTCCTCTTATAGATTCAGAGATTTTCCCAACTACTTTACCAGTAAATACTCTAATAACTTCTTCATCAACATAACATAATGCTGTCATAAAATATGCTTTTCTATTTTGTATACCTTCCATAAGTTTTAGTATACCTTTTAACCCTAATGTTCTCCTTACGTAATTAGTATAAGGACCTGGAAAATTATTTAAGGCTTCGATAAATAAACCACTATCTTCAACAATTAAAGGAGATCTTATCATATTGAAAGCTATAACAGCAGAACTTCTAACAATCTCCTCTAAAGAATCAGATTGTACTTCAAATTTAGGTAAATTTATCCACTTTAATTTAATATTATATTTCTTAGCTATAGAATCTAATTCCTTAAATTTATTTTCATTAGACGTTATTACGTTTACTTCTACGCTCTTCAACATATCTTCCCCTCATTCTTATTTGTTTCACTGTATTCATAATACTCTTAAAATCCATAAATTTAGAATAGCCTTTTTCAAAACCTTTGAAAATTATATCTTTAAATTCATAGTGAACACTTTCTAAACTCCTTAAAAAAACATGTACATCTGTTGCGAAATCTTCAATATCATCGCTTCTCTTAGATAGTCCAAAATCTATTAAAAATATCTCATTATCGGTAGTGTATATAAGATTATTTGTAGTGAAATCTCCATGTGATATTCCAGATTTATGCAGTTTTCCAGCAATTTCCCCTATCATTTCACCAATTCGGATTAAATTATCATCTTTATACTTAGGAACTATTTCTTTCACAGGAAATCCGTCTATATATTCCATGACAATTAAGTATTCATAAGGATCAACAAGTAATAATGCTGGAACATTGATACCATTTTTTAAAGCTGAATACATTAATCTAGCTTCCAATTTAGTCCTTTCACTATTAATTTTATAATCAAGTTTTTGATCTCTATAAGATTTAGATATTCTTTTCTTAAATATAGCGTGAATACCCGCAAAATATCCTTCATAAATTATGGACTCTGCTCCTCTCTTTAATTCTCTGATAATCTCCATATCACATCTACTTGATCTACTCTCCATCTAGGTCTAATAATACTTTTTTCTACTGGAATTGTAACTCCGTGCCTTGCCTCAAGTAAACCAGTAAAAGCTATCATTGCCCCGTTATCTCCAGAATATTCTGGTGGAACTATTTTTACTTTAACATTCCAATCTTTCGCAAGATTATACAACTTAGTCTTTAAGCTTACACTAGCTGCAACACCCCCAACAACAAGAATTTCTTTCTTTCCAGTCAATGCTAATGCTCTTTCAGTAGCCTCTAATAACATATCAAAAGCCACTTCCCTAACACTATAACATACATCTTCAAGTCTATTATTTTTTGTCGCTCTTAAAGCAGCAGTTAGCAAACCACTATAAGACATATCCTGACCCTTTACTATATATGGTAACTCAATAAAATTCCCACCTTTATTTGCACATAAATCTATTTGATGAACACCGTTTACAATATAAGGAGGAGCTAGCCCTACTTCTCTAACAAATGTGTCTAACATATTTCCTAATGCTATATCTAACGTTTCACCAAAAATTCTATACTTGCCATCTAAATAAGTTGTTATTATAGTATTCCCTCCAGAAAGATACAAGATTAAAGGATCTTTAGATCTAGTTGTAAATCTTCCTATTTCAATATGGGCAATTCCATGATTTACGGGTACAAGTTTAATGTCATATTTTAAAGATAATGCTCTAGCTATTGTAGCTCCTACTCTTAATGCTGGCCCTATACCAGGACCTAAAGAAACTGCTATATAATTAATATCTCTTATGCTCAAATTAGCCTTTATTAAGGCCTTTTGTAATACTTCTGGTGCAACTTCAGAATGATGCCTACCCAAATCACTAGGTTTCATTCCACCTTGTTTAGGGACAAAAGTATCCCTTTCATTTGATAATATTCTTATTTCACTATCATCATCAGAAACTATACCTACCCCAAAAGTATGAGCAGTAGATTCGATCCCTAAAACATTCATTTCCCTTTACCTATAAACTCAGTGTAACCACACTTCCCACAAGCCCAACGCTCAACAGGTTTCATATGATGAGCCATAATACTACCGCATCTAGGACATTTTTTATTTTTAAGTTTAATTTTATCTCCTTCTATTATATAATAGGTTCTAACTATAGCTTTTTGACTTTCATCCTTGTTTTTGGGCACCTTTACCACCTTTCTTTACTTTTTGACCAGTATCTCTTCCTATTAAATATTGAGGTTCAAACTCTTGTAAAGTTTTCTTATCATTATATATATTCGCTCTAACATAGCTAATACCTGCACCGTAAAGTGTATGAATTTTCTTTATTACCACAAGATCTTCTTGAGCTCCATAACTTGATGCAATTGCTTTAATCATATCTTTCCTTGATATCGTTCCACTACCAATATGAAAAACTTTAATATATAATTCTCTTCTACCAATTACATTATTTTTTATATCCCTTTCAACTATACCCTCAGCTTTTTCTGAAATCTTTATTTTAGTTTGTTGTACTTCACTCATCGAAATAAAAAATATAATAATAGGCTTTAAGAGTAACGGAGATCTTTTATAATTATTTCAGCCACTCTTTTACCAGATAAGACCATAGCACCAAAGATAGGACCCATTCTAGGTAATCCTCTCACTTCAGTCACAGCCATACCAGCAGCATATAAACCAGGTGCAACCATACCGGTATTTTCTACGGTCAATTCTTCAGCTATCTCACTATATGCAGATTTTTCCCCAGGAATAACTATGTTTAATTCCGGAATTTTTCTTGCAGCAACAGAAATTACTTCAGCATCATGACCAGTAGCATCAACAACAGCTTTCGCTGAAATAAATAAGGGATCTACATGTAACCCAGCCATTTGTGTTGCAGTCCACTCTACTGCAACTCCTACAACTTTTAGAGGATTTTCTCTAAATATTACATCATCCACTGTTACTCCATGAATGATCTTAGCTCCAGCGTCAATAGCTGAAGCTGCTAACTTTGCCATAAATTCCGCTGAATCCACTATATAAACTCCTTCTTCAACTTTGTTTAATTTAATTTTCATTTCTTTCAATATTTCATCAGCTGGTGATTCAATAACTATCTTATGAAATAACATAGCACCGCCACCAATACCACCACCAAAACTTAATCTTCTTTCAAAAACTACAGTTTTTAGACCAGCTTTAGCTAAGTAATATGCAGCAGTCATTCCAGAAGGACCAGCCCCTACTATAACTACGTCACTTTCTACTATATCCTCCCAGTCTTGAAAAGTATACTTCAAAATGTATTTACTTATTTTAACCTCATCTACTTGTTTAACCTTTATTGAATTGGAATCCATGAATTAAGTAGATTATAAACTGGCTAATATAGCATTTTTATGAAAAATCTATTTATTTTATAACCCAAATTAACATCTATGCCTTTTCAGTTAGACACAAAAGTGAACCAATTACACTGTAGCTGGTGTGGCAAAATAATAAGAGATAATCCTATAGTAGTTAAAACATGCTGCAATAATAAGCCATGGGTTTTTTGTAGTAAACAATGTTATAATAATTGGGTGAGGGAATGGATAAGGAGACAAGAACAGAAAGTAGGGACAAGAAAAGGACAGTTATTGTAGGTATAAGTGGTGCTAGCGGAATAATTTATGGTATAAGAACAGTTAAGGCACTAAAAGAGTTGGGTTACAAAACTGAAGTTATTTTAAGCAAAGAAGCAAAAAAAGTAGCTAAAATAGAATGTGATATTGATTTGGACTCTTTCTTTAAAGCTCAAGACTCTATTATTTATGACGAAGATCAAATAGAGGCTCCTCCTTCTAGTTCAAGTCATATAGTAGAAACAAGAGGAATGGTCATAGTACCATGTAGCATAAAAACCCTAGCAGAAATTGCTAATGGAATCGCGTCTAATTTATTATCTAGAACAGCTCTTAATTTTTTAAGAGTCAGAAAAAGACTAATCTTAGTAATACGAGAAACACCCCTAGGGACTATAGAATTACAAAATGCTCTAAAGGTTTCTAAAGCTGGAGGAATAATTATGCCCGCATCCCCAGCTTTCTATCATTCACCACAAGGTGTTGATGATTTGATAAACTTTGTTGTAGGAAAAATTCTTGATTTGTTAAAAATATCTAATTCCTTATATAAACATTGGCACACTGCTACAGCAAATCATATCCCTTGTGACCAAACCTCTTAGACAATATATCTTTCATTTTACTATCATATTCTTCTTCTTTCTTTAACTCTCTCTCCATATCTTCCCCGTTTTCATTCCTCTTTATGGCAAAAGCACATTTATTACCGGGCAATAAGGCCCTTTTTTCACAGTAAGCGTATTGACAATCACCGGTTATACATATATCTCCAACCCACATACAATATCCAATTTTTTGAGGAGTCCCTTTAATATATTTCTTCTGTATATTAAGTGCTTTTTTATTACATCTAAAATAAGGACAGAGATAATTACATTTTTCTCCTAAAGGCATAGGTTTTGGCTCGTCAGCATTAAAGCTAGGTTTTTGCCTAAAGGTGCCGTCTCTGGGATTCAATTATTTATCACCCAATTTTTATTAAGCCTATAATCATATTACATCTTCAACCATTTAAACATTATGTATCTTATTTTTCCGTTAGTTAAATTAACAATACCCAAAATAAGTTCTTTTCTGGTACTGTGTGAAACTCTTCCAAATCCTAGAATCTCATTAGATGAGATCTGAGAATTCTCATCAAGAGCTATAACTAAATAAGGAGCATGTTCAATTCCAGGACCTATGGTGTAAACGGCAAAGTCTGCACCATACTTAATTCCAGATCTTACTACATATCCTTTCTCTCTTAAATCCTCATAAACACTATAGAGTATACGAAATCTAGGAATTTGTGTAACTCCTATTTGATATAATCTCTCAAAATCTAATCTTTCACCATTTGAAACAATCTCTAACTTACCTTTCTTAACCAGGTATACTCCTTCTATTAAAGATAATATTAGTTCAGAATTTATTTCTTCAGCAGATTTAGGCTTTGAAATACCAATAGGCTTACCATAATATCCCATTTTATAAATTGATCTAGCATCTTCAATATTTTTTATAAGAATCTTATCTTTTACTAATTCACCTATCATTCTATTCCCTTAGATAGCTAATGTAAAGTATATTATTTGCGGTATCACGTAATAAGTCTGCACAATCTTCTAATCTGTCACCTATGTCTTTTGTTAACATCATAAATGCAAGTTCACTTTCTTTTTCAAACAATTTTAACTCAAAGTTTCTATATAGATCGTCTACTTCTTCTTCTATTTTTATAATATTCCTAGCTTTTTCAGCTGACTTTCTAGTATTAAGAGATAACAGTCTAAAAGATTCAAGAGCATTACTGGTTGCAGCAATTAATTTTTCTATCATACTAATTAATAGCGATTGGATTATCTTATCTTCAATTTTTATTTTACTTTGCAAAACTGTATATCTATAAGATACTGCACTTAAATTTTGCGAAACTTTTTCTATATAATTTAGTATATCTAAGTATAAACTTGCTGTTTCTATTCCTTCTTTAACTTTTATAATGTATTCACCCAGTTTATATTTAGAATCTTCGACTACAGATTTTAATCCATCAATTTTAGAGTAAATCTGCATATGATTCACATCATTTTCCATAAATTGTTGGTATAATAATCTAAGCTGATCCAATATATTATTTAATATATTTTGCACTTGCTCCTCTATGTTTAATTCTGGAACACTCATTCATGATACAAAGTAACTCATGGTTAATAAATAAATTGCATCACTAATGACCTTATCTTTTCCAGTATTTCAATATCTTTTTCTACATCCTCTTTAAATGACAAGTCTATTTCCATAACTTTTCTTAAAGCGTTTTCCTCATCTTTAATTCCAACAACATAAAAATAATTCATAATACCCAATGCCTCCTCTTTTATTTTTTTATCATTGGAACTAGCTATATGCTTGACTATATTTGATATACCACTTAATATTTCCTTTCTAGTTCTTCTCATTCTTTTTAAAATTCTATAAATTCTATCCGTCTCAGCATTAGGTAATTCTATTAAATTTTCTAGTTCCTCGAGATAAGAGTTATGTTCTTCAATAACCTGGTCAAATTGAAGTAAAACTCTACCTATCTCTATATCACTTTCATTCATTTAGAAGCCCTCACGCTCACTGTACTGTTATCCTCAAGACCTAATTTTATCATGTCTGCATCATTTCCATAAATTTCTGTATCTGGCAATCCATCTTGAATAATAACCTTAAACTTAGCTCTTTTTCCCTTTATGGATACCTCTGCCTCATCACTTATTCCTAGTTCTGTGGCTAATTTACTTGAAATTAAAATAATGCCTTGATCTACATCTGGTCTCTTTTTCATTTTCACTCTCTTTTCTTTAGGCGGAGCTTTACTCTTCTTTAAAGAAGATGCAGGAGGTATAATATTTACTAACGATTTTACATCAACCTTCTTTTCCTCTTCTTTTTCATCCTTACTCATTTTCATTATTAATTACTTTACCTACCTTATTAAACTCTTCACCCTTAAACAACCTTTCTAATACCGAGACAATATCGTTAATATTAACTCTTATTTGCTGCCAAGTATCCCTGTCTCTAATAGTTACAGAATTATCAACTAAAGTCTGTGGATCAATCGTTATAGAATAAGGAACACCAATTTCATCAGCTCTAGCATATCTTTTTCCTATACTACCAGAATCATCAAAAATTGTATCAAATCTTTCTCTAACGAGATTATATACTTCTTTAGCCTTGTTAATAAGCTCCTCCCTTTCTAAAAGTGGAAATACAGCAACATCATAAGGAGCTAAATATTTAGGTAATGATAACACTATCCTTCCTTCTTTCTCCTTATAAGCATTTAATAGAGTTAGATATAAACATCTCTCAACACCAAAAGAGGGCTCAACTACATGAGGTACGATTTTTTCACCGTTAACTTTCTCTTCCTTCTCTAATATTTTTACATAACTAGATATGTTTTTGCCATTTACTTTCTCATTTGCCTTAATAAGTTCCTCTATTTCTTCTGGTTTCTTAGAAGATATAAAACTCATAAAATTCTTTACAAATTCTTTATCTTCCTTATTTAGAGAATCTTTATTAATTACAACTATCTTTCTCTTTATAGTTTTTGGCTTATCATATTTTTTGAAAACAGTCATATCTTGTCCACTATACTTCATATGTCTACTTAAATCGTAATCAGTTCTATATGCGTGCCCGGAGATTTCAACTTTTTCGTCTCCTATAACAACAATTTGATCAAAAGTTTGCTTAGAATAGTGCGCTCTTTCATGAGGTAATTTTTCTTCAAAATAATATGATTTCATACCTAATGCGGTGACAAATTTAGCAGCAGTAGCCATCCAATATAACATCCAAGGATTCAATACTATCTTCTCATTTAGAAGTTCTTCAATACTATATTCTTTCGGTTTTTCATTCTTAAGTTTGTCTTCTCCCCTTAAGATATTAAGCTTCATATTGCCGAATTTTTCAAGAGGTGGATTTACATTACTTTCTGGGTCAAAGAAAAATTCTACTTCCATTATGGTAAATTCTCTCATTCTTATTAGACCTTGCCTAGGAGAAATTTCATTCCTAGCGACCCTACCTACTTGTGCAATGCCTAAAGGCAACTTTTGCCTAAATGCCTCAAAAACTCTCTTAAATGAGGTAAACATTCCTTGTGCTGTTTCTGGTCTTAAAAATCCTTGATTACCAGCATATGGACCGATATTTGTAGTAAAAAGCAAATTAAATAATCTTACCTCACCCAATTCACCACCACAAGCAGGACATTTTAGCCCTTTTTCTCTAATTATTCTATCTAATTCTGATGGCGAAAGACCCTCAACATTTATTTTAGCCAATTCTTCAATAAGATGATCAGCTCTATAAATTTTATGACATTTTGTACATTCAACAATTGGATCTGTAAAGTTTTCCACATGACCACTAGCTTCTAATACTTTATAAGGCGTTATCATTGGTGTCTCTATTTCTACTACAAACTCAGAATTATCATAGATAAAATATCTTCTCCATAACTCAATAATCTTATTTTTTATTTTAACACCAATAGGACCAATATCATAAAGTCCTGCAACACCACCGTAAATTTCATATGAAGGCCAAAATATTCCTCTTCTTTTCGCCAACTCAATTAACTTCTCACTCATACGAGATAAGCATATAAACAAGATTAAAAATTTCTACTCTCATGTCAGATAGCAGGTTATTATACTTAAATGAAAATAGTAGATTATTTGCCGGATTTAATAAACCAACATCTCCATTTGTTGTAATTGGTCTACCATTAGATATAACAAGTAGTTTCAGACCCGGTTCCAGATTTGCACCATCTACCATAAGAGAGTATGCACAATTTATTGAGTTTTATTCTATAAGAACTGGAATAGATATGGGAGAAGTAGGATTTAATGATGTAGGAGATGTAGTAATGCATCCGTCTGATGTAGAAGAAAATATAAGAAGAATATCTGACGTAACTAGTTATTTTGCCGAAAAAGGAAAAATAATAATAGGTATAGGTGGAGAACATTCTGTCACTGTAGGAACTGTAAAAGGAATTAAAGCAGACTGTGTACTTAGTATTGACGCACATCTAGATCTTAGAGATGAATATATGGGTTATAAATACGACCACGCCTGTGTTATGAGACGAATATCAGAACAAGGAGTTAAAATAATGGAAATAGGCACAAGAGCTATCTCTAAAGAAGAATTAGATTACGCAAATAAAAATGGAATAGCTTACCTTACACCGCACCAAATAAGATTATTAGGAGTAAGAGAGACTGCAAAGAAAATTGTTAACAATTTCAGAGATTGTGAAAAAATCTATGTAACATATGATATGGATGGGATAGACCCTGCCTATGCTCCAGGTGTAGCTACTCCAGAGCCTGAAGGATTAGACCCAACTACAGTACTAGATATTATATCGCTTATAATAGATAAAAGAGTTGTAGGCTTTGATGTAGTAGAAGTTTCACCACCTCATGATCCATCTGGAATAACCTCAGTATTAGGAGCCAGAATAATCTTAGAAACATCTGCCCAGATTTATAAGGCTAGATCGCTTTAACAACCTTCACTGTAGGTTTTCTTACCATATAGATTATTTTATAGCCGCAATAAGGACATCTCACACCTGGAAGAGCTCTTAATTGTTCGTCATCAAATTCTCTCCAACAGTTACCACACCTATATTTTGCCATAAGAGATAATAAAAACCTCATAATTAAAAACCTAACTGTTAACAGAAAAGTTGAAAAATCCCAAATACAATAAAAATCTTTGAGAATGTCTGATAATCTGTGTGGAGGTCTACCACCCGAAATTTGTGAACAATTAAATAAAGAAGAACAATTCATAAAAATAAAAGTAGAAAAAAGAAGATATGGAAAAGAAGTAACAATAATAGAAGGCCTTTCTGGTTCTGATGTAGAATTAAAGAAAATAGCCTCAGAACTCAAATCAAAGCTTGCTGCAGGCGGAACAGTTAAAAATGGAAAAATAGAATTACAAGGAGATCACAGAGAAAGAGTAAAAGAACTTCTTATGAAAATGGGTTACCCAGAATCTAACATCATAATAATAGAATAAAAAGAAAGAAAATAAAAAGAGTTAAACTAAGAAAAAAGTTAAAATTTTATTGGTTTGGAATTTGAATTTTTAACTCTTGTGTTAATTCCTTATATCTATTTCTAACAGTTACTTCTGTAACACCTGCAATCTGTGCAATCTCTTTCTGTGTTCTTCTTTCATCATTAAGTAAGGCCGCTATATAAATTGCAGCAGCCGCCAGACCAGCAGGATCTTTTCCAGCCGTTAGACCAGACTCTTTAGCTTTCTCAATAATATCTATTGCCATCTTCATTGTAGAACCGCTTAAGCCTAACAAACTACCAATTCTAGTAACATAATCCTTTGGATCACTGACAGGGACATTAATATCTAATTCTCTTAAAATTAATCTATAACATCTAGCTACTTCTTTTCTGTTAGCCTTTGTAAATTGAGCAATTTCATCTAATGTCCTTGCCATCTTCATTCTTCTACAAGCTGCATATATAGATGCTGCAACAACACTTTCAATGCTTCTGCCTCTCACTAATCCTTTCTCAACAGCTTTTCTATAAATTAAAGCAGCCTCATCTTTTACAGCCTTTGGTAAATTAAGCAAGTTTCCTATTCTCTCTAACTCATTCATTGCTTGTGCTAAGTTTCTATCTATAGAAGATTGTATTCTTGCTCTAATTTGCCACTTTCTCCATCTTAATACTTCTAATCTCCTCTTTGGATCTAAAGTTCTACCCATTGCGTCTTTGTCTTTCCAATCAATTACAGTGGATATACCCATATCATGTATAGTCTGATTTAATGGACCTCCAACTCTACTTCTTTTCTCTTTTTCTTCTGGAGTGAAAGCCCTCCATTCGGGCCCCTGATCAATTGCCCTTTCTTCTATCACTTCCCCAGTTTCCGTACAAATATACTCTCCTCTTTCCTCATCAAAAACTATTTTATCTGGAGGACAAGGAGTAGCAGAAGCTTGAGATTTATTACTTTCTGACATAAAACCACCCAGAAGAGGGAAACTTTTTAAAACCCCTTATAAACTTTATGCTTATACGTATATATAAACTTTTCTAGCATTTAATAAATATAGAAGAAATTAATCCGAATAAAAGTTAAAGGATAACAAAATAATAATATTATATATGAAGCTAATCTATGCAGGAATAGGTTTAATATTTCTAGGTATAATCATTTTAACTTTAGCTTCTATTAGCTCAACTACTGTGTCTACAACTACAAATGGAGGCTTTGCTGGCGTAGTATTTTTAGGACCCATACCTATAGTATTTGGAGCAGGTAATCCTTCTCAATTACCCTATCTATTTATATTTGGAATATTATTTACGATAATTGCATTAATTTTCTTCGTCTTACCATGGATAATAGGACGTAAAGCAAAATATCCGTGAGAAATTAAGCTTAAACTTTTTATGCTTATAATTTTAATATAATAACGCCGCGGTAGTATAGCCCGGTCAAGCTCGATACGCCGAAAGTATGCGGGCCTCTCAAGCCCGTGGCCCGGGTTCAAATCCCGGCCGCGGCACTAATTTTTAATTAAATACAATGTAAATTGAGAATTTACTGTTGAAGTCATAAATCACAAGGGCGTTCAGTAATAAATCTTTCGGTCATACTTCAAGAATAGTGTTAGCTAAGATTGCCACGTGGGCCATCTAGACCCACGTGGCGATTAAGGGGGAGGGACCTTTAATCACTTAGGCTCATAAGGCTTATTATTATACCAAACACTCCATACAATCCTAGCCAACTTCCTTGCCAAAGCAGTATATAACTTCTTACCTCGTAACCTATCCTTATGAGACTCATAAAACTTCAACAACGTTGGATTCCTAGAATAATTCATCTTTGCCAAGAAGTAGAATAAACTACGCAAATACTTATTACCCCTCTTCGAAATCCCCCTACTTATCACACCCCTACCACTCCTCTCAACAATTGGGTCTAAACCACAATAAGCAACAAAAGATTCTGGCTTAGGAAAGCACCTAATATCACCAACAACCCCCATGATAATCCCAGCTGCAAGCCTCCCAATTCCCGGGATAGTCAACAAAACGTGATCCTCGGGAACTTGCTCCTCAATCATCCTCCTAACCTCTTTCAACCTCTCTTGCGTTTCCAAGAGTGTTTTTGCCAATACTCTTATTTCTTCGAGTACTATTGGTGTGTATTCTAGGTTGTAGAGCTCTTCTTGTGTAAAATCCCCATTTGCGAGTTTTTCTAACCTTTCCTTGTTTATCTTGTCGTTGTCACTTACTAGGAATAGTGTCCTCTTTAGCCTGTTCTCGTATTTTACTTCCATGTCCTTGAGGAAGAGGTAGAGTGTTACTAACTCCTTCAAGGGGTTGTATTCATATTCTTTAGCCTTGTCAGCCATGTTTTCTAATTTTTCAGCGTCATAAAAATCTGTTTTCTTTCCTCTAAACTCCTTTTCTCTTGATAATACGTTTGGACTTACTTGTAGTACTTTTACACCCTTCTCCTTGAAGTATTGGCTTGGTCTTATTGCGTATACTCCCGTAGGTTCAAGGACTATTGCGCAAGGTTTCATCTCAAGGATTTCTTCGTAACCCTTCAAGTTGTTCTTGTATTTTCTTTCCCTCCCCCTACTTGTAATTAGATAATCTTTTGATACATCTATTCCAATTACCCCTACCTCTTTGTCACACCTCCCACGGTTGCAAACCCAAGTTTGTTAGAGACGTTAGTATGTAGTGCCTATATTCGTGGATTTTTCCACAATGTTCAGTCCGACGGTAGGGGTTTGTCACGCCCTTGACCGAAGACTTTGCTTCAGTTCTTTCCTCGATCATGTTTCCCCAGCCGAGGAGTATTACTCCCCCCGGCTAATAAAACCTATATAGGTTATCTTGTCTTTAGACGTGCCCTTATATATACTAATTTGTTATATGATTTAATTCTATGAAATTCTGTCTTATACTAGCTTTTATATAAAAAGTAAAGTAACATATCTTAATGGATTCTAAGGTATTCTAATAGTCTCGCCAATTGCTAGCCGAATGCTAATGTTAGTAAGAAGATAACATAAGATTATAACTATACTTTTTTCCATAAATTGAGTATCTAATCGAAATTAAACATAATTCATATTTTTAAATTCTAAGAAAATAACTATTATATCCCTTCAGTATTATTTTTTATTCTATTATTATTAATTACAATATATCAAATATTTACTCTAAAGAACTATTTAACGCAAATTTTTATTTATAAGAACGCATAGTAACATAATGGAAACAGTAAAGAGCATTTGTCCATTTTGTGGAGTAGGATGTGGTGTTGAATTATATGTAGAGAGTTCGACTATTATAAGATTATCTCCAGTTAAAGAACATGTTGTAAGTAGGGGACACTTATGTGGAAAGGGAACTCTGGCATATGAACCTATTTTTGCTTGGGATAGATTGACTTACCCTTTGAAGAAAGTTAAGGGAGAGCATATAAGAATAAGTTGGGAAATAGCGATAAAAGAAATAGCTTCTAAACTTAAGGAAATAATTCAGCAATATGGTAGCGACGCAATAGCATTTTATGGTGGGTGTCAAAACACTTTAGAAGAAGACTATTTAATGCAGAAATTAGCAAGAGCTATGGGTACTAATAACATAGATTCTTGCGCTAGAGTATGCCATGATCCTTCAGCAACTGCATTAAAGGAAATGGTTGGAATAGGGGCTTCATCAGTTTCCGTAGAAATGATCCCTAGAATGAAAGTAGTAGTAATCACGGGAGAATCTATTACTGAAAGCCACCCCGTATTATCTCAGTATTTGACCGAGGCAAAAAAGAACGGTACTAAACTCATTGTAATAGATCCTAGAGTAACTGGGACAGCAAAATTTTCTGATCTTCATTTAAGATTAAGACCAGGAACAGATATAGCATTGTTTAATGCAATAGGAAATTATTTAATTGAAAATTCGTTAATCGATGAAAAGTTCATTAAAGAAAGGGTGATTGGTTTTGAAGAATATGCTAAAGGAGTGTCAAAATACGAGTTAGAGTACGCTGAAAAGGTAACAGGAGTAAGAAGAGAGAATATAAAAAAGTTTGCTGAGTTAATTGCCCAAAAAGGAGTAATATTTTCATGGGGACTTGGTTTAACTCAGTCTTCAGGGGTTAATGGTGTTAGAGCTTATATAAACTTAGCATTACTTACTGGAAATATAGGAAAGAACGGAGGACTTTTAGTATTTAGAGGACAAACTAATGTTCAAGGTTCAGGGGATCTTCTAAAGCCAGATAAATTTCCTAACGGTACAATGGATGAAGAAAACGCTAAAAAATTAGCAGAAATATGGAATTTTCTACCACCAACTAAACCTGGATTATCAGTAACTGAAGCATTATTAAGAGATAATAATATTAGGGCTATCATATTCATGGGATTTAATCCCTTAATCAGTTTACCAAATAGAGAAAAAGTTGAAAGAAAATTAAAGAGCCTAGATCTATTGGTAGTAATTGACGCATTTATGACAGAGACAGCTAGTTTAGCACATTATGTTTTGCCAGCCGCAGTATGGGCTGAGAAAGAGGGTTCAGTTACTAATTTGGATAGATTAGTCAAGTGGAGATTTAAAACTATAGATCCTCCAGGGGAGGCTAAGCCAGATTATGAAATATTAAAGAAACTTGCAGAGGAATTAGGCTATAATTTTAGCTCAGATCCAAAGGAAATTTTCGAAGAGATAAAAAAAGTTGTTCCTTTGTACTCCAATTTAACTTTAGATGAAATCATGGATTATTCTACGAACTCAAGATATCCTAACCATGAGATTTATTTATATGATGAAAAGTTTTACACAGAGACAAATAAGGCGAAATTAATTTTCGTAGAACAGCCAGAAGTTAAGAATGGAATAATATTAATTACTGTTAGAAATGTGACCAGATATAATACCGACGTAATCACTGGAAGAATACCAGGATATGGAAAATATGAAAGTTTAATCTATATTAGCAATGAAGATGCACTAGAATTAAAAATAAGAGATAATGAGGAAGTTTTAGTAACTTCTGAATGTGGAAAAATGAATTTCAGGGTAATGATTTCCAAAGATGTTCAGAAAGGAACTGCAATAATGTATATGCATGATCCTAAAGTTAATTATATCATATGTGATGAACTTGATGAAATTACAAAAACTCCAAAGTATAAGTATACAGAAATAAAGATAATGAAATTGAATTAACAAAAAATTCTTTTTCTACTTCTAACAAACATCTCTTGTCATACTACTACTATTGTAATTTGTGAATATTATCATAATAATAGATTAAGTTGAAATATTTAATTATTAAATTATTTAGTAATTTTAAATTTAGAAAAAATCTATGAACTAATTCAATAAGATTTCATGATACATATTACTGCCTAATCATTAGGTTATAACTTGTCCTCAATTCTTTCAATTTTCCCATCTCTTATGTAAACTATTCTATCACAATTTTTCAGCATCTCTAAATCATGTGTAGCCATAACTATGGTTATCCCCATCTCATCTTTTATCTTTTTAAATAGATCAACTATAGCCTTTCCAGTATTTACATCTAAGTTTGCAGTAGGTTCGTCAGCAAGGATCAGCTTTGGTTTAGTTACTAGAGCTCTAGCTATTGCAACTCTCTGTTGTTGTCCTCCAGAAAGTTGCGTTGGTTTTTTATTCCTAAGCTCATAAATTCCAGGGACTAAGTTTAAAACTTCCTCAACGATCTTCTCTCTTTCCTTCTTTGATATCCCAGAAATAATTAAAGGCAGTTCAACATTCTGGTACACTGTTAAAAAGGAAATTAGGTTATATGACTGAAAGACATAACCAATATATTTATTCCTAAACTCGGATTTCTCCTTCTCACTTAAGTAAGTTACATCCTTACCCTCAAGAATTACATGGCCTTCAGTAGGAGAATCCATTAAACCAATAATATTCAGCATTGTAGTCTTTCCAGAACCTGAGGGTCCCACTAGGGCTATAAATTCTCCTTCTTCAACATTTAAATTAACGTCTCTTAATGCAACCCATTCATTACTCCCAGACTTATATACTTTACTTACATCTATAAGCTGAACAGCATGTTTCATCTCATCACCTCTGAGGGTGTTAACTTAAATACTCTAAATATAGGATAA
This sequence comes from Sulfurisphaera ohwakuensis, assembly GCF_009729055.1. Taxonomy (GTDB): domain Archaea; phylum Thermoproteota; class Thermoprotei_A; order Sulfolobales; family Sulfolobaceae; genus Sulfurisphaera; species Sulfurisphaera ohwakuensis. The sequence goes on along the minus strand of NZ_CP045484.1, from coordinate 228,661 downwards.
ATACTACCTATATTTGAGGCTAATAGACTTAAAATAACTAGCTCTACTAACTGAATCGGGTAGTAAACTGGGGTATAAGTAACAGTTTTAGTAAGCATTATATTTTCGGTAATGTAATAACCCACAATTAGACCAGCAATACCGCCTACTGCCCCAAGTATAAAACTTTCAAGCAAATAAAGTAATGCTATATGGCTCCTCTTCATTCCTAAAGCCATCATTACTCCTATTTCTTTTAATCTTCTGTTAAAACTTATTGAAGTTATACTACCGTTAGTTATTATAGAAGTGAGTATGGCTATTATACTTAGGGAGACTAAATATACTGTGAAAGATGCATATTGTCTCGCTATAGCCGTAGAGGAAACACCAAGAGACTTAACTGTTGCATTAGGAAACACTGAAAGTATTTCGCTAGTAACATTTGAATTATATAGAGGAGATTGAGTCAGTATTATTAAGAAAGTGTAGTTTTTATCTCCAGTGAGCTTCTCAGCATATTGAAGTGAGGTGAAAAGGCAATTATATGAAGGGAAGAGGGTTGAGGACGAAACACCTATCCTCTGAAACACTGTATGAGAATAAGATATAACCCCACTTATATAGGTATATTTGGCATCTTTGTTTACGTATACCTTAACTAATGTACCAGGTGATATATGAATAGACGATGATGAAGGTATTACTAAACCAGAATAGTCAAATGTGGTTCCAGCTACAAGAGTGTAGGATGTGATTATACTAAGGTTATCAATACCTAACAAGTAAAAAGTGTAGTTCTGGGCATTAACTTCCACTTCTATAGTTTGATTTATTACAGGGTAAACTTGACTTACATATTTCATCGACTTAGCCACACTTACTTGTGAGTTTGAAATTGGGGATTTGGGATAAACTATCAAAAGGTTAGGACGGAGGAACTCAAAAAGCTGTTCTTCTTTGCTTACTATTCCTTGAGATTGAGATATTGCGATAAATGCGCTACTTATTCCTATTAAGAGCATAAATATAATTAAAAGAGAGTATATCCACCTTGATGATATATCGGTTATAGCCAGTTCAAATATGTCACTGAACTTCACATCTCACCCCTCCTTATGGTTTCTACTGGAGTCAACTTAATTATCCATACAATAGGGTATATACTTCCAAGTAATGCAGTAATAACTCCTAAAGAAAATAACTCCACCAATTCCTTTGACGAAAAAATTGGCGTGTAACTAAAGGCAGATGAAAACACATGAATATATCCCCCAAATAAGATGCTCAAACTTGTTCCTATAAGTGAGCCTATTAATCCGCCATAGAGTGCTTCTATAAGCTTCTCTACTGCTATATCCTTTCTCTTCATTCCTAAAGTCCTAAATATTCCAATATCTTTAACTTGACTAAAAGTTGAGAGTGTTAGAACTAAAGTTATCGATGCTACTGATATCACATCTGCAATTATACTGATAAATTGAGAAAGTCCTTGATTAATATTTATACTTTTAAGATATGCTTGTGCTAATTGTTCTGCAGATATTATAAGTAAGTTACTATAATAAATTGCAACTGATATTCCTTGAAATCCTACACCTTGAACTATAACTGTTGGGCCCAAGAAGGTCTTTATATATGATGTAACAAAGTTGTCATAAACCGGGTTATCTACTTTAATTACAACTAACTTGTACTGACTAATGCCAAGAGAGTCTTGCAAAATCGAGAGTGGAATAATAACATCTTTAGAAGAAATTGTGAAATCTAGCAGTTGTATAGTAGAGTAATTTATTATTCCTGTAATCCTGAGTTTAATAATGTGTCCAGAGATGTTTAGCTCTGCTTCCTTTCCAACTAAGTCAAAGGATTTAAAAAGTGTATAGGGAAGCATTATTCCAGCATTTGCTGATGTAGCTAGCTTTCCGTATACTATATCGTAGTCTCCTAAAATACTGTAATTTGAAATCCCTATTATAGTTATATTCCTCTTGTAGCCAGACAAGTCCATGCTTCCAGTTATGCATACTACTGGATATACTTCCTTAACGTGGGGTATTTTACTGAAATAGTTTATTAGTGTTGAGTTGAGCTGTATTTCGTGACCGTTAATTATGTTTACATTTCCTGCATTCTCCACAAGTACAGTATTAGGACCTAAATACAAGACATCTTGTTCTACAGTATTTATGAGGCCTTGAGTTTGTGAAACAAGAGTTACTGAGACTCCAGTAGCTATTGCCACTACCAAAATTATGAGTATTGATACTACTTTGTTACTGAAAAAACTTAGAAAAGCGATCCAGAATAAATCTTTAACTTTCACCTCTTCTCCACCTTTCTCACTAACAAAATTATTATAATTATTAGGACAATAACTACTGGGAATAACGGATTCTGAAGTAATATATCTACTGGAGAGGCTATTGAGGTTGTTGTAGACGTTGATGGGGGGGTTAAAGTAATTTGAATATTATATGTCTCAGTTACCTCTTGTCCCAAAGGTGTGGTATATATAATGTGGAGCGGAATCGTATAGTTTCCTGGCTTACCTACTACAGTGAATGATACAGCCTGACTTTCAGAGGGCTTTAGATCTGATACGCCAACAACTGAAGGCTCAATAAGGGTTATACCAGATGGAGGTAACGGGACTATTGTAACTGAAGATATACTAGCTGATCCACTATCGCCTACAAGAAAGCTAACACTAGTTGTGACCTCACTGGTATTTCCTTCAACCACAGCATAAGAGAGACCAGATATTAATAGGAGTGGTTTGCCTATGGCAAGTATTTTTAGTTGTCTAGTGAAGTTTAAAAACGCACCCTCATAATAGAACCTAAGCGTAACGTTAATTGGTTCAAGAAGCGAACTTCCGTTAGAGGGAGGTGCGAATTCTATATTTACATCTTTAGTAACAGTACTAAACGGACTTATTTCTTGAATTGGAACTATAGAAGGTGATACATATCCGTTAGGAGATGAAACTTCTAAGACAGCATCTAGTATGGGTGAGTTAAAGAAGCTCGATATAGTTATTTGAACTGAAGAGAGGTTACCATATTCTACAACTGAAGGAGATATACTAACCTCAAATTCTTGAGAGATTTCTTTTAAGGACTCAACTTGATAACTTAACGTAGTGGTATAGCTACTTTCAGTTCCTGAGGGGGTTAAATAGGACATACTAACTGTGATACTTAACGTATTAGAAGCAGTTGAAGGGATATTTAATATTATTGGAATACTTGCACTCTCTCCAACGAGTAAAGATTTAATATAAATTTGAGAACTACCTATCACACTTCCCTCAGAGGGGGTTATGTTAATTACAAGGTCATATATTGTCTCGCCTAAGTTGTTAGTGAATGTTAAATTAATCGTATTATCAATACCAGCGATCAAATCTAAACCGGGGTCTGAAACCACAATAGGCACTATTGGTTGGTATATTGTAAAAGCTTCGGAGATTGAAGTTACATTTACTATACCTTGTAATGTCATATAAGATATTGTGATGTTTGTTGTAATACTCTTTCCTTCTTCTGAAAATGGAGTATATACTAGAATAGTTATTTTACCCTCCTTTCCTGGTGCTAGATATGGTAAAGTAGTGGATGAAATTATGGGTATTGTATTCTCGCTAGCAGTTAAGTTATAGGCTGGTGCATTTCCTATATTCTTAACCGTAATTGTTATATTATCCTCTAACCCAGCGTAAAGTATGCCCTCGATTGAAACGACTTCAATGTTAGGCTGGTTATAAATATATAGACTTAAGTATCCTTTCTGTGTTATTATGCCCTTATTTGTGAACCACTCAAGTTCTACTGGAATTAGATAGGGAGAACTATTGGAGTCCAGGTAAATATTAAACTTAACTATTCCAGATACTGAAGTTAGTGGTACTGTTACGTAGATTTCAGAACCTCCAGTGAAGTTAGTAACGCCTAGAGGTAATTGTCCTATAATTCTTACAGCACTAACGTTATAAGGAGAGGAATAAATTAAACTTATTGTAGCATATTTTCCCACCCAGTTCCCCGTTAATGAGAATACTATGGAAGTATTAGATGGTATAATAACGGGAGTTTGTATCTCATGTATCCCCCTCATATACACTAATTTCATAGGTATAATATATACACCTGGCTGTGGAGGAGCATCTAATTCTATTGGAACTGTAACCTGTATTGATTGTTCAGGTTGAATTGAGGGCAAAATCTCGTAACTCTCAAAAAATCTCACCAATGATGTATTGTAGAAATATATATAGACTGGTCCACTTTCAACATTACCCGTATTTATAAGATTAATGCTTAAGTGATTGTTAGATATTAGGGCAGACTGTACAGAGATATTGACATAGCCATTAATAGCAACTTCAGCAGTAGTTTCATAGTAAACGTAATTTGCGTAATTTAGTGGTGTAACGTAAACTTGAATATTATAATCTCCTAAAGATGCTGAAGGACTTATATTAAGGTAGCCTACTAAGGTGATCGACTGACCAGGTTGCCAGTCAGATACGAAAACTGAGTTTATATAACCACAGAATGGATATGACGGAGTTGCGTAAACAGTTACATTCCCTACTGCATTTGGCCCATCATTGGTTACTGTAATTTCTATGGGTACTTCTGTCATTCCTGCTGCTACTACATTATATCCCCATTTAGCTGTTGCAGTAAAGCTTTGTGAAGAATTATAGGCTAATGAAAAAGTAGAAAGTAATAGAGATGGGATAAGAAATAGAAATATTACTAATAATAGTTGACTTCTCTTTCTCATATGCTTTTATAGTTTTATATTATTATAAGTTTAATCATAAGCAAAAAGAATGTATAAAGATGTTTTTTGCCTATTTTAATCTTTCCTTTCTTCTATGATCACTAATATGTCAAAGCCAAGAAATGATACCTTAGATACATTAGGATTAGTCAGTATAATTTTCTCTCCCTTATCAGTCTCTATTGTAATCTTCATAATACCTGATAGGCTCTCGGCATTTATACCCTTAGCTCCTAATATTTTTGAAATATCGATTGTCATCAAATACTAGTTAGCACTAAGGTATTAATAAGCTTAGTCTTAACTTCATCTAATGTTTAAACGTCACTTAGCTGCCTTTTTTTATAAGTTATCATACTTACTATAACTCCAAATATTAGGTAGCTTACAAATATCTCAATACTTTCACTTAAAGATGGTGATGAGATAAACGGTGTTATATTTGGTTGGGCTAGAGCTAAAATAATCTGTAGTGCATAAGTTATGACGAAGAAAGGAGTCTTATGAAGGTCTTCCATTATCTGTTGTATTAAAGGAAATATTATTAGCAAAATAAATATTGAAATTGTTATTGAAATTGTAGGACTTTTTACAATTGCACTGAAAAGTGTCACAAAAGATAATAATGATAATACAGCTAAGAAGGAGACATACACTATTTCGTACCAGTTAGGAATTAAGTAATTATAAAGGACTATAGAAGTTCCGAAAACTCCAAGCATATAAACTAAGACTACTATTAGTGTTATAGTGACCGCTGAAATATACTTTGCTAAAAATATCTTTTCTCTACTTATAGGTTGTGTTAGCATGTATAATCCCTCTTTAGAGAAGTCCCTCGAGATAAGATCTCCTGCAAACATTGAGCTGAGAATTATGAAAAGAATTTCAGAATACGCTAAATTAGCTTCAGTAAATAAGTATACGGAAGTAGGTTTTTGAACTATTCCAGCCTCTATAAGCATGGTATTAATAAGTGATACAACTAGAGCCAAAGGCAACATAACTGAAAACCTTTTAGTTCTAATATAGAAAAGCAAATTGTATTTATATATGTTATTAAACGCTCCCATCTCCGAACACTCTCAAAATTTTTACAAATGCTTCTTCCAAATTAGTCTCAACATCATAAAAATTCCTTACTTCGTATCTATCCACTAATCTTCTAAGTATTTCCCTTCTAGTTATTGCTGTACCATCAAATTCTAATTCAAAAGTCATTTTACCCTCTTGTCTCACCTCAGTAACTAAAGCTCCTAAAGTTCGTTTGATATCATCTAAAGGGATTTCATAGTTAAATTCAACCTTAACACTTTTAGGTCTAAACATTCTCTTTATATTATATATGGAACCATTGTAAATTATTTTTCCCTTATCCATAATGTACACATAATCACAAATATCAGATACTTCTGAAAGTATATGCGAAGAATAAAGGATTATCTTATCTCTTTTTATCTCTTTTATTACCTCTTTTATCTTTATTATCTCTACCGGATCTAATCCATCTGTAGGTTCATCAAGTACCAGAATTTTAGGGTCTTGTGCCAACAATGCGGCTAAATATGTTCTTCTTTTTTGACCTTTTGAAAGTTTACCACATCTCTGATTTAGAGAAGGAAGATCAAGCATTTTATTTAACTTTTCTATATCCGATATTTTACCTCTAAGACGTGCTGAAAAAGTTATAAATTCTTTAACGGTGAGAAAATCAGGAGGTTCTGGCACACTGACCAAAAAACCAACATCTTTTAATGCCTTCTCACGCTCCTTAAATACATCATAGCCATTAATCTTTACTGTACCATTATCTGGCACTACTAAAGTAGAAATCACCCTGAATAATGTAGTTTTCCCAGCACCATTAGGACCAAGTATTGCGTAACAACCAGGTTCCTTTATTGGAATATTAATGTCCTTCAATACCTTAATTTTACCATAAGATTTACTCACATGCTCTATGACTATACTCATCTTATTTTTATATTATGAGTTAACTTATAAAAATTGTATCTCAAATTTTTGCCTTTACGTCATTTAATTTCACTTTTCTTCAATAATATCACAAGGATTATTACTATAGCAATCATAACAAATACAATGAATACTAGAATATTAGAAGACAAATTATTGAACTCATGAGAAGTAAAGTTAGATGTAGTTTTAATAGAAGAAGTTTCTGTAAAAGCTATTACAGTAGTTGTTGATACTATATTACTTTGCAATAGATAAGATGGTAATGAAGCTTTTACTAATGTCACTGTAATGAATATTGACCCCAAAAAACTACTAGCATTCTCCACGAGTTTAATTACCACACCATTAGACTGGTTCACAAATATACATATAGATCCGGACTCACCCACTCCGACCCTATTTCCGTAAATCCTGTATGTTTGATATTTTATGCCTTCTATATCTATTACTTCTTTGCTCACATTATAGTAAGTACCGTTATTGTTACCGAAAAATTTCTCAGAGCGCAAGGATTTTAGTTCAGTACTATTAAGCATAGGGAAACCTTCACCTAACCCTATAGGTTTTATGTAAGTACCGTTATAGGCTTCCATTAAGATAACCTTTGATATGTTGAAATTAGTTTTTTGAGCAAAAGAGTAGAGATTCCCGATTCCTATTACAGAGAATGTTATCTCAGTAGAGGAATAATTTTTCAGATATAATATAATGGTAGCATTATAATTTTCTGTAATGAATGAATTTATTGTTAGATTTACCTGATAAACCAAGTAATAAGCATGTGAATAAGAAACTGTTATACAAATGGATATACCCATCAAGAGTATAAAGAGAAATATAAGCCCCTTTTTAATTATTCTCATTAATTTTCACCTCCTTTAGCCACTTATAGATAGTTGCTACTGGTATATTGAATTCCTTTGATACTTCTTTAACTGACTTCCCTTCTAGTATTATTCTAACTATCATATCCTTAACTTCCTTAGGATATCTGTGGAAAATTCCTCCCTTAACCCAATATTTATTACATGATTTACAATAATACAATTGTTTACCAGTCCTAGTTTTACCGTATTTTATAACATCTGTTGAACCACAATAAATACATCTAATTGCCATATTATAAATTATCATAGATTGCATATAAATTTTTGTAATAAGTATAAGAAGAAACAAGAAAATAACTAAAAAAATAATTATATCTTAGATCAGATTTTAAAGTGCTCCTAATAGTGCACCTATTAGAGCGTTTATTATCTCCATTAAGAGTTCTAATAATGCATCTAAAAGTTGCTCTAAAAGTTGTAGTATATTACCAAGACCTACTGCTTCTGTTGCCGCCATTTTTGGTCATTTTTCTCTATTTCAACAAACTATATAAATATTACTCTATAAAAAGCTGAAAATATACCGTTATCATTATTTTGATATGCACTGTAAAGTTGTACAGTAATATTTATATAGATATTCATAATTATACTTTCTTTTATCATATATTATAGCGTTTTTAATATTGTATTTATACTCTTTTTGATTATGTATAACATAGTCAGTTACAAATTATAATATTTTTTATTTCTACATATATTCTATTCAAATAATGGTAATGGTACTATGTCTATATTAATCTTTCTCCTATATAAATCTACGATCATAAAATTTTAAATACTTCTTCTTCTTACTAATTTACAAATGTCAAAGATCTCTTTAATTAGCACAATAATAATAGTTAATCTATTAATATTATCATCAGTATATTCAATCACCTCAACTATGCCTACTGGAAATAACATGCCGAAGCTTGATGAATTTTTACTTTTACCTATACTTGGTAACAAGATTTTATCTACTAGTACTAACGGGAATTTTACAAACTACGACTGGGCAGTAGGAGGATACTCAACACAAACAGGTTATAATCTTTACACAGTAGTTTGGCATTCAGGATTTAATATAAATGCTTCTAACTGTGCAATAGCCTATATGTTGAACATCCCGGTAAATATTTCTGGGTATCTAAATGTCAGCTTATATTTCCCAGGGTTCTGGATACCTCCCCCAGTAGAATTACAGTTTAATTGGATGTGGATACAAGATGCTGTAGAGATGTTACCAAATGGGAGTGTAGTTCCAGTATTAAACATATGGTTTATAGATAATTATCCACCGTTCTATGCGGTGATATATATTATATATGGAGGAATGAACATAAGCACTAACGGTCCATATAATGAAACAGTATATTATAATAATGGATGGATTATAGAACTGAATGGAAATAAAATTGCTGGGATTACTAATAAAGGAGTTATAGATTATCTTTCGTCTTCACAAGAGATAATAGCTACTTACTTTTTAGGCTTAATTTGGCCATGGACAAACGTTAGTGCTGCAAATCTAAGTATAAATTCAGTATCTACTAAAGTTTATACAGTCTTACCATCTGCGGGAATTGAAGTACATACAGGGTCTCAATATCAATTCGCAATAAATAATCCATACTTTGCTGCTCTGTTTAACTTTTATGTTAATGGTAAGAATACTAACTTATACTATGCACAGTCAATTAATATATCTGAAGACTATGGATTTATGGCAGGCTTATATCCACCACCAAACAATATATACGGGGGTTCAATAGGAGGAGAATATCTTGTTATAGGTACTCAGAATGGGATTGCATTAGTTGCACAAAGGTTAGGATTAAATTATCATATTACTGATGTTACCAATACCTCTTTTTATTAGGTGACATGAATTGAAGATATACGAAACTGGTGTTAAATATGAAAGAGCTTTTTTATATCTTTCAGTAAGTGCCGCACTATTTATTTTGATTCCAGTTTTTTTATCCATAAGAAATATTCCAAATCCTCTATTTACAATATTAGAATATGTTTTTGATATTTCATTCTTCTGTTTAATATTCTTTGGAATATTGACAGTGATTGCTATTAATAAAGGAAAAATAATAATTTATGATGATAAAATTGAGATAAGGAAGTTTAGGCATATTGTTCTACCCTGGAATGAGATAAAAGATGTTGATATTAGATATAAAAGTCTAGTAGTATCACCTATTACCAGAAAAATAATTTCAAGAAAGGCATTAGAAATATATACTATTTATGGAAAAACTTTTAGTATTGAAGTGCAAGATCCAGAGAAAATAATAAATATTGTGAGATCAAGAATAAAATTATGATAAGATTAGGTGAAAAACTAAAAGAAAGAGGCTATAATGCCATAGATATAGAAGTTAAAAACATATACATAGAGTTAGAAGGCGGAGAAACGATAAAAACAAAGCCTATGGCAACTGTTAGAATTGATGTGGACGATAAAAAGAAGATATACTTAATTATGGGAAGATTTAACATATAAAGTTAAAGTTTTATTTACATTATTGATTTTTAAAATATTCTGCTTTAGATAAAATATTTGAATGTCAATAAATATTAATATTTTATAGCTCTGTTGTGGCAAAGTTTCTTATAAAAAATTTTTTAAATATAGGACAGTAGCTATAATTATGAGAAGAATATATAATCTGGCTATTTTAATTATATTATTTGTTACTATTAGCACAATAATTCCTACTTATTATGCTTCAGTTACTCCAATATCATCCATACAATTTCAGCTTCCAGTAGTTGAAATAACTTCTGCAATTTCCTATGATCACGGATTAGTATTGACTCTAGAATACGTTAATCTCTCATCACTTCAAAAAGCACAATCTGAGCTTATAGTATATTTCATAAACTCTTCAATGAAGTATCAAATGTATTCCTCAACTGTAAGCTCAGTTTCGGGGATAATAAGCACAATATTAAATGGCCATTTGATAGTAATAGTTGAAAGTTCAAGTAATGGGAGACCTCAGTCTATAATATACAACTTTTCAGGTCTTCAGTTTCAAAATTACTACACACTTAACGGTCTAATACTAACGAACGAACCACCCTCATATAATTTAACTTACTTGTCGCTTATTCAATATTCATCTAATTTCACTCACGCAAATTATACAATCTTACTTCCTAATGAAAAGATAGTTTTTAAGGACGAGTTACCTCTTTTCGCACTTCAATTGCCAGAGGGAATTCTCGTATTATCATATAACGTCAGTGACACTTTTATTTCACAAAATCTTATAATCCCCTACAATCTTACTTTACTATCGCTTAGTGGAAAAGTACTCTGGTCAAAAATATATAACCTAAGCTACTATAATCCAGAGATTTTATTTGGCAATATATCTTTCTCTAGTACTCTTACAAACTATGCTATCATTGGAAATACACTATATCTCATTAACTATACAATAATAAAAAGTGATAATAGCTATACTATAGTAAATGAAAGTTTATTAGGAGTCTCACTCAATAATGGTAATATAATATATAACTTCCGTATTTACCCTAATACTGTAGGTTTGGCAAACGTTCAAAATAATCTTTATGGAATCGTACTACAGCATGAAGGAACTACTATTAATACTCCAGTAAAGTATATAATTATTCAAAAATATAGCGATGGGAAAATATATACTATAGCTAAGATACCATTTAAAGAGAGAACAGTTCTAAAGACTATAACAACTCCTGATGGTAAGACGATATCGTTTAACTATACTCAACCATTAACTAACGTTTTTATCTCTAATAATTTCATTCTAGTAAGTAACCCAGAAGAAGCTAGTATAGGAAGTAATATAACTGTTATATATAATGAAGTTTATTCCTACACTCTAGGTTTAGAGGTTACTCAATCACTTATATCTAATTCTATGATATTACTAGGAAACAGGTCAAGTGATTATTATATACTCTTCCTTAATACTAATGGCTCACTGAAATTTTATTATAATCTTGGAGAAATTTCTAATGTTAATTTACTTAATATAATTAGCTTAGTAGGGGTTAAGGTAGCAGAAGTTTCACCAATGTGTTATTACGTAGCATATACATCAACATATACCAATCCTTCTTCTCTAATGCCTAATATTCAAATAAATGTATACTTGATTACTTTTAATTCATCATCAACTATTCATATATCAACAACTTCCAATAACACTACTACACAAACTCATAACAACTTATCCGCTTCACTATTTATAATCCTAATAGTAATCGTTATTATAGTTATAGGTATTTTAATATATATTAATAGGAAAAGCTTCTAATAACTTTTACGACAAACATTATTTACTATCATTTATAATATCATAAAACAAGAAAGCAAACAAGTTAGATAATATCAATAGATAAAAAGGTTGTTAACTGAACGATAAGAGTCACTCAGTCACTCGTAATAACTGACAATACTATAGTGTGATCAGTTCTCCTTATAGGTATTTCTAAGAGGGATTATGCTGTTTTGAGGAGGGCTTTTTATCTTGCAGCTTTAACTGCTATTAGGGTTAATCCTATAATTAGGCGTTTTTATGAGGAGCACAAGGGAAAGTTGAAGGGTAAGAAGTTGATTATTGCTTGGACTGTATTATAATAAACCGTTCAATGTTAACGAGTGATAAAGAGAGCCTTGTTTTTCATAAGTAGTGTGGACTATGCTTGTTTTTTGATGGAAAGGTTCTTATACAGGAAGCTAACAGACCTGGTTTTGTAACCTAGGAGTATAAATAGTGCATCTCTAATCTGTTTTTGCATTTTACCATTATCATAGTATCGTCATTAGGGTATGAATTTATTAATTGATAAAAATCTCTATAGTGAAAAGGTGTTAAGAAAAGGTTTTATACACCCTGGTGTGAATATAGAAATATAAATACCCTAGCGACGACACTATGTACCATTATTACTAGTTTATGGATATTCACTTATATCATAAAAAATAATAATATTTATCCATGAACTAATAAAATATTTTTAATTTACTTCTTAGTTTTATTGTATATTGATAAAAATTTTTCATTTTACAAGAATAGAACTCTTACATGTTTTTAACGCAAAGACGCAATGGTTTTCCTATAAATTCTACTCTATATTCTTCAGATAGAGATAGAATGTTATTAGTTTTCTCAGTGGGGTTCTATTCATATTCTCTTTTGCCTTATTAATCGTGTTTTCTAATTTATCAATATCGCAAAGATCTAATCTTCTTCCCCCAAAGTATTTCTTTTCCTAACAAGATAGAAGTGACTTGCCTTATCTATATAGAATTATGATTAATTTTGACGGAATTATATACGATCATTGTTCCCAGAGCTAATAGTTTGCATAAGAAAGATTTTTTCTACTATCCAAAAGTAATAGTTCTCCTATTGAGATCCTTAATAATTATTTATACATTCCGCACCTTTTCTATCAATACATAAACTTAATGAGAAACCATGGTAGACTAACTAAAAAGGAAGAGGGATAAACTTCTTTCTTTTTAATACACATACATTTCTGCAAAGAAATTTTTATAGACTTTCACCAGATATCTTAAATTGTCCTACTTCCTCTGGTTCCTCATACCACTTAACTTTTCTACCAATTTTTGCTCTCATCTTCCACTTTAAGGATTTTGGCTCTTTCTCAATTTTTTCTTTTAGTATTCTAAGTTTTTCAGCTACATTTGATGGTGGATTAAATTCATTTAATAGTTTTTCTATGTTATCAGTAACAGTTGTATAAAATCCCCAGTCATCTGCGAGAAGTTTAGCAATATAATTTATATCAATAGTTTTCCCGTCATCATGATCACCTAGCTCTAAGTCTGTTAATAGAGCAAAAAGATCTTTTACATCATTTTCAGTTAATTTAATAATTTGCAATTTTGTTAGTAATAGATCAGAAGGAGGAATTGTATAAGGCATAATTGCTAATCTATCTTTTAGAGTAATTTTATGGCACATTTCAAAGACATCAAGAAAAACATCTACTGTAGAGTCTATCTTAGGATCATAAAACATTAATCTTCTATCACCATGTAAGGCATTAAAGCGTTTATTTCCTATCATTCCTACACTTTCTAATACTTCGCTTATTTTTTTACTTTGGCTAGAAATACCAAAGAAGTCAATATCTTTATATTTTCTCGCAAACACTTCACTACCCTTAGGAGCTAATATGGCAACTGCGGCTCCACCAATTAATCTTAGTATTACATTTTTCTCCCTAGCTTTATCAACTATTTCTTTTCCTCTTTCTAAGAGCTGCTCTTTAGTAATTGCTATTTCTTTTCACCACAAGTTTGGATAACACATGAGTATAATTTAAATATTAAAGGAACATGTAGAAAACAATGTATAATTTAATCCTATATATTCCAAAATCTTTTTAATACAACTTATCTTGAAATACCGATATATATTCAGTTTCTTTAACAAAATAGTGCATTTCCATTATGGTATTTTCATCAATGAAAATAAAAATAGTTTTCAAAACTACAACCTCATATACTTAATATGTAAATTTTTGTAACTATGTATGAGATAAAAATGCATTAATTAATTCCTTAAAGGTCTTCAGCATTTACCAAAATTCTTTGTCACATTAACATTAAACTCCATTTATATATTGAAACTATTAATAAATGCGGGGGGTGGGACTTGAACCCACGCAGGCCTATGCCATCGGGGATCTCACATATCTTGTCCTGAGCCCGACCCCTTTGACCTTGCTCGGGCACCCCCGCTTCTCTTATTTTATTGTTTTTTAAGGCTTAAAATTATTACGCGCCGGGGGCGGGATTTGAACCCGCGTGCCCCATAGGGGCAGTAGGTCGCCCGCCATCTCTAACGCCGGAAAGTCTCGAGCCTACCCCCTTAGTCCGCTCGGGCACCCCGGCAAGTATAAAATTTGAAAACATAAAATAAAAAGACTATGCTGGAACAGCTACTGGATTTTCTCTAGTCGAAATTTTATTTTCTTTTTCTAGTACTTCCCTTATATGTTTCGGGATACTAAACATTGTAATATGAGTTTCACCATCATAAAACCTAAGACTTCCTTCTATTCTTTCTTTAATTCTATTATTAATTTCTTCTTTACTAAATTCTGCTGGATTAACTTCATCTGAAGCATATACAAATCCCCATAAGCCGTCAAATGCCGGTACATATGTTATTCCAGCACTTACTTTTTTGAAAACATGTTTTATTGTATTATAAATTATGGAGAAGGTTTCTAAACTAAATGATGGAGAAGTAGCTTGTGTTACTATACCCCATTTACTTATTCTCTTAACTTCTTCATAAAATTCTTTAGTATATAGCATTTGGGAAGGCGAATCTTTTATTGGGTCCGTAAGATCAATAATCACTGCGTCAAAAGTCTCTTTTGTTTCTTTAATAAATTTATAGCCATCCTCTATGACTAATTTACTTTTGGGATTATCGAAAGCTCCTTGATGCCATTCTTGTAAATATTTTTTAGCAAAATCGATTACTACAGGATCTATATCAACCATAATAGCGTTCTTTACAGTTTTATGTTTAAGAACTTCTCTTAATGTTGCTCCTTCTCCCCCTCCTAATATTAGAACTTTTTCTGGACTACTTATAGATAAAAGTAATGGATGTACTAATGCCTCATGATATATGAACTCGTCAGTTATTGTAGATTGTATTTTTCCGTCTAATATTAGTGCTTTCCCGAATCTAGCTAATTCAACTAAAAGGGCTCTTTGATAAGGTGTTTTTTCTTCCGCAATCACTTTAGTTATAGCGTGTCCATGAAATTCGTATGGAGTTTGCCATTCTATATGCCAATGCCATTCATACATTTATACGAGCCTCAAACCATTAACTTTCTTATTTTGCCAATTATATCTTCTTATTTTCTTACTTCTTCCAAATCCGCATGCAGCACAATAGCCTTTTCTAACATTAAACGAATTCCTACCACATCTTCTGCATCTTACATGAGTTGGTGATTTGTTCATTTTTCCAAAAGAGGGCGTTCCTTTCATTTCATTAAAAACATTAAGATACTAAATTAAAACTTTAACCTTCTACTTAGCTTTATAAACTACAAGCCCTACAGATTTTAGATTAGAAAATGTTAAAAGATAAAGATTTTGTCTATATAGATTACATTGGAAAAGTAAAAGATACTGGTGAAGTGTTCGATACAACTATTGAGGAAGAAGCAAAGAAGGCTAATATTTATAATAAAGAAACTAAATATGCGCCTAAGCTAGTTATATTAGGCGAACATAATGTTATTCAAGGACTAGAAGAAGCATTATATCAAATGAATCCAGGTGAAGAGAAAGAAATTGAGATTCCTCCAGAAAAAGCTTATGGACCTAGAGACAATACTAAAGTTAAAACAATTTCCTTAGGAGAATTAAGAAGACAAGGTATAAATCCTTATCCTAATATGGTTGTAAGATTATCTAATGGTTCCTTAGCTGTAGTAAAAAGTGTATCTGGTGGAAGAGTAATATTAGATTTAAACCACCCATTAGCTGGCAAAACGTTAGTATATAAGGTAAAGGTTGTAAAAGTTTTAGAAAATGAGAGCGACAAAATAAAAGCATTAATAGAGAGATGGTTAGGCTCATCTTATGTTGATAAATTAAACATGGAGTTAGATGAGAAGAAAAATGTTAAATTCACATTGCCTAAAGAATTATATCTAGTTGAAGATATACAAATTAGAAAATATATGTTAGCAAAAGATATTATAAACTATGTATTACCAGAATCAACTGTAACATATATAGAGAACTATAACAAAGAAGTTTTTACTCAATAACTCCAGTCTCCTTAGCTATTTTTTCGGCAGCTTCCCATGTTAAACCCCTATCTCCTAGAATAGTGTATCTTTCTGGTCTTATAGTGTGAGCAATAGTCAATGCTTTTATAACTATTTCATCTGGAATTCCTAATTGTTTAGCCTTAGTAGGTAAACCAACTTTTTTCATCGCTTTCTTAATTTTTTTCCAATTTATACCATGAATATAGGCCATAAGAATTGTACCTAAAGCTACTAACTCTCCATGTAAAGCCTTATCTGGATATAGGATTTCGATAGCGTGTGCAAATAAATGTTCAGAACCGCTAGCGGGTCTTGTACTTCCAGCCATACCCATGGCAACGCCACTACTTATTAAAGCTTCTGTTAGAACTCTAACGCCAGCTCTGATGTCTTTATCAAGAATTTTAGCACAAGAAAGTGCGTGCTTGGCTGACATAAGGGCTAAGGATGCTGTATAATCTCCATAATATTCTCCCCTTAATTTAGCTGCTAATTGCCAGTCTCTTACAGCCGTTATTTTACCTATTGTATCACCTATTCCAGCATTAATTAGTCTTCTAGGTGCTGAAGCTAAAACATTTATGTCTGCAATTATCGCTATTGGGCCTTTTGCTTTAACAGAAGTAGGTTTTCCTAGACCTTTAATTGATGCAAATGGAGAGGTAATTCCATCATGCGAGGGGGCTGTAGGAAGGCTAACGAATTCTTTTCCAATTCTATAAGCAACATATTTTGCTACATCTATAATATTTCCTCCTCCAACACCAATTATTGTATTAATTTTAGAACTCTTAGCTAATTCTTCTACTTTATTTACTTCATCAATTGATGCTATTTTTACTTCAACGACCTCAACGCTCTCATCTTTAAAATTTTCTATGATTTTATCCGTAATAATTTTCCTAACTAGTGGACCAGTTACTACCAAGAAAGGACCAGAAAGATTAAGTGATAATATGTATTCTTTTATATTATCAATTATATCATAACCAATGTAAACTTTCTTTGGCAAGTCAATTATATGTTCCTTCAGCTCCACAACTTATATAACAAGCATTTATATATTAAAAATTACCATATCTAATTTGTACATCTACTTCTTATAGTTGGTGAAATAGGTGTCGTCTCTTAGATTAAACATAATAGCAACAATATATAATAATATACCAAAAGAGGCTGGAATAACAAAAATTGAGTTTGAAGGCCCAGAAATAGCAATATATGTTAGGAACCCAACAATATTGGCTGATAAAACAGAATTGTTCAAGAAAATTGCAAAGGACATTAGAAAGAGAATTGTGCTGAAAGCTGATGAGAAAGCAAGAAAAGATAAGAAAGAAACAATAGAGATTATAAAGAATATTGTACCAAAGGAGGCAGAAATTACAGATATAAAGTTTGATGATGAATTAGGTGAAGTACTAATAAAAGCTAAAAAACCCGGACTCGTGATAGGTAAAGGAGGAACAATCCAGAATAAAATATTTTTTGAGACTTTTTGGAGACCTATAATAGTAAGAGAACCGCCATTAAAATCTAGAACATATGATAGTATCTTAACACATATTTATAATGAGACTGAATATAGAGCAAAGATGTTAAAGGTTTTTGGTGAAAGAATACATAGAGAACTGCTATTCAAAGATAGAAATGTTAGGATAACTGCACTAGGTGGATTCCAAGAAGTAGGTAGATCTGCAGTACTTGTAGAGACTCCAGAAAGCAAAGTATTATTAGACGTAGGATTAAATCCAAGTGTAAGTTATGGAGAAAAATTATTTCCAAAGCTTGACATTGATCAAGTAAGACTTGAAGATATTGATGCAGTAGTAATAACGCATGCACACCTAGACCATTGCGGAATGGTTCCTTTATTATTTAAGTATGGCTATAATGGCCCTGTCTACACAACTGCACCCACAAGAGATATAATGGCATTAATGCAATTAGATGCACTAGATGTAGCGGAGAAAGAAGGAAGACCCTTGCCCTATACAGCCAAGGAAGTTAGGAAAGAATTGTTACACACTATAACACTTGATTATGAAGAAGTTACTGATATAGCTCCAGATATTAAACTAACATTCTATAATGCTGGACATATATTAGGCTCTGCTATGGCGCATCTTCATATAGGCGATGGAACACATAATATCGTTTATACTGGTGATTTCAAATATGCTAGAACTAAATTATTAGATAAGGCTAACGATGAGTTTCCAAGAGTTGATACTATAATTATGGAGACAACATATGGAGACCATGAACAAGAAAACAGAGAAGAAGCTGAGGCAAAACTTATAGAGATTATAAATAGAACCATTAGTAGGGGAGGAAGAGTACTAATCCCCGTTCTAGCTGTTGGAAGAGGTCAAGAAATAATGCTGGTTTTAAATGATGCGATGAAAAAGAAGTTAATACCAGAAGTACCAATCTATGTCACAGGTTTAGTTGAAGAAATTACAGCAATACATAATGCTTACCCAGAAATGTTAAGCAGAGAAGTAAGGGAAGCAATACTGTATAAGGATGAGAATCCGTTCATGTCGGAATTCTTCCACAGAATTGAAGGATATAGAGAAGATATTGTGCAAGGCGAGCCATCAATTATCTTAGCAACATCTGGTATGCTAAATGGAGGCCCGGCAGTAGAATTCTTTAAGACAATGGCTCCAGATAGTAGGAATTCGATAATTTTTGTGAGCTACCAAGCAGAGGGAACACTGGGTAGAAAAGTAAGTGATGGAGCACAAGAAATACAAATTATTGATAGAGATGGTAGGATTGAGAATATACAAATAAAGATGGAAGTCACAAGAGTGGAAGGATTCTCTGGTCACTCTGATAGAAGACAGCTTCTAAACTTCTTAAAGAATCTAAATGTAAAACCGAAGAATCTATTACTAAATCATGGCGAACCTGGCTCTATAGAATCTTTCAGAAGATTAGTAGAAAGAGAGAAAGAAAAAATTGGAATGAAAGGGACTAAAGTCTATGCTCCACAGATACTTGATAGCATAAGAGTAGTTTAAAACTAGGTAATTCTTAACCTATAATCTTTTAAATCTTAATTTAAAATATGATAATGGGCCCGTCGTCTAGCCTGGTTAGGACGCCGCCCTGACGCGGCGGAGGTCCTGGGTTCAAGTCCCAGCGGGCCCATGTGGGGGATTCTTACACCCCCAATTCCATTTTTCAATTTGATACATGATTCAACAACATCAGCTAAAGAACCAACGTAAGTTTCTTTTATCTCACCGTTTATCGTTTCCAATTTATATATATAATACCGTCTTTTTCTTTTGCATATAATATAGCTGCCATATTTATAGCGCGTCTTTTATTTCGTCATTTTCCGTCAAGTATTATGGTTGACAATTCGCATTTAAAAGCTTTGGCAACTCATAAAATTTTGCCGTAAAAATGTGTGGAGCCGAAAGAAGATATAAAGAATCCACGTTAGTAGTAATTATGTTGTAACATATGAGAGTAAAAGGGAAAAAGCTTGATCATAGTTTAATAAGCAATGCTATCTATAAAATTTTCTTAATATAGAATAGAAAATATTTCGCTTTAAATCTAGAAATATAAGAAATTAATTCATTGCTGAGAAATCTCATATTACTTCTTTAACGTATAATATGAGTAAAAAGTAGAGGAATAAACGGTTTAATTTAACTAATTCATCATAATTAAGACTCACTTTAGAATTGATCAATTCACTAACTGTTAAGAATATGTAACAAAAATAAAGTCCCGCCGCGGGGACTTGAACCCCGGACCACCCGGTCACCGCGTGCCCTCCTTCCCTACAGCCGGGCGCTCCACCGGGCTGAGCTACGGCGGGACTATCATCAATATTTCAATACATCTTTACTAATAAACTTTACCATAATAATCCGCGTTTTCTCATTGATGTTTTTTAAATCCTCTACCTAATACGAGCTTTATGATTAACCTACAACAAATAGTTAAGGAATAAAGATGGGCCCGCGGGGACTTGAACCCCGGACCACCCGGTCTCTCAAGAGAAGGATCTTTATGAGCCGGGCGCTCTACCGGGCTAAGCTACGGGCCCAATAAACAAATATGCTAAAATGATTTAAAAGAGTTACGCTAAGTAAAAAAGGTCAAGTACCATATCTCCATTGTTTCATGTATTCTATTTGTTCTTGTGTCATTGGCTCTATTTCTATTCCCATTCCCTTTAATTTTAATTTAGCAACCGTTTCATCTATCTCTTGTGGAACATTATATACTTTATTCTCTAACTTTCCTCTATTTTCATAAATATACTTTACCGATAAAGCTTGATTTGAAAAGCTTAAATCCATAACCTCACTAGGATGTCCCTCGGCTGCAGCTAAATTAACTAATCTACCTTCAGCTAATAAATAAATTCTTTTTCCATTAGGTAATTCATATTCTTCCAAGTTTGGTCTTATCAATCTTGATGATTTTGCCATTTCTTTTAATCCTTTTACGTCTATCTCTACATTAAAATGCCCAGAGTTTGCTAAAATTGCACCATCTTTCATTTTTAGAATATGTTCTTTTCTTATTACGTTTATATTACCGGTAGCAGTGATAAAAATCTCCCCTAATTCTGCAGCTTTACTCATTGGCATTACATCAAAACCGTCCATAACTGCCTCTAATGCTCTTAAAGGAGATACTTCGACCACTATAACCCTAGCACCCATACCTCTAAGCCTTTGAGCTATCCCTCTTCCTACCCATCCGTATCCAGCTACTACAGCTACTTTACCAGCAATTAGTATATTTGTTGCTCTAAGTATTCCATCTATTGTACTCTGTCCAGTACCTATTCTATTATCAAATAAGTATTTTGTAAAAGCATTATTTACAGCGATTACTGGATATCTTAGGACTCCTTGTTCTTCCATAGCCTTTAGTCTTATTACTCCTGTTGTTGTTTCTTCTGTACCCCCAAATAGTTTTAACTGTGGCATATTTTCGTGGACATAAGCATGAAGATCTCCTCCATCATCCATTATTATTTGAGGTTCATATTTTAGAATTTCTTTAATATTATCATAATAATCTTTTTCAGTTTCACCTCTCCATGCAAATACATGAATTCCCTCCTCAACTAGTGCAGCTGCAACGTCATCTTGAGTAGATAACGGATTACTACCAGCTAATGCAACTGTAGCTCCTCCTATTTTTAGAGTCTTAACTAATACAGCAGTTTCCTTAGTTACGTGAAGGACAGCACTAATCCTTAATCCTTGAAGAGGTTTTTCTTTCTCAAATTGCTTTCTTATCTCCATTAATGCTGGCATGTGTATTTCTGCCCATTCTATTTGTTTTTTACCTTGTCCAGCTAAACTAAGATCTTTAACCTTATAGTCCATAGGGTGTAAAAAGAAAATAATAAAAAAAGTTTAACTTATGCTCCTATTGCTCTAGCAACTCTTACTGATGTAAGTGCCGCTATCGCACCAACTATGATCGTAAACGGAAAAGACATCAGAATATCGAAACCTATTTTATCCCAGTTTACTATACCACCATACATAAAGGGTCTTAAAAATCCTTCCCACAGTAGAGGATCTGGCAGACTCCACAAGAAGCCTACTAAAGCACCTTGAAGTGCAGCATACTTACCTTCAAAAGGTCTTCCCTTAGTTATTACAATAATCAAGTCGATGAACAAACCATACGTTAAACCTTCATAAATAAAGAATAGTGGTTGACCAGACCAGCCATAATGTGCAGCATCTGCCAAAACGTCAAATACTACTAGTGATAACATTCCAGCTCCAAACTTTCTTATAATTGCAACTACTATAATTAATATAAGCATTCTCCCCCAAAACGCTAAATCGATATAACTTATTGCTATTACTCTATCTAAAAAACTTCCTATAAAAAACTCCCATACTGTAGCAATAGCTGCACCTATCCCAATATATACATAATCTAGAGTAGTAAATTTTTTGATTATATTTTCTTTTTTTGCAATCAAATACAATAGCGTTGGTGCTACTACAAAATATATTAATACTATATCCCAAGGTATTTCTCCTGGAATATTTACATTTCCTTTAATATGATTAAATACCATATGTAACTTATATTTTATTTTTTTAAATATCTTTTCTATTTATTATATATATTACTTTATAATATATTTAGATCTATGCTGCTAAGATTGATAATTTTTATAGATTGCAAATAAATATTAGTGAGAGATACACATTAAGATTTAGTTATATGAAAAGAGTAATCATAGGTAGTTTATTATTAACAATATCACAATGGTACGCATTTTTCTTATTTTCTCAGTTTTCTTTTATAATATTTAATGAATTTATAGGATTGTCGATATTTATAATGGGTTTTATAAGTAGGGCCTTAGGCAGTATTTTATTTGGATACATAGGGGATAAAATTAGTAGAAGAACAGCATTATTGCTAACTGGAATTACGTTAATCATATCTTCATTAATTGTTTTAATACCAAGTATATTTATTGTTTTTATTTCTAGGATTTTACAGGGTTTAAGTCTAGGAGGTGAATGGGGAGGTGCTAGTACTGTAATAATAGAAACCTATTCAACTCATAGACTTAGAGGAACTATTGCGAGTATAATTCAATTATCTGTACCTATAGCCATAATACTTTCCTCTTCTACGCTTCTTCTAATTTTCTTATATTCAATTCCTTGGAGAGAATCTTTTCTAATTATAACTGTTTTAACTCTAATAGCATTACCGTTAATTAAAGGTGTAAACAAGGAAAAAATGTTCAGTAGTAAAATTCCATTATTTGATGCAATATTGAATGATTGGAAAAATATACTAAAATCTATTAGTATAAAAGTAAGTGAAAGTGCAGCTTTTTACGTTTTTTCGGCTTATATTTTTTCTCTATATTCTAATTTGAAAGAGCTTCCTATAATAGTTTTAGAAGCAATTATATTTCAACTATTCACAATGCCACTTTTTGGTTTTTTATCAGATATTATTGGAAGAAGATTAGTAGTTATTATAGGTCTCATTATAATGGGGGTTGGAAGTTATCTTTTATCATTAAAAATCATTTATTATGGAGAAATAGTTATGTCTATCTCTGATTCTGCATTATATGCTCCTCAATCCTCAATTTTTACCGAAATATTTAATAAAAAATATAGGTTTACTGCAGCTAATTTCTCATATCAACTAGCAAGTATACTAGGAGGTGCCTTAGCCCCTCTCTTAATTTCAGACTATCCTAACCTCTTTATATTCATAATGTTAAGCTACATAACCATTACATGTATAGGCGTATATTTCATAGAAGAAACGAAAGGGAAAGGAATAGTATAGTCATAGTGCCGTCATTATGGTATTTATATTTCTATATTCACATGAGAATGTATAAAACCTTTTCTTAGCATCTTCTCTTTATAGAGATTTTCATTAATTAATAAATTTATGCCTAGTGAAAACATTATGAGCATAGCTATCAGTTTGGGTCTTTCACGGCATCTTTGCGATTTCATTTTATTTTAATATTTTGAAATCAAAAAATTGATTGTAAACTAACAATTGGAGATACCAAGGAGTTTATACCATCGACTTAATGGAGATAATGGCATATAATCAATTATTTCTTCATAGAATTATTACAATTCGCAAAGGATCCCTGAATCGCCCAGATCTTGGTTTGCCCACGTTTACTTTTGGCATATTTTGTATTCATTATATCTTAACTCAATATCGTTGCACATTTAATCTTTGCTGTTCCATTAACTTATAACCCTAGCAATAAGAAGAACATAAAATATGGGCCCGCTGGGACTTGAACCCAGGACCTCCGCCTTGTAAGGGCGGCGTCCTAACCAGGCTAGACGACGGGCCCTTGTACAACTTATTATATATTTTGACTTATAAAAGTTTCTTCAATTATTGTTTATTCAAAATTTTCCCTTCATTAATTAAACAGTATGCCACTATGCCTACAAGAGCAACCGGAGATATTTCGTTACTTAACCCTTCTATTTTAACTGGTTCACCTAAATTTAATTCTAATTTATTGAATCCGCTTTCATTTCCCGGAAAGACAAGCATCACTCTACTTTTATCTTTAAGTAAATCTTTTGTAAATGTTTTTTCTGCTGACTGTGTAAAAAGATAAACTACTTCTGGCCTGAAAATTTCTATTGCATCTTTCAGATCTGGTAGTATTATAAATGATTTATTATTTTTATAAGCTAACTTGCTTACTTCTGGTACACCAGCTTGTGCTGCTACTCCACCTACTTTTGTTACTATAAAGTGATTTATATTTAAATTAAAAATTAATTTTGCAAAATCAATAATTCTTTGAGTACTACTTATGTTATGTAGCACTATAAACAATTCCATATACTTTTCCCATTATTTCTCGCGCAATAGCGGTAGATAAGACTACTGGAACTGCTTCTCCTACTTGATTATATTGCTCATCTCTACTACCTAGAAAAATATGATCGTCTGGATAACTCATTAATCTAGCTTGTTCTCTGACTGTTAAGAATCGGTTTTCGAAAGGATGAATGAATCTCGAATTTCCTAAAACTGTGGGAGCTATATCATAAGGATTAAGTCTAACATATAAGGGTATATTCCTACCATTACTGCCTCTAAACATGGTCAGATAATCCCCGTAATCCAAGTTTGATATTTCCTTTATTTTATTCTCGTTTAACTCTTGAACTTCATTGTTTGGTATGTCTGTTCTTCCTTCTAAATCCTTTATTGCATCCCAAACTGTCTTTTTTTCCTTAGATTTTGGTGGATTTATTTCTATGTTGGAAATAAATACTCTAGTTCTTTTTGACGGGTTACCATAATCTTCTGCATTTAAAAAATTAAAGAATATCTTATAACCTATTTTATAAAATTCATATTCTATAGCAGATTTAAGAGATTCCGTACCAATAATGGATGGTACATTTTCCATAACAAATATCTTTGGTCTAAGTTCGCCTACAATTCTTATATATTCAAGTGTTAATTGTCCATCTTCATCTAGGTAAAGTCTATCTAAAGGTTCTTTCATTCTTAATGGATTTGCTCCAGTATATGGTTCGCAAGGAGGACTTCCTATTACGATATCGACTTTTCTACCTATTAAATATTCTATATCTCTTCCTGTAATATTTCGTATATCATCTTCTATAACTATTGTATTTGGAAAATTTGTCGCATAAGTTCTTGCGGCTGCATGATTAATATCTATTGCAAATCTAATATCAAAGCCTAATTTTTTGAATCCTAGAGAAAATCCTCCAGCTCCAGAAAAAAGATCAACGACTATTGGAGCCATGCCGTGTCTCTCTTTCTATTTCGTTTTCAATTTGCTTTATCTTATACTCTAAGAATTTTTTAGTTTTCTCTGAGTCGTAATATTCTAGTGGTGATCCACATTTTGGACATTTAAATTCATTCTCTAATGCTTCATCAAAATTATATTGAATATTATCTTGAGGACAATAATAATATAAAGAATCTTTCTCTTGCTCATATCTCGCTTTTAATTTTTCTAGTACTAATCTTTTTCTGTTAAGTAATAATTCATTTATCTGATCTAGGTTTACTTTCCAGTAATATATAAATAAACCCGTTTCTTTATCTCTTGTTTTACGATAGGTTATAAAACCTTGCTCAGAAAGTAAATATAACTTTTTCCTAATTTCGTTTACTTTTACATTAAGCTCTTTCGCTATATCATCATCTGTCATTTCAATTCTCTTTCTTAAGAGAAACTTTAATAATTCTGTTGCATCTTCACCAACTAGATCCTTTGCCAGGCTAAGTATCAATTCTTCTGCCCTACTACTCATTTTTCCTCACCTTCTTCCCCCTTTCTTGGGGTATAATAGATAATTTTGCATCACTAAATTGTATATTTAGTTCTCCACCCTTATATATTCTATCCAGAAAAATAGCTAATGCGGCTACTTCAGAATGAGGCTGGTTACCTATAGCAATGTTATAATCTGAATTATAATAATACCAGCCTTCTACTTTTTCTGATCCTACAATAACTAGAATTTTCGTATTTTTTTCTATTATCTTTTCTATTATATTATCTATGGGAATACCGTACATTGTTAAATGAACCACAATGCCTCCAGAGCTTCTCCATTCTCTAACTACTTTTTTGGGATTTTTAACAAACTCTATTGAAAAATATTTTCCGCCCCAATTAGCTTTTACTTTCTCTATTGTCTTTAACAGATTCATATCCTCTCCATGAATAAATATTCCTTTGGCCCCAAATGCTCTAGCTACAAGAGCTACATGCGTCGTAACTCTTTTGTCCCTTTCCAGCCTATGATGTAATCTTAAAACATAAATATCTTTTAAATTAATGCTAATATTTTATCCCTTAATATATTCATATTTATTCCTTTTAACGCTGACACTGGAATTACATCTATTATTGGAGTGTAGAGTGAGTTTGCCAATTCTTTTACTAAATTTACTTTATCTTCTACTTCTTTCTCTTCATTATTTTTATCAATTTTATTTAATGCTATGATCATAGGCTTCCCAGATATTCCTAGTTCACGTAATATCTCAAGAGAACTTTGCAACATTTCAACCAGTAAAGTACTTGATAAAGAAGAATCCAGGACAAGTAATAGGGCATTAGCATATTTTGCCTCTGATAAAGTAACGAAGAAAGCTTCAATTATTTGTGGTGGAATACCTCTAATAAAACCCACAGTATCCACAAGCATTATTTTCTTTCCATCTATTGGTATTGCGTATCTTTTAGGGGATGTAGTTGTAAACATTGAAGAGTCTACTTTTTGATTTAAACCAGTTAAGTAATTAAAAATAGTAGTTTTACCAGCATTAGTATAACCTACGATTGCTACACTATTGAAATTGACTCTCCTTATTTGATCTTCTTTGGCTTTCTTTATTTCTTCTAATTCTTTTCTTATTTTTACTATTCTTCTCTGATAAAGTCTAATTGTAGATTCTACACCGTATACACCTGCACCTAAAGGACCTTGCTGTTCAGTAATTTTAGCCTTTTTATACATGTCTTTAAGGATAGGTAATTCGTACTTTAATTTAGCTAATTCTATTTGTAATTTTGCCTCTTTAGATCCTGCATGAAGCGCAAATATTTCTAGAAGAAGAATAACTTTATCTAATATTTTCTTTCCTAAAAGTTCTTTGTTAAGATTTATAAAATGTCTTGATTTTAATAAATCAAAAATTATAATAGCATCTATATCATTTAGTTTTTTAATTTCCTCTACTTTATCTTTTTGAATATAAAAATTTGGATTAGGTTTTTTTGGAATTTTGTAGATTTTTGCTATTTCATAAAATGCTGTTTCTGCTAATGATAAGGCTTCATCTTTGTACTCATCTGCCGTAAAGAGTATTGCTTTCACTTCTTTCCCTCTCTGATGTTTGCTACATCACCCAGTGTTAACTCAAAATCTTTTTCCTCTCCTTCTTCTTCTGACTCAACTGGTACTAGTATTTTGATTCCTAAGATTTTTTCTAATTGTTTAGCTTGTTGTATTGTTGGTTTTAATTTACCACTTTCGAATCTCTTTATTACATTTTCTGAAACTTTTAACTGCTGAGCTAGCTGTTGTTGGGAAAGACCATGTCTTTCTCTAGCCTCTTTAATTACCTTGTAATAGTCATCTACTACTTCTAATTCCACTTCAGTAGATAATTTTGGTGTCGATGCTTTTATTTTTTTCTTTTCTTCGTTTTTCTTTATTTCTTTATCATTAACTATTTTTGCAGATTTTTTAATTTTATTATAGCAAGATACACATACAGTAATAATACTCCCTTCATAAGCAACTGTAATACCTTTTCCTTTTATAGGAGTACCACACATTTCACAGTATTTTTGTGTTGAGCTTTGCATACTATATATTCTTTATTACTACTCTTAAACGTTTTTAGGTTTAATTATACAAAGATATTATTGGGGTAAATTGTCTGACGAATTAGACAGTTACAGAGCCAAGCATTATAATAGTGATGATCCAATAGTAAGATTACTTGAAGAGAAAATAGAATCTCTAACTAAAGAACTTGAAAAACTACGTCAAGATTTAAATTGGTATAAAGGTGAACTTGAAAAACTATTAGCTCCTCCATATATTGAAGCAATTGTATTAGACATATTACCAGACGGGAAAGTAATAGTAAGGAGCTCTTCTGGACCTAACCTAATAGTTAATGTATCCTCTAATGTTGATGTTAAAAAGCTTAAACCTGGCTCTCTAGTAGCATTAACTCAAAGAGGGTCTACTATAGTTGAAGTATTACCAGAAAGAGAAGATGTGTATGTAAAGTCGTTTGAAGTTATAGAAAAACCTAATGTTCATTATTCTGATATAGGAGGATTAAATGAGCAAATAAACGAAATAAGAGAAGTTATAGAATTACCTTTAAAAAACCCAGAATTATTTAAAGAAATAGGTATAGATCCGCCTAAAGGAGTATTACTCTATGGTCCTCCAGGTACTGGTAAAACTTTACTAGCAAAAGCCGTAGCAACAGAAAGTAATGCAACATTTATTCAAGTCGTCGCCTCTGAATTTGCGCAAAAATTTGTAGGAGAAGGTGCTAGAATTGTAAGAGAAGTATTTGAATTAGCAAGAAGAAAGGCTCCATCGATAGTATTTATAGATGAAATAGATGCAATTGGTGCTAAAAGAGTGGATATGGGAACTAGCGGAGAAAGAGAAATACAAAGGACTTTAATGCAATTATTAGCTGAGATAGATGGATTTAAACCATTAGATAATGTTAAAATTATTGCCGCAACAAACAGACTCGACATTCTTGATCCAGCATTATTGAGACCAGGAAGATTTGATAGATTAATTGAGGTACCTTTACCGAATTTTGAGGGAAGAAAGGAAATATTTAGAATCTATTTGCAAAAAATGAAAACAGATGGCGATATTAGATATGATATCCTAGCTAGTATGACTGAAGGATTTAGCGGTGCTGAGATTAAAAATGTGTGTACTGAAGCAGGGTATATCGCAATTAGAAATGGAAGAAAGTATGTTAATATGACTGATTTAATTACAGCTATAGAAAAAATTAAAGCTAAAAATAATAAAGCTAAAAATAGTGACAGAACAGAAAAGTATGTTTAACTTAACTAAACCTTTAAAAGCACAAAAAGATGAAATAAATTATTTGCGTTATATTGCAATGTATCAGTTCTCTTTAAAAGTAGCTTCTTGCTTATTTCCAGAAGATTCTACATTTTTTATACAGAGATCACTAACTACTAACAGAATAAGAAATATTCTTACAGAAGATAAAAAATTATTCCTAGTATTAAGGGCACAAGATAATCTTTTCTCTATTACAGAAATAAGTGGACAAATTATAAAAAATTGTACTTCCCCTCCTTCATTTAGGTTTATTATTAAGAATGAAGTGGCTGGTTTTATTAGAGAAGGAAGAAATGCTTTTTGTAAGTTTGTCATAAACTCTGATCCCAGTATTAGAGCTGGTGATGAAGTCTTAGTTGTTGATGAACAAGATAACTTGTTAGCTGTAGGAAGAGCAAAAGTCTCTGGTGAGGAAGTAAAACAATATAAAAGGGGATTAGCTGTAATTGTAAAGAGAGGAATAAAAAATGTCTATCAAGATAATTCTAAAGGGAATTAGTGAAGATGAACTAAAAGGTGCTAAGTTTATTACCGGTTTTAGAACATTAGGTGAAGTAGGTTATATAGCTACTAGATATTTAGTTTTAAAGTTAGGAATGAAAAGAGTAGGCTTCGTTTTAACTAAATATTTAAGAGATGTTACATTTATTGATGAGTACGGACTAGCAACACCTTTTGAATTATTTTATGATAACAATAATAATATCTTAGTGTTGTTAAGTCATCTATTACCACTACAAAGAGAAATGAACATCTTCTCAGCAAAAATAATGAAGTGGTTAAAAAATATACAAGTTTCAGATATATTACTAATAGGAGGATTAGATAAAAGATACAAAAATGACAGTAGCAACTTAAGATGGTTAAAAACTTCTGCTAGTAAAATTACTCTCCCTTATCCACTAATGGAAAAACAACTATTAATTATTGGACCCTTAGCTTTATTTACTATATATGCTGAAATTGAGGATCTTCCAGCTACAGTATTATTACCTTATGCAGACAGAGAAAGAATAGACCCTGCAGCTGCAGCAATCGCATTAGAGGAAATTAACAAATTATATGGATTAAAGGTTGATGTATCAGAACTATACGAAGATGCAAGAAAGATTGAAGAGGAATTGCAAAGGCAATTAGAGTTAGTTCAAAAAGAATTAACTAAAGAAGGCTCTAATAGAGTTTATATGTGATAAATATTTTTCACAACCTATGAAATCAATTTTTGTATATCCTTTAGATCTTACAAATTCAATTATTTTACTTTCAATATAACGTAAGACATCTTCATCAATTTCCTCTGGATATTCAGTTTGAAAATATGGATAAACTTCTACTAGATTTATCGGTATTAAACCATAAAAAGGATTGAAAAGATATACATCTACGTTCTCATCATTTTTCACTTTTTTTAATATATTTTCTCTTTTTTCGCAGATTATAATAGCTTTATCGTTATTCTTATTAATCCTATCTAAGAAATTATAATGTCTAACAATTTCTGGTCTATTTAAAGACTTAAGATCGAACAAGAAAATTCCTCTAATATTTCCTTTTACTCTTGGATCATATTTTTCTAAGTAATCTTTATATTTTAATAATTTTTTAAAAGCAGAATACACTGCTGGGTGAGAGTATGCTTTTTCTTGAATATACTCAAATAATCTTCCTTCTCTAATAGCTTGTTTTATAGCATTAAGTTCTTCCTTAATTACATAAAGATTATGAAGAGCCAAAAGTTTTGTTCTTTCTTCTTTTGGTAACTCTAGCAGCTCTTTGGGTGTGTATTTTAAGCAGATTGGACATGAACATGGAAAATATTCTAACTCTTCTAGTCTATATACTCTACTTCTCGTTATATACCTATTATCCCTAGCATAAAGTATATATGAGGCAGAATCAAAAGAATCTACACCTAGTGCTATAACAAGAGGCATTATATGAGGAAGACCGCCACCAAAAAGATGAAAAGGTTTGCCTCTACTTACATTACTTTTTGCTATAAATACCATATCGATCAATAAGGAATAGTCGTACTTTTCCATTACTACTGTAGGACTTCCTAATGCTAGCATTTTAAATGCCTCGTTTTTATCAGCCTCTATCGCTGAATATTCAACAAGGTCTAGAAATCTTCCACCTTGAATGGGGTGTACCCAAATCCTTTCTGAATCATTTTTGACTATATCCTCTATTTCTTTTGCCCTCTCTAACGTGATTTTTACACTGTTGATAGCTTCATCTCTGCTATTTGTATCACCAGTAGGAAGATCTAAATAGACTGCTATATCTGTATTTATATCCCTCTCATACTCAACTATCTCTCTATTTGTAACTTCTATGTTTCCATATTGAAGAATCTGATATGCTCCAGAATCAGTCATTATTATACCATTAAATTGTAAAAAGTTATGAATATCTTGAATTTTAGTATTAGTTATCTTTTTTATTAAATATGCATTTGTAATTAAATTCTTGAATCCTAAATTTTCTATATCTTTTATTGAGATTTCAGACTTAAAAGGATTAATTACTGGAAAGAATACTGGCGTTTCTAATTTTCCACTTTTTGTCTCTATGATTCCTATTCTACCAGCTAAATCTTCATCTTTTATTTCAAATTCCCCTACCATTTTAAGATCCTTTCTTTTTCTTATTTATATAATCGTTATATAAATCGTAAATTCTTTGTGCCAAGGGCCCGCTTCCTTCTACTCCATTTTCAGAAACTTTTATCCTATCAAGTATTACTACAACCCCCGCCTCCTCATAGACTTTTGCGTCTCCTGCACGTAGATTAAGCTCTTTCGTCACTAAATCTGCAAATTCTTTCGGATCAAATATAGGCGAAGATTTGACTAGAATTTCAGTTATAGAATTTCCATTTAAAATAACTTTATAATAAGTGTTATTATCATTATCTTTTGCATTTGTTAGTGTTAAAATAAATGGTGATAGCTCATATGAAGATAAAGTACCGTAGTAGATTTTATTATTAATAAGCCTTACAACAATTGCTTTATCTAGAAGGGAATTTAATTCCGTTGCAACTCTTCTACTACTCATCAAAATGAATAATAGTTAATATTATTTAAGATTAAACTATTATAAAGGGTATGTCAGTTCAAGTTGAAGGTAAAGTCGAGACTACATGTAAAATAACCTCAATAGATAAGGGTAGTTTAAAGGGACTTATTATAATCAAAATGGATTGTGGAATATATCAAGTAGAGTTTGATATATTGGAAAGTATTAATATCTTTAAACAAGAAGAAAATGTATCGGTGATCATATCTAGAGAAAAACCAGTTTATACTTCTAATGATTTTTGTGCGCACGGATATCTTTTTTATGAGAAACCGGAAGGCAACAAAATTTTAGATCAAATATCTCTGTTTGGATTGATAGTAAAAATCTATAGCGAAAAAGGATTAATAGGTAATAATCTATTTAAGATGATGGACCATGTCTATTTTTGTGTTAAAAAATCTTTATAAAATCCTCGCTTGATGTATTATCTCTTTTTATAGTTAATATGTCTATTCCGTCACCTGAAGTTACATCTCTTTCTATTGCAGCTTTTAGTGCTTTTAGAACAATTTCTTTCCCTTTATCTAAATTCATACTTGGATCATATTCACTTTCTAAAACTCCTATTGCTACTCTGGCACCAGAACCAACAGCAGCGTAATTATCTTCAATTAATGAACCTATAGGATCTAAAACAAACAATTTGGGACCTTCATCGTCGACACCACCAAATAGTAATTCCGAAATAAAGGGGGTCCACTTATACTGGTATAGTATAACTGATAATAACTTAGCTGCTGCCTTTACTGATATAGGCTTATTATTATACATTTCGTAATACTTTATCTCAACATTCATTAAACGTGTTAATGTTTGAATATCACCCATTATACCAGCTCCAGCTATGCCGAATCTTCCTATTTTAAAAACTTTTTTAGCTGATCTACTAAGTACGAAACCGCCATAACTAAGCCTCCTTTCAGCAGCAAGAATTATACCGTCATTAAGTTTAATACCTAACGCTGTTGCAGGAAGTTCTTCCATGTTTTAATAACCCATGAAAATGATTATTTGATAACTTAAATTATTTGCTTAAGATAGTCCAAAAGGTTTTCTTCCTTAATAGTCACTTGCTCTTTTGTACTGAGATTTTTCAAAGTTATAGTTTTATCTTCATATTCCTTTTTACCTATGAAAATTAAGAACGAGTATCCTTCCTCAGCATAAGAAGGAATTAATTTAGAAATTGATATAGATTTTAGATTAATCGTAGCAATATAATTATTTGATCTTAATTTATCCACAATTCTAATAGCATATAATATAGCTTCGTCTGATAAAATTATTACACCTATTTTGTTTTGCTTCTCTTTTACAATATTAGGCTCCTCAAGTACTAGTGCTGTCCTCTCAACTCCTATAGCAAAACCTATAGCTGGAGTTTGAGTACCTCCATACAGTTCCACAAGGTTATCATATCTTCCTCCACCAGCAATACTAAAAGAAACAGAAGGATGTAACACTTCAAATATTAATCCGGTATAATAAGCTAAACCTCTAACAAAACCTAAGTCTATATATGAATTTACACCTAGATTATCTAATATATTTTTGAGTAACATAATCCTATCTAGATCTTGAATTAAATCTTTTAAATTATATTTTTCTGTAAGATCTTCTTTAATCTTATTATAATTTGAGATATCTAAATTACTTACACTTAGTATGTTAGTTATAAGTTCTGTATATTCTGAATTTGGTAAAAGTGATAATGCCTCATCAATTTTTCCTTTATCTATTAAATGTAGAAAATGTTCTTGAAGATTATCACTTATGTTTAATTTATTAAGTATTTTTCTTATTAATGATATATTATTTATTTTCAATCTAATTTTATTTATAAGATTTAATTCTCTATATATCTCTATTAATATTTGTAATATTTCTAAATCTGAATAAATATTAGAAGATCCTAATAATTCTATACCAGCTTGCCTAAACTCCCTATATCTACCAAATTGAGGCTCATCGTATCTATATACAGTTCCTAAATAGTATAAGCGTATAGGCTTAGGTAAATGTTGTAATGAATTAAGATAAAATCTAACTATACTAGGTGTGAACTCGGGTCTTAATGCAACTTCTCTACCGGCCTTATCTTTAAAGACATACATTGTATTTCTAAGTTCTTCTCCTCCTTTTAAAGCGAATAGTTGAAAATCTTCTACAATAGGTGTTTCTACTTCTTGATATCCAGCTAGTTTTACAATTTTCAAAAAAGCATTCTCGACTACTTTTATTTTATAAAGCTCTTCGCCATAATAGTCTTTCATTCCTCTTACTGGCTCATAAGAAATCATTTCTTACTCACTTTTTACCTAAATTTATTTCGGATAATAAATAGTATGTTACATCACCATATTTATCCACTATTGCAATCACACCTTTTTTCTTAATTCTATTAGAAAAATCCACAAATTCTTCCAACTCTTTTACACTAAGGGTTTTATTTTCATTTACCGGATATACCACGTATTCGTACTCATTTGCCATGTTAATGAAAATAAATTTTCCACTAATTATCGATTTTCTTCCTCTTTGCTTAAGGTCATTTGCTATTATTAACATATCAATATCTTCATTCATCTGGGTCTCTATAGTAAGTTATACCTTATAAGTATCATATATACTTTAGGAATCTTATACACTTATGAAGTGCCCATATTGTGAAAGTGAGAATTTAGTTTGGGATTATAAAAATGGTAATTTAGTTTGTACAAGTTGTGGTTCAGTCATTGATAAAATATATTACGAAGACTCTACTAGTTATGAGGAGAGTGTTTATTTCCCAGAAACTTTATATTTTGATTTTTTCTCGAAAACTAAAAGAATTAAAGAATTCAAGAATAAAACTCTTAAAGGTAGAAGAAATAAATTACAAAGTACAGTTATATATAACGGCTCACTAATTAAAGAGACCTCGTTGAATGCAATGAAATTCTTGGAAAATAACGAGAAACTATTATTATTATATGATACTATTGATAATCTTCCAGTATTTCATTCAAAAAGCGTTAAATATAAATTGGCAATTGCACTATATTTTTACGATAGAAAAGAATTTAATAGATTATCAGGATATTTGAATATTAGTAATAAATACATGAAAAAAATATTATCTAAAATAAAAATTAATGAAAAAACTAAAATACAGTATATTTTGAAAAATAAAATAGGAAAAAGGACTAATAATAGTTTTTATAATATTTAACAAAAAACATTATTCTTTCTATTCTTTAAATATAACTTTTATTATATAAAAATTAAGATATTACGTTAAATCGCAGAGTATAAATTCACGCAAAACACTAACAGAAAATTTTTTATATAAGCACTTCTTATGTGCTTTCAGCGGTGGAAAAAATGTCAACCACAGCTACAGTTGCAACTACACCTGAAGGTATTCCAGTTATTATATTAAAAGAAGGGTCAAGTAGAACTTATGGCAAAGAAGCATTAAGAATAAACATAGCCGCTGTAAAAGCTGTAGAAGAAGCTCTAAAAAGTACTTATGGACCTAGAGGAATGGATAAAATGTTAGTTGATAGTCTGGGTGATATTACTATTACAAATGATGGTGCCACAATCCTTGACAAAATGGACTTACAACATCCAGCAGCTAAATTATTAGTACAAATAGCTAAAGGACAAGATGAAGAGACAGCAGATGGTACAAAGACTGCGGTAATTCTCGCAGGAGAATTAGTTAAAAAGGCAGAAGAACTATTATATAAGGAGATTCATCCAACTATTATAGTAAGTGGATTTAAGAAAGCAGAAGAACAAGCATTAAAAACAATAGAAGAAATTGCTCAGAAGGTATCTGTCAATGATATGGATATATTAAAGAAAGTTGCTATGACATCACTAAATAGTAAAGCAGTCGCAGGTGCAAGAGAATACCTAGCAGATATAGTCGCAAAAGCAGTAACCCAAGTTGCTGAATTAAGAGGAGATAGATGGTACGTTGATCTAGATAATATACAAATAGTTAAGAAACATGGCGGTAGTATTAATGATACACAAATAATTTATGGAATTGTTGTCGATAAAGAAGTTGTTCATCCTGGAATGCCTAAGAGAGTAGAAAATGCAAAAATTGCATTGCTTGATGCTTCCTTAGAAGTAGAAAAGCCAGAATTAGATGCAGAAATCCGTATAAACGACCCTACACAAATGAAGAAATTCCTTGAGGAAGAAGAAAACTTACTGAAAGAAAAGGTAGATAAGATTGCCGCCACTGGTGCTAACGTAGTAATATGCCAGAAAGGAATTGATGAAGTTGCACAACACTATCTGGCGAAGAAAGGAATTTTGGCTGTAAGAAGAGCTAAAAAGAGTGACTTAGAAAAATTAGCTAGAGCTACTGGTGGTAGAGTAGTATCTAATATTGATGAATTAACTCCACAAGATCTAGGATATGCAGCACTAGTAGAAGAAAGAAAAGTAGGAGAAGATAAAATGGTATTTGTTGAAGGAGCTAAGAATCCCAAAGCTGTAAGTATATTAATTAGAGGAGGTTTAGAAAGAGTAGTTGATGAGACAGAAAGAGCATTAAGAGATGCTCTAGGGACTGTAGCCGATGTAATAAGGGATGGTAGAGCAGTAGCAGGTGGTGGAGCAGTAGAATTAGAAATTGCAAAAAGA
The DNA here is from genome assembly GCF_009729055.1 of Sulfurisphaera ohwakuensis. Lineage (GTDB taxonomy): Archaea > Thermoproteota > Thermoprotei_A > Sulfolobales > Sulfolobaceae > Sulfurisphaera > Sulfurisphaera ohwakuensis. The sequence continues at coordinate 191,277 of NZ_CP045484.1, read as the reverse complement.
TTAAGGAAATATGCTCCACAAATTGGAGGAAAAGAACAGCTAGCTATTGAAGCTTATGCGTCAGCATTAGAAAACCTTGTAATGATATTAATTGAAAACGGTGGTTATGATCCTATTGATCTGTTGGTAAAACTAAGAAGTGCCCATGAGAACGAGGCAAACAAATGGTATGGTATTAATGTGTTTACTGGCCAAGTAGAAGATATGTGGAAACTTGGAGTCATAGAGCCCGCAGTAGTAAAGATGAATGCAATTAAAGCTGCAACCGAAGCTGCAACATTAATATTAAGAATTGATGATCTAATAGCTGCAGGAAAGAAGTCAGAAAGCAAAGGCGGAGAATCTAAGAGTGAGGAAAAGAAAGAAGAAGATTAAGCCACTTTTTTTACCTTTATTAGAGTTTCTTTTCTTAAATTTGGTGCAACCAATAGAGCTTCTCCTACATCAAGCTTATCTAGTATTTGTATCACTTCTTTTTCTAGTGATATTGAGTCAGCAATAACTTTTTTATCTACATTGGATTTAATGGAGTGAATTATCTTTATACTTGTATTCTTAATAACTTCTTGATCAACATTAGAAGGACTCTGAGATATTATACATAACCCTACATTGAACTTTCTAATTTCTTGTAATGCCCTATTTATTACAGTATTTACTTGGCTAAAATAGTTTTGAGCCTCCTCAATTATTATAAATATTTTTCTGTCTCTATTCTTGGTTTCTATTACATATTCTAATAAAAACTTTAATATCATTAAACCATATAATTTTCTAAGCTTTATATTTCTAATAAAACTTAAATCAATTATGTTTCCTCCTCTTAATTTTTCGCCTAAATCTAAGTAAGTGTAGCCGCTTTCCGATGAGAAGAGTTTTTCGCCTAACCCAGAAAATATCATTATTATCTTTCTAATCAAAGCAAATTTAATATCTCTTTGCATATAGGTATTATCTGGTATATTTGCAGATATTATTTGTAAAAGCGATTTAAAACTGAATTCCTTCATCTGATTTAAAGCTTCTAAACCCAAGTAAAGTATAAACTTTTGTGGTTCAGTAAGTTCTAGAACATCACCAATTAATTCTGTTATATCCATAGTTGTTAAATCATCCATATTAATAGGATTCAGAACTAGATAATTCTTATTATTATACAAATTAAATTTAGGGAGTAAATTCTTATATTCACCATGCCAGTCTAATATTATTACATCAAATCCTTTTTTATAAAGTTCGTCAGCAATTATTGCAGCTGTATTTGACTTGCCACTTCCCGTAGATCCAAAAATTCCTATATGTCTAAAAACATCATTTGATCTTATCCCTACGGGTAGTTCAGTAGAATCTATTATATTACCTAGTTCTATGTCGTATTCTCCAATAACTACACGATTAGCTTTTATATCATATTTCATTTGACCTACATATCCTCCATATGAGACACTTCCTAAGAGTTTAGGTATTGGAAATACAGTATCTGTTTTTAGTTCTACGGGTTCTAATGTGATATGAGGTGCAATACTTTCAATCATATTTTTAGTTAACATAGTTTCGTTTCTAAAACTTTCATAATCATTATCTTTTTTAGCATAAAATATAATTGCACTTCCAGGTGATGGATCTAAAAGAGTAACTATAGCTATTTTTAAATGTCTCTCCTTATTTCTTCTAATTGTATCAATAGCTAGCTGAAGCTCAGAGTTATAATCTATCTTTCCCTCATTATTTTCTTTTCCTATTATTCTGAACCCTATGAAGTAATATTTTTGGTTCTCTATTTCTATTTCATAAATGGAGTTAGTTATGACTGATTTAAGCATTATTTTTTCTATTTTATTATTAAGATTTAATTTATATATTAGTATTAATAGAGTTATAAAAATAATAGTTATGAAAATAATAAAATTATTATATTTAATTAGATGTAAAGAGATTAGTAATAGATATACACCAATAATAAAAGGAACAAAAGCAAAATATTTCTGATTCATATAATATTGGTTCTAAACTTATATGAGAGTCTCAAGTGAATTAATAGCTATATTAGATAATTGAATTCTAGTTTCTTTGTCAATTTTCTTATAATTATTTTTCTCATTTCTACAACATTTTATAATATACTTTTTTTGAGAAATTTTTATTTTATTTAGAATTTCATTTATATTAAGAGATCCGTATAATAATGTTAAGAAAAATATTTCAGGAGATTTTATTCTGTTTTTGTATCCTTTATCTAAATAATAAAAAAATACTTCACAAGCGTGACTAGCTAAAATATCTTTCGGTATAAAATCTATGATCTGAACTATACAATTCTCATTTAATCCAATATATTTTTTAATATCATCTATACTTGAAGAGAATTCACTAATCTCCATTTTTATCCTCCATGATTAATTGGAATTATTTCTACCGTATCATTCTCACCTAGTTGCTTATTATATATCCTATAATCTCTTCCATTTATTAGAATTATATATCCAGCCCTTATTTTACCATCATGACTTATAATATCATTCTTATCTATTTCTTTTATTAAATCTATTATATTATTATAGGAATTTTTAAGAATAATTCTATCAGTTCCAAAATAATTTACTAATGGACCTTTAAAAATAATATTTACCATATATTTACCCTTCACCCTCTATATATTCTTCTTCTACCTCATTTTTAACTTGAGTTCTTTGCATTTTTGCATATCTTGTCAAGTAACCAGCAATCCTATTTCTAACCTTTTTTGACATAACATCAACATATGCATCTACTATTTTTTTGTTAGCTTGATAATCAGTGGAAATTTGATCTTTAAATTTCTCATATAATTGCATTGCTACTCTCTTTATATCTTTGGTGTACACATTGCCCACATAAATCACCTTAAATTAAGATAAAGAAAGGAAAAGAAAAAATTAATCATGACCTTGACTTTCTTCTTTAGCATAAATACTTTCTTTAGCTTTGTAAACATCTGACTCTTTTTTGAATCTATCTTTTAGTTTTTCTAAAATTAAAGGCAATGTAGTATATTCCATTTCCGTTGGTTCTAATCTATGTGGCATAAATGGACCATGGCGTCTCATGTAGTCAGCAACAATATTAGCAAGACGTCTTGTTTCATCAAATGCTGGATCATCAAATAAATCTGTGGGACCAACAAGTCTTCCATTTTTCACATTAAAACCGAGTCCTAATAATCTTGGTGGACCATCAAAACGCGTAGCCTTAGCATCTCTTTGAGATACAGGCATTAAAGGACCATAATGACTACCTCTCATCCATCCAGGAACTAAATGTGGGAAAGCAAAAGCTTCTAATGCTTCACCTAAAGCTGGCAAACCATGTTGTAACCTTACTATCATAACAGGATCGTCTTTACCTACATATTTTCCAGCTATTAAATTCAGCCTTTCTATGGAAACTACAGCAGCTAATAAGTTATCCTCGTTTCTGTATACCCTCCTTATAACATATCTAGCTGGTGTACCTATAAGAGCTAATAAATCATAGATTTCTTGAGGTGCTGAAAGCATTACTGCCTCTCCTTGATAAACGTCCAACACCTCAAACTTAAAACCACCATGCATGGTAGGATCAATAACTAAACCGGGTGTATTAAACGGATCAGCAAACATCTTATATAAGGGCAAATTATAAGCACCAGGTTCAGTCTTATCTGCCATAAAAATAGCGATAGGTTCAGATGCTCTTTCTTCAATTTCCATTTCTGCTACTCCTGGACCTAAACCTCTTACATTTCCTGAAAATGAATCTGATAGTAAATCTTGACCCGCAGCATATAAACCTAAATCTTTAGCTACCTTTGCAGCTTCTTTAAATGCGTTCCAAGCAGTTTCATGAACTTTAGTATCGAGTTCTCCTCTAGTATGAGTCATTATAAGTTGAAGATCATCACCAACATGAGTTATGTAGTAATCCAAAATTATTCCTTGCTCTTTAGCAGAAGCTAATACTTTATTAGCGGCTGCCATAGTGTCCGGATGAACTATGTGATGCCCAGCTAAACTTCCTATATCCGCCTTTATTACACTTATAGTAGTTTTCATCACTTTCTTATTACTCTATACAGATAAAAACTTTATGCGGATTCTTCTTTTATAACCTTTAAAGAGTAATATTCCCCAGTTTCTTTTTGTAATCTATCTAGATAACTACCTGGCTTATTTACTCGAGGTCTTCCAGTATCCATATCTCTTCTAAATGTTATTCCTAATTCCTTTAGGAATTCATTCATACCGCTACTTAGAGTTTGTGGAGTTTTACCTATGCCATGAAACCCTGGAGTGCCAGAAAATACCATTATTCTATCTGCTATATAATCATGTAGAGCTAAATCGTGATCTACCATAAAAGTAACGCTTTTTCTCTCCCTAGTAACTCTTTTTATCGCTTTTGCTACTATATATCGTTCTTCTACATCTAAATATGATGAAGGTTCATCAAGAACATATATATCTGCTTCTCTAGAAAGAGCTGCTGCAATATATAATTTCTGTAATTCACCACCACTTAAATCTTTTACATATGACTCTAAAATCCTATGCAAATTTAATCTTTTTATAACTTCTTCGTAGAACCAGGAGGAAGAGGATAATATATCTTTTCTTACATTTTCTAAGTATTGCTGCACTGTTCCATCATAATCTGGAACAATTTTTTGTGGCTTGTATGATAATGTAAGCCCCTCTGTTAAGACCTCACCAGAATCAGGTTTTATTTCACCCACTAAAATACGCATAAAAGTTGTTTTACCAATCCCATTAGGACCTACTATACCTATTACTTCCCCTTCTCTCGCATAACCACCTTTTACTTCTAAATAAAAGCTCTCTAATTTCTTTGTAATATCTGTCCAAATAACTTTTTGTAAAGCTTGTGGGTTAAAATCTAAATCTGTAAGATCTTTCAAATTGAACTTTATTTCCTCTTGTCTTATTTTTACATTTTCAGCTGGTAAATAACCTCTTAAGAAATTATTAATTCCTACTCTATTACTATATGTTTTAGAAACCCTTCCATAAACAGAGCTTTTGCCATATATAATGTTTACTAAATCTGCTAAATAATCTAGGACAATCAGATCGTGCTCTACTACCAAAACATATTTATTTTTAGTTAATTCGCGTATTCCATAAGCCATATTTATTCTCTCCCTAATATCAAGATAAGACGAAGGTTCATCAAATAGGTATATATCAGCATCCTTCAATAATGTAGCTGCTATTAATAATTTCTGTAATTCACCACCACTTAAATATCTTACATCCTTTTCCCAAAAACTTTTCATATTAAGGAGTTCCCTAACTTCATCTATTTTCCCCCTTTGATCAGCTCTTTTTAGTAATTCATTTACAGTACCTTTAAGATATTTAGCTGCATATTCTACATATTGTATCTTATGTGCTACTCTTATTTTTTTATTATATAATTGATAAAAATAGTCATATATTTCTTTTCCTTTAAAATGATCTAAAACCTCATCAGTAGTTAATTTAGCTTGAGGATCGCCAAAATTAGGAATAAGCTCGCCGCTTAAAATCCTTAGAATAGTAGATTTACCAGTACTATTTTTCCCTAATATTCCTATTATATATCCTCTTTTTGGTGTTACAATTCCGAAAAGCTTGAAACCATTTATTTTATATCTGTGTATTACATCTTCACCATACTCATCTGGAAGATTTACAATATCTATAGCCTCAAAAGGGCATTTCTTAATACATATACCACAACCGATACAAGTCTCCTCATATATTATCGGTTTTCCTTTAACTAAATCAGATAATTCAATAGCTTTACTACCTGATCTATTAATAGGACAGAAAGCAATGCATTCTAAATTACACTTATCTGGCTTACAAAAATCATAATTAATTACTGCAACTCTCATAATGACACCTAACTTAAATAAAAGTAAGAAAAAACTTTAATTTATTACCATTCTTCCTCTTCAAACTCTTCTTCTTCCCAATCTTCCTCTTCCTCAAACTCGTCAAATTCTTCTTCCCAATCTTCCTCAAAAACCAAAACCTTCACCACATCATGACATATTTAATTAACTTAAAAAATTACCTTAGGATTTTTGATTAGCATTAAGAGTGTTAAGTAATAACAGAATCCAATTATTAAAACCTGACTTTTTGCTGAAACATTAACTTAAAAGTATATTATAATATATTTAGAATATTCATTACATATCATTAAATTAATAGATATTAATATTTAAATTTAAATTAGTTTTAATATTTATACTAATTTTTAAGAATTTTCGAACTTATATTCTCTCTTTATATTTTATAAGTAAGATTATTTTCCACTAGGTTTACATTAGCCTTTAAGTATAATCCTAATAAATTTATTATAAGATATAACATTTTATGGATACCTAAAAACCATTACTAAGTGTTCTATCTATTATGGTAAATGATAATCATAGCCAAGGGCTCTTACATACATTTTATAGTTTGACCATTACTTGCTTATGGAAATTTGTGCGTGTTATTTTTCTAAAAGATGAATCAACTAACTCTAATATACTTTAGCTAAGTATGAAATATTAACTAGAATTACAGAATATAGTAAAAAAAATTTAACATAGAGTTGTATATATATTTTGATATTTTAATAAAATAAGCATATAATTTATATATAATTTATAATTAATTATTTGTAAATTACCATTCCCATAAATTTCCTATTCTCTTGAACTTCTTTCTAACTTCCTTATTTTTCTAACATTATCTTCCTAAATTCTTCTTCACTATATAATATTTTCTATCTTCTAAAATTCATAGAATAAAATTAAATCTCACTTAATTTCTTTAGAAAATTTGAGTATTCATTGCTACTAGCATTATTTGAGGCAAATGTAAGTTATAAGTCATAACAAAACCTTCTCTAGGATCTCTTAGGAAATACATCAACAACTACCAGAACATCTATGTTGAGTTCATTAGCATACTCTCCCTTAGCATAGGAACAAAATAATATAACTAGTTTTGAATTAATTAGAATATGTTACATATATATTCTCTGCTAATTTTATTTATTACCGATAAAATCTTCTCATTATAATCTAGGATCTATCGGCGTTATCTGTATTATAATAATCAATCAACGCCCTTTGATCATATGCATTAGAATAGGAAGAAGGAATGTAATAGTAGTTATTAAGCTCTTGAACACACCTAGCATCTCACTAGGAATTTGAATAGGAAAGAGACTGTAAAATAAAAGTAATTGAATTTGAGTATCCTTCTCTATTCTTTATCAAATAGCTAAGCAAGACTTTAACAGTCTTCTCTATGGTCCGTTAGAACTCATAACAAAATTTCTCATAAAGATCATTTTGATAGTTAATTTCTGCAGATCTGAGATTTCTCCAGCTTGCCTAAGCCAATCTGTAACTCTACTTACCATTAAAAGCATACAAACTTAATAAATTAAAATCTGTTATGCATTTATTAGCGTTATAGTTACCTAGGAATCGAGACTATAAAATTAATTAAATTGTTCAACTCCTCACATTTTTACGGCAATTTTGACATTAGTCAACTACTTATAAACTGATTTTAGTAACCATAATACTTGAGGCGAAATGGCGAAAGATAAGATGCGTTATAAATATGGTGACATAATTTTGAGGGAAAGGAAAGGTCAGTATTATGTCTATAAATTGGAAACGATAAATGGTGAGATAAAAGAGCGTTACATAGGTCCTTTAGCTGACGTCGTAGAGACTTATCTAAAATTGAAAGAAAGTGGGGGTGTGGGGGTGTCCCCCACAACGGGCCCGCCGGGATTTGAACCCGGGACCACCGGCTCCGAAGAGCACATAACCTTGCATTTTAGGCTAGTTTTTGCACGTGCTATTTTGCATCTAAAGCATTTCGAAAAATAATTGTTAAACAAAATGCCAAATATACATTTTGCCTCTGCGTGCTTTTCAAATCATCTTGCTAATATAACACACCTTCACCCGTTTTTTGTGGGACTAAAAGATCTCTAACTTCATTATATACTTTAGAGATTCTTTCCCTTACCTCATCTAATTTCACTAACATCTCTGTTTGCTTTGTAGGTGTACATTCCGATACTAGTTGTTCTTCCATTCCACGACCCCAAAACACGATGAATTCGGGATCCACATTACAAATGATTTCTCTGTGCAAACCCATATTTTGTACAACCTGAACTATTGTCAAAAGCACGGGGTTTTGCTCAATGTCAGACCACTTTAACTTAACGAAGAACTGTTTTAACACCTCGCCATTGGAAAACACAAAGGTGTTGAATAAATTATAATTCTCTCGTGTAATGTTTTGCTTCAGAAATTTAACATCTTCATCAGTTAGTTCAATCTGTTGGTCTCCGATAACTTTCATACTACCACTCTTAATTTGTGCCAAAGCCGTGAAATACAGCAATCTCCACCTCGATTCCTTTAACAGATCTAAAGCACGCGGAAGTATCTTATTAAACTTTTGTACAAGTCTGCACGCGGTAGTTAGATTATTGAATCTAAGCAGTGCTGAAGCAATATCAGGAGTTAGCGTAAAGTCATCATATTCGATTTTCACTAATCTATATATTCTGGGATTTTTACCCTCACCTATTATTCTCAAACCATCTTTAATTAACTCCTCATTCAACTCCCTAATTAATTGCTCAACACGCCGTGCCGAGACATTCAGCTCTCTCATTAGCTCATCTTTACCAACTTCACGTTTCTCAATGAGAATTTCCCTTACCAAATCTTTCGCTTTCTCACTCATAATAGTTATTTAGCGAAACGCAATATATAAGTTTACCACATTTTCTTCAGTTTATCTCATTTCGTTTAGATTAAATCCCCTTTCGCTTTCTTCATGAATTTATATATATAGCGAAATTGCATAGATGAGCCTGGTGATAGCATGTCAATCGAATTGAAACAGCTAGTTATCCCTTCAGTAACAGTGGAAGTCACGAAAGACCACGTGTATGGATTTATTCCCAAAATATTTTCAGAAGTCATAGAAAAAGGCAGAAAATACTACGTGTACGCAAAGGTTGGGGATTCGATTATCCCTATCGGTTTCAAGACATTTTACAGCGTAAATAAAAATGGTACTTTAGCTATAGGTTTACCGAAAAATCTTCTAGACTGGAGTCAAGTAAAGAAAATCACATTGATTGTGCAATTAAGTTAAAAAATAAGGAAAAGGGGGCGTGGCACGGTGGCTAAATTAATCTCTGTTAAACTTTATAAAAAATCTTCATGCCCATTCGGAAGGCACTGCTTTAGCGATAGTTCCATGTGTGGAAAGATGGGGTATTATGCCGAATGCCCACCAACACTCGAAGATCGAATTTACGCTGAGATTAGAGAAGGAGTCTATCGTGGAAATGATCCCTATACGCTCTTTAGGGCGATGAGGCATGGATAAACTGCAGTTTGCTAAATGGTTTATTGATCACGGTTTTGCTATTTTCCCAATAGACCCAGAGAGCAAAAAATCCGTGATTAAGGAGTGGCAAAAATATAGCACGATCCCGTTAACTGAGGAAGAGAAGAAGCAGTACTTAGAGATGATTGAGAAGGGTTATAACTACGCAGTACCAGGTGGGCAAAAAGGGTTAGTAATCCTGGACTTTGAGGACAAAGAACTGCTGAAAATATGGATAGGCGAACTCGCTCTTAATGACTTGTGTAGTAAAACACTCTGTGTAAATACTCCTCACGGTGGGCTTCATGTTTTCGTTACCGCTGATGAGATCCCAGAGCATAAATTCAACCCCGTGTTCACTAAGGATAACAAAGGCATTGCAGACCTACAATCATTCAACTCCTATGTAGTAGGCCCGGAATCGTGCATTAACCATAAACATTGCACAAGCGAGAAATGCCCGTGGAAAGGACAAGATTATACCACGTGCTATGTTCCATTAAATAATAATGAAATATCAAAAGTAGACCTCAAAGGGTTGTTGAAATTTCTAGCTGACCAGGGTAAGAAACTAGGGATAGAGCTTAACAGTTCATCACGGGGGTGGGTTGAAGGAAAGAAGGAAGAAGAGGATAAGGAGATTGAAGATGAACTTATTGGTGAACTCAAGAAGAAGAATAAGTTTAGGAGTGTTGAAGAGGCTAAGAATGAAATATGTAAGCAGTTGAAACATGAGAGTGTTGAGTATAAGGTAATCTGCGATGGAAAAACTTATGCTGATGTAGGAATTGATAGGAGTCGTGGAGACTTTAGAATAATTAAAACACTGCTATATCACGGGCTTAGGGACCCAGGTCTAATACTCAAGGTTTTGCCAGAAGACTCTAAGGCTAAGAATAATGAGAAATGGGATTCACGCAAATATTTCCTATTAACTCTCAAAAATGCGTGGAGTATAGTATCAAAGTACCTAGAGGCTAAGAAGGTATCTAAAGAAGACAAGTCCAGGGCTAAAAAAATAGTTATTGAAGCTATTGCTGAAGAAATCACGCGTGAGCGTAAAATAGTAACCTTTAAACAAAGTGATCAGATTAAGGAGTGGTTAGTAGGTTTATTTGTATTCGATAAAAAGAAGGGAATTTTTGAGCCGTATGATATCAGTATAGAGGAAGACATTAACGAGAAACTTGAGGAGTATAAGGATTTCCCAATTGGTGCTGACAAGTCACGCGTGGTTAGGAATATTAAAGATGAGATTATGAGGAGAACCCTTAAGCCTTTGGTAAAAGAGCCCATGAGGATAGCATTCAAGAATGGTACCCTGGAGTGGACTGAGAAAGGAATAATTTGGTATGATGCAAAAGAGAGGAGTCCTAAAGTTTTCGCATTCCATTACATACCATGGAATGTGAAAATTGATGAAATCGAGAAATTCCAGGGTAAGGAGATAACAGTCCAGGGTATTGAAGAGTTAGCACGCCGTGTTTGTCCTAAAAGCTTAGAGGCGTTTAAGCAATGGGTTGATGATAAATGGATCCTATTGTTTGAGATTATTGGTTATACACTCTATCCACGGTATGATTTTAATAAGGCAATATTGTTAGTGGGTAACGGTAGTAATGGAAAAACCACATTTACCAATCTTTTGTTGAAGATTTTAGGAAAACAAAATACTTCAGCAGTATCGTTAAAGAGGATCATGGAAGGGGATAAGTTTGCATCAATTGAACTGTACCATAAATTGGCAAATATTAGTAGTGAGTTATTTGCCTTCAAAGTAACAAACACTGATCTATTCAAAAAACTCACGGGGAATGATTATATTGAAGGGCAAAAGAAGTTCAAAGACCCCATATATTTCATCAATTATGCTAAACTAATCAACCTTACAAACGAATTGCCCGTGGTAAAAGACCAAACTTATGGTTTTTGGAGAAGGTGGATAGTGATAGAATTCCCGCACCAGTTTGATGATGATCCTAAATTCTTTGATAGGACATTTACAAAAGATGAGATAGAAGGAACAATAACAGTTAGCATTTTAGCATTTGCACGTGTGCTTCAGCAGAAGAAGTTTGACTTTGAGGATAGTAGTGCAGACATTAAGGAGAAGTGGGAGAGGACGACAGACACTGTTTATGCCTTTATTAAGGATTTATTAGAGAGCGGTAGGGCTGAGTATGACCCTAAGAATGGTGACCTATTCACGCCCGTGAAAGAGCTTTACCAGGCTTATGCGGAATGGTGTGAGGAGAATGACAAAAGACCGGAAAACCAGGCTATATTTACTAAAAGACTTGAGACCAGGTTTAGGATAACTAAAGATAGGAAGAAGATTGACAGAGAAAGGGTTTGGTGTTACGTAGGAATTAGACTGAAGAAGATTGAAGACAACACGGGGGTTAGCCCAGGTGAAAAAAGCGGTGGGGATTCCAGTAATTCATTATTAGAATTATACAAAGAGTACCAGGGTAAGATCAGAAGTAGGAAGGATTTACAAGACGAGTTAGGGCTTAGGGCATACGAATTGTTAGACTGGTGTGAAAAGAAAGGGTTATGTCACTGGATTGATGAAGAGCACGTGCGGTTTGATTGAATTTTTTAATTGAATTTTTAAACTGTCATGACCAATTTATGTCCATTGTGTCCAACTTTTTTTTCTCCCCACGGCTGTAAAAGTGTCAGAAAATTTAAAAAAATAATATATTTTTAGTTGGACACATTGGACATAAGTAGTCAGCCTCGTGATAATATTACTATAGTAATCGTGATTTTCAAATAATCTTACAAAGATTAACTGAATTTATCTATCGGCTTTCCTCAACTCCAAACACACCCGTGCTAAATTGAATTTTTCTCAGCTGCAGTTGAAAAAGAATTCAGTTTTTTGCAGAACTGAGGAATCTTTGTCATATTCCTTTCATAGTCCTAGCCAAACCCCTAATAGAACCGTTAAAACGAGGGACTAAAAACACTTTTACGAGATTAATCCCTCAACATTGAATTTTTTGAACACTTTAACTGCAAAAATCGTTCCATATGGGGATAGGAAGGCTTAAATACTAGTGCTTCGATGTTCATATGGGGATAGGAATGGTCTGCGAATTCTTGCCAGTGAGTTACAAACGAAAGTTGTTAGATATAGCTTCAATAGAAGATTTAATCATTGCAGGCTATAGTAAGAAAACGGCGTATCAGGCTAAGGAAAAGGGTATAATAAGCGATGAGAGGTGCGAGAAGCTAATTCGCGTGTTGGGGAAAAGAGCAATGCCAATACTTCTAGATGCTCTACATGAATTCGAAAGAATGATACAGGGTTTGGGCTGAACCCTTTTTCACGTTAATAAAAATCTTTTTATATTTGATAATGTTAAAATTTTTCTGATAAAGATGATCTCTCACACCGATGTGGGCTATGCCCAAAAGGGTGAGAGGGATTACAGAGATGTGAGTCCCGTGCCGTTGGGCTCAAAGGAGTCCCATGACCCACAGTGGTTGAGGGCTAAGTCCCTACACTCTCTCATTGAACATAAAATGAGTGAAATGAAAGTGTAGGGACAAACGGTGGGCTTACACCCTGAATGAAGTCTATGATGTCTAACGGAATCCTATATAGGTTTTATTAGCCGGGGAGAGTAATACTCTTGTAGCCTTCGTTTTTTAAGCTTAGAATCTAAGATTAAAATATGCCGGGTAGACAATACCATAAGAGGATAGCTAAAAAGCTGTTGGCTAAATATGATGAGCGCGTTGATGAGCTAATCGATCTATATCGCGGTAGGAATCATAGGAAGAAGTGGGGGCATAATGTGGAAGATTTAATGCTTATAGCATTTCTTCTCAGCGAAGGAAACGATGAGAAGTTCAGAGAAGTTATGATTCAAGGGTTTTTGCATATTATGGTTGATAAATTGCATTCGCGTCTACGTGATTTGTTAAAAAATAAAGGTTTTGAAAGTGAGTTAGCAGATTTAGTAGCAGTTAAGCTCATAGAAAAGGGGATTCAAAGGGGGCGGAAAATCTCGCCCTTTAGGGCGGAGTAGCTCACAATATGCATATAGGAGAGATCCCATTGATGGGAAAGTTAAAAAATTATTAATTAGGGGAACTTATTGTTATAAAAAATGCTTTTTACAAAAATGCCTTTTACAAAATTTATAATTTTAAAGTAGTCGTGGTGCATGTTTTTCATACACACTTCTAAGGTCGTCAATTGTATAATGGGATTGCATTCGCAGAATTTCGCAATGCGAGTGCAGCAGAGCAGAGAATTTAAGCACGGGGTCCTATATCTCCTATTCCATAAGCACTTGCTTATTGCTTAATTCTGCTAAAATTTGCTCAGGTTTGCTAACCTCTGCTTAGCTTCCCGCAGTTCGCAAAGTACTGCATGGATACGGAATTATGGAAGCAATCGTGGCGCGTGCTTTTCGTAATATTGTTGAAGCTCAATATCGGAAACCACGAAGTAGTGGTTCTGTAGTATTTGAAATTGCTGTGGTGGTGCTCTACCCTGCAATAAATTAACTATCATAGGGCTAACTCCTTGCTTTATTATGTAAGATGCGAAGAGGCTTCGTAAATCGTAAAGCCTGAACTCTTTTCCCAAAACTTTCCTCATTGCAATTTTAATCTCAGCTCTTAACATGTCCTCTCTGAATGGGAATAGTTTGGTCTTCCACGCCTCGATATCTATATTCTGCTCAGGGTTTGCCTCAGCCAGTTTGCGTATACTACTCTCATAACGTTTAATGAACTCTTCACGGTATGGCAAATACACCTCCTTTAGCCATTTCGCCGTGCTTTCGTGAAGGAAACTAATGTAAGCTCTTTTAGTCTCACTAACCTTACTAATGTGAATAATCCTATGCTCTAAATCTATCTGGTCAACTCTTAGATTTAACACTTCACCAACACGAAGCCCGGTTTCAGCCAAAAGTAGGAAGAATGCCTTAGCGCCCAAATCCTCTATATTATTAAATATTTGTTTTAATGTGTCTAAGCTCAGGCTGATAGGCTTATAATTAGTCTTAGCTTTAGGTATCTTAAATGATTCATATAACTCTCGTGCTAAGTGGCTATCTCTTAACTTTACTACTTCTTTAATGAAGAGTTTTAATGCTCTTGCAGTGTGTCTGGCTCTACCCCTATTTTCTTCCGTTAATTCATATATATATTCCTTTAACTTGTCAGGAGTCAGTTCATTATTTAATTCTGCTAAAGCACGTGCTAAATACCTAATTAGATCATCTGCAGTCTTCTTAGTTCTAGTCTCCCTAACAATCTTCTCAAACAGTTTAACATCTTCTTCTGTAACGACATAGGACTGAGATGTTTGCTTCAAATAATCTCCTAAGTATTTATAAAGTAAGGATAGGAAGAAGTTTCGAAAGCCCTCATCCTTCATTGCCTTAACTACTACACTTAAAGCAATCGTGGGATCAACTTCAATAGTCCTTAGACCATAGATCGCATCACTAATCTCCTCAATTGTTAATGTTTGCAATATCTTCTCAACTACCTCATCTGGTATTGTTGAAATCTGACCATTCAGATAACGATAAATAGTGGCTAAGTTGACATTGCACACTCTCGCAATATATGCCTTACCGTGCTTTTCTACTGCCTTCTTAAGCACGCGGAGCCTTTGATCATAGTTTAGCCTCGAAATATCGAAACTGACCATCAATATATGTTTAGCATTCCGCTTAATAAGGATTTTGCATTTTTACCTAGATACCTTGCATTAATGTACTTATAAAGAGAATGAAAATATCTTTCAATTCATTATGAAAGCACGGACCCGCCGGGATTTGAACCCGGGACCACCGGCTCCGAAGGCCGGCGCTCTATCCTGGCTGAGCTACGGGTCCATAAAATAGATTAGAATAACAAGTAATAAATATGCTATTCCTAACATCCGCTTAAAAGGTAAGGAATATATATTACTTTTCGAAGTTGACCAAATAATTTATAATATTATTTATTGTAGTTGTATCCAAATATTCTTCTTCAGCTAAATTAAGATAAATTGGTCTACTTAAATGTCTATAATATCTAGATTGATAAATTCCTAAAGTTAATTCCCTAGGAATTTCTTTTAATTCTTTTTCTCCAATGAACCTAAAACCGCATTTTTTGCATCTAAATCCTTTGCCTTTTCCTAAAGATTCAGTAGATCCGTTGCATTTAGGACATTTTGGGTTTTTAAAAATTTTGTTATTTAATTTAATAACCTCTATTTTTTCGGCTTCTATTATCTTTCCATATTTAATTGAGGGTTTAACTGCTCCAATAACTCTTACAGTATCTCCTGCCTTTAACAACTTAGAAGCATTATTTAACTCCCCAGTTTCTTTATATACTATTATTGTACTACCATTAACGTTAATAATTACATCACCGCCTCTGATAATCTCTATTTTAGAGACCTCTCCTTCAATTTCTGTAGTCTGATAAAAATAATTGGAAAACGAGTTTATATGCTCATCAGTAGCTTGATTAGTCTTAAATATCATAGCCATATTTATTTTATCATTAGTTATGATTTCATTTAGTCCTTTTAATAAAATATTAACGTCAATTCCTCTAATTCCATATAGAATAGGATCATTACCATGAGGAGAAATTAACAGATATTTCTTTATATAATCAATATTTTCAAAAATATAGGGAAAATATTTATTCTCAAATTCTATAACACTATTAATATTAATCTCTCTTTTATTCTTATTCCACTCATTTTCTGGTCTATAAGTTATAAGTTCATAAGTAAACGCTTTAGGTTTATATGAAATCGCAGCAATGCTTCCTATAATACCTCGATCTCCCTTTATTATCACGTCTTGTTTTTTTGCATATTCTATAGCCAAATTTAATGGGATAACATCTTTTACAGCTTTCTCGTAAAACCATCTATCAAAGATATCCTTATTTGATATCGCTAAGCCAGGCTTTCTATTATATTTTGCCGATTTACTAATTTTTTCTGTATATTCTATTGATTTATTCCATACAATATCAGCTATTTCATCTATGTCTCTTTCACTATAAATAATTATTTTTATGCTGGCATTACCTCTAGTTTTCCACGGAATATTAGGATTTAATCTAACGAGATAAGGAAAATCTAAAAGTTTTATCTTTTCCTTAATTAATTCTTTAATTAGCAATGTTGAAAAATGAGTAGTACATCCAGCTACTGGAGAATCGTGATCGTCAATACCAATAATTATTTTTTGACCAGACTCTTTCCCTCTACTATTATCATTGTTAATGTTGATCTCACCTTAGGCAATTTTCTTATTGTATTTGTCACAAAATCTTTTAATTTATCCATAGAATCTGCCTCAACTTTCACTACTATATCGTAAACTCCATATACTACATGAACTTCTGTGACTTCACTCATACTTTTTAATCTTTCAAATACCTCGTCTTCTCCACCAGCATCTGTATTTATGAGGACTATTGCAGAGGCCATTTTTAATCTACAGAAGGTTTATTAATTATAAAGTTATAAGAACTTTATGACAATTAATGAAAGTATATATTATAGATTATCATAGAGATGATCCTAAGAAATGTACAGGAAAAAAATTAATTAAATTGAATTTTGCAGAATTAACAAGATATGGAAAAGGTATAATTCTCGATCCATATTCTAAAAGAATTCTATCTATTTTCGATAAAGATATTGCATTAAAAACTGGTATAACTATTGTTGACACTTCATGGAATTCTACTTCTAAAATTGAATTTGAGAAAATAAAAGGAGAACATAGAAGATTACCTATTCTTTTCGCAGGCAATCCAACAAATTATGGGATTGCATATAAGTTATCATCAATAGAAGCAGTGATAGCTTCATTGTATATATTAAATGAGGTAGAAGAAGCCATAAAAATTGCAAATATTATTAAATGGGGACATACTTTTTTAGAACTTAATAAAGAATTATTAGAATCTTATAGAAATAAATCAGAAAATGAAATATTAGAAATAGAGAGAGAAGTAATAGAAAAGATAATAGGGGAGCCCTAGCATAACCCGGCTTCTGTATTTTTGGGATTTGACTTAGCGTCTCGGGGAAAATCGGGTCCCTTCTCATCTTTTCCCCACTTGCTCCAGGAGAGACTACCGTTTCAACTGGCATGATAGCTCTCATTTAGGTAACCCAATTACTTGGGTTACCATCAAATCATCTTCATCTGCTATCATGCCAGTCTCGTTTCTGTGTAGTTGCTAGGGGTGCTACCCCTACCCCTTAATGGGGTCTCCTTGGGACCTGGAGGCCGGTGTTTCCTCAGTAACCCGTAGCCCAATCTAGGGCTCCCCCCTATTTTTTATGGGGGTGGGATTAATATAGATGCTACTATTACTCCAGCTACCATAATTATACTTATAATTATCAAAAGTTTCGGAGAAATCTTAATTTTTTCGTTTTCCTCCTCATAATATCTAATTAATCCAGCCATAGACGCTAAAGGTACTGTTTCTTTCTTCTTTTTACTTGATGGCATAATTATCTCCTAATATTACTAATCTCCTTTACTATTTTTAATGCTTTTTCCAAATTCTGCTCAATAATATTCCCAGTTACTATAATATCTGCTCCAGCAAGAGCTAATTCTTTTGCTATCTCTTCACTTCTAATTCCACCTCCTACTATAATTTTAGAATTTTCTAAGTATTTCTTAGTAATAGAGATAACTGAAGGTTTTATGGGCTCTGGTGCACCTGAGCCTGCTTCTAAATAAACGAAATCCATTCCAAAAAGTTCAGCCATTATAGAATATGCGACTATTAATTCAACATTATCATAAGGTATTACTCTAGCCTTACCAACATGAGCAGCTGTTCCTCCATGCCCAACAATTATATACCCTGTAGGTAATGATTCTAACTTAAGCTTCTTAATTATGGGTGCTGCAATTAATTGAGCCCCAGTTATATAATAAATATCATCTGAATTTAGGAGAGACATAAAAAGTATTGCATCGGCTTTTTCAGTTATTAAATTGACATTACTAGGAAAAATTATCTTAGGTACCTCAAAATCTTCAAGAATCTCTATTATGCTGTCAAGTTTTTCTTTAGATACTCCTAAAGTTCCACCTATTAAAAAACCACTTGTACCAGATTCTACCAGCTTTAATGCTATTGAATAAATTGATTCTAGATTTACTTTATCAGGATCGAATAAAGAAAAATGCAAAACTTTTCCTTCATTCAGTTTCTCCTGAATTATCTTCCTCACTTTCCCTCTCAGTTTCATTTTCTTCCTTCTCCTCAATATTACTCTCTTTTATTTCTATCTTCCCTTCAAAATATCTATCAATAAACTTCCCATATGCGTTAGCTTCATCAAATATTGGAGGAACTTCAAATTGGTCTTCTAGTCCACAATTTCCACACTTTATTTTGGCGATCCCATTTTTAATTTCTACCGTTATCGCTACTTTTCCACATCTAGGACATTCAAAGGTATTAGGGATTTTAGGTTTTGGTCTTAGAAGTAGTTGCTTTCTTCTTTTTCTTCTTCCCCCCATCTGATCCACCTTTGCTTATTTTACTTCTCTGAAGCTTAATTCTTATTCCACTCTTAAAAACTTCCGCAAAAGAGATATATATTAAACCAGATACTATAACTCCCACAACAGTCAAATAAAGAATACCTAACGTAGGAATCAATGTATTAAACCTCGGCTAAATAGTATTTTCCGTAGTATAAATGACTTATCCATGGTATAAATCTCCATAATAATATCTCTCATGAGATCTTCAGTAACTTCTAGTGTTAAAATTTTATCCATCTCGAGAGCATACTCTAATGCATATAGGTGATAGCATTTATTATTATTCTTAAAAATATTATTAAATAAGAAATTTTTACATGAACATAATATTTCATTAAGAATATAATCTCTATATTTCCCCATAAAAATATAAATATAAAAATAAGAATCAGCCAACTGCAATTTTACTATTCTACCTTCGATAACAGCAGATTTAGCTTTAATTATTGATGATAGCACAATATATCTATTCTCTATATTACCTTATATTCATATAGTTCAAAACTATGTTACTGTTTCCCATATACTATAAAATTTAATAATTAACAATTGATTTTAAGATAACTAAGCAGTTTTATAGTACAATAGTTGAGAGGAATCAAAACTTGTTGCGTAAAAAATACTAAAATTTCATAAAAATAAAAATAATTATGATAATAACACTAAACGGTTAATATTACTAATATAGAATTTTTTATCTCTTCTTTCAATCTAACAGATAACGAGGGCAATAGCCCCGTGCTTTAAAGATTATAGTACATAAAAGGGACATAATTTAAATATGGGTTATAGAGTTTTCTCAACCGGGCAATATAAGATACGTCAGAGAGGGAATAACTATTACGTGTATAAGATAGAGAAGGATTCTAATGGTAACGTAAAGGAAACTTACATAGGTCCTTTGGATAAGATAATCGAAAAGTACCTTGAAATTGGGGTGCGGGGGTACCCCTGCAGTGGACCGGCCGGGATTTGAACCCGGGACCTCTCGGATGCCAACCGAGCACTCTTCCAGGCTGAGCTACCGGCCCATAACTTACTATTATATAATAGCTAATTAATCTTTCTCATCTTAAACAGATGGGAACCCCTCTGTTTCCACTGGAAACAATATAACTTTATCTTTTTCTTATTCAGGATGTAGTGAATTATACAAAACGCTTTAAAATATCTTATACTTGCTTTTTCTCTTATTTCAGTGGAAACAGAGGGGTATTGGTATCCATTAAGCTTGTTGTAATATCTTATAAATCTCCAGTGGAAACAGAGGGGTATTTTACTGGGGGGTAAAATGACTTAGGCTTTTTATGTCATATAGCCTTAAAATTAGAGTTTGATGAGTAAGATTATTGATGAGATATTATCATCCTTAAGTCGTTCTAGAATCTTTAGAAACAGAGAGTTATTATTACCAGATTATGTTCCAGAAGAGTTACCTCATAGAGAAGAGCAAATTAAAAGATTAGTTGAAATACTTTCTCCATTAATGCGAGGAGAAAAACCAAATAATATTTTCATCTATGGTTTAACGGGTACTGGGAAAACTGCTGTAACAAAATTTGTGGTCAAGAAGCTTCATGAGAAAATATCCAATTCTTTTATTTATGTATATATTAATACTAGGCAAACAGATACCCCATATAGAATCTTAGCTGATCTTCTTGAAAATTTAGGTTCAAAGGTCCCTTTTACAGGGATTTCTACTGCAGAATTATATAGGCGATTTATCAAAAAAGTATTAGAATTAAAGCCAATTTTAGTTATAGTTTTAGATGAGATAGATGCCTTAGTCAAAAAGCATGGTGATGATATTTTATATAGATTAACTAGGGCTAATTACGAAATGGGTAAAAGTAAGGTTTCTATCATAGGTATAACTAATGATATTAAATTTGTTGAGTTTCTTGATCCTAGGGTTAAAAGTAGTTTAAGTGAAGAGGAAATAATATTTCCTCCCTATAATGCTGAAGAATTAGAGGACATTCTAAAAAGGAGGGCTACTTTAGCATTTTATGATTCTGTCGTTTCTGATGATGTAATTAAATTATGTGCAGCTATTGCTGCAAGAGATCATGGAGATGCAAGAAGGGCTTTAGATCTTTTAAGAGTTGCGGGTGAAGTAGCAGAGAGAGAAGGTGCTGAAAAATTAACTATAGAGCATGTAAACAAAGCTAGGGTTGAAATAGAAAGAGATAGAGTATATGAGGTTGTTTCAACTCTCCCTTTTCATTCTAAGTTAGTTCTTTTAGCTATTGTGATCGGTGTCAATGAAAAAAGGAGAACCCTTACTACTGGAGAAGTTTATGACGTATACACTAAGTTAGCTAAGAAGATTGGTGTTGAAAGTGTTACTCAAAGGCGAGTTAGTGATATTATTAATGAATTAGATATGTTAGGAATTATTACTGCAAGGGTTGTGAATAGAGGAAGATATGGAAAAACTAAGGAAGTCAACCTAGCAGTTAATGAGGAAACAGTTATTAAGGCAATTTCTGAAAAAGATAGTAAAATTGCTAGTCTCTGGGATAGATGATGGATACTTTCCTTTAAAATATAAGGGCAGAAACGGCCGTACGGTAATGCTATCAGTAGTTTTTAAGGATTATGATATAATTGACATAGATTTTGATTTTATAATTGTAGATGGTGATGATGGCACTTCTGTTTTGAATTCCTTACAAACTGGTGATGTATGTATATTAGATGGATTAACCTTTGGTGGATTTAATTTTGTAAATCCTAGTGAATTAAAAAGTAAATATATTATATTTTATTCGTCTAAACCAAATATATTTAAAATTACTAGAGCGTTAGATAGACATTTCAATGATAAAAGGAGAGATATTATTATAAACGTGATTTCTAACTTAACAAGAGTATCTACTTTAAGGGGTGATGTTTACATATATACAAATTTAGATCTAAAAATTGCAAAAAATATTATTGAAGAATATCAAGTATTTGATAGAATACCTTTACCACTAAAAATAGCTCATGAAATTTCAAGTAGTTTATCTACATTTCTTTTATCTAAAAAAATTATTTAGCTACAACTCTCACTTTCTTGAATGTTTTTAGATAGTTTTATTCTTTCCTCTCTTTCCTTTAATCTTTCATCAAATATTCTCTTTTCTTTTTCTGTAACTGGCGTAATCTTGTTTATTGGCTTTGGTTTGCCATTTTCATCTATTGCAACAAAAGAGAATACTGTTCTGGTGACTAATCTTTTTTCACCAGTGTAATGATTAATAGCAAATACTTTTGCTCCAACATCCAAAGAAGTATTACCCGTATATTCTATTGCCCCCTGAATTTCTAATATGTCTCCAATTCTAACCGGGGTGAGAAAATTAGCATAGCCTGCACTTGCAGTAAACACATTACCTTTAGAGTATAATTTAGCTACTATAGCTAATGCCTCATCTAACATTGTATACATCTTTCCAGCGTATAATATTCCATTCATAAAACCATGTTCTGGATATATAGTTCTTATATAACTTCTTCCAAAGCTCATTCCAGGTAAAAGGTCTTCATTATCTTCAGCATCTTTTTTCTTTCTTTCTAATCTTTTTTCTTTCCTTTTATTTGCTTCTTCGTTAGTTCCAATTTTTATGGGTAGTGGTCTAGGTCTATTATTCTCATCTACAGCTACATATGTAGTTAAGCCTAAAGCTCCTAATTCTTCTTTATTATCCCTCTTTATACAAGCCTTTACTTTTATTTCTACAGAGCTTTCCCAACTAGCTAAAGGTTCTGCTACAATTCTAATTACGTCACCTACTTTTCCCGGTCTAAAAAGATAAATATAATCTACTGATGCAAGCAAATAGTTGCCTCTACTTATACCAGACATTAACATGCCCGCTGTATCTATTAACCAGTTCATATAAATTCCGCCGTGTAAACTACCAAAATGATTAGCATGCCAAGGATATACATTATAATATGTTTCTAATTTCATCATTAGCTATCAGTTATATATAATAGTTTAAAAAATATAATATTTTCCATTTGGTGACTTAATAAATTCCAGCTATTGCTTTAAGTCTTTCATCTCCCCTTATTTTTAGGATATACTCTGCTACCTTCTGAGGTACTAATTTTTTCCACTCGTCGTTATTTTCAATTATTAATCGTCTTATTAACGTAGAGTTGTATTTTTCTCTATCATATGGAGGAGGAATAAGAATTTCGAATCCGGCCTCTTTAAATAACCTAATTACCAACGGGTTTCTCGCAAATACTATATCAAAATTTGGCGAAAAAGATCTAACATGCGAAACCCATACATTATTCATTAATATATCTGGGACTGGAATTAGATAAATAGAAGATAGATCTATATTTTCTTCTAGTAAGCTTTCCCTTATCATTTCTATCCTTTCTCCTGCAGTAAAAGGATTTGCTAACGTATGACTTTCCTGAGCGCTTCCTATAACTATTATTAGTTCATCAACTTTCTGAAGCGCCCATTTGATAACAGATAAATGACCTAAGTGGAATGGTTGGAATCTTCCTGGGTATAAACCTCTAAGCAGACATCCTCACCTTCTTTCGCATTAATAACTATTGAGGCATTGCCTTTATTTATTCCTATTTCTAAGAAACCATATCCGTTATTGTATAAGAGTAATTTATTCTGCTCTCCTTCTCCAAAAGTTTTTACTGCAAATAACTCATATTCATTTCCCTTATACTTGAGAACGTATTTAAAATTTTTAGTGGTTTTAATTCTAATTGAAGTGGCAACATTTCCAAAATGATCTATATAGAGAATCTTGCCACAATATGTTATATTTTTATCTTCACGCATTTCGTTAAATAAAAATGATAATTTTTCTATTTCATTTTTATTAATCTCATTCCCAAAAACATTAATATCCACATCTAATGAAAGATATGCAGCAGCTACTGAGAATATATCCCTACCATGAAATGTATTAGAGATATTTTTAGACAGGTACAGTTTTGGATTATTAATATATATTACTTTTTCTATTTCATCTTCTTCTACTGATGGGTATAAAACTCCATTATCTGGACCTATAAAATAATAATTTTTAGTTTTGATTAGTAATGCTTTTCTTTCAGTTCCAACTCCAGGGTCTATTACTACCAAAAATATAGTTCCTTTCTTAAAATACCGGTATGCTGTATATAGTAAATAGGCTCCAGCATATATATTAAATTCTTTAGCATTTGGAGTTATATATGTAATATCTACGTTTGGATTTATTTTCCTTATTACTCCTTCCATTACACCGTTATAGTTATCAGAAATTCCAAAGTCAGTAAGTATTGCTATTTGACTCTTTCTCAAGTTTATCAACTAATAATTCAAGGTAGGACTTAAGTGTTTTTTCTCCCTCAATATTATACTCTTTTAAAAAGTTATTTACGAAATTAATTAGTTCCTCATCAGTGATGTCTATTCCTTCTATCTCAACGAAATCTCCTAAGTTAAATACTCTATCTAGAGATACAGTAAAATTATTAATCTTATAATTTTTTCTTATTTTTTCTATTTTTAAAACTTTGATGAACCCTAATCTCTGTAGAATTAAATCCATAGAATCTAGATTATCTATCTTAACAGTTATCTCTTCTCTTGATTTTGACTCGGATGAGAGTTTAGGTCCTTTATATGTTAATTCTACTTCATTATTAACTAATCTAAGACGTAAAGCTTCGTCAGTTTTTCTAAAATCTCTTACTGGACTATTATAATATATATCTATTTGATGTTCTTCATTAAATAGTTTGTACTTAATATTTAATATTTTTTCCAATTCTTCAATGTTTGGAGAGATTAATTTTATTTTTATTTCTCTCTCAATATGTTTCATGGTTATGACAATTGAAAATTATGTTAAAAAGTATAATAATCTATTTGCAATCTCCCCTAGTTTAAAGGCTATTTCCCTTGCATCAAAATATAAATTTCTATCTTATATGGTAGAACGATATATAAAAATCATGGGAGAAGAAGAAACAGAAGATTTTTTATACAGTTGCTCTTTTCCTTTAAAGAAAAGTATAAGATGTAATGATCTTATAGTAGATTGTGATAAACTGGAAAAAATAATGAAAAATAAAGGATTTAAACTAGAAAAAGTTTCATGGTTAAAGCATGGATATATAGTAAAGCAATATCCACCTAAACCTAGTTTAGGTGCAACAATAGAATATTTATCTGGTTACTACTATATTCAAGGATTAGCGTCGATGGTTCCTCCATATGTATTAGATCCAAATGAAAATGATCTTGTCCTTGATATGGCTGCTGCACCGGGGAGTAAAACTACGCAACTAGCACAATTAATGAAAAATAAAGGATTAATAGTTGCCATAGAAAAATCTAGGGAAAGAATTAAATCTCTTTATTCAAATATAAATAGAATGAAAATTAGAAATGTTGTTTTACTTAGGACAGATGCAAGAATATTGCGTAAATTAAATATGTCCTTTAATAAAATTCTGTTAGATGTCCCGTGCAGTGGTGAAGGTCTTATACCAGAAGACCCTTCAAGAAAAACTAAAACTAGTATAGATGATTTAAAAATATTTTTTAGAAATCAACTAGAACTTATTGATATTGCTTATAATTTACTAGAGCTTGGAGGCGTATTAGTGTATTCTAGCTGTAGTATAGCCCCAGAAGAGAACGAAGCTGTTGTAAATTATATAATAGAAAATTATGGGGCAAAAACAGATAAAATTTATGGTTATCCTGCTACTAGCGGAATTACTGAATTTAACGGGATTAAATTTGATGAAAGTTTAAGAAATTGCATTAGGTTTTATCCTCATAAAAGCGGTACGGAGGGATTCTTTGTTTGCAAAATAATAAAGGAGTAGTTATAGAAATAATTTCCATAGATGAAGCAATAAAATTCATTAATAGGATAATGAAAATATATAATTGTACAGAAAATTATGATTTTCTTATAAATAAAGAAATATTTTTATTTAAAGCATATTATTCAATGATAGAAATTATGGATAAATCAAAGAGATTGAATCGACTTTTAGAAAATTTAGCCAAAATTAGATTGAATCCATATGCTTTAGGGGAACCTATACTACTTATTACAAAGAATAGGAAAATAAAGCCTTTATTACCTTTATCTAAATATTTAATTAATATATGTAAAAATAAAATTTTTATAAATAATAAAATAAGTGAAATTCTTACTTATGGAAAGCCAGTTACAATAAATAGTGAAATAAATGAAGGCAGATATTTAGCATTAAATGACGATGGATTTTTTATAGCATATGTTAAGATTAAAAGAGAGAATAAGCTAGTTAAGATAATACCGGAATTAGATATAGGTTGGTATTTAAGGAAGGGAGGATAAAAGTTTATTAGGAGTAAATAAGAAGAGTAACATTTAGAAATTGGTGAATCATATGTCTTCTGATGGGAAGAAAGTAAAAAGTCTCTCAGATCTTCCGGGAGTAGGACAGAGTATTCTTAACAAACTTATTGAAGCTGGGTATTCGTCATTAGAAGCAGTTGCTGTAGCTTCTCCTCAAGACTTGAGTGTAGCTGCAGGAATACCACTAACTACAGCCCAAAGAATAATTAAAGAGGCGAGAGAGGCTTTAGATATAAGATTTAAAACGGCCCTAGAAGTAAAGAAAGAGAGGATAAATACCAAGAAAATAACTACTGGTAGTCAAGCTTTAGATGGACTGTTAGGCGGAGGAATAGAGACAAGAACAATGACTGAACTCTTCGGAGAGTTTGGGTCTGGTAAAACTCAATTATGTCATCAGTTAAGTGTTAATGTTCAATTACCGTTAGAAAAAGGTGGATTGGGAGGTAAAGCTGTTTATATAGATACCGAGGGTACTTTTAGATGGGAAAGAATAGAAGCTATGTCAAAGGCTATAGGGTTAGAACCAGATAGTGCAATGAATAATATATATTATATGAGAGCGATTAATAGTGATCATCAAATGGCAATAGTGGATGATCTTCAAGAACTTATTAGTAAAGATCCAGCAATTAAACTAATAATTGTAGATTCTGTAACCTCACACTTTAGGGCCGAATTTCCTGGAAGAGAAAATTTAGCTGTTAGACAGCAAAAATTAAACAAACATTTACATCAATTAGTAAGGTTAGCGGAAATGTATGACCTTGCAGTTATAATAACAAATCAAGTTATGGCGAGGCCAGACATGTTTTATGGTGATCCTACAGTGGCTGTAGGTGGGCATACTCTATATCATGTTCCAGGTATAAGAGTTCAGCTTAAGAAAAGTAGAGGTAATAAAAGAATAGCCAGAATAGTTGATGCTCCTCATTTACCAGAAGGAGAAGTAGTATTTGCAATTACAGAAGAGGGAGTAAGAGACGCTGAAGAGTAATTTTTAATCTATCTCTTAATTTATTTCATTTATGGATATTCTCTGGGCTCCTTGGAGGTCAAAATATGTCTCTGAAGCTTCAAAAAATAAGTCCTCCTCATGTTTATTTTGCGATGTAATCGGAAAAAAGGAAGATAAAAATAACTGGATCGTTTATAGGGGTAAATTCTCATTTATTATACTGAATGCGTTTCCTTATAATCCTGGACATTTAATGGTTGTTCCTTATAAACATGTCAGTTCAATAGAAGGATTAGAAGAAAAGGAAATACTAGAAATGATGTATTTTCTCAAAGTAAGTATAAAAGCAATTAGAAAAGTATATTCACCAGATGGCTTTAATATAGGAATAAATATTGGCAGAGTCGCTGGAGCGGGAATTGATCAACATGTTCATATCCATTTAGTGCCTAGATGGAACGGAGATGTTAATTTCATGCCAGTTATAGGTGGTGTCAAAGTTCTTCCAGAGATTTTAGAAGATACCTATAACAAATTAAAGCCAGAAATAGAAAAGATAATTAGTGAAGAAGCCCTCGATCTCTGAGAAGTGATGAATGCAGGGTTTTCCTGATGTCTTATACAAAATATTTTGATGAAATAGTAAAAATTCAAGATAGAATTAAACAATACATTCATGAGACCCCTATTGATTACTCAAAAACCTTTTCTGATATGATAGGGGCTCAAATATATTTAAAACTTGAAAATTTACAAAAAACGGGATCTTTTAAGGTAAGAGGAGCTTTTTCAAAATTGACAAACCTAGCTGAAGAAGAAAGGAAAAAAGGCGTTATAGCGGTTTCTGCAGGTAATCATGCTCAAGGTGTTGCATATGCTGCAAAAGTTTTAGGAATTAAAGCAACTATAGTAATGCCAGAAACTGCTCCAATCTCAAAATATCAGGCTACAAAGTCATATGGTGCTCAAGTTATTTTGTATGGGCAATTTCTTCATGAGAGTATGAAAAAAGCTGAGGAAATTATAAGAGAAGAAGGAAGTATTCTTGTTCATCCCTACGGAGATCTTGATGTAATTTTGGGTCAAGGTACATTAGGACTAGAGCTTTTGCCATATAATCCGGATATTGTTGTTGTTCCTATAGGAGGGGGAGGATTAATATCAGGAATATCTATAGCGTTAAAAGCAAAAAATCCAAAAACTAAAATAATAGGTGTACAATCTTCAGCTTCTCCTTCATTAAAGGTCTCAAAAGATCTTCATAGACTAGTAGAGATTGAACCCTCTTTTTCAATAGCAGATGGAATTCTAGTAAAATCTCCCTCTGAAATAACGTTTAATATAATAGATGAATTAGTAGATGATATTGTTCTTGTTGATGACGAAGAAATAGCAAATGCTATAGTATATTTATTAGAAAGAAATAAAACATTAGTAGAAGGAGCAGCTGCTGCTTCATTAGCAGCACTTTTATCTGGAAAGATTCAAGTTACTTATAGCCATAAAGTTATTCCGGTTCTAAGTGGGGGCAATATAGATCTTTCAATGTTATCTAGAATTATAGATAAGATGCTTTTCAAGAATAAACGAATAGTCAAAGTGAAGGTAATAGTACCAGATAAACCTGGATACCTTAATAAAGTATTAAGTAGAGTAGCACAAATAAGAGGTAACGTTATCGATGTAGTTCATGATAGAACAAGTAGCGATGTTAAACCTGGTTATACTAAAATTTATGTAATGTTTGAAGTACCTAGTGGTGATGCTCTTTCAGATTTCATGTACAACTTAGCTTTAGATGGTATTGAGGCTAAATTAGTAGAATAGTTTATATATAGGAAGAAAAGTTAGATTATTGATCCAAATGGAATTTACTATTTAGGTCCCAAAGGAAGTTTCACTAATGAGGTTGCTGAGATTTTTGAAGGAGATAAAATACCAAAAAGAACTATTACGGAAGTATTTAATAGTATAACAGATAATTCTATAGGGATAGTACCTATAGAAAATAGCATAGAAGGGCCTGTTCATGAAACATTAGATAACTTATTTAAAAATGAAGAGATTTATGTGAATTATGAGATAGAAAAAGAAATAAAATTAGTTCTTGCAGTAAATCCTTCCGTCAATAGTTTAAACGATATAGAAGTTATCTATTCTCATTCTCATGCCATAAATGAGGCAAAAGAAACACTTAGCAAATACAATTTTACTAATTTTGTTCCAGTAGAAAGTACATCTACTGCAGCTTTATATGCATCTAAACAAAAATATTCTGCTGCAATATGTTCAGAGTATGCAGCTAATTTATATAATTTAAAAATTATTTTAAGAGATATAAATGATAGTATCAATATAACTAGATTTATTGTTATATCCAAAAAACTTATGGAAGACGGAGATAAAACTATGGTAATGTTTACTGTACCTCATAAACCTGGTGCATTATATAAGGTCTTAGAGAAATTTTATAACAATAACATTAATTTGACGATGATCTATTCAAGACCGTTAAAAAGTATACCATGGCAATATTACTTTTACTTGGAATTTGAAGGAAATATAAAAGACAATAAAGTAAAAGTAACATTAGAGGAAATTAGAAATATAACATCTATGTTAAAAATAAAAGGTAGTTTTACTAAATTACAATACCAGGTTTCAAATTATCTAAGCTAAATAGTAGCATATAACTCTTGGCTTTAGTAATTTCGACTCCTTTTTTTGCAACTTCAAATATTATTTTTTTATTTGCTCCATGGATCATAGCATAGCATAAATAGTCCCATTTTTTATCTGATTCTCTTAATACAACATGTGTAGCTTCCTTTAGATTTTTAGCCAGGTTATAACAAGAAGATTCTATATCATCTGAATTAACTAGCATCATGGCATTCTCTTTAATTCCTACTTTATCGCCATTTACTGTCGCTCCATAATCTTTAATAACTCCTTTTTCTTTAAGTTCTTTTATTAGTTCAACTAGTTCACTTTCTTTCATATTATATTTTTCGGCTATATTTCTGAACGGTCTTGAACTAATCTGTAATGGAAGCGAAAGGTCTTTCAATAACTCTTTCGGAATACCTAATTCTTCAGCTGTAGGTATTTTTTCGTGAATTTCTTCTGGTTCGCTATATGAAACACCTCTTATTATATCGTACTTTACGCTAAGTTTAAGAGTTTTTTTAGAGAACAGAATCACATAATCTCTACCATTACTTTCTTCTAGAATCTTTTTCACATTTTCTTTCAATTTATCTTTGCTTTCAGCTTTTAATACAAACCAAACATTATATTTTGGATGGTTTCTAATATAATTATGAGTAAGTTCTTTTATAGCTAATGTAATTTTTCTATATTTTTCCAAATTTTCTATTGGTATCTCAGCAGCTATTAGAGCCCCTTCCATTCCTTTAGCTCTAAAGTTTACATACATCCCTACTCTTTTTATAATCTCATTACTCAGTAATTCCTTAGTTTTCTTTATAATCTCTTCTTCAGAAATTCCAAGCCTTTCTGAGATTTCACTAAAAGGTTTCTCATTAAAGGGAAAATGATATTCAAGCTCCATTATAAGCTTCTTATCAATTTCTGATAGCTCCATATGATAAATAATTATACTAAAAGCTAAAAAAGTACTATTTATAAAAGACCTAATTTAATTGCAATTCCTCTTGCAGCTAATATTCCAGTTGCTGCAGCTACATTTATACCTCTAGATAATCCAACACCATCTCCGGCTACAAATAAATTATCCACTACAGTCTCCATATTACTATCTACTACTGCTTTCATGCTATAATATTTTATTTCAGGTGCATATAACAATGTATTAGACGAGTAAATCCCTGGAGCTAAATTATCCAATCTTTCTAACCCTTCAATTATATTACTGACTACTCTATATGGTAATCCCATGCTTATATCCCCTGGTGTTACATCCCTTAAGGTAGGTTTAACAGTAGATCTGTTAATTCTATCCCATGTACTTCTTCTTCCCTTTTCAAAATCAATTAAACGTTGAATTATTGGTTTTTCTCCTCCTAATCTGGTCATCAATCTAGCAATACTTTTACCATATTCTATGGTATCTTCTAATGGATCTGAGAGTTTAATAGTAGTTAAGAACGCAAAGTTTATGTTTTTACTTTTTCTATCTGCAAAAGTTTGTCCGTTAACTCCAATGGTACCGTCATCATAAACTTCTTTCATTACAAATCCTCCTGGATTAACACAGAAAGTCCTTACTTTATCATCATACTTCCTTGTATACATAACAACCTTAGGATCCCATACAGCATTAGTTAAATCTTCCATCACAAAGGCTTCTGTTTCTACTCTGACTCCTATGTCAAGGGGTCCAGGAACCATGTCAACTCCTAATTTCTTAGCTTGCTCTAGGAACCATTTTGCTCCAGCTCTCCCCGGGGCAACTAATAAAGTTTTAGTTTCTATTTCACCTAGCTTATCAGTTTTTATAATGAATTCAGAACCTTTCTTTTCTATTTCTAGAGCTTCAGTAAGTTCAGCAACTTGCACATTTTTGCTCTCTATATATTTTAATATATTCTCAATAACGATAGGCGTCTTATCAGTTCCTATATGACGTTGTCTTATTGGTATAAATTCCGCGCCAACTTTAGCAGCCCTTCTTTGGATTTCCTTTACTTTTTCCATGTTGGGTTCAAAATATCTATCTTTAGGTGCTCCAAATTTAACAAGTATTTGATCTACATAATCAATTAACTCTTGTGCTTTATCCCAACTTCTCATAATTTCATGAAGCTCTCCACCTATATCTGGCCTAAGATTTATTATGCCACTACTGTACGTTCCAGCACCACCTATACCGTATGTGATATGACATGGATTACAAAAGGTACACTTCTCTTTTGGACTTAATAATGGGCACACACGTTTCAGTGGCCTTGTTCCTTTATCTATCAGAAGAATTTTCACACCATTCTTATTTAGATTTGCTAATTCATAAGCCGCAAATAATCCAGCAGGTCCGGCACCAATTATTATAGTGTCAAAGTACATCTATTTCACCTCATAGCTTTTCTTTTCTCAGGTCGATCATATCCAGTGCGTCTTCTCCAGTTCCAATTAGTGTGATTGGTACTTTTAATTGTTCCTCTATATCTTCTATCCATTTCTTAGCTTCTTGGGGAAGTTTTGAATATTCTTTTACTCCTTTAGCATCTTTAAATAATGCATCTAATTTAGTTATAGCAATTTGAGTAGCTGAGTTAACTCTTATTGCTTCTTTTGCAAGTTTAATATTAAATGGAGCACTTCTTCTTTTTCTCCCAGTAACTGTGGCTATTTCAGCAATCCCTAGCCTTTGAGCTTCTTCCCAATCTAATTCTCCTTCTAAAGGTCCCTCACCTACTCTTGTCACATAGGATT
The DNA here is from genome assembly GCF_009729055.1 of Sulfurisphaera ohwakuensis. Taxonomy (GTDB): domain Archaea; phylum Thermoproteota; class Thermoprotei_A; order Sulfolobales; family Sulfolobaceae; genus Sulfurisphaera; species Sulfurisphaera ohwakuensis. Next base: position 158,489 of record NZ_CP045484.1, on the reverse strand, counting down.
TGAATACGACTATTACATGGTCTACGTATTTTGGTCCTATGCCTACTTCGCTTAAAACACCTGATGAAGAAGTATTTCTACTTGTCACATAAGGATATTCTCCGTGGTATAAGCTTAAGTAGTAACCTTGTGTGCCTTCAATTAAAACTGTCTCATTCTTTTCTAATTTCTCTATAACTAAATTTGGAACATTAATCAAAAATTTAGATAATATGTCATAATCTTTAGCTAGTTTTAATTTTCTTAGAATTCTTTTTGCTTCAGCATATCCTACTCCTTGTCCTGTACTTCCTACTCTCTTCATTAAGTATTCATCATTTCTCTCTTCCTTGATTTCCTTCTCAGTTATAATACCAACATGTGGATCTATATACAATCGATCTAATGAGTTAGTCTCTCTTGCCTCATTTATTAATACTTCAATTGAAGTTAAAGCTCCTGGAGCTAATGCTAAATATGTTGTTGTATTTACAAAAGCTGAGGGAATAATTCTTAATTTCCATTGTTTTCCCATATATGTTACAGTATGCCCAGCGTTAATTGATCCTGTTCTTACAGAAAGAGATGGGGAATCTTTCAATGAAAGGTATGCTGCAACTTTTCCCTTACCTTCATCGCCAAAAAATCCTCCTACAAGGATATTTAACATAAAACACCGTTTTGATAAATCTCTCTTAAAAATATATAAACTTAGCTAATACTAATTTATAATTATAGATATCTGAAAAATTAGTTAGTCTTATGTGTAAGTTATGTTATAATTATCATGTAAGAATTTTATTAAGTTCTCCATTTTTTATTCCTTCTTTTATCTCAATTGCTATCCTTCTACCTAAACTAATAGGCTTCCCGAAATAAAGTTTAGAATATTGACTGCCTATTCCCATATGAGCATTAGTACCGCCACCTATTCTAGGGGCTACATCAAATACTACTAAATCTAATTCTGGTGTAACCATTGCTTGAAGTGTAAATGGTCCTATTATACCAGGTGGTTCTAGTTTTTTTGTAGCTTCTACAAAAGCGTATCCAATTTCAAAAACTTTTTCAAGTAAACTCTCTCTTATAGTAGCTGGTTCATGTCCTACTTCTATAAATCTTGGCAATCTATTAACTTTAAGCTGTATTTCAGCTGGTAATCTGTAAAAGGAATCTAGATCGCTCTGTATTCTTCTATCTATGCTTAAAAGTTCAACTCTATTAAAAATTGGTGAATAGAAATAGTTTATATTAAAATGGGCACCCAATATATACTCTTCTATTACCATCTCATTAACACTTTTTTCATCTATAATACCGGCCTTCATTAAGGAATCTAATTTCTCATCAAAATCTTTTTTATTAACAGCAATGAAAAATCCTCTCTCAACTCTTCTTTTAGCTTCAGGTAATTTTACTATAACTGTAGCATCAACTTCTTCAGGTTTAAATATTCTAGGTCTTCTAATTTTAGCCTCATCTAATATTTTATAGTAATTTTTTTCTCCAGTTCTTTCTTCCCATCTTAACATCTTTCTATTTCCAAAATATTTAGTTCTCATTTTTTCTATGCTATCATAACCAACGTATACTGCTAAACTTCTGTTAGGAATTATTATAGCGTCTCTAGAAGTTAAATAATTATCTATTTTTTCTGAAGCTATTTCTTTGAAATCATCTAAAATTATGCATTCATCTACAATTCTTTTAAATTCTAAGTAAGGTCTTTCTCTGCCTTTTTTACAGAGAGCTATAGTCTCAAAATTTTCATCTTTCGCTCCATCGAAAACATCAAGGGCTGAATGACTTGCAAGAACAGCTATTCTAACCATTATGTTAACACCTGATCTAACTTATTAGAGTTTATTGCTAATTTTATCTCTCTACCAATTCTTCTGCCAACGCTCATGGGTTCATCCCAATAAAGCCAACTATATGGACTTCCATTAACATAAAGATTAGTTCCAGCTACTATTCTTCCAGAGAATTCAAATACCACTATGTCTCCTTGATCAGTTACTACAGATTCTAAACAGAAAGGTCCAATCATTCCTGGAGGTACCAATTCTTTTACAGTATTAGCAAAATTTTCACCGTATTCATATACTGTGGGTAACAGACTTTCTCTAGCTACTGCGGGTATATTACCTATTACAACTAAAGTTGGGTCTATCTTAATATCTGGTGGAAGTCTTCTTAGACCATCAATATTTGTTTCATACCTAATATCGATACCCATAATTTCTAATCTATTTAATATAATACTATTGAAAAATTGAAAATACATAGGAACACCTATTACATATTCTTGGATTATTACTTCATCTATGCTTTTTATCATTTTTTGTTCTAATAATTTATTTAAACCTTCTTTTGCTTCGCTTTTGTTTCTAGCTATAAAATAACCTTTTCCTCCCTTAGCACCTGGTAACTTAATTATAACTAATCTATCTACATCTTCTGGATTTTCAAATTGTTCTGGGATTTTTATTTTTGCGCTCTTTAATAAACTCATTTTCTTTTTCTGATTGGCTTCCCATTCGAACAGGTTCCTATTTCCAAAAATTTTTGTTTTTATCTTATTTACTCTTTCGGGTCCAATATATTCTACTAAACTCCCGTGAGGGATAAGTATACCGTTATTTGCAAAGTCATTAATATAATCTACTGCCTTATCTTCATTTTTGTATCCATAAACTTCATCTATGAAAGCAAATTGTTTGTAGAATTTTACTCTCTTTTCTGGCGTTACTAAAGCTGTTTTAAACCCTTCTTTTTTTGCTCCATGTAATATTTGTAATGATGAATGACTTCCTATCGTAAGTATGTACATTAATAAAAAATCACATATACTACTTATAAATAATTTCTCCCGTGGAAAATTCAATTTGTGTATTAGACTGGAGATACGGAAGCAAAGAGATGAGAGAATTATTCCAAAGAGCTACAATTCTTAAAAGAATGGCTACAGTAGAAGTAGCGTTACTTTATGCTTTATCAAAGATAGGTTTAGTAAGAGAAGAGGATATATTGGTTGTGCAAAAAAACATAGACAAAATAAATATAAGCAGAGTAGAAGAATTAGAGAAGAAATTAGGACATGATGTTATGGCATTAACTGTGCATTTGGCTGAATTATCCGGAGAATCTGGTAAATTTATTCATTTTGGTGCTACAAGTTATGACATAGTAGATACAGCTAATATATTAATTTTTAGGGATGCCATAAATATAATAAAGAAAAAATTAAAAAATATAATAATAATATTAATGGAATATGCTAAAAAATACCAAGAACTTGTAATGATAGGTAGAACACATGGGCAACACGCGTTACCAATAACGCTAGGTTTTAAATTTGCAAATTATGTTTATGAGTTTACTCGTTCGTTAGAGAGGCTTAACGATACAAGCAAAAGATTACTTAAAATAAAAATGGCTGGTGCAGTAGGCACAATGGCAGGTTGGAAAGATAAAGGATTAGAGATAGAAAAATATGTTTCAGAATACTTGGGATTACCTCCTCATGAAATCTCTACTCAGATAGCTCCTCGTGATGGATATGCTGAGTTAGTCTCAGATCTTGCAATTTTAGCGTCTCAGCTTGACAGATTTGCCTTAGAAATAAGAGAGCTAATGAGACCTGAAATTTTAGAGTTAGCTGAAGGTTCTGCAGAATCGAGAGTAGGAAGTAGTACTATGCCTCATAAGGAGAATCCGGTAACTGCGGAAAAAATCAGTGGATTAGCCAAGGTATTAAGGGGCTTTGTAATATCTGAGCTGGAAAATATACCTTTATGGCATGAAAGAGATCTAACTAACAGCTCATCTGAAAGGATAATTCTTTCTCACTCTTTTCTTATAATAGATGAGATGTTAGAGAGTATGGAAGCTCTTTTAAGAAATCTAAGAGTTTACCCAGAAAATATGAGAAAGAACCTAGAACTTACTAAAGGTCTTATTATGGCTGAGAGCTTAATGATTAATCTTACATTAGCAAATGTTCCAAGGCATATAGCTCATGAGCTTGTTATGAAAGTATCCAGAGAAGCAGAAAGAGAAGGAAAATCATTGCTTGAAGCTGCTTTGGACAATGAGGAAATAGTTAAAATACTAGGTAAGGAGAAAATAATAGAAGCATTAAATCCGTATAACTATTTAGGAGAATACAAGGAATTAATAAGTAGGGCATTATCATATGCAAAGAATGTTATTGAACAGACGTAAAAATTTTATTTTGATACTCTAAATTATAATATGCCGCCGTAGCTCAGTCTGGTAGAGCGCCGGCCTCGTAAGGTTCCTAAGAAGGATCCAAGAAAGCCGGTGGTCCGGGGTTCAAGTCCCCGCGGCGGCTCTGTGATTACTATGAGTGAGCACGAAATTATAAAAAATATTATAGGGAAATATAGTTACGTGGAAGATGATGTATATGTAGATAAGGATAATAATATGTATAAAATTGATGGTTTTAAACTTGATTATACTTTTGATTTCATGGACTTTTATGACATAGGATGGAAAGCTGTTACTGCTGTAATGAGTGATATTTTTTCAAAAGGAGGGATTCCGAAATTTATATTATCTTCTTTAGGAATAGAAAAGAAGCATGTATCACAGATAGAAAATATGATAAGAGGAATTAAAGATGCTAGCGATTATTATGGTTCTCTCTATATAGGTGGTGATCTTAATTCTGCTTCTACTATTGGGTGGATAGATGTAGCTGGTGTAGGTAAGGCTATTTGTTACAAAGATGTAAAAAATATCCGGGAAAATGATTTAGTTATAATAAGTAATTTTATTGGGTATACATCTATTGTTTTTCTATCATATATTAATAATTGGAAAATAAAACTTACTGAAACAGAAATAAATAAAATTAGGCACCCTATTATTAATAGAAGGATTAAGGATCTCTTTGAGAACTATTGCTCGTCAATTAATTATTCAACTGATATAAGTGATGGGCTAATAATATCTTTATATAACATTATTGAACGTTCTAAAAAAGGCATAGAATTACTGGATTTGCCTTTTTCGAAAAATGTTATTGAGAAAACTTATGAATATGGAATAAAGATTGATGATTTACTTAAATATGGTGGTGAAGAGTTTGAAACATTGATTGTCGTTAAGCATGAAAATGCTTCAGAAATTATTGATTATATGGAATATCTAGGTTTTTCACCCAATGTAATTGGAAGAATAACTTCACGTGCTGTATTAGAATATAAAAAATCAATAATTAAAAAAACTGGTTGGGATAATTTTACAGGATGGTTTTAACCTAATTGATGGTATATACGGTGAAATTGTTTATATATAGGCAATTCTTTATGTAGTAGATAGGTAAATATGGCACAGACTTCACAAGAGGAACCACAAGGTGGTTTTAGGCTATTACCAGCTCCTTCAAAGTTCGAAAACGGTGTTGTAAAATTCGGAGATAGAGAAATAAAAGTTGGAGGTCCATTGCCTAAACTGGCTGAAAATGAGAAACTTGTCAGAGTTACAAGCTCTTTATGCCCAGTATGTTATAGATTATTACCAGCAGTTATATTTGAGAAAGAAGATAAACTTTATATAAGAAAAATTTGCCCAGAACACGGAGAGTTTGAAGATCTATATTATGGAGATGTAGGATTATACTATAAATTTGATTACTGGGAGTATGAGGGTAAAGGACCTAAAGTACCTTATGTTGATCTCAAGTCTCCTTGCCCATTTAACTGTGGATTATGTCCGATGCATCATCAGCACTCAGCACTAGTTAATTTAGTAATAACTAATAGGTGTGATTTATCTTGTTGGTATTGCTTCTTTTTTGCTGAAAAAGCAGGATACGTATTTGAACCTACCATAGAGCAAATAAAATTCATGGTGAATCAGTTAAAAAGGCAAGATATTACGCTAGTAATTCAAATAACTGGTGGGGAACCAACATTAAGAGAGGACTTAATTGAGATTGTTAGAGTACTAAGAGAAAATGGAGTTAAGCACATTCAGCTAAATACCTGGGGTGGAACTTTTGCAAAGATGTATTTTGAAGACCCGGAAAAAGCGATAAGATATGCTAGAGAGCTTAGAGAAGCTGGGGTTAATACTATATATATGAGTTTTGATGGTACTAATAGGAGGACGAATCCGAAGAATCATTGGGAGGTTCCATATACCTTAGAAGTATTTAGAAAGGCTGGAATGACAAGTGTTGTACTTGTACCTACTGTTATAAAGACAGTTAATGATCAAGATCTAGGTAATATAGTCAAGTTTGCTGCATATAACTTAGATGTAGTTAGATCAGTAAACTTCCAACCTGTTAGTTTAACCGGCATGATGAAGAGAAATATGAGAAATAAATTTAGGATAACCATTCCAGAAGTACTTAAGAATATTGAGGAGCAAACAGATGGCGAAATTACAAGAGATAGTTGGTATCCAATAGGAACCTCTGTTGTATTCTCAAAACTTGTTGAAGCTTTAACTGGTAAAGAACAATTCGAAATGGCTAATCACCCAAGCTGTGGAGCAGGAACATATGTTTATGTAGAGTGGAGGAATGGAGAACCTCATTTCATTCCTATATCTAAATTCATTGATTTAGAAGGATTATTAGAATATCTGAAGGAGAAAACAGAAGAATTGAGGGAAGGAGGAAATAAATATTGGATAGGAATCAAGTTATTATACAATCTAAGAAAGTTTATTGATAAGGAGAAGGGTCCAAAAGATTTTGATGTATATAAGATGTTATATAATATTATAGTAAACCACAATTATGAGGCTCTAGGTGAATGGCATTATAGAACATTGTTCTTAGGTACCATGCATTTCATGGACTTATATAACTATGATATTCAAAGAGTAATGAGATGTGATATTCATTATGTAACGCCAGATGGCAGAGTAATTCCATTCTGTACATATAATGTATTAAATGATTTGTACAGAGATAAGATCTTAAAAGAATATCAAATCCCATTGGATAAATGGATTAAGAGCCATGGAGAAAATAGTATTGGAGACGCAATGAAATACAAGAGAAATGCAACAAGACTTGAGCAAGGAGAAATATACCAGTTAACCTACAAACCCTTCTTATAATCTCATATATCTTAAATGAACTTCTTTTTTACATTCGCATATTTTGCAATCTACAAGTTTAAGCTCTGGTGCTTCTATTCCTTTGAACCCTTCTCCATTTATTACGGAAACACCATTTCCGAAAATTTTAGGAGATATTGTTATCCTAATCTCATCAAAGCAATTATCCTTTATAAAATTCCATATAGTTCTTCCTCCTCCTTCAATTAGAATTCTTTTTACTCCTAAATTGTATAAGTCTTCTGCTATTATACAAGATGAAAGCTTTTCTAAAACTCTTATTTTCACTCCTTTTTTCTTTAATTCATTTGCTTTATCTTCATTCCTTAGATAAGCTTGATAAGTAGTATAAACTATTGTATCAGGAGGTACGCTAAATATATTTAGATTAGGATCAAAATTTAAACTCTCACTTATTGTAACTCTAATAGGATTTCTTCCCTTAGCATACTTAACTAAAAGCTTAGGATTGTCTATCCTTACAGTATTCGAACCAACTAATACAGCATCAACTTCAGTTCTTAAAATATGTAATCTCATTTTATCGTAAGGACAACTTAGTTCACTATAATAGTCTTTTGAGGCAATTCTACCATCTATAGTAGTAGTACTGAATATTATAATATAGGGTCTCATCTTGAAATTTTCCCTTTAACACTTATTATAGGCACTAGGTCATGAAACCAAACCCTAAGCTCACACTTACTTCTTATGTTACAGAGTAAACAACAGTCTACGCAAACATTAATTTTTTTCACTCCACAGTATTTTGTTTCTGTAAATCTTCCGCATGAGTCACATCTTTCTTCGAAAACCAAAACTCTTCTACCTTTTTACATTCATATGCGTTGCATATATAATTTATCCTATTCATAATACCTGATATCTTGTTAACTCCACTAAAGATAATATTCTTATGTAGAACAAGAAGGGATCCTAAAGTAGGTGCTTTTGATTTAATTATGTAAATATCCTCTTCTATTTTCTTCGTAATATCCTTAATTTCAAGATTTACTTTAGCTGGAGTATAGGATTTTTCTTTGCCTATTCCCTTTCTAATGAGTATTGCATCCTCTGTACTTGCTATGATATAAGGTATTTGTAGAAAAGATGAAATATAATTGGCTCCTCCAGAGACTTCCTCGTAATGACTTGTTAATATTAGATAATCTATTCTTTTATCGTATCTTGATAGTATTTCCTCAATTCCCTCTATTAATATACTAGAATCATTTCCATTACTACTATCGATTAGAATTACATGTTGATTGTTAGTAATAATTAAGTAACTGTTAAAATTTCCTTTTATTACGTATACATCTTTTAGAATTCTTGCTATCATAATACAAATAATGGTTTAATTGGTATCCCATTAATATGTTTACTCCATTCGTTTCCAACACTAGCTATTACTAAAACTCCAACTATATCTGCCCCGGCTTTTCTAATTAGTTTTGTTGCTGTAGTAATTGTTTTACCACTTCTAATTACATCATCAATAAGTAGTATTTTATCATTCTTTGAAATATAATCTTTTCTTAAAAAAATAGATGTTATAACACCATCTGCCTCCTTTAAACTTTCATCAATATAATCAATAAACATAGAATCTTTATGCTTTTTTATGATTATTAGAGGTTTAGCTAGAGCTTCAGCAGTTAATGTGGCAAAAGGAATCCCGTTAACAGCAACAGTAGCTATTTTAGTTATTTCTTTATTTTCGAAAAATCTATAATAATACATTTCAATTAATATTTTAAGTAAATTTGGATAAAATAGTAATCGTGAAGTATCAATATATCCGTCATCATGAATAATTATTTTATTGAGTAAAAATTTTACTAGGAAATCTCTTGATTTTAACTTGTCAAGTATCTCTTTTGCGTGTACTTCACTTGGAATAGTAGAACCATTAACGTATCTACATAATAAACTTTCTTGAATATTAAAGATTTTAGCAAGTTCTTTATACGTAAAACTATTTTTTAATTCTTTAAGTAAATCCACTACTGTTAATCTTAATCTTAAATCCTTGTCTTTTTGCATATTCAAATAAATATCACCATCTTCCTATTATTTTTGATGATCGAGGTTTTAAGTGCTGAGAAGTGATGAAAAACCCACGCTGTGATTACTTAATGCCTAAAATTTTCTTTATTAACTCGTTCGTTAATTGTGGATCAGCTCTTTTTCCAGTCTTTTTCATAACTTTACCGACTAGATAATTTATAACCTTAGGGTCATTCTTAGCTTTTTCAGCAGCATCTGGTTCTTCATTAATTACTTCTTTTATTACATTAATTAAGTAATCTTCATCTTTTATTGCAACAAGGCCTCTCTCTTTTATTATAGATGATGGCATTTTTCCTTCTAATACAATTTCAGGAAGAATTTCCTTAGCTATTTTTATTGTGATAACTCCATCATCAAGCAACTTTAATAATTCTACTAACTGCTGGCTTCCAGCTCTGGATTGGGAAGGCCTTAGGTTTTTATCATTTAACCATCTTAAATAATCATTTATTAGTAAATTGGCTAGCTTTTTATAATTATTATAATGTTTCGCGGTCTCTTCAAATAAATCAGCTAATGCTTTATCCATAACTAATACAGTTGCATCGTAATCTGTAATTCCATACTGAGTGACTAACCTTTTTATCCTTAAATCGGGTAATTCAGGTAAAGTCTTTCTTATTTCTTCTATGAGATCTTGAGTTATTGGATATGGTGGTAAATCCGGATCTGGAAAGTATCTATAATCTTCTTCTGTTTCCTTTGTCCTAATAGGTACTGTTACTTTTCTTTCAGAATCCCAATGCCTAGTTTCTCTTTTAACTGGTAAACCTTGTGCTATAGCAGCTTTTTGTCTAGCAATTTCATATTTTAATGCTTCTTCTACTTCTCTGGGTGAACCTATGTTCTTTATCTCAACTCTCTCTCCTCCTTCTACTGAAACATTAGCGTCTGCTCTCATAGCTCCTTCTAAATCACAATTACATATACCTAAGTGTTCTAATATAGATCTTAATTTCTCTAGAAATTCTCTAGCTTCTTTAGGTTCTGTCATATCAGGTTCTGTTACAATTTCAAGCAGTCCCATTCCAGATCTATTATAATCTAATAATGTATACTTGCTAGTTAGCATTGATCCCGTAGGATAGATTATCTTCGCAGGATCTTCTTCTATGTTTATTCTTCTTATTCTAACTGTTTTGCCTTCTCTTAATTTTAGATACCCACCTTTACTGATTGCAATGCTACCAGGTCCATCATATTGGGAGATTTGGTAGTTCTTTGCCATATCGGGGTAAAAATAGTGTTTTCTTACCATAATCAAAGAATTAGCTATTTCGGCATTGATGGCTAGAGCAACCATAATAGCTGCTTTTACAGCGTTTTCGTTTAATACTGGAATTGCGCCAGGCAAACCTAAGCATATGGGACATACGTTTGTATTAGGATCCTTCCCAGTATAATCACTAGGACAGGAGCAGAATAATTTAGTTTTCAATGATGTAAGATGAACGTGTACTTCTAGTCCTATTTTAACCATATTTATTGATGAAAGCATTTAAGGATAAAAATGTTTAACCAAATGCTCTATCTCCTGCATCACCTAATCCGGGTAAAATATATCCTCTATTATCTAATTCTGGATCTATAGATACTGTTATAATATTAACATCGGGATAAGATTCTAATATTCTTTTCAGACCATATTCGGATATTATTATAGATACAATAAAAATTCTCTTAGGCTTTTTGTCTTTTATTATATTTAACGCTTTGAGCATTGTACTCGCTGTAGCTATCATGGGATCTGCTATTATTACATTGTCTTTTATGTTTATTTCTGGTATTTTATTATAGAATATTTCAACTTCCATTTCCCTTGGATATCCTAAATTAACCTGCGTCTCCTTTCTACTAGCAGCTATTACACCAAGTCTAGCAGTTGGTAATGCTTTAAGAAGTCCTTCAACTAATGGTGTTGCTGCTCTTAGAATACTTATAATTACGATATTTTCCAAGTCATAGATATAGACTCCTTTAGCTTTTACACCTAAAGGAGTCTCTACTTCAATAATGTTGTAATCTAACATATTAAGAATTTCATATCCTATAATTCTACCTAATCTTACTAAAGTCTTCCTAAAAGTAATCTGATCTGTATTTTTAGATCTTAACTGAGTTAAAAAATGTAATGTAATTGGTTTAGATAATACAAAAAGAGGCATATATTTACCTCTTTGTTGTCAATTTTCTTGCTTCTCTCTCTGTTTCTCTAAGTATTAAAATATCACCTAATCTTACTGGGCCCTTTACATTTCTGGTTAAAATTCTTCCTTTATCTCTTCCTTCTAAAACTCTGACTCTAACCTGAGTTACTTCACCAGTAACACCAGTTCTATCTAGAATTTGTATTACTTCAGCTGGGAATCCAAATTCTTCAATTACCGAAGACTGAGCTTGTGATTTTTCTTTTTCGCTCATTTTCTTATTCCCTTAGTAATCAAAAAACCAATTCACTTAAATACTTCACTCTCTGTATTATCATGAGATGCCCTCAATTAAACAGTGCAGTTTCTGTGGAAAAGAAATACCACCAGCAACCGGTTTAATGTATATAAGAAATGATGGTAGTATATTATGGTTCTGTTCAAATAAATGTAAAAAATCAATGTTGAAGCTACATAGAGATCCTAAAAAGTTGAAATGGACAAAATCATATATAGGTGGTAAGTGATGAGTATCCAAAGAACTTTTGTTATGATAAAACCAGATGGTGTAAGAAGAAATCTTATTGGCGAAATAATTTCTAGATTTGAAAAAAGAGGTCTTAAAATTATAGGCTTAAAAATGGTTAAAATAGATAGACCTACTGCAGAAAGACTTTATGAAGAGCATAAAGGTAAATCATTCTTTGAGGAGTTAATTAGCTATATAACTTCTGGTCCAGTAGTGTGTATGGTAATCGAAGGAGATGAAGCTGTTAGTGTTGTTAGAAAAATGATAGGAAACACTGACCCTAAAGAGGCTCCACCAGGTACAATAAGAGGTGATTATGCCTTAAGTAAAGCAGAAAATGTTATACACGCTTCAGATAGCGAAGAAAAGGCAAAAAGAGAAATGAGTATATTTTTCAAAGAAGAAGAGCTAGTTACACCTTTAGCCCAAGTGCATATGTAGGGTCATTAACTCTTTTTATATTAATTATTTCCTTTATAACTTCTTTCATATCATCTGTGATTATATCTTTATATTTGGTTAATAGTATCTCTAAATCTTCCTTTGGTACATCAGTGTACAGTATTTCTCCTTCATCAATTTGTCTTCCTACCATTATGTTTCCCTTTATAGAAACAGCTACTTCCATTCCTTTAGTAGCCCTATCTACACTTTTTTTATTATCTTGAATTTGAAGTATCTCACCCACTCTTTTACCATCTTTTTTCATAACTGGAAACTTTGGCCTTATTATTCCTCCTAGCACTTCAACACCTACTATTACTGGATCACTTCTACGGAATACATAACCTGGTATTAACCTAAATTTGCCTGGAAGAATTAAAGAATCTAGAGTTCTTCTCTTTTCACTTTCTCTTACTTCTGTTATATACTTCTCTATATCATCTATTAATTGGTATATTATTTCGCTGTAAATTAACTTAATGCTATTTGGGATTTCTATGCCTTGTAATGGTTTTACTCTAAATGCGGCTATAATTCCGTATTCTTTTGCTTCTTGTAAAGTAAGTTCAGCTTCAGTTATATCTTTTTTTGTTATAGGACCTATATCTGCTAATCTAATCGGAATGTTCTTTTGTTTTAGTCCTTCAACTATAGCTTCTAAACTTCCTAAACTATCAGCTTTAACAACAATACCTGCTATGTTTGCATTGTAATATTTTACACTAGCTATTTCTTCTTGTATAATTTTCTTGTATTCTTCAACTTGTTGCTCGTTCTCTGCTACAAATAACGGAGAACCTGCTAATGCATTTTCAAGTTCTGGTGCATAAATCTTAACACCTGCAGCAGCATAAACTTCATCAATTTGTGTTAAGTCTGTCTTAACTACTTTGATGTCTTGTAAAGGCTTTGGTACAAGAATTGACCTTACCTTTGTTACAATTGGCCCATTTAGACCCCCAATTATAATTGTATCATTCTTCTTTAATATCCCATCGTATATAATAACATCAATAGTATATCCGAGTCCTTGTAATTCTTTTACCTCTAATATAACACCTTTAGCTGGTCCTTCAGCAAATCTTAATTTTGTTTTCATATAATTCTGTGTTAATCCAGCAAGTAGAGCAAGTAATTCAGCTATTCCTTCGCCTGTCTTAGCTGAAACAGGTACTATTGCAACTGTTTTAGTGAAATCTCTTATACGATCGAATCTATCTGCATTGAAGCCTAATTCTGCTAATTGTCCTACAAGCCTATATACGTAATTATCTAGTTGAGTTTGTACATCTTTTCTTTGACTTTTTATACTTTCTAATAAGGAATAAGTATCTATTGGTTTCCAGCCAGGTATTCTGTCAATTTTATTTGCGGCTACTAAGAAAGGAACTTTTCTACTTCTTAATATCTCTAAGGATTCATAGGTTTGTTTTTGAAACCCTTCTACTATATCTACGACAAGAATAGCAATATCTGCAACACTCCCCCCTCTTCTTCTTAGATTACTAAATAGTTCATGCCCTGGAGTGTCAATAAAGAGTAATCCAGGTATTTCAAGTTTAATTGGGAATGTCTTTTTCAGTGGTTCTGCTATTTTTTCTATTACACTAGTAGGAACGAAGCTAGCTCCTACTTCTTGAGTCATTTCCCCTGGTTCCTTCTTTACTACTGCAGTTCCTCTAATTTTATCTAATAATGTTGTTTTACCGTGATCAACATGGCCTAAAACCACTACGATAGGTTGTCTAAGTCTTCTACTTTGTAACTGTTGAGACATAATCTTTCACCAACTAAAACTACATTGATATCTATTTCATGATCAAAAAATTTAATCTTATATTTAGTAAAGATACTGGTGTTATTACATTGAGTGAATTAGATAAAAAGGCGATTGAAATTTCTTCTAAATATAAGGGAAAAATACAAATATTGCCCAAGGTTCCCATAAAATCCATAGATGATTTTGCCGTTTTATATACTCCAGGCGTAGCAGCAGTATCCAGGGAAATTGCGAAAAACAAAGATTTATCTTTTCATTATACTTATAGGTGGAATGCTATCGCTATAGTAACTGATGGTACAAGAGTTCTAGGATTAGGAGACATCGGACCAGAGGCAGCAATGCCAGTAATGGAAGGAAAGGCTTTGATCTTTAAATATTTAGGTGGGGTTGACGCGATACCTTTGCCAATAGGTACAAAGGATCCAGATAAAATTATTGAGACTGTTAAAATATTAGAACCAGCTTTTGGAGGGATTAATTTAGAAGACATAGAATCACCTAAATGTTTTTATATTCTAGATAAATTAAGGCAATCAGTAGAAATTCCTGTATGGCATGATGATCAACAAGGTACAGCAGGAGCTACACTAGCTGGACTAATAACATCTCTTGAGATAACGGGCAAAGACCCGAAAAATATAAGAGTTATTCTATATGGTGCCGGGGCAGCTAATATAGCTACAGCTAGATTATTATATAAATATGGTGTTCCCTATGAAAATATGATTGTTATAGATAGTAGAGGACCATTGTACAAAGGAAGAAATGATGAGGATTCAATGAAGTTGGAAAATCCGTGGAAATATGAACTTCTAGAAAAAACAAATAAAGTTGGTGCTAGGACAGTAGAAGAAGCTTTTAAAGGTGCCGATGTTTTAATTGCAGCTTCTAAACCAGGTCCTGGTGTAATAAAATCAGATTGGATAAAGCTAATGAATAAAGATCCAATAGTGTTTGCTTTAGCTAATCCTGTTCCCGAAATCTGGCCAGACGAAGCAAAAAATGCTGGTGCTAGGATTGTAGCTACTGGAAGAAGTGATTTACCAAACCAAGTAAATAACTCCTTAATATTTCCAGCAGTTTTTAGGGGTGCTTTAGATGTTAGAGCGAAAACTATAACTGATGAAATGGTAATCGAAGCGGCTAGAGAACTGGCTTCATTTGCTAGAGAAAAAGGAATTAATGAAAATTATATTATTCCCAAAATGACTGAATGGGAAGTATATCCAAGAGTAGCAGCTGCTGTAGGTATGAAGGCTATACAGCAAGGTATTGCAAGAGTTTCATTATCATACGAGGAACTTTATTCTTCCGCAAGAGAGATTATAAACTCTGCAAGAAAACTCCTTTCTTCATTAACATAATTTTTTTAAGTGGTTGGAACTACTTACATATTACGACTTGGTTTGGTGAATTATAATGCGTTCTTCATCGAAAATTAAAATAGATCCTAGTCAGCATGAGCTTGTTCCCAAGCACGAGGTTCTAAGCATAGAAGAAGCTTATAAAATTCTTAAGGAGTTGGGAATAAAACCAGAACAACTTCCTTGGATTAGAGCATCAGATCCTATAGCTAAATTAGTTGGTGCAAAACCGGGAGATATAATTAAAATTACTAGAAAAAGCTCTTTGTCGGGAGAAGTAGTCGTATATAGATACGTTATAAGTGGGTGAATATAAGTGAGCCTTACAGTTGATGAAAGATGGGAAATTGTTAAATCATTCTTTAAACTAAGGGGTTTAGTGAGGCAACATTTAGATTCTTTTAATGATTTTCTACGAAATAAACTACAACAAATAATAGACGAACAAGGAGAGATTATAACAGAAATACCTGGATTAAAAATTAAGTTAGGTAAAATAAGATATGATAGGCCTGGAATCAGGGAAACAGATAAAGGACCTCCTAAAGAATTAACCCCTCTTGAAGCTAGACTTAGGAATTTAACTTACGCGGTCCCATTATATCTAACTATGATTCCAATAGAGAATAACATAGAAGGAGAACCAATTGAGGTTTACATAGGAGATTTACCAATTATGTTAAAATCAATTGCAGATCCTACATCTAACATGACTTATGATGAGCTAATAAAGATAGGAGAAGATCCTAAAGATCCTGGAGGCTACTTTATAGTAAATGGAACAGAAAAAGTAATTGTTGCACAAGAAGATTTAGCCACTAATAGAGTATTGGTTGATTATGGTAAAAGCGGTTCTAATATAACCCATGTTGCAAAAATTACATCAGCTGCTGCTGGATATAGAGTTCAAGTAGTAATTGAAAGATTAAAGGATAGTAGTATTCAAGTATCATTTGCTACTGTTCCAGGTAAAATTCCATTTGTCATTATGATGAGAGCACTAGGTTTTACTACAGATAAGGATATTGTTTATGCAGTATCTTTAGATCCAGAAATACAGAATGAGTTATTACCTTCATTAGAGCAAGCAAGTTCAATAACTACAGTTGAAGATGCGCTTGATTTCATAGGTAATAGGATAGCTATAGGCCAGAAAAGAGAAAATAGAATTCAAAGAGCCGAGCAAATTATAGATAAATACTTCTTACCTCATATTGGTACGTCTCCAGAAGATAGGAAAAAGAAGGGATATTATTTAGCTGCTGCTGTAAATAAGCTTCTAGAACTATATCTAGGAAGAAGGCAACCAGATGATAAGGATCATTATGCTAATAAAAGAGTTAGACTAGCAGGAGATTTATTTACAAGCTTATTTAGGGTCGCATTTAAAGCATTTGTAAAAGACCTAGTATATCAATTAGAAAAGGCAAAAGTAAGGGGTAGAAGACTTTCATTAACCGCATTAGTAAGGGCGGATATAATAACTGAAAGAGTAAGGCACGCACTAGCTACTGGAAATTGGGTTGGAGGAAGAACTGGTGTAAGCCAGCTATTAGATAGAACTAATTGGTTATCAATGTTAAGTCACTTAAGGAGAGTAGTATCCTCATTAGCTAGAGGACAACCGAACTTTGAAGCTAGAGATTTACATGGTACTCAATGGGGTAGAATGTGCCCGTTTGAAACACCAGAAGGTCCTAATAGTGGATTAGTTAAAAACCTAGCATTATTAGCTCAAGTTTCCGTTGGTATTAATGAATCAAGTATAGAGAAGGTAATTTATGAGCAAGGTGTTATATCTCAAGAGGAACTTATAGAAAGGCTTTCAGCTGAAGAAGATATAAATAAGTATCTAAATTGGAGTAAAGTCTATTTAAATGGGAGATTACTAGGATATTACCCAGATGGAAAAGAACTAGCAGAAAAAATAAGAGAGTTACGTAGATCTAGTAAGATTAGTGATGAAGTTAATGTTGCTCATATAGTTACTGAATACATAAATGAAGTACATATAAATTGTGATGGGGGAAGAGTTAGAAGGCCGCTAATTGTTGTTAAAGATGGTAAACCCTTAGTAAGTGAAGAGGACATAGAAAAATTAAGAAAAGGAGAGATAACTTTTGATGATCTTGTAAAACAAGGTAAGATTGAATTTCTAGATGCCGAAGAAGAGGAAAATGCCTATATTGCACTTAACCCCCAAGATTTAACCAAAGATCATACTCATTTAGAAATATGGCCTCCAGCTATATTAGGGATTACAGCCTCGATTATTCCATATCCAGAACATAATCAGTCACCAAGAAATACATATCAATCTGCTATGGCTAAACAAGCTCTAGGATTATATGCGGCTAACTATCAACTCAGAACTGATACTCGTGCTCATTTACTTCATTATCCGCAAAAACCTTTGGTAGGAACAAAAATATTAGACATTATAGGCTATAATGATAGACCTGCTGGGAATAACGCTATTTTAGCAGTTATGTCATACACTGGATATAATATGGAGGATGCAATTATCATGAACAAATCTTCAGTAGAAAGGGGTATGTATAGGTCAACATTCTTCAGACTTTATTCAACTGAAGAGTTGAAATATCCTGGTGGTCAAGAAGACAAAATAATGAAGCCAGAGCCAGGCACTAAGGGTTACAAGGGTAATGAGTATTATAGATTACTTGAAGATAATGGAATAGTATCACCAGAGGTTGAAGTAAAGGGTGGAGATGTACTTATAGGTAAAGTTAGTCCGCCAAGATTTTTACAAGAATTTAAAGAACTATCTCCGGAGCAATCAAAGAGAGACACCTCAATTGTTACAAGACATGGAGAGATGGGTATAGTAGATTTAGTATTAGTAACTGAGTCATCTGAAGGAAATAAGCTAGTAAAAGTTAGAGTGAGAGATCTTAGAATCCCAGAAATAGGTGATAAATTCGCTACAAGACACGGACAAAAAGGAGTAATAGGGATGCTGATAGATCAAGCTGACATGCCATATACAGTAAAAGGAGTAGTTCCAGATATAATTTTAAATCCACATGCATTACCATCAAGAATGACAATAGGGCAAATAATGGAAGCTTTGGCGGGCAAGTATGTTGCTCTAACGGGTAAACCAGTTGATGCTACTCCATTTATTGAAAGTCCTCCTTTAGAAGAAATAAGGAAAGGGATTAGGGAATCGGGATTCTTACCAGATGGAACAGAAGTAGTTTATGATGGTAGAACGGGTCAGAAATTAAAGGGCAGAATATTATTTGGTATAGTGTACTATCAAAAATTGCATCACATGGTTGCTGATAAGATGCATGCAAGGGCTAGAGGACCGGTACAAATATTAACTAGACAACCAACTGAAGGTAGAGCTCGTGAAGGTGGATTAAGATTTGGAGAAATGGAAAGAGACTGTCTTATAGGATTTGGAACAGCAATGCTCATTAAAGATAGATTATTGGATAATTCAGATAAAGCAACAATTTATGTTTGTGATAAATGTGGATATATAGGTTGGTACGATAGAACTAGAAATAAATACGTATGTCCAATACATGGTGAGAATGCAAATTTATATCCAGTTACGGTTTCATATGCATTTAAGTTACTTTTACAAGAGTTAATGAGTATGGTTATATCACCTAGATTAGTATTAGGTGATAAAGTTTCTGTAGGTGGTGAGAATAATGAGTGAAAAGATAATTAAAGGTATAAAATTTGGCATTCTTTCTCCAGATGAAATTAGAAAAATGTCAGTAACTGCTATTATAACATCTGAAGTATACGACGAAGATGGTACTCCTATTGAAGGAGGTGTAATGGATCCAAGGCTTGGAGTAATTGAACCAGGCCAAAAATGTCCTACATGTGGAAATACCTTGAATGGTTGTCCAGGACATTTTGGTCATATAGAATTAGTAAGGCCAGTAATTCACGTAGGTTTTGTAAAACACGTTTATGATATATTAAGGGCTACATGCAGACATTGTGGAAGACTTAAGATAAAAGAAGAAGATTTGCAGAGATATTCAAGAATATATCACGCAATTAAAGATAGATGGCCTTCTGCAGCAAGAAGATTAGTAGAATATATAAAGAAAAATGCAATGAAAAACATGGAATGTCCTCACTGTGGTGAAAAACAGTTCAAGATAAAGTTGGAGAAACCGTATAATTTCTATGAGGAGAGAAAAGAAGGTGTTATTAGGTTAACCCCTTCAGACATAAGAGAAAGACTAGAGAGAATACCAGATAGTGATTATGAATTATTAGGATACGATCCTAAATATTCTAGACCAGAATGGATGATTTTAACAGTATTACCTGTTCCTCCTATAACTATCAGGCCTTCAATAACAATAGAAAGTGGAATCAGAGCTGAAGATGATCTAACTCATAAGTTAGTGGATATAATAAGAATAAACGAAAGACTGAAGGAAAGCATTGATGCTGGTGCTCCACAATTAATAATTGAAGACTTATGGGATCTATTACAATATCATGTTTCTACTTACTTTGATAATGAAATACCTGGAATACCACCAGCAAAACATAGATCTGGTAGACCTTTAAGAACATTAGCTCAAAGATTAAAAGGAAAAGAAGGTAGATTCAGAGGTAACTTATCTGGAAAAAGAGTAGACTTTTCAGCAAGAACTGTAATATCACCTGATCCTAATATAAGTATTGATGAAGTCGGTGTACCAGTTGCTATTGCGAAAACGTTAACTGTACCAGAAAGAGTTACTAAAATGAATATAGAGAGAATGAGACAATATGTAATTAATGGCCCCGAAAAATGGCCAGGTGCAAATTATGTTATTAGACCAGATGGTAGAAGGATAGATTTAAGATATGTAAAGGATAGAAAGGAGCTTGCATCAAGTTTAACCCCCGGCTATATTGTTGAAAGACATTTAATTGATGGTGATATCGTATTATTTAATAGACAGCCATCTCTACATAGAATCTCCATGATGGGGCATAAAGTAAAGGTATTACCAGGTAGGACTTTCAGGTTAAATCTGTTAGTATGTCCTCCATATAATGCTGATTTTGATGGAGACGAAATGAATTTACATGTGCCTCAGTCAGAAGAAGCAATAGCTGAAGCTAAAGAAATAATGCTAGTACATAAGAATATAATAACCCCTAGATATGGAGGCCCTATAATGGGCGGAGCGCAAGATTATATTAGTGGAGCTTATCTGCTAACAGTAAAAACTACGTTACTTACTAGAGAAGAAGTAACTACAATTCTGGGTGTAACTGATTTTATGGGTGAAATAGGAGAGCCTGCAATACTAGCACCTAAAGAATATTACACCGGAAAACAGATAGTAAGTCTATTCTTGCCAAAAGATTTCAATTTCCATGGACAAGCTAATATATCTAAAGGTTTCAGAGCTTGTAAGAATGAAGTATGTCCTCATGATTCCTATATAGTTATTAAGAATGGTATACTTTTAGAAGGAGTACTAGATAAAAAAGCAATAGGAAATCAGCAACCAGAAAGCATATTGCATTGGTTAGTGAGAGAATATGGAACAGAATATGGACGATGGATAATGGATAATGTGTTCAAACTATTTATAAGGTTTATCGAGTTAAGAGGTTTCACTATGACGTTAGATGATGTAACGATACCACCTCAAGCATTTAAAGAAATTGATGAACAAATAGAAGTAGCTTATAAAAAAGTAGAAGAATTAATTAAGCAATATAATGAAGGAACATTAGAACTAATACCTGGTAGAACCGCTGAAGAGAGCCTAGAAGACCACATTTTAGAAACGTTAGATCAATTAAGAAAAGTAGCTGGCGATATAGCTACTAAATATCTAGATCCATTCAACAATGTTTATATCATGGCAGTTACTGGTGCAAGAGGTAGTGAACTAAACATAACGCAGATGACAGCTATGCTAGGTCAGCAGTCAGTAAGGGGAGAAAGAATAAAAAGAGGTTATATAACAAGAACATTACCTCATTTTAAGCCCGGAGATATTTCCCCAGATGCTAGAGGTTTTGTACATAACTCCTTCACAAGAGGATTAACACCAATAGAAATGTTCTTCCATGCAGCTGGAGGCAGAGAAGGATTAGTTGACACAGCAGTTAAAACATCACAAAGTGGGTATATGCAAAGAAGGTTAATTAACGCTTTATCTGATTTAAGAGTAGAATATGACGGTACTGTAAGGTCTTTATATGGTGAAGTAATCGAACTAGCTTATGGTGAAGATGAGGTGCATCCAATGTATAGTTCTCATGGTAAAACTGTTGACGTAAATAGAATAATAGAAAGAGTAGTAGGATGGAAGAGGTGAACTATATGGTTTCGGAATATATTAAATCTTATATAGAAAAATCACTAGAACAAATTAAGGATAAATTACCTGATAAAGTAATTCAAGATTTAAGAGAAGCATTATTAAATACTGATATAAATCTCACAGAGTCTGATGTGGATAAAATAATAGATTTAGCAGTGAAAGATTACCAAGAGTCGTTGATTGAACCTGGAGAAGCTGTAGGTATTGTATCAGCACAGTCAATAGGCGAGCCTGGTACACAAATGACTTTAAGAACTTTCCACTTTGCCGGTATTAGAGAGTTAAATGTTACTTTAGGTTTACCCCGATTAATAGAGATTGTTGATGCAAGAAAAACACCATCCACTCCTATAATGACTATCTATTTAACAGATGAATATAAATATGATAAAGAAAAAGCATTAGAAATAGCAAGAAAAATTGAGTATACTAAAATAGAGAATGTAATTTCATCTATAAGCGTTGATATAACTAATATGTCTATTACCATACAATTAGATGAGGAAATGCTTAAAGACAAAGGAGTAGATCCTTCTAGTGTTAAGAAGATAATCTCAAAGTTAAAATTAGGTAAGATACGAATTGAAGACATTGATGATTATACTTTTACTATTTACTTTGAAGAAATAGATAATATTTCAGCTCTGTTTAAAATGCGTGAAAAGTTATTAAATACAAAAATTAAAGGAATTAAAGGAATTAGAAGAGCTATAGTGCAGAAAAAAGGAGATGAATATGTAATTATAACTGATGGTTCAAACTTAGAAGGCGTAATAGGAATAAAAGGAGTTGATATAAATAAAATTCAGACAAATAATATTCACGAGATAGCAGAAACTTTTGGAATAGAGGCTGCAAGAGAGGCCATTGCAAGAGAGATTAAAAAAGTTCTTGAAGAGCAAGGTCTAGATGTAGATATGAGGCATATTCTATTAGTAGCAGATATAATGACAAGAACTGGTGTAGTTAGGCAAATTGGAAGACATGGAGTAACTGGAGAAAAAAGTAGTGTATTAGCTAGAGCCGCATTTGAGGTAACCGTGAAACATTTACTTGACGCTGCAGCAAGAGGAGAAATGGAAGAATTTAAAGGAGTAGTAGAAAATATTATAATCGGTCAACCAATTAGATTGGGCACGGGTATAGTTGAGTTGACTATGAGACTGAATGTGAGGTGAAGTAAATGTCAGAAGTAACAGGATTTGAAAGCGAGCTAAAAACTTTATTAAGAACAGGTAAAGTAGTTTTTGGGAGCAAAAAAACGATAAAAATGGTGAAGACAGGGAAAGTAAAAATGGTAATAATAGCTTCTACCTTGAGGCAAGATCTTAAGGATGATATTCTAGCTTATGCAAAGATATCTAATATTCCAGTTTATCAGTATAATGGTAGTGCATATGAATTAGGAACACTTTGTGGAAAACCATTTATGATATCCACTATTGGTGTTATAGATCTTGGCGAGTCTAGATTACTAGAAGAAATAAAGGAGGGGGCTCAATAATTGCCTGAGATTAAGCTTACTTCAGAGGAATTAAGGTATATGTCACTTTTTCAAGACGTGACGCGTGTAACTGCAAGGGACTGTATCGTAGATGAGGAAAATAACAGAATTATATTTCTTGTAAACCCAGAAAATATGGGAACTGCTATAGGTAAAAATGGTTCTAATGTAAAAAGACTGGAAAAACTTATAGGAAAATCAATTGAGATTGTAGGATATAGTGATAACCTAGAAGATTTAGTAAGAAATTTAATGGCGCCTGCAAAGGTGAGAAGTGTAAAAGTGGTTCAGTCTAATTCTAAGAAGACAGTTTATATTAACGTTGATCCTCAAGATAAGGGCCTCGCTATTGGTAAGAACGGGAGAAATGTTACTAGAGCAAAGTTAATATTAAAAAGATATATGGATATTGATTCCGTGATTATAACTTAGGG
The DNA here is from genome assembly GCF_009729055.1 of Sulfurisphaera ohwakuensis. GTDB lineage: Archaea > Thermoproteota > Thermoprotei_A > Sulfolobales > Sulfolobaceae > Sulfurisphaera > Sulfurisphaera ohwakuensis. Next base: position 134,787 of record NZ_CP045484.1, on the reverse strand, counting down.
TGAAGAAGAATGGCAGGAGGTAAATCACCTAAAGGAATGTTTGCTGCAAGGAAATTAAGGTTAAAGAGACTTAAGTTTAGATGGCATCAAAGAAAATTCAAGAGAAGAATGCTGAAATTAAAAGAAAAATTTGATCCATTAGAAGGGGCACCAATGGCTAGAGGTATAGTATTAGAAAAAGTAGGAATTGAATCTAGGCAACCTAACTCTGCTGTAAGAAAAGCTGTAAGAGTACAATTAGTAAAAAATGGTAGAATAGTTACTGCTTTCGTTCCTGGAGACGGTGGCGTAAACTTCATTGATGAACATGATGAGGTAGTCATTGCTGGAATTGGAGGAACTCTAGGCAGATCAATGGGAGACTTACCCGGAGTAAGATATAAGGTAATTATGGTTAATGGTGTTTCTTTGGATGCTCTATATAAGGGTAAAAAACAAAAGCCAGTAAGATAGATTTTTATACGTCTTCTCCGCTTTTTCTCTCCTGTTTTTCTTGTTCATCAACTAAACTCTTCTTTACATAAATTGGTCTATTAGATACTATCGCAAGAAAAACTGCATGACTAGGAATTAATTGTTTTTCTATGATTACTCCATCAAATTTAAATTCTACAGTAGCAATATAAACTCCATACTCTTCGTTCACATCGTTTATAACAACTCTATTTATTATCTTGCTTAATTGATCTTTAATTTCAGAAGAGAATGCAAGCACATCATATATATTTTCTCTCTTATCACCTCTTAATAATTCTTCGTAATCTCTTTTCTCCTGTAATCTATTTAATGCTATAACAATTTCTGGTGGAATCTGAAACATTTTAAATTCTCTTCCATCTTCTAGATATAATACCATTGTTGGAATCCCATGAATAGGGTAAAAGAACGCTTCTACTTTTTCTACTTTTATTAACTCCTCTGAATTATCTTGGCTCATTATATTATATACTATGTATTTGCACTATAAAATCCTTCATAAACACATTTAAGGGAAAACTGTTTATTGCAATAAGATAAAAATATGGAATCCTTTGAAGTTTCATCAATAGACCTCAAAGTATTTGGTAAGTGGGATACAAAAGTAGAAATTAGAGATCCTAGTCTAAAGAAATACATAAGTTTAATGCCAGTTTATTTGCCCCATACAGGCGGTAGGCATGAGCATAGGAGGTTTGGAAAAGCTAAATTACCAATCGTAGAAAGACTTATCAATAATGTAATGAGACCAGGTAGAAATAAGGGAAAGAAAATGTTAGCTTATAACATAGTGAAAACTGCTTTTGATATAATAGCATTAAAAACAGGTCAAAATCCTATCCAAATATTAGTTAGAGCTATAGAAAACTCTGCTCCTAGAGAGGAAGTAACAAGAATAATGTACGGTGGTATTGTTTACTATGTTGCTGTAGATGTAGCTCCACAAAGAAGAGTAGACCTAGCTTTAAGACATCTAGTTATGGGTGCAAAAGAAGCTTCATTTAATAATCCTAAACCAATAGAAGAAGCCTTGGCTGAAGAAATAATTGCTGCAGCAAACAATGATCCAAAAAGCTTTGCGATTAGAAAGAAAGAAGAAATTGAGAGAATTGCATTAAGCTCGAGATAACTTATAGCTAAACTTTTAATGCTTGTTACGTTAATTATGTGCAAGAGGGAGTAAGATGTCACAAAAGCCACACCTTAATTTAATTGTTATAGGACATGTAGACCATGGTAAAAGCACCTTAGTTGGAAGACTTTTGATGGATAGAGGTTTTCTAGATGAAAAAACAATAAAAGAGGCAGAAGAAGCTGCAAAGAAACTAGGTAAAGAATCAGAGAAATATGCCTTCTTACTAGATAGATTAAAAGAAGAAAGAGAAAGAGGTGTAACGATAAACTTAACCTTTATGAGATTCGAAACAAAGAAGTTCTTCTTTACAATTATTGATGCACCCGGTCATAGAGACTTCGTAAAGAACATGATAACTGGTGCAAGCCAAGCTGATGCTGCTATACTAGTAGTTTCAGCCAAGAAAGGTGAATATGAAGCTGGAATGAGTGCTGAAGGACAGACAAGAGAGCATATAATACTAGCAAAAACAATGGGAATTAATCAAGTAATAGTGGCTGTAAATAAGATGGATCTAACTGATCCACCTTATGATGAAAAGAGATACAAAGAAATTGTAGACCAAGTAGGTAAGTTTATGAAAAGCTTTGGATTTGATATGAACAAAGTTAAGTTTGTACCAGTAGTTGCACCAACTGGTGAAAATATAACACAGAGATCTGAAAATATGAAATGGTATACTGGTCCAACATTAGAAGAATATTTAGATCAACTAGAGATACCACCAAAACCAGTTGATAAACCATTAAGAATACCAATTCAAGAAGTATACTCAATTTCTGGCGTAGGTGTAGTCCCAGTAGGTAGAGTAGAAACTGGTGTCCTTAAAGTAGGTGATAAAGTAGTATTTATGCCAGTAGGAAAAGTTGGTGAAGTTAGATCTATTGAAACTCATCATACAAAAATTGAAAAAGCAGAACCTGGAGATAATATTGGATTCAACGTTAGAGGCGTTGAAAAGAAAGATATCAAAAGAGGAGATGTTGCTGGTAGCTTAAATGTTCCACCTACTGTTGCTGACGAATTTACGGCACAAATAATAGTAATATGGCATCCAACAGCTGTTAGTGTAGGTTATACTCCAGTAGTTCATATACACACAGCTAGTGTAGCTTGTAGAATAACAGAACTTACTTCAAAGATTGATCCAAAGACCGGTAAAGAGGTTGAAAAGAACCCACAATTCTTAAAGTCTGGTGATTCAGCAATAGTAAAAATGAAGCCTATAAAAGAGTTAGTTGTTGAGAAATTTAGAGAATTCCCAGCGCTAGGAAGGTTTGCTATGAGAGATATGGGTAAAACAGTGGGAGTAGGAGTAGTTATTGATGTAAAGCCAAAGAAGGTAGAAATTAAATAAGATTTTATATTTTTTATATGGTGATTTTATGCCTACTAAGGCGAGAATTAGACTTTGGAGTACTAATATAGAGAATTTAAACTTTGTAGTGAATCAAATAAAAACTTTGGCTCAAAAAACTGGAGTCGAAATAAGTGGACCTATTCCATTACCGACTTCAAGAATGGAAGTTCCAGTAATGAGATTACCACACGGAGAAGGAAAGAAAAAATGGGAGCATTGGGAAATGAAAATACATAAAAGAATAATTGATATTGCATCTGATGAGAGAGTCATGAGACAATTAATGAGAGTAAGAGTACCAGATGATGTATACATAGAGATAGAATTAATATAAAAGCTACAACTTATTAGCCTTTTGCCTTTTTATTCTATTTAATATATGGTTTTTGGCTAATGGTATTTTAATTATTATAATATTAAATTAATTCTTATATTTATAACTAAAGTTGTAAATTTGGTGAAAGATTTTTGATTTTAATTCTATAAAATAGAAGACAAATCATTTTGCCAGTATCTTCTCTTTGTAAGATATATAAAGAGGTATATCATATATTTTGTATGAAGGAATTCTATGAAATATGGAGATACTCTATTGATATTTATGCCATAATCTGGATGACATTGTTATATTAAATTTTCTTTCACTGCATAGCTATTATTTAAAAACTGTAGTTAATTACAATAATTATTTCCCGCTACTAGTTTCTATGGTAGATATCCTGGTTAATTATAAAAAAATTAATAATATAAGCTTGTTTTCCGCAAACATTGGACTACATTATTATTTGCTATTCCATTTCTTAGACCCTAGACCCCAAATTCATTTTACAAAAAATAATTACAAGGAATAATTATCTATTATCTTGAAAATTTGTAATTAGAGAAAAAGTTAAGGTAGATGTAGTCTGGTATTACTTTAGGGGAACAAACTTGATAATACCAGACTCCATCCACCCAAAAACACTTGCACAAATCAAGGAAAAATTATTTTCCATCATAAACTTCAAGGGAAGAAAGGCAGAAGAAGTCAAGAAAACACTTGTAACAGCAGCACTAACAAAAGATTCAGTAGAAAACAAGGCAAAAGAATTTGGCATCTCACCACAAACAGTAAGAAACTACGTGGAAGAACAACCACAAGTAATAGAACAAATGCTAAACATGATCAAAACAACCTCCATTAAGGAACTAGGCGGAAGAAAACGTGTAAAAATATCAATAGACTAACGTCAGTAAAATACAAGGGAAAACCAGTAGAAGGACTAAGCGGCTCAGAAAAAGGTTACGCATGGAGTTACGCAACAGCAACAACAAGAGTAAAGAAAAAAACACTAATACTAGCATTCACACGCATAGAATGACTAGGCTAGAGATAGTTGAAAACCCAATACAACAAATACCAGCATTAGGCCTAGAAATAGAACTAGTAACACTAGATGCCGGATACTATTCAGTAGACGTGATCAACTACTTATCAAGGTTTAACTTCATCATTGGAGTAGCCATGGAAAAGGTTGGAATACATGGAAACTTCGATGGTGATTATACTGCAAAGTCAAATGCTAAGAAGGCAACCTTTAGGCTAATAATACATCACGGTAGGGAAAAGGAGTACTTGGCAAAGGGGACAAACCTAGACGTAAATAGGAGTATTATTGTAAAATGGTATAACAAGGTTAGGACACCAATAGAAACATCATACAAGTTAATCAAATCTTTCCTAATCTTTACCTCATCAAGGAGTTGGCTATTCCGATTATTCATCTTCCTCCTAGCAATGTTAATCTATACACTATACTTGCTCCTCAAGGGGACAACGAGCAAAGAAGACTTCCGCTTACTCCTAACCATCTTGCTCTTACAAGATAATATTACTATTTTGCAAGAATATTTAGTTAAATTATTTTATTCACTTTTTAACTCTCTTGAATTATTTTCGGGGTGATGAAATTGGGGTCTAGGGAACTGCTATAATAAATTAAAAATAGTTTTAAAGGATAAACATTTTTCACTCCTTGAGAAAACATTTAAGATATATCGTAAGGTTAGAAAAGTTATTAATGATTTCTTTGAAGAGTAAGAAAAAAGCTTCATTATAAATCGACTAAATTATATGTTATGTTACGTCTTGGTTTAATACATATAGAAATCTAAATATTTTAAAATTTTTATAATTGTTATTTCACTACAAACTATGAAACAAGAAAGGGAAAAATGATATATGATCGTAGGAATAAGGAGTACTTTGACAATAAATAGTGTGTTATATGTAACATATTCTATACATTTTCATATAAAGAATAATATAGGGGTATAAACAAGATTTAGTACGCCGGGGGCGGGACTTGAACCCGCGCGGGGAAACCCCCAACGGCTCTCCAGGCCGCCCCCTTAGACCGCTCGGGCACCCCGGCAAGTATAACATATGCATTAGTAAATTAAAAACGTTTTTCATGTCTAATAACTCTATTATCCTAGCTTGCTTCAGAATTTATTTTATTGAAATGTTTTATTTAAGTTTGAATTAAGACATTGCTGTGATTAAAAAAGTACTAAGATATTCTTTAGACAAACAATACATTACTCTTTCGTCAACATTATATCCAGAAGGAATAAGTTATGTTGATAATATAGTTTTAGTGATAGTAGATAAGAATTACTGTAATACTAACCCGTGGAGTGATATTATGCAATATGTAAATGAAAATAGTGTAGCTTTTATGACTGCATCAGAGAAGTTTATTTTTGAAAAATATGATGGAAAAATAAAAATTTTCCTTAGTGTTGGAATAGGCGAAAGTGGAGAAGATGCGGGTTGTACTATAAATGTCGGTGCATTTTTAGACTTTAGCCTAAACATTAATGGGTTAGTTGATCTGGTAAGAACTATTACAGAAGCAAAATGTGGTGCGCTAAGAGACTTATCCCTTCCATATACTGGCACTGCAAGTGATGCAGTTGCTGTAGGTAGTCTTGCAGGCAATGAATATTTTTCAGGTCCTTCAACAGAATTAGGAAAGAGAATAGCTAGGATTATACGAGAAAAAATAAAGGAATTACTTACTTAAATATTATCTTTCCACATTCTATGTTTTCATTTAATTCTTTGCAAACAATAGTATCATCTTCATACGCGTCCAATAACTCAATGATCTTATTCTTTACATATTTTTTATTAAATATGGTATAATCCAAACTCTTAAACAGTTTAATTGCAGCAATATTATCACTTTTTGTTGAAGCTACTATAATATCAACATTTTTTCTTTTAAATATCTCTTCAGCTTTTTTTATTAATTCTTTTCCAAAACCTTTACCTCTGTATTCTGGTAAGATACCTACATAGAATATTGCCCCAATATTTTTATATTTTTTGAGTTCTGCAAATCCTATTTCCTTTCCGTTATATTTTTGTATTAAAATTTTTGAGGATTTAGCATTTTTTAATGCATAATAGCTATCATATTTAGAAAGAGAAGAAGTTATTAGTTCTTCAATACTCATATTCTCTTTTCCTTTTACAATTTTATGCTTTCTCTTATACTTAAAAAACTTTTCTTATGAACTAATAATATCCTTTAATTAGCTTAGCTATAATATGTTCAATAGGTTCGTTCCCATTAGCCATTTTCTTAAGCTCAACGAAATCTCCCATCCATCTGATAATACCATTTGAAATAATCAATACTTTTGTTGCTAATTTATCTGCGACTGAAAGTATATGAGTTGAAACCAGTAAAGTATTCATTTTCTTTAGTAGTTCTATTACAGTCTCTTGGGTTGGAATATCAAGGTAATTCAAAGGCTCATCTAGTAGAATAATATTAGGTTCATGCAGAATAGCCATAGCAATAGCTAATTTTTGTTTATTCCCTCTAGATAATGTAGAAGCCTTATAATTGATGTAATGGCGCAGATCTAATACATCTAATAGGTCGTATATTTTGTTTTCATCAACATTTCTTAATGAGGCTACAAATTTCAAATTATCTATAACAGAAAGCCCGGGGAAAGGGTCAGCATCTTCCGGTAGATATCCAAGAATTTTCTTTATTTCTACCGAAGATGGATCTTTGTCCATAATCTTCACTTCTCCTTTATCTGGTCTTATTAATCCAGCCAAAATTTTTAATAAAGTACTTTTACCAGCACCATTAGGCCCCAGTAACGCCCATTTTTCATTACAGTTTATATCAAAGGAAATTCCGTTTAATGCTATCAAATTACCATATCTTTTTTCTACGTTACTTACATGAATACATAGCATAAATATAAAGAGTGAAGACAACTATAAAGAATTGCAACTCCTATTGAAACTCATCAATATTATGTCATAGAAAGAACATATATACATTCCTTTTTATTTAGTCTAAAGTTTATCTTATGATAAGAATTTATATATCTCATTCGAAAGAATAGAAAGATTTTTCTATGTAAAAAGATACTAAGAAGAATATGTTTACTTAACAGAGAAAGATTAAAGTGATAAATAAGGATATTAATTTGTAGATCCTTTATATAAAATAATAGAAAGTTATATAAAGGGATGGGGGCATGCCCGCCAGCGCCGCGGCCGGGATTTGAACCCGGGTCAAGGGCTCGACAGGCCCCCATCCTAGAACCGGGCTAGACTACCGCGGCATAAAATATTACTACAAAACGACATTTAAAGCTATCTCTTATATTCTTTAACGTGTGTCATATATAGGACACAAAAATGGGTTATAAATAGAAAGCTTTATTACGTCTAATTAATATAAATAAACACGGCGGGATTGAGTAGCGGCGTAGGGCAGCCTGGTAGCCCGCGGGGCTCATAAGTGGGGTAAGTTCCCACGGTGAGACCCCGAGGTCCCTGGTTCAAGTCCAGGCGCCGCTATCCCGCCCCCATTATGATGACAAAGAGCCGAATGGAAATGTGACAGCTTGTGGGCAGCCACTGATGAAATAATATTTTAACCTTTAACTTGTTTTAGTAAGTGTGACAAAAAAAGAGGAGAAGAAGAAAGGTAAAAAAGTAGTTCATCCTATGTCTGAAGAAAATGCACAACTTCTAAATAATATTGAAAATCTTATAAAATGGAAATTATCTTCATTTTTTACTTCTAATGGATATAAGAATATAGATGAGAGTGTAGATAACGTCTTACATAATATTTTTTCCGAGATAGAGAGAATATTAAAAACCCAAAACTCATGGGATGATTTATATAATCTTTCAAGAATTTATTATTCTTACGCTTCTACGAAATTGTTTGTATCAAGCCTTGCACGTTTAATAATAAATAGGTATCTTCAAAAAGATGATGAAGCTAAAGATATGCTTTATTCTTTTATAATAGCTTCTGGAAAAGACTACTTAAGATGGGTAAAACTAGCGGGAATAAATAAACATAATTCTAATGAGATAGAAAAACTTATTTCTTTTTTACCTTTTATTTCCTTTTTTCTTGGTAATATAGACTGTTCTACTTCTGGAGATAATATTATATGTAAAATATCTACTAAGCCCGCTGATAAAAATCTCCTAGAGTTTGTATCCCAAGCTTTAAGGGATGTTTTATTAGAGATTAATATATCTGTTACTAAAACCCAAGTAAGTGAAAGTGGACAATTTTCTATTTTGACTTTGGAAGTTAAGGATTAAATTTATAAATAAGTTTGTATACAATTGTATACATGAAAGCAAATCGAGAAGAAAAAAGTAGGCAATCATGCTTTATGAAAGAGTTATTATATAATGAATTAAAAAGTATAGCGGACGAAGAAGGAAGAACTGTGTATGATATTACGAATAAAGCAGTTGAATTATATATCTCTCTTTACAGATCGTTACAAGACGAGTTAAATTACCTTCAACTTAACTATTTACTTTTGAAGCATCTACGTTCTGTTAAGGCTTTATTTATTAATATTGAATCTGTAACTCCAAAGGATTTATCTTTATTGATTTCAAGTTATATTTCTACTCTTTCCTTTACTGAAGAAGGTAAAATAAGTAGACTTATTGCTATTTTAGATTTCATATCTCAACTTTTAATGGGCGAGAAGGCTAATATGTATTCTTCTCCAGAAAAACAAATAGTAATATACAAGTTTGATAAGGAGAAAAATACTGAATTCTTCAAAAAATTCGCGGAAAATTTACTTAAAGACACCATAACTGGTAAAGAGGTTAAGTACAACGTTAAGAAAAGTGATTTAATGGTAGAAATTTATATTGAAGAAAATGAAGTTTATCGGAATAGATCCAGGTAGTAATACATTTGCTATTGCCGAAGTAAGTGAATTAGGTATTTTGCTATCATATAAAGAAGTTCCCACATCTTTAATTCCTCATTATGCTTTCTCGTTAGTTAGGGAAATAGTGAGAACTAGACCATTATTAATAGCGGTTCCTTCTGGACACGGTTTACCCTTCTATAAAGTAAATAAGATAACAGAAAGGGAAATTTTTCTTTTATCATTAGCTGATCCTAAAAAAGAAGGACCCTTAAGGAATTTTTTAAGGAGTTCTATGTGGTTAAACAATGCATTTGTACTTCCAAGTGTTATAGAGCTTGATAGTGTTCCAATATACAGAAAAATTAACGTAATAGACATGGGTACTGCAGACAAAGTAGCTTCAGCATTTTTCTATAGGACTTTATATGACAGTTTTGTTTTAGTAGAAGTAGGAAGTAACTTTTCTGCTGTTATTATTGTTGTCAATGGTAGAATTATTGATGGGTTTGGTGGTACCATTATACCTGGTCCTACTTCTGCTGGTTTCATAGATGGTGAGGTTGCTTATCTTTTACACAAATATGCTAAGATAACTAAGGATGTAATATATAGTAGTGGTAATTGGGAAAAAGGAAAAGAGTTAATTAGAATGATAGCTGAATGGTACTCTACTAAGTTCGACATTCCGATTATTGTTTCTGGGAAAAGAAAATATGAGTTAGATTTTGGTAAGAAGTTTGAATTTAAGTTTAAGGAAGCTGCTGTGGGCTCAGCATATATTGCTAATGCTGTTGGTGGTGGTATTTATAGGAAATACTTAGATATGTTAAAAAGCTCTAATACAGCAATATCATATGTGAGATTAAAGGGATGGGAAGAGATTATTTCCTTGATAAAGACTTAATAATTAGTAAAGACAATAATATTTACGTTGTTTACTCTAATATTAACCCTTTCGGTTATATATATGCCTATTTAAAATATATATACACTGGAAAAGGAATTTGGAAAGGGTATGAAAGAGTATTAAGATATTATGGTGTTCATAATCTACTCAAAGTTAATCAGGAGTATATATATGAGCCTTGTTATGATGTGTCTTTTCCTATATTACGAAAGTCTATGATAGTAAAGCACTTAAAACCCGAGGAAAAAATGAGAAAAATAATTAGAAAAAGTGAAAATAAATTAGAAAGTTTAGCCTTGGAAATTTATGACTACGTGAACATTAAGAATATTGGAATTACTGGAAGTTTATTAGCTGGAATTTCGCATGAAAATTCTGATATTGATTTTGTGATTTATGGCATTAAAGATACTATTGATTTTCTTGAATCATTTCAAGGCTTTGATGAAGATAAAGATTGGATATCGGAAACTATTAAGAACTATGATATCTCCTTAAATCTTGCTAAGGATCTGTATGATAGAAGAGTTAGGGGAATGTATAAGGGTATTAAATATTCCTTTCTTTTTGTGAACGATAAAGTCGAAAAATATTGTAATATTGTATGTAAAAGAATCGGAGAAGGAGAGATTATTGCTAATATTGATGATAAATTTAATTCGCTTTTCTATCCTTCTGTGGTTACTTTGTCAAATGTCTCTATAATAAAAGGTAGTTCTGCTCCTCAACTTCTAGTCTCATATGAAGGTATATATTCTATGCTTTTGTATAAGTCCAATAGAGTATACGTCAAAGGTATGCTTATGAGATGTGAGGATGGTGAAGTAAAAATGATAATAGGTGATAGAGATGTTAAAGGCTACATTAGAAGAATATTGTGATAGCATAAGTTATATTTTATCTAAGGCTTCTATTGATGAGGCTTTAATAAATAAGCCTGGTAATGCTTCTAGAGTTAAAGATATTACCTCTGTAAATTTTTCTGATATACTTTATTCAGCTTTACTAATGAAGAGGTATTACAAAGAAGCTTGCAAGAGAAAGTTTGATAAAAAATATGAAAGTCTTTATGATCTACTTTACTATGCTATAGTTAAAAGTAAAGAACTTAATATAAATTTCTCTATTTTTGGTACTTCAATGCAATTATTACCAATTGCTTATTCTTCTTCTTACTCATTAAGCGACACTTTACTCAAAGCTTCACAAGTTATACTTTCTTTAAATAATAAAGACTCATATTTTTTCTCTCTAGCATTACGAGAACTGAATTTATCATACTTGGGAAAGATGGAAGTTATGGATTACAGAGAATTAGAGAAGTATACATTATATGATATTTTTTTGAAATCTTCTGAAATAGATAGTGCTGTAAGAAATATGGTTTTAAATTATAGATATTCTTTAGAAGTTATAGAGGAGATTAAAAACAAGGGATTAGAGGAAGGAGTTCTATATAGTTTTATAAAAATATTATGTGAAGTTCCAGATGGTCTAATTTTAAGAAAATACGGAGCTTATACTGCTATACGTGTCTCACAACTTGCATGTTCTATCCTTAAAAATTATTCTTTGAAGAGAATAAAGGACTTTGATGATTTTTTAGTTAAAAATAGATATAATCCCGGGTCAACGGCAGATATTATAGCTACTGGTATTGGTTTATATTATCTTGATGAATGGTATAAGAAAAATAGCCTTGGTTACACAAGTACCTTGCAGAGAGGATGTGATAGATTTTCTTAACAAGTTAGAAGTTGATTTAATTGTAGGACTTGGTGATGTAGAGTGTCCTCAATATATTAAAAAATATAAGGGAATATTGGGTGAAATGGAAGACATTACTACTCAAAAATACTTACGCAAGAATGGATTACTCATCCAAGAAGGAGTGTTAGATTTATTCATTTCATTTTCATATAGAAAAGTAATTACTCATTTTCCTCCTAGAAATCCTAGAGGATCTCAAAAAGTCTTAGCTGAAATCCTATCAAATATACCAGAAATTGTTTTTCATGGCCACTTAATAGAGCAAAAGGTTTATGATATAGGTAAAACTAAAGTTGTATCTGTAGGAAGCTTAGAAAAGGGCTATTATGTCGTTTATGATGGGAGAGAATATGAATTAAAGAGGAGCAGCCATTAGGTAAGCATCTTCTCCATCTGCATAATAATGTCTTAATACTTTTACTTCTTTAAACCCTAATTTTTTATATAAATTAATCGCTGGTGAGTTACTCACTCTAACTTCTAGATAAACTTCTTCTGCGTTGTAAACCTCTTTCATCGCTTTCATTGAGGCTTGAAGTAATGCAGTGCCTATGCCTAATCTTCTATATTGCTCTAGAACTGCTATAGATACAACATGCCCTTTTTTAACTAATGTTGGTAATTGTTTCAGATTACTAAATCCCCATTCTATTCTAGGCATTATATAACCTACCACCTCTCCATCAACTTCTGCGACAAAGAATGCTGCTTCATACTCCTTTAGGTGTTCTACAAAGAAATAATAGGGATAATTTTCAGGTAAAGCTAATCTATTAATTTTTATTATTTGATCTACATCTGTTAACCTTGCATTTCTTATTCTATATTCTTTTCCCTTTTTTGCTTCAGCAAACTCCATAATATAAGGTTTTTATTCAAAGTTTAAATTTATGTCTGATGGCTATTCATCCCTCGAAGAAAATTATAGGCGAGATCTCATCAGAACTTTTGAATAAGAAAATCTTAGTAGGAGTCACAGGTAGTGTATCCATTTATAAGACTATCGACTTAGTGAGAAGCTTAATGAGGTTAGGTGCAGAAGTCCAAGTTATTATGAGTAAAGACGCTTCAAAATTAGTCTCTCCTACAATGTTTGAATGGGCAACTGGTAATCCAGTGATAACAAAAATTTCTGGCGGGATAGAACATGTTACATTAGCTGAAGATTATGACGCATATGTTGTCGCACCAGCTACAGCAAATACTATAAGCAAAATTGTTAATGGAATTGCAGATACTCCAATAACAGTTACTGCTCTTAATTTTATTGGTCTAAAAAAACCTCTAATCTTAGTTCCAGCGATGCATTTACCAATGTATTTTACACCTCAAATGATAAATAATATAAATAAACTAAATGAGATAGGAGTAATTGTTGTAGAACCTTTTCTTGTAAGAGATGTTGCTCATTATCCAGATATAGAATATTTATCAAATTATATTTCAACCTTACTTCTTAGGGGTAAGGATTTAGAAGGATTGAAAATTGTCGTTACAGCTGGCCCTACAAGAGAGCATTTAGACCCAGTGAGATTTATTTCAAATCCTAGTAGTGGGACTATGGGAGTTGCAATAGCAAACGAGGCATATTTTAGAGGTGCTGATGTTGTTTTAGTTCATGGTCCTTTAAGTACTCATATAAAGCCTTATGTTAAAAAGAAAGTTCAGGTAGAAACAACTGATGAAATGGCTAATGAAGTGAAGAAATTTGTAGAAACTGGATATAATATTGTGATTTTAGCTGGAGCACCCGCAGATTATAAGTTTAAAAACATTGCTTCTTCAAAGATTGATAGTCATACAGAAACTCCTACAGTAGAACTTGAAAAAACAGTAAAGATCTCAAGTATAATAAGGAAATATAATGTTTTCTTAGTAGGTTTTGCTGCAGAGACTGTAAAAGATGACAATGAATTAATAGAAAAAGGTAAAATAAAGAAGGAGAGGCATGGCTTTGATTTACTAATAGCGAATAATGCTTCTAGAAAAGATATAGCATTTTCATCAGATTTTAATGAAGTTATAGTAATCGGAAACAATTTTATAAAGAAAATAAATAAAAATTATAAAACAGTTATAGCCAGAGAAATACTTGACATAGTTAAGCAAGAGTATAAGGTCCAAAAACATGGGTAAGCTTAAAAAATTGGAAGTTAGAAATAATAATGGGATTGGCTCGGGTAGCTCAGCCTGGTTAGAGCGACGGGCTGTGGACCCGTAGGTCCCGGGTTCAAGTCCCGGCCCGAGCCCTTTAGGGGGAAACCCCCAGTGGGGGACACCCCCACACCCCCACTTTCTTTCAATTTTAGATAAGTCTCAACGACGTCGATTAAGGGACCCACGTAAGTTTCCTTTGCGTCACCATTCATCGTTTCCAATTTATAGACATAATACCGACCTTTTCTTTCCCTTAAGATATAATCGCCGAATTTATATCTACGTTGCTTATCCGCCAAAACTCCTCACTGTATTATGGTTGCCAATTTGTGTTCATAAGCTTTTGCAACCCGTTAATTTTTACCGTAAAAACGCGTAGAGTTGAAAGAAGACGGCAAAGATTCTGCATCCCTGAGATATATACATTTGTTCAAGGGAATCTCTTTTAAACATATAACTTGGAAATTTCTCAGCATCTCCTAATTAATTGGCAGGGTCAGGCAGTAAAGAGTACTTGAGTAATCATAAAGGAATTACGATTCATGTAACTTTAGAGGAACTTGAACATTATTATTCTCTCGGCCGGAACAGAAAAGATTAATAAGGGCAATCGTTAAAGCGTTAATCCATAATCTAAAGTTGTTGGATGAAAGTAGTTATCTCTATAAGTTGTTGACAAGTAAAGCAGTTTCCCCTTACGTTTGCCCGTTATGCCTAATGCCCTTCAGCTCTTCCGTCTCTCTCAAACAGCACATACGTTATGCTGAGCATACGACAACTTGTCCGGTGTGCAGAAAGGAGTTCGCAAACACGGATGCACTCCTAGACCATGTTTGCAAAAAACATAATATCTGCGTGTCTTGAGCCCCTTTTAAAGTCTAATTCTCTCTTCTCGGCAAATGTGGAAGCCCCTACTTTCCCTAACCTTTCTAACACTACTACTAATCCCAGCATTAAGCATACTACCGTCGGCACAAATAAGCGGATACGATTGGGCGATTTCGGCATACAATTCGAACTTAGCGGGGTATAGTTATTATATGGTTTATTTCTCTAGCTTCTCTTACTTCGCATTGAACGATAGCGGGTTCTACACTGTGTTAGAAATGCTAAACATACCGTTACAAGCGACGGGGACATTAACAATTAACGGACATCATATCCGTTTGACGGAATTATACTCCAGTTAGTACTGACATATGTTGTTAACGGAGTTTCTGTAATAGAGACCGATATCATCGTAAACTATACTGAAATTGTTAATGGTTTTCCTATTCCTCAATACATTACATTACCCCCTATTTTAGAACAAGTACCTTACAACCCTCAAAGTAGTTTTGTAATTACAGCATTAAGTGAAGGTAGTACTTGGTATGCTATATTTGGTTATAACGGGCAAGGGTTCAACTTCCCCGGTACTCCGATCTACCCCGGCGAGAAAATTGTATTTAATAATAATTGCGCTTTAACATTTAACACAGTTCCTAGCACAGCTAGCTCAGTGTTACTCAAGAGTGTTAGCGGTCAAGGTATAGCTTACCCGAGTGTCTCTGTAGAAGTTCATGCGCCGTCCCAATACTCTTTTACTGACTCTAACCCGTACTTTGTTACATTATTCCAACTAATTATACTAAACGGAACCAGATATGAAGAATATCAGGCACCGTGGTACGGACAGAACTTAATATCTTCAGATTCAGCTAGTTCCAGTGCTGTTTCAGGGACTATGATTGGCTTAAACCCACCGCCTTCCGGTGTAGCGTGGGGTGCGAGCGAATATATCGGAAAACAATCAGAACATATGTACGGTCGTGTAGTATATGTTACTTATTACTATAATGTCTCTTACTGGATGCTAGGAACTCAGCAAGGTATCGAAGCTTATGCACAAATAAATGGTTTGCCGGTGAACCAGTTAGGCGGTCACCCGTTTGTCAGCTTAGTTACTAGCACACAAAGCGATATTGCGATACCTAGCTACGGTTTTGAATACGTCTTGTGAAAACCTTTATAAGTTAAACCTTTTTTATTTGTTTTTAATGATGAAAGACAAGAAGTTAGTCCTAACCGGTTCTTCCACGGTACTTCTAGGGTTAACAGCTTACCTACACTCAATAGACCACTCAACTTGGGTTCAGTTACCTCCCCCACCCATATGCTCAAACCCACTTGTAAGTTGTGCTCCTACGGGTTATTATGCCCCTCCACCATGGTATGCAAACCTATGGCCGGAAACACTAGTTATCGGGTTAGGACTTTTACTCATAACTTGGTATAAAGAGCTTTACTACGGTATAAAGACTCTTTACAAGAAGTGGTACGATTATGAATTCGGTTGGCAAGAGGAGGAGCTAAGCCCCTTCAAAATACACAGACCGGATGAAGAGGAGTAAAAATAGGCCCTATTTAAACTCACTCTCTTTTTTCTCACTTAATGAAGTGGCTCCTACTCCTAACCCTACTTATCCTACCCATTTTTCTCTTACCATCTTCAGCGTTTTATAGGTTTAGAGGAGGCGGAGATTTTTCATACTACAAATACTCACAAACTATTGTTATTCAGCCTTCATCGACGCAGATTGTCAGAGAGACTCAAAACGGTTCCGCTCTTTCAACGGCTCCTTGGCTTAACCCCTCATACGTAAGCGTCTATGATAAATACTACCTTCAAGTTTTGCCCAATGCGGAATATGAAGATAACAACGTTTCTCTCTCGCTGAGTACGGTAGAGCTAAAATCGTTTTGCAAAAATTCTGATAGAATAATATCTTTCTAAGAAAGATAAAGGAATTTATTATAACAATATTAGAAATTCAATAAATTGAAGAAATGCTTAAGGTGAGGGAGACCGTGTATTACCACGTGATGTTATCCAAGATGATAAAAATGGAAATTGATGAGTAATACTAATAAGTAATTGGGATGAGATTTATGGTAAAGGTAATTTCAACTGAAAAAGACTTGCTTTTTTAAAGATGGTTAAAGGGCCCCTTAGATAAGATTGTAGAATTCTATATTAGCGGTAAGGGTGTGTGGGATATCCCTCACAAGGCTCTGGCCGGGACTTGAACCCGGGACCTACGGGTCCACAGACCTCCACTACTAATATAGAACTTTACTACGTCTTTAAGCTTATCCACATAACGGTCCCTTCTCTGACAGTCTTTATCCTTCTCTAGTAAGTAAACATAATACTTGCCTTTGACTTCACGAATTTTGATATCATTAAATGTGAAAACTTTTTTCGTAATTTGATTATTATGGTATATGATTTAAAAAACTGCAGATCCCTCCCTTGTTCTATTTGGAACTAATGAGAGGATAGAGTATTTATCAAGCCGTATGTTTCTTAGAATTAAAAACTGAAATAGACACAGAAGAACTATGTACATACTTAATAGAATCTAAATATATATATTTGGAATTAAATATAATGGATATGGGATTTCCATTCTTTGGACAACAACCTCCATTTGGTTCAGCACTATGTGGAGGTCTTGTAGGACTAGGTGGAAAGACAATAACAGTACCAGTATCATATCCTATAAATATGCAATACGTAGGTCAACAAGTGGTATCATACTTAAATGGAATGGGATTTCAAGTAAATCCTATGATAAGTCAAAATATGGTTGTTATACAAGCTAGGCATTCTAGCTTGTTTGGATTTTTAACTGACGCAAATAAGGCCTATACAATAAGAATATGCCAAGGACCGGGAATGGTGACTATTGAAACTGGTGTAGCAAATTGGATCCAAGATCTAATTCCATTGGCTATGAGCGGAGGTTTTTCATTCTTTAGTGATGAGATGTTACATAACAAATTGCTAACAATCTTGGGAATAGGTGGAGCAGCCTTTGATGCATATCATGTTTACCAGCAATATACTAACGAGGATCAGTTACTTAATTATATTGCTCAAATAGTAGCTAATGCTCCACCAGCACAAGGTGGTATGTTTGGAGGAGGATCATATGGTAATCCCAGTGGTGGGTTCGGTGGTGGTTATCAGCCACCATATTAAGATTTTAGTAAATACATCATCATTAAATTCTATGTAAAAATGTAATTTATGCTAGGAGAGATTAGTGATATTTTACATTGATAAACTTAGATTAGCTAGTGCTTTAAAATGACTAATTATACAGTCAGTTTATTTAATGAGCTTTTTTGTGATCGTGCTAATATACATATGATTAGTTTCTATTACACTTTTCGTATTGAGCTGTTCTCTTAATATGTGTGTTAGCTAATCTAACTCTAGTAGTAATACATTTCTCTTTTTTAATGTATTAGGTTGATATGTCTAATTAGCACTTACTAGAAAATTGCTAATAAAGGATTCCATTAGTATCTATTCTTTGTTTAATGTCAAAAGTTAAGATTTACTGGTTTAAGATAAAAATCAGCTTTCAATAATAGTTTTTAAAAACATTAAGTTCTAGAGTTTTTAAAATTTTTCCCGTTACGTTATAACCTTTATCCTTTTCTGTTTTTTATATAACTCCTAGGATTCTCTCTTAATATCCTAGATTTTGCTGCTTAGAGTATCTATAAAAACCGTATTTAGATAAAGTCTCTTTTCTTTAAGAAAGCTTTAAATCGAGATACCAATATAATGTTTATTTGAAAATTTAAAAGTAGAAGACAAAAATTCTTTATGATAAGTAACTAAGTTTAAAACTGGATACGTGACGATGTTCAAAATGTAAATAATTGAATAAATTTATATTTGAGTATAAAGATAATTACTCATAAGAACATGAATTCTTGAAATATTTTGAATTAAAAATCCAACAAACCGAGAAAAATAAAGCAAAAATGAAAAATTACTGTACTCATATTATTTCATATTATAAAAATTATATGCTATGGGAATAATTGAAGTTTATCTCGCTTATATCCCAACAAAATTCTTTATCTATCACGAAAACTTTCTAACTGATAAATGTCTTTATCATAATATTATCTCAACCCAATAACTTATTAATATTACTCATCAATTTCCATTTTTATCATCTTAGACAACGCCACGTGTGGTTATTCTTAAATATAAAGAAACTTATTATGTTACCCTAATTCCAGCCTTTTTACAGTACTGGGTATGAAACCTTTATATGAAGTAAACTTTGATACATTGACGTCCTTTAATTTCATAACTACTATCTTACCCAGAAGTCCTCCAAGATCTATATAACTTCCTGGTGGTGAGTCGATGGGTATTATTCTAGCTCCAAGGATTTTGTTTAAGGATATTCCTAATGCTAAGATGTCTGAAATTAGTCCTATTACCTTATCCTTCCCTTGTGACTTGCTTACTCCTACCATATCTATGCCACTATTACATACAGAGGATAACGCTATAAGAGTGTAAAAATCTACATATCCCTCTAATGATCTCTCAGACATTACAGCATCTTCACTTACCGGAATAAACGCACTACTGAGACCGCCAACTGAGGATGTGGCCATAGCTCCTCCCTTCTTTACAGCGTCCATTAAAATAGCTAATGCAGCCAATGAGCCGTGTCCGCCTATCTTTTCTATCCCCATCGTCTCTATAATTTCCGCAACACTATCTCCTACTTTAGGTGAGGGGGCCAATGATAAATCAACAGTTGTAAAATTTATCCCCATGTTTTCAGCTACAGTTCTTCCTACTAGTTCACCGAGTCTAGTAATCTTAAATGCTGCCCTCTTTATTATGTCATGGAGTTCTTGTAAAGTCTTAGGTTTACTTCTTTCAATAGCGGCTTTAATTACTCCTGGTCCGCTTACAGCTACATTTATTGTAGCCTCTGGCATTCCCATACCGTGGTGAGCTGAAGGTACAAAAGGCGAATCTGGAGGAACATTAGACATTATAGCTGTCCTTGATGAGGATTCTGGTGGCATTTCGAATATTCGGTCTACAAAGATCTTTATTGCATCGATATTCATTCCAGACATCGTAGATGCAGCGTTAATCATTCCAGTTAGTCTTTTAGTCTTGTTCAGTGCATCTGTTAAGGTTTTAAGAACTCTTAAGGATCCTCTAGTAAATCCTTTATCTGCAAAAGCTGAATAACCACTTATATAATCTATGTTATTTCTTTCAGCTATTCTATCTAGATATTTAGCTAATTCTATTCCGTCTTTTTCATCTAGCACTTCAAGGAAGAACTGAATTGGGGATACAGATACTCTTTTAGTAACAATTCTGATTCCATATTTACTTCCTACTTCATCTACGATTTTTGAAAATTTTTCTAGAAAATTATTAATCTCTTCTAACTTCTTTAATGATTTATCTAAATCATCTGATATTGCGAAGAGTGTGTTAATACTCAGAGTTACTGAACGAATATCTAGATCCTCCTCGTTAAGCATTTGATATACTTCTATTATTTCTTCTGCGCTATACTTCATTTATACCCTCTCCATGTATCTAAATACTTTTTCGTGGTATGTGTGTACTTCAACCCCTAGCTCTCTACCTTTCTCTTGTAGTTGTGTTCTCAATTCATCTAATGGCACTTTACATTTAGAAATATCAACTAACATGATCATGGCAAAAATTCCCCTTATAACAGTTTGCGAGATGTCGATTATGTTTGCATTATTTTCAGCTAGTTTTGACGCTATTCCAGCTACGATTCCAGGTTTATCAGCTCCTACTACTATAATTATAGCGTTTTCCATCAGATATTCTGAAATCTTTTCTAGCTATTATGTTTTTGTCAACGTATTATATATGTTAATAGTATTTCTTCTTTATATAAAAGTTTGATAATGGTATAGTAAGTTAATCTATTAATTTATAGTTTGTTCTCCAACTAAAGAAAGTTATTCCTAGTAGCGATCTAATTTATATTAATGATAAGTTTTTAAAGATTGGGAGTTCTATTATTTTTCTATAGTATTAGGCATTAGGATAAAATTTGTTAAGGTACTGCGTCTTTATTATGATTATGCACATTAAATAGATCAGTATGTGTTAATTTCCAAAGTGACTGTTTCTAACTAAGAATCTCATTTAACAGAAAATTTAGCTATGGGTCTTGCTATTTATTATTATCATACAAGGCTTTCTGTATATTATAGCTAAATTAGTTTTAAAACCCATGATAATTTTTTATTTATATGGAACTCGAAAAGCTTGTTTCTCAGATTAAAAAGAAAAAATATGGAAGTAAAAAAGAATTAATAAAAGATTTGAATTTGCTTATGACAGAAATTCATAATCAAATAAAAAGTGAGATAAGCAGGGCTAAAAAAGCAAATAAAAATGTAAATGAGATAGAAAAGGAAATAGAAAAAATATTACATTCTATAAAGAAAGTAAGGAAAAATAAACAAGCTCAGAGTATTAGAAATATTAAATTTGTTGTGGATAGGAGAGGTTTGGAAGCTTTAGAACTACTAAAGAAATTAAAATCGAGTTAGACAATCTTAATATATGGGTAAGCTTTTTGGTACTGACGGAGTAAGAGGGATAGTTAATAAAGAGTTAACTCCAGAATTGGTATTAAAGCTTTCTAAAGCTATAGGGACATTTTTTGGAAAGAATAGTAAAATTCTTGTAGGCAGGGATGTAAGAGCAGGGGGTGATATGTTAGTTAAAATTGTTGAAGGTGGTTTACTAAGTGTAGGTGTTGAGGTTTATGATGGTGGTATGGCTCCTACACCAGCTTTACAATATGCTGTGAAAACTTTGGGTTATGATGGTGGAGTTGTAATTACTGCTAGCCATAATCCAGCACCATATAATGGGATAAAAGTTGTTGATAAGGATGGTATTGAAATAAGAAGAGAGAAAGAAAATGAAATCGAGGACTTATTTTTTACTGAAAGATTTAATACTATAGAATGGAGTTCTCTAACTACAGAAGTTAAGAGAGAAGATAGAGTTATTTCTACTTATGTAAATGGAATTTTAAGTCATGTTGATATAGAGAAAATTAAAAAGAAAAATTATAAGGTATTAATTGATCCGGCTAATAGTGTAGGTGCTTTATCTACTCCATTAGTTGCTAGAGCTTTAGGTTGTAAGATTTACACGATTAATGGAAATCTTGATCCCTTATTTTCAGCTAGACAACCAGAGCCTACTTTTGATAGTCTTAAAGAGACTGCAGAAGTTGTAAAGACTTTAAAAGTGGACTTAGGTGTAGCACACGATGGTGATGCTGATAGAGCCATTTTTATTGATTCTGAAGGAAGAGTACAGTGGGGTGATAGGAGTGGTACTTTATTATCATATTGGGCATCTGTTAAAAATCCTAAAGCTATAAAGAAGATTGTTACTGCTGTTTCAAGCTCAAGCTTAGTAGAGGAGTATTTAAGTAAATATAATATTCAAGTTGATTGGACAAAAGTAGGAAGTGTTGATATAGCACATAAGGTAGCGGATGAGAATGCGCTAGCTGGGTTTGAAGAAAATGGAGGTTTTATGTATCCTCCACATCAGTATGTAAGGGATGGTGCAATGAGTTTTGCTTTAATGTTAGAATTACTAGCTAATGAAAATGTTTCGTCAGCAGAGCTATTTGATAGGCTTCCTAAATATTATCTTGTAAAAACTAAGGTTGACCTAAAGCCAGGGTTAATGGTTGAGGAAATTTATAAGAAAATATTAGAAGTATATTCAACTTCTAGTGTTAAAGCAATAACTATAGACGGAGTCAAAATCATAGGTAAAGATTTCTGGTTTCTTGTAAGGAAAAGTGGGACTGAACCTATAATAAGAATAATGGCTGAAGCTAAAGATGAAAACGTAGCAAATAATTTAGTTAATGAATTAAAAAAGATTGTAGAGGGTAAATGAAATACAGGTTGCTTGATCTTTTGGCATGTCCTATATGTAAGCATTTTCCGTTAAAGTATTACGTTTTTTCAACAAGAATGGTAGAAAGAGGTATAGGAGATGAAAAGAAACCATTATGTGAACTTTATTGTAGTTATAAGAATCAGTTTATAAAAGATATGAAAGAACCTACTCCTTGTGAAGAATGTATTAAGTATGAAATTGTTGACGGTTTATTATATTGCTCAAACTGTAAAAGATGGTATCCAATTATTGATGAGATTCCTAGGATGTTACCAGACAAGTTAAGAAGAAAGGATGAAGACTTGAGTTTTATGAAGAAGTATAAGAATAGCATTCCTAAAGAGATCCTGGAAGAAGGAGTTCCTTTCAACTTAAAGTCTGAACAAAGTTGACATATCTTTATTAGTTTGAATTAAGATAATATTATCTGGTGTAACTATTGGAAAGTGGATATCTATCTAATCTTGACGAATGGATTAAGATGCAGAAAAATTTGTTAGAGACATTAAAAGAGTTGGAGAAAAAATATGAAGCTGGAGATACAGATAGATTAGATTTAATCCTAGCAACTAGAGTTGCTTTTCAACATATTATGAGAACAGTTAAAGCTTTTGATCAATGGTTACAAGATCCTCAAATTATAAAGCATATGCCTAAGGAGATGTTAGAAGATGTTATGAGAACTACATGGAATATATTGGAAACTTTATTAGAATTAGATATAAGACATACAAGTCAATTCAGAGAATTAGTAGTAAAATTAAGTAAAGAAGGAAAACTAGATCCATTAATATGGAATAGACCTCTGAATGAAGAGCAACAAACTACTCAAAATAGAAGAGGAACGTTCATGACAATGTGAAATAAAGTATTATCTTCTTTTATTTTTAAGTCTATTTTCTTCATCTATTGCATTTATCTTCATTTTAATATCGCTTAAAAGTTGTGCTAAATTATTTTTAAAGTCGTCCTCAATCTGCTGTTTATCTAGGAATTCTTGACCACTAGAAGTTAGTTTTAATTTTTTACTTTGCGGATCGTTTTCTATATATCCAACATATAATAATGCTGTGATATCTTCTTTTATCATTGGACTAAAAACATTGTTTCCGATTACATTAAATTGATATCCTAAGTCTAATCCCTTCTGTTTTAGCTCATATAAACCAATAGTTAGTGCTTTTTCTGAGGCTCCATTTAAGGTTTTTATTAGATACAGTAATTTAATTTTTCTTTTATCATCTTTTAATGAATCTGGAGTAAATACTTGCTTAGATGTGAGTTTAAGCTCTTTTGATTTAGTCTGTCCCGGCTGAGACATTTAATCACTCCTTTATAATTCTCATTTTACCCCTTAATTATTTTAACGATTTGCTTAGCTTCCTCTAATGGATTCTTCGCTCTTGTTATTGCTCCACCAACAACATAAATATTTATAGGTAAATCTATAAGATCAACAATATTATTCTTGTTTAACCCACCAGCAACTGATACTATTACTCCAAGTTCGCTAACTTTCTTTATTTCATTCTTTAAATCGCTTATAGTAATACCTCTTTTTTTCTGCACATCTAATCCTACATGCAATCCTATTATGTCTACCCCCAATCTTTTAATTTCTTCTGCTCGTTTTAGAATATCTTTAACGTTTATGAGATCTGCTTGGACGAGAATTCCATATTCATGTGCTTTCTTTACTGCACTTTCTATTGTAGCATCGTCCATAATTCCAAGCACTGTCATAATATTACCTCCACCTAGATGAACTATTTCAGCCTCTACGTCGCCAGCATCTGCAGTTTTAGTGTCAGCTAAAACAATTCTTTCTTTTGCAATTTCCCTTATTCTTCTTATTCCTTGTATGCCATAAGACTTGATTAAAGGTGTCCCAACTTCTAATATATCAGCCCCAGCTTCAATAGACTGTTTTGCAATTTCTTCTGCGTTTTTTAAATCGATAAAATCTAATGCTACTTGTAAATTTTTACTTTTTAATAATTTTTCCAGTAATTCCATCATTCCACCAATAGGTATTTCTACATAAAAGTTAACAAATGATTTTTAAAACTCACTGTGTGATATTTTTAGCTGTGATTTCCGATTGACAAAGTATATTATAATTACTGGAGGAGTATTATCAAGTGTTGGTAAAGGCACGGTAGCCGCTTCTATAGGATTGCTTTTAAAAAATAGAGGATATAAGATAACAATGGTTAAGGTAGATCCATATCTTAATGTTGATGCGGGTACTATGAATCCATATATGCATGGAGAAGTTTTTGTAACAGATGATGGAGCAGAAACAGATCTAGATTTAGGTCATTATGAAAGATTTGTAGGTATTAATATGTATAGTTACAATAATATTACTGCTGGTAAGGTTTACTTTGAAGTTATAAAGAATGAGAGGCAAGGAAAATATTTGGGTCAAACAGTTCAAATTATACCTCATGTTACGGATCAAATAAAGAGTATGATAAGATATGCTTCTAATATGGCAAATGCAGACATTACTATCGTTGAGATAGGCGGAACTGTTGGAGATATAGAAGGTTTACCATTCTTAGAAGCAGTAAGACAATTAAAACTAGAAGAGGAAGAAGGAAATGTAGTTTTTGTTCATGTTGCCTTAGTCGAATTCCTTAAAGTAACTGAGGAAATAAAAACTAAACCTTTACAACATAGCGTGCAAGAATTAAGAAGAATAGGTATACAGCCAGATATCATAGTTGCTAGATCTGTAGTTCCACTAGATGAAGAAACAAAGAAGAAGATTGCATTGTTTACGAATGTAAAACCAGAATACATCTTTTCTAACTATGATGTTAATATGACTTATGAAGTTCCTCTAATCCTAGAAAAACAAGGCTTAGCAAGTAAGATTTTAAGTAAACTTAACTTACCAGATAATCAGCCTAATCTATCTGAATGGATCCGCTTTATAGATAATTTAAAGACAGCTGATAAAGAAGTGAAAATTGCTCTTGTGGGAAAGTATACAAAGCTTAAAGATAGCTACATTAGTATTAAGGAAGCGATTTACCATGCAGCTGCTAAGCTTCATATCAAGCCTGTTCTAGTTTGGATAGAATCCACTGACATAGAAAATTCAAAAGAAGCAATTGATAAATTGAAATCTGTTGACGGGATAATAGTTCTACCCGGATTTGGTTCACGCGGAGTGGAGGGAAAAATTCTTGCAATTAAATATGCGAGAGAAAATAATGTACCATTCCTTGGTATCTGTTATGGTATGCAACTAGCAGTAGTAGAATTTGCAAGAAATGTGTTAGGGCTAGAAAAAGCCCATACTACTGAGGTTGATCCTAATACACCCCATCCAGTAATCACACTATTAGACGAGCAAAAGAAAGTTGTACAAATTGGTGGTACAATGAGATTAGGATCTCAAAAGGTAATCATTAAAGAAGGAACATTAGCTTATAGAATTTACGGAAACATAGAAGTATATGAGAGGCATAGACATAGATATGAGGTAAACCCAGAATATGTAGATCTTTTGCAGAAAGGTGGTCTAGTAATATCTGGTGTAAGTGAGAATGGTCTGGTTGAAATGATTGAGCTTAAGAACCATAAATTCTTCCTAGGGTTACAAGGTCATCCAGAATATAAAAGTAGGCCTTTAGCTCCTTCACCCGTCTTTATAGGTTTCCTTAGAGCTGCTGCTGGAGTTTAAATTAATAATAATTTTATCATATTTTAATTTTATAATCTTTTTTATACCTTTTATTCCATTTTTATAAGATATTTCAATTAATCCAGCATTTTCTAGTTCACTAATATGCATACTAATATTAGCTTTTGTCATGTGTAATACTTCACTTAATTCAGTAATACTCATTTCATTTTCAGCTACTAGTTTTAATATGTTTATTCTTGATATTACTGATAAAGCCCTAGAAATTTTTAATATATCTTCTGGGTCTGATATTGTTAGTTCCACGTTTGTATAAATTATAAAATTTTCCCTTTAAAAAGGATGTGGCTAAGAGACAAGAACCCTTTTATATTAGTCAGTAACAGAAAAGAAAATGAGGATGACTATAGTGCAAGCAAAGATAGAAAATCCATTAAAGAGTTTAAAAACTGCAACAAATAAAATTGTATTAGTAAAACTTAAAGATGGATCAGAATACGTTGGTAGATTAGAACAAAGTGACGGTACAATGAATTTAGTACTGAGAGACTGTATTGAGACAAGAGAAGGTACAGCTGAACCTGTTGCAAAATATGGAAGAGTTCTAATAAGAGGTAGCAATATACTTTTCATAAGTGTTGATTACGAAGCCTTAATGGGAAAATAATTTTATAAGAATACATCGGTGAGTGTATTCTAATGAGAAACATAAACGTGCAGTTAAGTCATTGGGTTGATATAGATTCGTTAGAAGTAGAGTTAGTAGAGCGTAAGGGTACTGGACATCCAGATTACATAGCAGATTCTGCATCAGAAGAGGCAAGTAGGAAATTATCTCTCTATTATCTGAAAAGATATGGTACAATACTTCATCATAATTTGGATAAAACATTAGTTGTAGGAGGACAAGCATCACCTAGATTTAAAGGAGGAGAAGTTTTACAACCGATTTATATTATTGTAGCTGGAAGAGCTACGACTGAAGTAAAGACTGAGTCTGGAATTGAAAGCATACCGGTTGGAACTATTATTATTGAAAGTGTTAAGGAATGGATTAAAGAACACTTTAGATATTTAGACCCAGAAAAACATGTTATAGTTGACTATAAGATAGGTAAAGGTTCGGCTGATCTTGTTGGAATATTTGAGGTAGCTAAGAAATCAGTTCCCTTATCTAATGATACCAGTTTCGGAGTTGGATTTGCTCCATATTCAAAGTTAGAAAATTTAGTTTATCAAACAGAAAGATATCTTAACTCTAAGGAAATGAAAGCTAAAATACCTGAAATAGGGGAAGATATAAAAGTTATGGGATTAAGAAAAGGTAAAACAATTGAATTAACTATTGCAATGGCAGTTATAAGTCAATTAGTAAGTGATTTAAATCATTATATTGCTGTAAAAGAAGAGGCAAAACAAGCTATCTTAGATCTAGCGAGTAAGCTTGTACCAGATTATGATGTAAAAGTTAACATAAATACTGGAGACAAAATAGATAAAGGAATTGTATATTTGACTGTGACAGGAACGTCAGCTGAGCATGGAGACGATGGTATGACTGGAAGAGGTAATAGGGCTACTGGATTAATAACCCCAATGAGACCTATGTCATTAGAGGCTACTGCAGGAAAGAATCCAGTAAACCACGTAGGAAAAATATACAACATCGTCGCTAATCTAATTGCTCAAAAAGTTTCTACTGAAGTTAAAGGAGTTAAGAATGTTCAAGTTGAGGTATTAGGCCAAATTGGTAGGCCTATAGATGATCCTTTAATAGCAAATGTCCAAGTGACCACAGAAAATGGTAGTTTGACTTCTGAAATGAAAAGAGAAATTGAAGGAATATCTGACGAGATATTAGGGTCTATAACTAAGATATCAGATCTAATATTGGAAAATAAAGTTATGCTGTTCTAAAACGTTGTTTCCTATATTCATCAATAATTCTTTTAAGATCTATGTTTGTATCTATATTCATCAATCTCTCTTTATTTAACAGTTCTAAGTCTCTTAGCAAAGTTTTTTCTAATATTACATAATCATCTATGATTAGATCTAATATCTCACTGCTAATTTCTTGGTCTGCAAATATAATCCTATTTTTCTCTATTTTAAAGTAAGGTGGTAATTGCGATTTATGTAATGCAGTCTTATCTCCATAGATTAGACCTCTTATTATCTCTTTTAGTTTTGATATTTCTTTGTCTTTGTTTTCTATTTGATCTTTCAGTGATGCTATTTGCTTTAAATAAGTACTTATTATAGTATGGAGTTCATATACTCTTCTATCTTTCTCTACTTCTATGTTAATTGAGGCTTTTATTTCATCTATTCTATGCTCTAGATATTCTTTGTATTGTAACAGTTGTTTTATATATCTTTTTAATCTCTCATTTTCTTTCTTATATTCAAGCAGTTCATTATTAATTGATTGAGCAGAATTACTAATCTGTTTATTTTCTATGGTTTTAGGCTGTTCTATTCGTGTTGTAACTGTAACTTCTTTTTCAATTTCTTTCTCAATACATTCATTTATTGTATTTCCGTTAATTACACATTCAATTATCTTATCTTCTTCTATATCTAAATCTAATCTTCCAAGAAAACCTTCAATTTGTCTCAATTTATGAGAAAAATCATAATATGCTTTTAATGCCGCAGACAAAGAATCTCTTATATGAGGATCATCAATTTTAATTTTATGCATTTCGGAAAACTTACTGACTAACTCCATTTTTTCATCTATATATAAAGGCCTTTCTGGCTCATAGATTTTGCATCTAAGCTGTGCAGCTATTTTTCTCACTGTGTCAGGCACGGGGTTTACATCAGTAGCTATCAATACCGGTTTCCCATTTTGTCTTATTATATTAATAATTTCTTCTCTGTCAATATTTCTTTTACTATTGAGATATACTGGATTAGCATATAGATCAATTATAGATATTCCTACTTCAATCCCAGGATCTATTCCAACTATAATTGGTTTTCTTGAGAATTTTTCCTTATCTACAAATTCAATTTTACTTTTGAATATCGGTTTTATATCAACCACTAAGTCGTGCCCTTTCATTTTTTTAATTATTCCATTCAAACTTTGACGAGGAGCATACACAATAAATACAGCTTTTTCTACGCCAGCCTTTGTCCTCTTTATAGTATAGTCATAATCAAAACCATTTTTATCTAATTTTTCTTTAATTTCTTTCATAACTCTTAATACTAGTCCTCTAATATGTCGTTTATACCTGTTACTACTCATTCCTCCAGGGCCAAGAGCTCTACCTCTACTTATAATAATCTTTGTTTTATTTTCTATTGCTTTAATTGGTGTGCCAAGACCTTTTAAGGCTAAAAGTGCTGCTAAGTATGCTGTTTTTAGTGGGTTAGTTTTTCCTTGAATATCTATGCCATTCTCTCTAGCTACTTCTCTTATATCTTTAAATTGTCCATTTATATACGTAGTCTGTATTATTTGTAAATTATCTGGTAATAAAGAAAGTAATTTAATTAATTGTTTTTCATTAGACGCTAGTTCATATACATTATCAGTTGCTATAACTTCTGGTCTCTTTTCCCATATAATTCGTATAAGTTTCCCAATACTTACATTCTCATATTTTTCTTCAATTTCTCCTTTTTCATTAATAATTACTACTGCATAAGAAGGTGGTTGAGAGGAATTAGGGCTTTTTCCTGCTTCTATATCTACGCCTAATACCCGCATTATTCCCCCTTTATATAATTTATTACTTGATCAATATCTTTATATATTTCGTATTTTTTATTAAAGTAATATAATATATTTGTTAGATCTCTAAATAATAAGTCTTCATCATCTTTTTTCCATTGAGGCCAATCTATAATATATGGCTTACCATCCTCTCTTATTAATATGTTATATTCACTTAAATCGCCGTGTACTAACTTGCCGCAGTATTGAAACGCAATTCTGACATTAGAGATTATTTCTTCTAACACTTCCTCTGGGTTACTCAAATTAGTTCTATATAATTCATTACCTTGAATATATTCCATAGCAACAGCATTGTAAGCTTGACCTAACGGTTTAGGAACGTTTGCATAATTGTTAGTAAGGCAACTTAGTGCACTAAATTCTCTTTCGGCATTTTCTATTGTTAATTTTATCCAATCTTCTTTATATTTTATTCCACGTATTTTTCTTATATTTTTGTAACTAGTTCTGCCTACTCTATGGAATTTTACTACTATTGTTTCATCTGAGAAATCATATCCAAAGTAAACATTACTTTCTTTTCCTTCACCTATTATTATTCCTAATTTATTTAGTACTTTATTAGCATATAATTTTTTAATTGCTAAAGTATCTAAGCCAGCGAAAGTAATTCTGTACCCTGTTTCTTTCAATACTTTTTCTTTAGATACGAGCTTTAGATTATATAATTTTAGAAGAACCTCTTTAAGTTCTCTTTCTACTAATCCTAGTTTGTTTATTATTACTGAATATGGAACATATTCATAATTAGAATTTAATTCGTAAATAGTTTTCAAAACTTTATAATCAAGAGGTCCTACTAAAGAGGCTCTTTCTGCTAATGTTAAAACAGCCATAATATTTAACTTAATATTACAAATCCTAAGTTTTATTCTTTATTGCTACTATTTTGCTTTTACCGGGAAGAGATCTTATTATATCATCTTGTAATGTTCGTAAACCTTTTAATTTTAATTTTTCTTGTAAAATTTTAATTATTTTTGTCGATAATTTACTAGGATCATCATCACCAGGTTCAAGGAGAATAAAAATATTAGAACTGCTATATTTCTTTACTACTTCTTCACTACCTACGATTATCTTAAAATCTTCGGTTAAACCAAGAAATAATTGCATCTTAACGTTATTTATAAAGTTCTTCTTTCCATAAATCATAAAAGACCCTTTCTTAAGATATTCTCCGCTAGGCGGAGATTTGCTTACTTGATCTCCATTTACCCAGAATACATCTATAGCCCCCATTCCGACTTTCCATGCTTTCGAATAACATGCTGCAATCACAGCCGCATCTCTAATATCATCTTCTGATACGCTATTTCCTTGAGTCTTTATTATAGTAGCAGGGGCTCCCTGAATATCTGCATGAAGAAAAATATCTTTAGGTTCTAATAACTTTCTTACTAAACTTTCATTTTGATCTATGTCCCTTCCAGCTATCACTAGATAACCATTTCTTGTAAAACTCCATCTATATTTTTCATACCATTCTCTTTTTCTTAATGAAATTCTTATTTCTTCAGTCCTTTCTTCTATCTGTTTGTCGAGTTCTTTCAATTTTTGTTTAAGATTATTTAAAGTCTCTTCGGCTTTCTTTCTTTTTTCTGCGTATTCCTTGGCAATATCAAAATATTTTGAAGCGTTTTTGTATACCGATAACTTCGGATCTAATTCAATCTCGTACTCGTCAAGCTTTATTTTGATAGTATTTTTACCAAGGTTTTTATTTATCTCATTTTCTATATTCTGATAATTTGCTATTAAAATGTTGGCAATATTTCTATGTTTATCTTCTTCTTTCTTATATGTTTCTATTTCATTTTCTATTTCTTCAATTGTTTTAACTAGTTTTTTCTTTTCTTCCTCCAATTTTTTATCTGTTTCACTTTTTATAACTGCTTTTTCTTCATTAGTAAAGAATTCATCCAATGCATCATTGTAACTATCTTTTTCTATACAATCATTAAATTTTAAGGGTATTACAGTCAAATTAGGGATTAGACATTTGTTAAAGTTTCCTTTTTCTATGTCTTCTTCTAATTTCTTAATTTTTAGAACTGCATTATCTAATTCTTGCCTGTTTAAAACTGAGATTCCTAAAGCTTCAATTATCTCTTGAGGTACACCTAAAATTCTAGATAAGTTTCCTTTTTTTAGTAATTTATCAATTTCTTCGTCTGTTAAAGGTGGAGGAGGGGGTGGTGGAGTATATATTACGTTTGGTTTTATTACTCTATCTTTAAATTCCTTATATTCAGTAGCAAATAAGATTCTATTGTTTAAGTCAGTTATAACTAAAAGACCTCTGGGTAATAATTCTATATACATAAGTCTATCCATAAAGGTTAACTTTATGATTCTTTCTTTCCCTAGAAGTTCTATATTATTTATGATTCTATCTTTAATATGAGCTCTAATTAATGATACTTCATTAGATATTTCTTTCTGTCTATCATATTTTGTAAAATGTATTCTTTTCCCAGGTTCGATTACTAAGTTTTTGTCGCTATTTTTGCAATGAAGTTTTAAAAAGTATGCTTGCGTACCAGATATTTTATAGACATTATCAACTCTACAAGAGATTATTTCATTTTTATTTTCAGTTATCCACGCAAGAAGATCAAGATATGACATAGAATTCTTTTTATTCACTTTATTAACCCCTTACTGAATATCTACTTGTGCAAAAGGAAGATAAAATAGTTATTATTAGGGGTATAATTGGAGTTATCGCAGGTGTTCTATCTTTCCTTTTTTTAAATAACGAAATTATAGCATTTTTAATGCCTCTGATAGCTTACATTGTTTCGATATTTTTATTCTTTATTTATAAATTTGACCATTTTGGTAAATGGGACATATATGGTAGAGGTGTATTAATTCTTTTTTCAGCTTGGATTTTAATATTTTTAATACTATATAATGTTTGATGCAATCACAAAAGTTCATTGTTGATGCTATGTTAGGTAAACTTGCTAGATGGCTAAGAATTTTAGGATATGATACTCTCTATAGTAACAATTACGAAGATTGGAAAATATTAAAAATAGCAGAAGAAACTAAGAGAGTTATAATAACTAGGGATAGAGGATTATGTATTAGGGCAAGAAAGAAAAACTTAGAATGCTTTTTTGTTTATTCATCAGAAGATCTAATTGATATATTAGCTAAACTTTCAAAAAAATACAAAATTGATCTAAATGCTGATCCTAATTTTAGTAGATGCACAGAATGTAATGGTGTGTTGGAAAAAATAGACGATAATAAGTGGAAGTGTACTAAATGTGGAAAAGAATATTGGAAAGGTTCTCATTGGAGAACTATAGAGAATACCCTTATTAAGGCAAGGAGCAAAATAAAAAATAATGAGTCAAGAGCAATTAGTAGCAGTTAATGAATTAAATGAGAATTTAGGTAAGGTCCTTATTAAAATAGCTAGAGATTCTATCGCAAATAGATTAGGTATATTAAAGATTAATTTAGAAGATTATTTGTCTTCCCTTAATGATCCTATACTTAATAAAAAAGGTCTTGCATTTGTTACACTTGAGACATATTATGGTAATTCTACTTCATTGAGGGGATGTATAGGTTATGTAGAAGCTGTAGCTCCTCTTAAAGAAATAGTTTCAAAAGCTGCTATTGCTGCAGCTTTTTCTGATCCTAGATTTCCTCCTCTTTCTAAAGGAGAATTTGACAATATTATTATCGAAGTTACAGTACTAACAAAGCCCCAAGAAATTGATGTTAAAAATAGATGGGAATTGCCCAAGAAGATTAAGGTGGGGGAAGATGGGTTAATAGTTGAATATGGTATTCTTTATAGCGGTCTTTTATTACCTCAGGTTCCAATGGAATATTGTTGGGATGAGGAGACTTTTTTAGCCGAGACCTGTATTAAAGCTGGCCTTGAGCCCGATTGTTGGTTAAATAATAAAGTTAAAATAAAGAAATTTCAAGGTATAATATTTAGAGAAGAAAAACCAAAATCTGAGAAAATCTTAATTATTAAACCTAGTGAAGTTAAATGTAAGAAAGAAGAGATATCTTTATTATGATAGATACATTTTTATTTAACCGTGTTAATTATCATTATTAGCGTGAAAGCATGGAAGAAGAATTCGCGGAACTCTTTACAGATGAAGTAAAACAAGCCCTTGTTGATGCACTTAAAGATATGAAGAATCCAGTAGATATATATGTTTTCATAGATTCTAATGATCCTCACTGTCATTATTGTGAGGTAACAAAAAGGTTTCTACAATTTATGAGTGATGCTGCCCCTAAGGACTCTGAAGGAAAAAGTTTAGCTGTTGTACATGTTATTGATAGGGCTGATCCTAATTCTACTGAGATATTTAAAGAATTTCGTGTAGAGAGAGTTCCCACAGTTGCCTTTATGAAAGGTTACCTAAGATGGACTGGAGCACCTTTAGGAGAAGAAATAAGAGCTCTAGTAGAAACAGTAGTGAGACTATCCCTTGGAGAAAGTGGACTAAGTGCAGAAACAATAAATGCGATTAAAAATAAATTAAACGGATATGTGAAAATCGAGACTGTGGTTACTCCGTCATGTCCATATTGTCCATATGCTGCATTAATGGCTCATATGGTTGCTTATGAAGCATGCAAAGCTGGAAAGTGTAATGTTGAATCTGATGTAGTTGAAGCCTATGAGAACCAAGATATTGCTGAAAAATATCAAGTAATGAGTGTACCTACTGTAGCTATAAATGAGTCTGTTGAATTTATTGGTGTTCCTTACGAAGAAAACTTCATTAATTCACTATTGGAGAAACAAAAGTTGTAATATAGGCTAATTTTTTATCGTATTATTTCTAATTATGTGTTAATGAAGATTATTTATATTAAGTTAACTGATGAGGAGTACAAAGAACTAGAGGAAAAAGCAAGGAAAGAAGGCTATGTGTTAATGACAGATTATATAAAAGCTATTTTATTTTCTCCTCATTCATCAGAGGCATACAGTTTACCTCAGAATGTTAATGATTTAGTTTCACAAATTACTTCAAGGTTAGAGAGAAAAGTCCAAGATCTTATAAATCCTTTTACGTCACAATTTGAAGATCTAAAAAAAAGAATAGCTGAAATTGTAGAAAGAATAGATGAATTGGAATCAAAAATAGAAAGTAAACCCATAACTAAGGAAGAGAGACTACCTCAACCTTCACAGAGAAAATCTTTTGAGTCTACGAAAAAAGAGGGGGAAAAAAAGACTGCTATTGATATTCTTAATGAGCAAGGAGTAGTCTTTGAATCCGAATTGAAGTTAAAAAACGCTGATGCATATTTTTCTAAGCTAGAAAGGGAAGGGGCAAGAATAATATATACTGAGAAGGAGAGAATTGCGTTATCTCAGGAATTTTTTGATAAATTTATAGATAAATTAAAGGAAATAAAAAGTCCAGATCCTGCAGAAGCTGAATCTAAATTAGATCCAAAAGAGGCTAAACTTTTCAAAAGGTTAGTTAGTGAAGGTCTAATTATTTTTGATGGAGAGGCAAAAACTTGGAAGCCTCTGTTCTAAATTTCGGTAAAGTAACGCCTTTTTGGCCTTGATATTTTCCTTGATACGGGTGTTCTACGGGTGATAATGTTCTTGCAAATATTAAGTGTATGAAACGTGTCCCTCTCCTTAATAATACGGGAAACGATGAACCTACAACCTCAATTGTTATTTGTCCTTTAAATCCAGCATCTACTATAGTAGGTGGAATAAACAAGCCTAGTCGCGCAAAGGATGAGCGAAGGTTAACAAAAGCCATAACATCATTTGGAAGTTCAATATATTCTTCTGTGGTTAAAAGTACATGTTCATATGGTTGAATAATAAACTCCTCAATTTTTTCGATTTTGAAAAATGCAGGATCGGGATTATCTGGATCAAATACTTTATCCGTTTTTATAAATCTAGCAATTTCTCCTCCAACTCTAAGGTCAACTCCGTTTTCCCTAACGGTATCTTCTCTTAGTGGGTCTATTTTTATCCATCCTTTCTCTAGATAATATTTTAAATCACGATCACCGAGAATCATTATGTATATTATATTTTGACGGATTATATTTATAAAGCAAAAGTCAGAGTAACTCTGAGTCTTCATCTATCTGAAATGCCGGGTTTTCATCACTGTATTATATCGTCAAAGCTATAAATATAAAAGTTAAGCTAAAATATTTTAAAGTATGGAGTTTAAACTCATAGCTGAGTACTTTGATAAACTTGAGAAGATATCTTCAAGGCTTCAACTTACCGCATTACTAACTGATCTGTTTAAAAAGGCTGATAAAAATGTCATTGATAAGGTAGTTTATTTAATTCAGGGTAAATTGTGGCCAGACTTTTTAGGCTATCCAGAGTTAGGAGTTGGTGAAAAATTACTTATTAAAGCAATTTCGATTGCTGTGAATGTCAAAGAGGAAGTAGTAGAAGAGCAATTGAAAGTTGTTGGTGACTTAGGAGAAGTTGCGATGAGACTTAAGAAAACTCCTCAGTCTGCCTCAATTTTAAGCTTCTTAGGTGCTCAATCAAATGAAGGTTTAACCGTTGAAGAAACTTATGAGTCTTTGACTAAAATAGCGTTGGCTTCAGGTGAGGGTAGTAGAGATATTAAAATTAGATCTTTAGCTGGGTTACTAAAGAAGGCTTCTCCTTTAGAAGCAAAATACATAGTTAGGTTCGTAGATGGAAGATTAAGAGTTGGAATCGGTGATGCCACAATAATGGATGCACTATCAACAGCATTTACCGGGAGTACTTCATTTAGACCATTAATAGAAAGAGCATATAATTTAAGAGCGGATCTAGGTAATATTGCAAAAATTATTGCGCAACAAGGCGTAGAAGCTTTAAAGGACATTAAACCTCAAGTAGGAATTCCTATAAGGCCTATGTTAGCCGAAAGAATGAGTGATCCTGCAGAGATTTTAGCTAAAGTAGGCGGTGAAGCTTTAGTAGATTACAAATATGATGGGGAACGTGCACAAATACATAAAAAGGATAAAGAAGTATATATATTCTCTAGAAGATTGGAGAATATTACTAGAATGTATCCTGATGTTGTGGAATATGTAAGAGAATACATAAACGCTAATGAAGTTATAATCGAAGGAGAGATAGTAGCTGTAGACCCAGAAAGTAATGAGATTAGACCATTTCAAGAGTTAATGCATAGGAAAAGAAAGAATGATATAAATGAAGCTATAAAGGAATATCCAGTAAACGTTTATCTTTTTGATTTAATGCTTTATGAAGATGCAGATTATACCATGAAGCCTTTGCCAGAAAGAAGGAAGAAACTAGAAGAAGTTATTAAACCAAATGATAAATTACATATAGCTCATCATATTTATACAAATAATGTAGATAAACTGATGGAATTCTTTTATGATGCTATAAGCAATGGAGCAGAAGGTGTAATGGTGAAATCGGTTGCTAAAGATTCTATATATCAGGCAGGTTCTAGAGGTTTCTTATGGATTAAACTGAAGAGAGATTATCAAAGCGAGATGGCTGACAGCGTTGATCTAGTAGTAGTAGGAGCATTTTATGGAAGAGGAAAAAGAGGAGGTAAATTGAGTTCATTATTAATGGCTGCATATGACCCAGAGACAGATACATTTAAAACTGTATGTAAAGTAGCATCTGGCTTTAGTGATGCTGAATTAGATGAATTGCAAAAGAAATTAATGGAGATTAAGTTAGATAAAAAAGATCCAAGAGTTGATTCACAATTAGAACCTGATATATGGGTTGAACCTAAATATGTTGCTGAAATTATAGGTGCAGAAATAACACTATCTCCAGAACACACGTGCTGTAAAGATATGGTGTCTAAAGGTGCAGGATTATCAGTAAGATTTCCTAGATTTATAAGATGGAGGGATGATAAAAGCATAGAAGATGCTACAACTCCTAAAGAAATTTACGAAATGTATAAAATGAAATTGAGAAAGAAGGAAGAAGAACAGCACACTGATGAAGCATAAGGAATTATAAAACTAAACTTCAAATACTTCTTTTTCCTAAAATAGATAGTGTTTGATATACTAGATAATGGTGCAATTTTATTAGGCAACAATTTTACTATCGATGGGCATTACAGAAGGTTATTTAGGGTTATAACTCATTTTCATTCCG
Source organism: Sulfurisphaera ohwakuensis (assembly GCF_009729055.1). Taxonomy (GTDB): domain Archaea; phylum Thermoproteota; class Thermoprotei_A; order Sulfolobales; family Sulfolobaceae; genus Sulfurisphaera; species Sulfurisphaera ohwakuensis. The sequence goes on along the minus strand of NZ_CP045484.1, from coordinate 96,374 downwards.
ATCACCTATTAGAACTAGATAAAAGTATAAAAGAATGTTCTAGTGTTATAGCTACTCCTATAACTTTGGATGCTGCATCAGTGTTAGGTTATACTATTCCTAAGCATAAAAGAATAGAACTAGATTATGGTATTACACTAGATGTATTGGATGAGAAAATTAAGCTTGAAAAAGCTGATCATATAATGGGTGCATCTCAAGTGGTTGTAAAGAGTGATAATGTTGAATTAGCATATACTGGAGATTTTAAGAATCCAGGAAAAGGTACGCCTATATTAAATCCAGATGTTCTAATTATTGATGCAACTTATGGTAATCCAGCCCATAAAAGGCCTTATAAGCATGAAGCTGAGATATTGTTTTCTGATTATATTCGTGATGCTTTGATCCAAGGTCCAGTTAGAATATTTGGTTATTATGGTAAGCTTCAAGAAGCTATGAAGATTTTAAGACAATATGATGTAGACGCTCCTTTTATTGTAGCTGGGAAGGTAAAAGATCTTACAAATGTTGCAATAAAACATGGTATAAAGATAAATGATGTATTTGATGAAAAGAGTAAAGAAGGCAAGGAAATAATGAAAGACGGCTGGTACATAAGCTTTAAACATGCTACGGAATTTAAAAATAGGGATAATGCAGCTACGAATTTTCTTCTAGATGGCTGGATAATAAAGGACTTTATAAGAAGAGTTGATCAAAAATCCTTTATTATAGGTCTAAGTAGCCATGCTGATTTCCAGGATACAATATATTATATTGAAAATACCACTTCGGACATTATTGTAGTTGATGGAAGTAGAAGTAAATATGCTAAAGATCTGGTAGAATATGCAAGGAAAAATATTCCTAAAAAGGATTTTATTATATTACCTAGGTTATAAATGAAGTCTATATTACTAGATTTTCTTTTAGTAATTTGTTTTTTGCAAATCTATCTGGTGTAAAAATTGAAAATGATGGGTCCTTTTTGTTATCAGCAATTAGATCAGCCATCAATTTACCCGAATATGGAGCAAACATCATGCCATGTCCGCTATATCCAGCATCAATATATAAGTGTTCTGGCCATTCTTCCCCATATCCCATAATGTGAGAATTATCGGGTGTCATCTCATAATATCCACTCCATCCACGTAAAATACCTAGACCAGATATGTTTTTTACTAATTGTTTTAATCCTTGTAAGAATTTACTCATCTCTTTAATCGAGATAGTAAATGGCAAAAATCCTCTTTCTGTTTTAGTTTCTGTTCCTCCTATGATCTCTCCTTTTAATGTCTGAGAAAAATATATATCTTTATCTATAATAAGCGGCTTAATAAAGTATTTTATGGGCTCAGTAATAAAGATTTCTTTTCTCTCTGGCTCAATATATGGTTGTATGTTTATCTTTTGTAGTAGTTCACCGCTCCAGGCTCCAGTTGTTAAAACAACTTTCTCAGCTTCAAAGAATTTTCCAGATTCTGTTTTTATACCTTTAACTTTGCCACTTCCTATTACAATTTCACTGACTTTATCAAAAACTATTTTATACGAATCTTTTACTGAAATATAATAACTATAAAGTATGTAATCATGATGAAATGCACCATCTTGCGGTGCATAATAGCACACTCCTTCAACGGAAAGATAATCGAATTCTTTACAATTAATAAATCTTCCTCCTATATTCTTACTTTTCCATAAAGAGTCTAGTTTTTTGAAAATTGATATTTGTTCTTCACTTCTAAGTATCCACAAATACCCTGTTTTATAAGTTACAGAATTTAAGAAAAGTTCTTTACTTCGAGATACAAGATAAGGTATTGCCTTTAATGCATAGTCAATATTCTCTTCACTGTAAAAATGATAACGATACCTACTTGCATTTCTACTACTAGAACCATATCCTATTCTTTTCATTTCGATTATTAGTACGTCTTTAATACCCTTCTTTTTTAAATGATAGGCTAAGCTAAGACCATGTGCTCCGGCTCCAACTATTATTATCATAAGCTCACCGGATAAATAGGTGATCTGAAAGTTATTAGAGTAGGACTTTTTAAAATACTTCCAGCAACTATACTACATACTTTACCTTGACAATGGCCCGTACCTAATCCAGTAATTCTTTTTATATCCTCGACACTAATGAAACCTAATTTTTTAGCGAAATTTATATCGTTTAAATCAATATCTTCACACTCACATATAATTCCGCCTTCTCCATATAAGTATGGAGAATTATTCTGTATCACATCATTATTGAACAATCCTGGCTCATATATACTTACTTTTTTGTAATCCAAAGTGTTTGTTGCACTTAAATAACTTATATACTCATCCATTATTCCCAATGCACCACCTATAACTTTACTACTATCTGCTGGTTGATAGATATGTAATGTGTGATTGAATCTATAATCCACTCCTAAATTAGTTATTATCTCTATTCTTGGTTGTTTTACTATAGAAAATACTACTAATTGAGCTTTTACTAAATTACCATTATACGTAGAAATTACTATAACATCTTTTTTATTTTTTATATCAGATATATTATCTTCAATTATCTCAATTCCTTTTTCTTCAAGTTGTTCTCTGTAAAACTTAGAAAATAAGGGTTTAATTCCTCTAGGATAGATTATTATAGCTTTTTCAGCATTTAATGCAGTTCTTGCTGTCAAATTTGTAAAACCTAATACAACAATATTTTTATATTTATTCTTTAATTTCCTTAAATACAATTCTCTTGAAACTATTCCTACAATATAGTTTCTGTTAAAAATGGGTCTTAACGTTCTTCCTCCTACACTTATTATAATATCCTCAGCAGTAAGTAACAAATACTTATCTTTTGTTTCGAATAGTAATCCTTCATCAAATTTACCAAGAAATTTACCTATAATTATTCTGTCGTGAAATTTCTTAATTTTTTCCTTTATTTTCTCTAATAGATCTCCCCGCTCTATCTCTGGTATCGGGCTATAATCATATTCTAGGTCCCCAATAAGTTCATGTGTTATTAATAATGATTTATCATCCAATGCAGTAATGCCAGCTGTACCACCACCTATAATGATTCTTTTTACTGTTATTTTTTCAATGCTTTTGCTCGTGGAAGGAAAGTACTTTGTTGGAAGTTTTTGAAATAAAGATAATTTAGGTGAAAGTTTTCTTATAATAGGATTTCTATGAAATAATGCTATATTAAAAGGAATTCTAATTCTTGATGTTTCTCTATAGAAATTGTTTGCAAGATTAATTTTTTTCCCATTAAGATTTACTTCTACGTGAGGTAATCCTTCTTCATAATAACTAATTCCTATAACCCTTCTTTTTCTTTTACTAATAATTGTTGAGATCTCCATACTTTTCTACTAATGTAATAATAGGCTTTCCATCCATTTTAACATTTGTTACGTTAAATAATTTCAAGATCGTAGGTGCCACATCTATTATTTTTGCATTTGAAATAAATTTCCTTCTTGTATTACTCTTCTTATCATAAAATATAATAATACCGTAAAGATCATCCTTTCTAAAATAACCATGTTCTCCTGATGTCATTTTGTAATATTCAATTTTTTCTATTATGTTCATATCTTTTTTAACTAAACTACTTATTCCGTATTTCTCTTTAAGACCTGTGATATAAATATCTCCTTCCCTATCATTAGCAGGAGATTCTCTTGCTACAATAGATGTAAAAATTCTTTCATTTTTTTCTTCGTCAACTAAATTTTCTAAGTTTCTTACTATATATCTTACTAATTTTGGGAATTCCCTATGTGACACTATGCCGTTTTTTTCTCTATTTTTTAAATTAATTCTTATTTGGCCTCCTCCACCGTAATATGCTTTTGTTTTACTCCAATCTATTTCTTCATTATCATTTAATTTCAATACATTAATTTTTTCAAGAAACTTATTTATAAAAATTTTCTTTTCAACTTCAGCTATTCCATGGTCAGAACACACGAAAAATACGTCTGCATAATTAAGTTGTGCTCTAATAAATTCATCTGCCATTTCGTATCCTTTTACTATATGTTCAAAGGCTTTTTCTTCGTTAATACCGTAAAGTAAATGCTGGAGGTTATCTACTATTGGTAGATATGTAATAGCGAAATCCCAATTAGTATTTTCTAGCATGAATAATGTATAATTAAGAAAAAATGAGTATGTGAGTTCGATAGTTTTTAAATATTCATCTAACGTTATAATTCCTTTATATAAAGAGTGATAGTCTCCATCTAAAATCATTCCATGTTTATTTACTATAAAATTCCATATTTTTTCTTGTAATTCAGTATTATTTCCCCATTTATAATTGAAGAAACTAATAGGACTTACATATACGTTCTCATGCCTAGCATGTAGAAATATGGTTCCTTTCAATTCATCTTTGCCGCACTTACCTAAAATTTCGATAGGCTCACTCCATTCTCCCTCTTCTAATTCAATTTCTTTTTCACCATAAGGGCTTGTATAGACTATGAGGTACTTAGAATTACGTTTCTCTACAAGCCATATATTACTTAGGATTTTGTTTTCTCCTTCTAAAAGAACTTTAGCATCGCTGCACTTCTTTATTTTACTTTTATATGGGTCGAATAATATTACATCTTTAATTTTCCATTTATCTGGTAGTGCTTGAGGATTAGAAGTTACTGTGACTTTATATCCATGTTTACCTAGATATGCCCAAATAGGATCAGATTTTAAACCTTCACTACTGAACGCTGATAAAGGAGAAGATAGCGAGCGTCCTTTTATAAAAATTTTAGGTGCTGTAATTCCGTTATGTTCAGGTAAGTTTCCAGTTATTAATGAGGCTAAAGCAATTGGAGTAAGGGAAGGAAATACTGATTCCAATTTTCCATAAAAACCAGAATTTATCAACTTATTTATAGTAGGTAATTTATCCTTAATTTTTTCAATTATTTTGTATGATGCACCGTCTATTATGATTAGTAATACTTTCAATGTTACTCACTGTGGACTTTCTTATTTATCTCATCTACAACTTTTCTAGGTGATATTAAATTGATGTGATCTCTTTTTATATTACCTTTTTTATCTACACTAATTGCAAATTCATATACACCGTCTTTGTTCTGAAATTTTCCATAGATATCATACCTATCCTTAAATGACTGATAAAACTTTATCTCCAGCGTATTTATATCAAAATCTCCAATCAATTTCTTTAATGTAGAAATTGTTATTGATTTTATTTCTTCATCCATCATAAGCACCCAATTCTTTTAATAATTTTAAAATTCCTTTCATATCATGCTCTTTCGCTTCATATATGTTTTTCTTATCTTTAATTACTTTAGAAGTAGACGGACCTATGCTTACTATTATTTCACATTCTTTTATAAAATCTTTCACTAAACTAGCTATATAAGAGCTAGTTAAAACTATTATATCAACTTTACATTTTTCAATTAGCTCTCTGGCTTCTTCTAGTTTTTGTAAATCTGCTTTTAAATTATAATCAGCAATTTGCTTGATATCTAAACTGTTATCTATTGCTATCAAACTCCTAACTAGAAGTGGATTTTTAGTATTCTGCTTTATTAGTTTTACCAGATATTCTACAGTATATTCTTCTGGTATAATCACATTTTTAATATTACGCTTAATTAGCTCTTCCGATGTACTAGGTCCTACGGCAAATATAGCTTTTCCTTCAATTTTATCAAAGTCTTTAAAACATCTTACTGCATTAATACTCGTGAATCCAAGGCCGTCTATCTCGTGTAAATTAACAGTATAATTTATACATTCAGGTTTTAAAATACTAATTTCAATAAAATTCTTACTATAAGGAATATTAGATCCTTCGGGCCTAAGGAATAATACCTTCATTTTTTATTTCCTCCAAGAATCTTTTACCTAATAATTCCCCTGCTTCATAAGGAGTCATGTTATGAAAATACTCTTCTATTGTAATCTTTTTCCTACCAAATGAAGAACTAATTATTCCATGGAAATCTTTATCATATTTTTCAAAATAAACTCCAATTGGTGAATGGCATCCACCCCCTACAATACTTAATGCTTTTCTTTCAGCAATAGCAATTTCTAATGTATCTTTATCATTTATTTCATTAAATATTTTCTTTATTGTTTCATCTTTTTTTCTTCCTATAACTACTATTATACCTTGATTAGCTTCTGGAGTGAATAAATGAGGATCTAACCTATAATACTGAACCTGCTCTTTTAGCCTATATATTGAAGCCTCAGCTATTATAATGCCGTCATATTGACCTTCAAAATACTTCTTTAATCTAGTATCTATATTTCCTCTCAAATCCTTAATGTTAAGATCATTTCTATAAAAAGTTAGGAAATTTTTTCTTCTAATACTACTAGTTCCTATAATTGAATTTGGTTCCAAGTTAAATAAGTTTTTTCTTGAGATTAAAATATCAAATGGAGGATCCCTGGGTAATACAGCATAAATTTCCAAGTTTTCTGAAATCTCAGTCAAGATATCCTTCATACTATGAACAGCGACATCAGCCTTATTATCTAAAACTGCTTGATTTACTTCTTTTTCGAATACTCCTTTACCTAGTTTAGATAAAGGTTCGTTCTGGAATAAATCAGCTTTAGTTTTAATCTCTATAAATTCAGTTTCTATACCTAATTTATGTAAATAGTTTTCAACCATCATTACTTGAATTCTGCTTAGTTTACTACCTCTAGCTGCTATTCTTATTCTCATATTTCACTAACCACCTTATGAATTGCTTCAATAGTAAGATTTACTATCTCATCAGAGTGTGAACTAGATGTAAATATTGTCTCAAATTGACTAGGAGGAATGAAAACGCCTAGTTTCAGCAGTTTTTCATGAATCTTTACATAGAGATGTTTATTAGCTAACCTAGCATCATCAGCATTAGTTACTTTACTTATACCTATAAAGAATTGGAACATGCTTTGTATTCTATTTATAGTATATTTAAAATTCTTTTTAGATAAAGAATTATCTAGTTCTTCTGCTATTTCTTTTGAAGCCTTATTAGCTATATCATATGCATTTGTTGTCTCTAGAACTTCTATTGTAGCTATTCCTGCAGCCATTGTAAGAGGATTAGCATTAAATGTACCAGCATTAAATACATTTCCTTCTGGGGTAAGATTACTCATAATTTCTTTTTTTCCAGTAACTGCACCTATTGGTAAGCCGCCACCAATAATCTTTCCTAAAGTAGTTAAATCTGGGATTACCTTAAAATATCCCTGAGCGCCACTAAGTCCTAATCTAAAACCAGTTATTACTTCATCGAATATAAGTACAGAATTATATGTTTTCGTAAGTTCTCTTAATCCATTAAGAAAGTCTTGCTCTGGTAAAATCACTCCCATATTTCCCATTACTGGTTCAACTATAACTCCAGCTATTTCCTCAGTTCTAAGGTGTTTTTCTACGCAGTCAAGGTCATTATATTTACACACTATTACAGTATTAATTATCGAAGTTGGAATGCCTGAAGATATAATAACATTGAACTCTGATACAGCACTACCAGCATTTATTAAAGCGTAATCGTGAGCTCCGTGATAATTTCCGTCAAATTTTAATATTTTTTCTCTTTTTGTATATCCTCTAGCTAAGCGTATTGCTAACATTGTTGCTTCAGTACCACTGTTAACAAATCTAATCTTTTCAGCAGATGGTATATGAGATCTTATTTTTTCAGCTAATTCAATTTCCTTTTTACTAGGAGTTCCGTATAACCAGCCTTTCTCTATTTGTTCTATTATCTTCTTTTTAACATATGGATGTGCATGACCTAATATTAGTGGGCCATATCCTAGAACATAATCTATGAGTCTTTGTCCATCTATCGTATAAAGGAATGCTCCCTCACTTTTTTCAACATAAAAGGGGTATGGTTTAACGGCAGCTCTTACAGGGCTATTTACTCCTCCAGCAAATAATTCTAAGGCTTTCTTCCAAAGATTTTCGCTCAAAAAGGTACACCTTCTTTTATCCAATTAGCTATGTCTTTAGCATAATACGTTATAATTAAATCTGCACCAGCTCTTTTTATTGCAGTAGTTATTTCCAAAACAGCTGTTTTTTCATCTATCCATCCATTTAAGGCTGCTGCTTTAATCATACTATATTCTCCACTAACATGATATGCAGCTAATGGATATTGTGGGAAGGTTGTCTTTACTAATCTTATAACATCTAAATAAGTGTGAGCCGGTTTCACCATAAGAATATCAGCTCCTTCTTCTATATCTAAACTAGCCTCCTTCAATGCTTCAAAGGCGTTTCTTGGATCCATTTGGTATCCTCTTCTATCACCAAAAGCTGGTTTAGAATATGCTGCATCTCTAAAAGGTGAATAAAACGTTGATGCGTATTTTACACTATACGACATTATTGCAGTATCCGTAAAACCCGCTTCATCTAATGCCTTCCTAATAGCTCCAACAACGCCATCCATCATTGATGAAGGTGCTATAATATCAGCTCCTGCCTCAGCTTGGCTGACTGCAATAAGTGCATGAACTTTTAGGCTTTCGTCATTGTTCACACAAAGTTTTCCATCTTTTTGTGTGATAATTCCACAATGTCCGTGAGAGGTATATTCATCTGTACATTCATCAGTAATTAGTAATATTTTCTCTCCGAAAGTTTGCCTAAGCAGTCTTAGTGATTTTTGTATTATTCCATTTTTATCGTATGCTGATGATGCAAATTCATCTTTAAATGAGGGTATTCCGAAGAGAATAAAATTCTTTACGCCAAAACTATAAACTTCTTCGACAAACTTTATCAAGTGCTCATTAGGTGGATATCTATAAACACCAGGCATACTATCTATCTTTTCTGGTTCATTTATATTTTCTTTTATGAAAATAGGCTGTATTAACCCAGAAGTAGTTAAACTTGTTTCTGCGACTAAGTCTCTTATTAACTTATTTTTCCTTAGTCTCCTCGGTCTTAGAGTTGGAAATGTTACCATTACTTAATATTTCGAAAATGTTGTTAATGTAATTTGCCATATCTTCATTTTTTCTAACGGTTTCAAAAAGCGGTGAAAAGATTTTTTTAAGCATTGAATTAGTCATTTTATCAATAATATTCTTTATCTCTTCTTTATCATTAGCATGTTTTAAAATTTCTGCATAAGCTCTATTTATTTCAGCTTCCCTAATATCTTCTATTCTTTTCATAAATTTAGAAATAAGTCTATTTTGATTATATTTAATAATTTCATTCTTAAAATTCTCTATCTCTATATGGATTAATTCCTCAGCTTTCTGTAAACTTAATATTTTTGTTTCCATTATTTTCTCTGAGATAGATCTCAAATTTTCTAACGTAATAACATTGTTACCTAAAACAATCTGGGGAACAGAAAGATCAATTACTAGTTTAGGATTTGGTAGATTTATTTTTTTATCATAATATATTGCAACAAATACAATATCATAATTATTTATTTTATCAAAATCTAATGGTTCTGCTTTAAAGCCATACTTATTGGCAACTTCTAACGCTTTTTCGTATGTTCTGTTAAATATTGTAACATTTTGAGCTCCTTCATTCTTCAACATTAGAGCTAGTTTATTTCCAATTTCTCCGGCTCCTACTATAGCAATTTTTACATTGCCTATGTTATTATTTGATACATGTTTAGCATATTCAACAGCTAATGCATATATACCAGTTTTCCCTTTTGAAATTTCCGTTTGTTGTCTAATTTTTCTTCCAACCTTTATAGCATTTTTAAAAAGAAATTCTAGTTTTTCACTGCTTAATCCAAGTTTTTTACTTTTTTCAATGCTTTCTTTCAATTGTCTAAGTATTTCGTATTCGCCTATAGCAAGTGAGTCTAAACCAGATGATACCTCAAACAAATGCTTTACTGCATCTTCCCCTTTTAAGATCATAGCATCTTTACTAATCTGCTTTCCATGAATTTCATCTAATTTCTGTAAAAAATCTTTAAATTCTTCTTTGTTATATGTATATAAGTATGTCTCTGCTCTGTTACATGTTTGTAATACACTAATTTCTCCCTTTATTAGTCCCTTTAGCAATAACAATTCTTGATCTTTAACATAATGTTCATATAACTTACTTATTCCAACTGTTTTGTATGTATATACTATTGCTATATAATTGTTTATATCTATAAATTCGTCACTCATTTATAATCACCTTTGCTCTATCTATTGCTAAATCTAATTTCTTTTCTTTTATATAATTTCTAAAAATTTCATCATTAAATATTTTACTATAATATGTAAACCTTTTTGAAGGATCATTTATTTCTGATTTAAGTAACTCTTTGACTGTTTCCATTACTTTTACTAGTTCATAAATTTCATCACTAAGAATATTTTTACGAATAAGTTCAATAATGTATTTTGATGATAAGCTAGATTTGCCGAAAGTAGTAACAGCTATTGAGAGTTCATTATCTGTATAGTATATAGGCACTATAAAACTAGATTCTTCTATATTAGTAGGATTATTACATAATTTTTTTAATTTTTTTGCTTCATGACATAATTTACTGTTAATATTTTTATCATTTGTAGCAGTAATAATGATATCAAAGTTCGCTAAAAAGTTTGAATCTAAATCATTTGCATCCTTTTTTATTAATGAAATTTTATCCTTATAGTTTAATAATTCTTCTGAGAAATTTAAACTTACAACAGTAACTTTAGCTCCATGTTCATAAAAGTTTAAAGCTCTTTTAGTCCCTACTTTTCCTCCGCCTATAACTAAGACATTAAGGTCAATCAGATTAAGGTATAATGGAATAAAAGTGTGAGTGTTCACAAATATCATTATAAAATTATTTAATTTAAAAGCTATGTACATGAAAATTTAGTTAATCAAAACCATTGATCAAGTCCAGTCTGACGAGAAGCTCCTTTTGCTTCTCTCTTTGCTTTTTCTAATCTCTCTATCCCGTTTTTTACTCTTTCCTCGTTAAAATCGTGCGTTTTAACGAGGATATCTAATATTTTATTACTATCACAATCTACTAATTCAAGATTTTCCTTAGGCTCTACTACTTGTGGTTTTAGGAATAGACTTCTTATCTCTTCGACGTTAAAATTGACTTTAATTTTTGGTATTTCTCCTTTTTCTATTGCTTTTTCTAAACTACCATATTTTTTAATAATTCTATATGCGGTTTTAACGCCATAGCCTTTAATTCCATCTGGGTTATAATCTGTTCCAACTATAATGCCAATGTCTATTAATTGTTCTCTAGTTAAACCCAGTTTTTTTAATAAAGTATCTAGTTCTATTAGTTCTGGTTTAATCTCTACATATACATCTTTTCCCGGAAGTTTCCTTTTACCAGTTAAAGTAAGATTTCTTATTAACCTTTTAGCACCAAATAAAAGGGAGTCATAGTCTTGGCTTGCAGTTGCCCAACTTAAGCCTAAAATATTTATATATGCTGCTTCTGCTTCACCTTCTGAAGGTGCTTGAACTACTGGAATTCCCATAGCTTTCAGTAATTCCTTGCTTTCTTCAGCCATTTCGTTAGTAAGTCTAATACTCATTTGAGCATATTTTTTTAACTCACTAGCCTTTATACTTCCTTCTGTTTTGGCTTGCTCTAACTTCTTTTCAGCTTCTTCTTTTACTTTTTTTCTTCGTTCTAATTCTTGAGCTTTTTGTTCTGGTGGTTTTCCATCAAAAACATAAATGGGTATAATTCCCTCCTCCAGAATACTTATAGTCCTATAAAATAATCCATTAAGATGACTAGTTACTCTTCCTTGACTATCCATTAATGGTGTTCCATCTGGTTGTCTTATCGCAGCCAAAAACTGATAAAGGGCATTATATGCATCAATACTTATTTTCTTTCCTTTAAGTTCAGCGAAAGATAGTTCCTTTTTTACCTCTTCAACAAGCTCAGCAAGATCTACTCCTATTCCTTCTCACCTATATAATTAATCATTCTTACATTCTCTCTTATTAACGTTACTGTAATAAATCCCCTAATTTCTAGTTTCATTAATGCTTTTAAAAAATCAGAAAAAGATATTTCATAATTTACGCTTTTCTTAACTTCGTTATATAAATCTTCATCTGTAATAGGTGCATTTCTCTTCTTAAGAATTTCAAGAATAATGTAATGTAACGGAATTTCTCTCCACATTTATTTTCACGTGAAGGTACTAGGCTTCAAATTAGCTCTTGGTAGTTGTTGCCTTGCTTTTTCTAACCAGTTCTGGTAGAACTGTATCATGTCCATAGTTACTGATGGTCTCACTTTCTTTAATGCGATCTCAAAATGCCTTTTCTCGACTAGAACTCCTTTTCCTTTCATGCAGTCCTTCACAATTCTATCTCTACATTCATTATCATTTCTTTTACAGTTTTCATCAGCTTTTTTCATACATTCACTCATTTCTTCTCTTATTGCTCTTAATGTGGCTTCTCTAACTAGTGCAGCTAAATCAGCTCCTGTGTAGCCTTCTGTTTTTTCAGCTAGCTCATCTAATGTAATATCTTCAGCTAATGGTACATTCCTAGTATGAACTTTCAAAATCTCAGCCCTAGCCCTCTTATCTGGTGGAGGAACATAAATCAACCTATCAAACCTACCAGGCCTCAACAAAGCAGGATCAAGAATATCAGGCCTATTAGTAGCAGCAATAATAACCACATTCTCAAGTTTTTCAATTCCGTCCATTTCTGCTAGTAGTTGGTTTACTATTCTTTCTGTTACGCCACTGTCTGTTGTTAGTCCTCTCATTGGTGCTATTGCGTCTATTTCATCAAAGAATATTACTGTTGGTGCTGCTTGCCTAGCCTTCCTAAATATTTCCCTAATAGCCTTCTCACTCTCACCAACCCACTTTGATAAGATTTCAGGACCACGAACAGCAATAAAATTAGCACCACTCTCAGTAGCAACAGCCTTAGCAAGCATAGTCTTACCAGTACCAGGAGGACCAAACAACAAAATACCCTTAGGCGGTTCTATTCCAACATTCTCATAAGCTTCTCTGTATTTTAGTGGATATTCTACTACTTCTCTTAATTCTTCTTTTACATCCTCTAGTCCTCCAATATCGCTCCAATGAACTTCGGGTACTTCTACATAGATTTCTCTTAAACCGCTTGGTACGATTTCTTTAAATGCCTTTAAGAAGTCATCCATATTTACTTCCATTTTTTCGAGTATTTCTGGTGGTATTTTATCCTGGTTCAAATCAATTACTTGTAGATATCTTCTTAATGCATTCATTGCAGCTTCTCTAACTAAAGCAGAAAGATCTGCACCAGTATATCCATGGGTCATTTCAGCTAATTTTTCTAGGTCTACATCCTTGGATAACGGCATATTTCTAGTGTGAATTTGTAATATTTCTAATCTACCCTGCTTGTCTGGTAATGGTATTTCTATTTCTCTATCAAATCTTCCTGGTCTTCTTAGCGCGGGGTCAACGGCATTAGGTCTATTTGTAGCTGCAATAACTATTACATTACCTCTACTCTCGAGACCGTCCATTAATGTTAATAGTTGTGCAACAACTCTTCTTTCAACTTCACCTATTACTTCATCTCTTTTAGGTGCTATTGCGTCTATTTCATCAATAAATATTATAGCTGGTGCGTGTTTCTTTGCATCTTCAAAAATTTCTCTTAGTCTTTGTTCGCTCTCACCATAGAATTTGCTCATAATTTCCGGTCCATTAATAGATGTAAAGTAAGCTTCTGTTTCATTAGCTACTGCTTTAGCTAATAGGGTTTTACCTACTCCAGGAGGACCATATAGTAAAATTCCTTTAGGTGGTTCAATTCCTAATCTCTTGAATAATTCTGGGTGTTTCAGTGGTAATTCTACAAGCTCTCTTATTTTCTGTATTATATGCTTCATTCCGCCAATGTCCTCATAAGTAACCCTAGGATATCTAGCTTGTTCTGCTGGTTTTTCAGATATTGTTATACTTGTCTCATCTGAAACAATCACTATTCCTTGAGGTCTAACCTGAACTACTGTAAAAGGTATAGCTTGACCTAGTACTGGAATAAGAACAGTATCTCCTTCAACTAGAGGGTAATCTTTAAGTTTTTTCTTTACATAAGATATAAACCCTGGATCAACAGTAATTGAAAAATTCGAAGGAGCTAGTTTTACGCTAGTTGCTATTTTTGGTGAGGCTTTTCTTACTATAACTTTGTCTCCTATAGAAACACCCGCGTTTTTCCTTGTTATCCCATCCATTCTAATTATGAATTTGTCTTCTTCTTCAAGGGCATCTTCTGGTGATAAAGGCCAAGCTATTGCGGCGGTCTTTCTTTGTCCTTCAATTTCAATTACTTCTCCAGGATTAACGCCTATTTGGTTTAATAAATCAATGTCTACTCTAACTTTTCCTCTTCCTACATCTTTTTGTTTAGCTTCAACTACTCTCAATATAAGCTCTTTCTTACCAGAAGGAGGAATTTCAGCGCCAGTACTCAACTCTATCTCCAAAATATGTATATAAATAATGTGGTATAAGAACTTAAAGTATAATTAATTTAAAAACCTAGTCTTGTAATACCAACTACCTCAGCATGACTTACTCCTTGAATGCTGTTTATTATCTCTTCTAATGTATCAGTTCCTCCCTCAACATTTTCAGGCATTTGTACATATGCAATTAATGCTTTTAAACCGTAAGCTATTGGCTCTGTTTCTTTTCTTACTAACTTATATCCTGCGGGTAGTTTCTTACCAATTTCTTCATATAAATTATCAAGATTCACTTCATCACTTTCTGGGAATACTTTTACTACTACAAGGACGTCTGTCATATAATCACCTTATGGACCTTCAAAACCACATTTTGGACAAGTATAGGACACTATGTGTTTTCTGCAATAATAACATCTTCTTATAATTATTTCTCCACAGTTAGGGCAGTAAAATTCAACTCCTTTCTCTCTAGGGTGTATTAGTTTTCCGCAACTGGAGCATACTGGTGGTTCAATCTCTTCTCTTAAACTTAATCTGAAATTTAGACTCATTGTATTACATAGTTTTTAATTTGGTTTATAAATTCTCTCTTTTTGATGGCTACTAAAATGGTAATAGTCGTAAGGACAGATTTAGATATGGGAAAAGGCAAAATAGCTGCCCAAGTCGCTCATGCAGCTGTTTCATTAGTTCTTGATATTCTAAATTCTAGTAATAGTCTTTGGAAAGAATGGTTATATAAATGGCTAGAAGAAGGACAACCTAAAATAGTTGTTAAAGTTCCTAACCTCGATGAATTAAATAAAAGATATGAAAAGGCTATAGAACTAAATTTACCAACAACTATAATACAAGATGCTGGAAAAACGCAGATAGAACCTGGAACAGTAACTTGTATAGGAATTGGACCAGCCCCTGTAGAATTAGTTGATAAGATAACTGGAGATCTAAAACTTCTTTAATTTTTTATTAATAAAAATTTTTAATTACTAGATAAAATCTGCTTGTTTATAATTAGAAATTATTGTAATAGTGTTTAAATGAAGTTTAGATATTCAGTAAAAACTTTAAGTCAGCGAATATTTTATCACTAATTTAGGCGAAGTTAACTGGTAACTACACCGCATCCAATAGATATAATGCTCGGGATGGAGAAGTATTTTATAAATGAAGACTGGAGTCCACTGAAGGTTTTTATCAATAGACCTGATGGTTTTAGGGTTATTGAGGAGATCTCTTATAAACCTGCTACGGAATGGAAAGGTTCCATACAAGGCAAATATGCTGTATATTTACTTAGAAAGCGGGGAATAGATCATTTTACTGTGATAAGTGAAATATCAAAAATATTACATAGCAAGATACATTATATAGGAATTAAGGATACAAATGCTATTACAGAACAAATAGTATATACAACTAATGTAAAAAATATTATTGAGAAGTATGAAAATGACAAGTTTCTTTTAACCTTCTTAGGTTATAGCAATTCTAAATTTAATCATACTGGGAACATATTTGAGATAGAGATAGAAACTGATGATATTAAAGAGCTTGAGAAAAGAGTAAATAAACTAAGGAGCATAAAATATTTACCAGCTTATATAGGCTATCAACGATTTGGGACAAAAAGACCTATAACTCACATTATAGGTAAAATGTTGGTGTTGAGAGAATGGCAAAATGCTATTGATTTTTTGGTAGGATATCCTTTTGAAAGCGAAAGCGAACTTGTAAAAAAAGCTAGATATGCTTATATGAAAGGCGATCTTAAAGAAGCACTAGAATTATTCCCTAAAAGATTTAGAGATGAAAGAATAGCTATTAAACTGCTTCTTAGGAATGAGAATTATTTTAACATATTAAGAAATTTACAAACTCCACTTATATTTTACATAGAAGCTTACCAATCATATTTATTTAATAAGTATCTATCAAGGATAATGGATCATACTAAGATAGATGAGAATTTAGTAATAAAAATTCCTACATCATATGATAGTTGTGATAGTATTTGTAGAGAAATATTTAGAGAAGAAGGACTACTAAGTATTAATTTTAAGATTAAGGAACTAAAACTAAATGTTAAGGATCTTGTAAGAAAAGCATATACTCTAATTAGAAATTTAACCATAAAAGATAAAAAAATTACATTTGCTTTAGATCGTGGAATTTATGCAACTATTGTTATAAGAGAGGTTGCGAGAACTGATCCAAGACTTTTTACTTAGGGTGTTAGTCTTTTCTTATCTCTAGGGAAGGGAACTATTTCCTTAACGCTCTGTATTCCCGTTAACATTACCATTAGTCTTGCTAGTCCCATTCCAAATCCGGCGTGAGGTGGCATTCCATAATCAAACCATTTTAGGAAAAACTCGAAGCTCTCTGGTTTCAATCCTTTTTTCTTTAATGTTTCTTCTAGTACTTCTCTCTTATGGTTTCTTGTGCTTCCTGATACTATTTCTAAAAATTTATAGATTAAATCGAAACTTTCGCTTAATTCTGGGTTCTCACTTTTACTTTTAGTATAGAATGGTCTTGCATCTGAGGGCCAATCAATAATGAAATATAAATCCTCTTTTAGTTCCTCATTAAGTATTCTTAATTCGGGTGTTCCTATATCATCTCCAAATTTAATATTGTATCCTTTACTTCTTAAGATTTCTATTGCTTCAGTGTACTTTAATCTTTTAATAGGTATCTTTACTTCTGGTGGTTCATAATTTAAAATTTTTAGCTCTTCTTTTCCTTCTTCTTTTATGGTCTTTACAATATTATGTAATATTTTCTCTAAAAGTTGCATTACATCGTTATAATCAGCAAACGCCATTTCTACATCCATACTAATAAATTCTGCTAAATGAAACGGTGTATCAGATTCTTCAGCTCTCCAAGCAGGAGCAACTTCAAAAACTCTTTCTACTACTCCAGCCATAAGTTCTTTATAAAGCTGTGGGCTTTGCGCTAAAAATGCTTCCTTACCAAAGTATATCACGGGAAATAATTGTGCACCACCCTCAGTAGCTGATGCTATAATCTTTGGGGTGAAAATTTCGATAAATCCTTCTTTATATAATGTTTCTCTAAAAGCCTTTAGTGCTAAAGATTGGATTTTTATTACTGCTTGCATTTCCTGTCTTCTTAAATCTAATACTCTCTCTCTAAGTCTAGTATCTATATCAGCTTTTACTTTACCAGAAACATCTAAAGGTAAAGGTGCTTTTGCTTTACTTAGTAAAGTTATTTCTTCTGCATGGAGTTCTATCCCTCTAGGAGCTCTTTTATCAGCTTTTACTATACCTCTCACTTGGATAACACTTTCTTGTGTAAGTTCTTGCGAAATACCAAAAGCACTAGAGTTTTTGTCTACTACTACTTGACCTAAACCAGTCTTATCTCTAAGTATTATAAATTTCTTACCACCTAAGTCACGCAAAAGATGAACCCATCCAGCCCATATTACTTCTTTTCCATCATATTCTGGAGTTACATCAGCAATGAAATGACTTCTATACATTTTTACTCCACCCTAATTTTTATTGGGATAGCATGGATTTTTGATAGTGCTGTTTCTAACGAATTTTCATCTGCTGGTAGAAATCTCTTTTCGTTTCTAGAGATTCTTATAACATATTGTACTGAACCATCTGGTAACCATACTGTATTTACTCCTAGTACTCTTGCTGGTGATAATAGTTGAGACGCTGTGGACTTAATGTTGTTACTTTTTTCAAGGATTCTTACTTTTAAGCCTAGTTTCTCTTGAAGTATTTTAGCTATCTTAATCCATTTTTGATGAGACATTGTAGGTGGACTAGTTACTAGTAATATCAATAAATTATCTACTTTAAACGCTTTATGATATACTGCATCTTTCAGTTCTCTAAACTGTGTTTCTTCTAGATCTAATAAAATCTTCATCACGTCTACTTCATAATGTTCTACTTCGCCCTTATCTATCAGAGATTGACAACGATTGCATAGAAGTCCACTTTTTACACAAATATAATCTAGCGGTATCTTCATCCTCTTTCAACTCCGCTTTTACCGCAATACTTTTTTTGAACTGACTCATATTATTGAATCGGGGTTAAAAATGCCACTCACCGATCCAGTAAAGCTTCAAATAGTTCAACAGCGTGTATTTTTAAAGAAAGTCTGTAGAGATTGTGGGGCATTAAATTCCATAAGAGCTACAAAATGTAGAAGATGCCATAGTAAAAATCTAAGACCAAAGAAGAAAGAATTACCAGCTAAGAAAGGATAGCCTAAATTTTTATTCCTATTAAGGCAAGTCTATCTCGTATACTTTTCGAATTTTCTTCAAAAAGATCTATATGAGACTCTAAGTATTTTTTATCTATATTAAGCTTTCCTTCACCTATTAAGTAAACTATGGTTTTCAATTCGTCCTCATCTTCTTCTCTAAAAGCATTAGTTTTAAGTAAAATGTAATCTTCTAGTCTTACTATCTTAAATTTTTCTTTGCCTATTCTCATTTCAATAGCACTGTTTATTATTTCTTCTGGAACAAAAAAATCTTGAATATTTTCATACATATCTATCTGTAATTGGTCATCGTCTACTGAAGCAATAATTCTAGGTGTATCTATAGGTGTCTTACCGAAATCCCAACCTCTTTCAAAAGCGAATTCACGTATTTTATCTTCATCAACTAGTACACTTAAGCCAAGCATGAAGAGATCAATATCGCTATCGGTACCCTTTCTACCTAAACTTAAATCTACTATAGTATCACCTATTATTACAAAATCTGTTAGCCCTTTTATTTCGGCCAATATATCCCCTATTTTTGAAAAAGGAATCACTTTCTCACGCTCTAAAATGCATAAGTTAACATTAAAATATTTTAGCTCGATAGTGTAAAACATATTTGAATACATGCCGGGGTGGCCGAGAGGTTAAGGCGGCGGGCCGCAGAGTTTATTGCAGATACCCGTTATTTCGCGGGTTCAAGTCCCGCCCCCGGCTTATTTAAAAAATTTATACTTTACTTTGGTTGTATAATCTTGTGAGTCAACCCAAAAGAAAAGAGGAGACAATAGGAAGAGAAACAAAAGGAGACGAAGCGATTGCTTATACTTTTAAAGAGTTAGGAATCAAAGAAATATTTTCACCTTATAATCTTCCATCATTTTTGGCTGAAAGACTTAAACAATACGAAATTAATATAAATTATGCGTCAAGCACCAGAGAGGCTGTAATGTTAGCCGATTCCTATGCGAGGGAATATAATACGCTTGGAGTAGTTTTGCAATCCCCTGGTGTTTATTTAACTGAGGCTATTGATATAATAGCCCAAGCATTTATGGACTCTGTACCACTTCTGCTTGTTTCAACTCTAAGATCATATAGGGATACTGGTAGAAGTAGAATTGCTGAGTTGAAGACCCAAGATGATTTAATGAATATATTAGCTCCTATAACAAAGATGCGTGAAAGAGTAGTTAGCATAGAAGAAATAATAATAACTATAGAGAAAGGTTATAAGGAAGCATTAAGTAATAGAAATAGGCCAGTTTATATAGAAATAGCAGAAGATTTATTTAAGTTGAAAGCATATCCTTTATCTCCTGCTGAGCAGAAACCAGAAAAGAAAACACCAGATAAGACCACAGTAGCAAAGGTCGCGGAAGTATTATCAAATTCAAAATCACCAGTAATTATTGCTGGTTATGGTGTTTTAGCTTCTAACTCTTTTGATGAATTAAAAGAACTTGCTGAGTTATTAGATTCACCAGTTATAGCTACTTTTAGGAGCAAAGGAGTAATACCAGCATCACATCCGCTTTATGCTGGTGAAGGTCTAGGTTTATTTGCTACAGAAGAAGGAGGCAGACTGCTTGATGAAGCCGATGTGATACTAGCTTTAGGAACAAGATTTACACAACTCTCTACAGCCGGCTGGTCAATGAAATTCAAAGGCTATCTTATTCATAATAATGTTGATGGTGAAGATATAGGCAAAGTTTTTATTCCACAAATTCCAGTAGTAGCAGATACAGGTTTATTCTTAAAAGAACTGTTAACACAGCTTAAGGCTAAAATTAAGGAACCAATAAAGAGGGGTTCTGCTGATAAAATAAAGGTATATAGAAAAATACACATTTTAGATTCTCATGGAGGTTTATGGCCTTATGATGTAGTAAGGACTATTCAGCAATTCAAGTTTGATAAGATTTTCATAGATCTAACTGCTCCAACAATAGATTTTGTAAGATTGCCTATAGAGAAGCCTTTTAGTTGGATAGCTAGTGAATCCTTACTAGAAAGAAATATAGCTATTAGTGGTATCGTAAGGGCATCAAACAATAAGATTATAGGAGTTACAGACCTACAAGGGGTAATACAAAATCTATCAATCATTCAAAATAGGTTGAACAAGAGCCATGGAATTCTACTAATATTAAATGATAATGGAAGTACAACAATAGACGCAATCTCATCTGATATTCCAACTATAAGTAGAACTACTTCAAACCTTGATATTAAAGACGAAATTCTAGAGAAAAGTCTGGATGCTAAAACAATACAGAGTATTAGCGAGCTAAAAATGGAATTAGAAAACTTAGATGAAAATAAATTAAACGTACTAAATATAAAGATTGAACCCGATTACAAATCTGTGATGTTTTAATTTTTACTTTTTTGCTCGCTTAATTAGATTATAAGAAACTATATAAGGATAAAAGGAAAATATGGTATGGGCCCGTCGTCTAGTCTGGTTAGGACGCCACCCTCACACGGTGGAGATCCGGGGTTCAAGTCCCCGCGGGCCCATAGTAGGGCCATAGCTTCACACTCTCATTTTCTTTCAATTTTAGACAAGTTTCTATAACTTCAGCTAAAGGTCCGACGTAAGTCTCCTTTACCCATTGTTTATCATTTCAACTTATAGACATAATACCTCTTTTCTTTCGCATAATATTACACACCTATGGCTATAACATATCCTTCTTTAAAGTCAGCTATATCTGGGTCTAAATTTATTGCTTCAAGCTTTTGTTTAATATCTTGCAAATCTAATATTTTTACTGAAAACTCGGTAAAGATCTTTTTTGCTTCTTCATAGATCTTTTTTGCTTCTTCATAGCTTGTGGTATAAGCAAATATGCCTCCTCCTTGTAATATTGTTGAACCTAAAAAGGATTTCACTTGATATTATTGTATAGTCTTTCTTTTAAGTAATTCTAACATAGCTATCCATATAGGATGCTTAGAATAATAATTGGTGCTAATAGTAATATTGACATAACTCCTAAAATTATTGAAGCTTTAAAGGAAAGAAAAATAGAATTTATATTGGAATTAGATTTGTTAAGTAGATCATATATCGAGCTCGAGCTAGATAATAAGATCATAATATTACAATCTGAAAATGATTTAATGAGATTTTTAGATAATTTGAATGATAGAAAAGGTGATGATTCCAGTAATGGTAGCCTTACTTACACATCAGATAATGTTTTATCAAATCTTTTATTAATTTAGTTTGTGAAAATTGTTTTAGGTGGAGGGCTCTCTGGTTTATTTCTTGCCTCTAATAAGAAAGATTCTCTCATTATTGAAAATCAACCTAGGCTTGGTGGAGTTTTTACCTACGAGGAAATTCTTAACGTTAATATCCCATTTCATCCTCCATTAACTAATTATTCATGTGAATATTTTCAGACAACAGAAGTTAAGTTAAGAATACATATGAAAAAAGAAAATTATATACTTAGAAAGATTTATACTCATGAACTGCCTAAATGGCTAATTTTTAACGAGAAAATGTTTTATGTGACTAATTTAATTGAACTCATAGATAATTTATCTAAGAAAGTTAAGGTATTACATACTAATATAAAGAAGATAATCCAAAACAATAAAATAATTACAACAAATAATATGATCAAGGGAGATGAAATATTCGTTACTATATCTAGAAAATATATTGCAGATCTATTAGGAATTAAGAATGATAAGTTACGTAGTGTCTCAATGCTAGAACTAATAGTTATCGTACCAAAAAAAGATAGAGGTTGGGATGTTTATATTAATGGTGATAATGGTATATCTTATTCTCACATTATAAGTGCTTATTGGATTAGTAATGATTATGATATCTTATACATACTAATTCCGTTTACATCATCGCCACCTATATGGGATAAGATATTTAGTGATTTAAAGAGAGAAAATATACTCTTAAAAGACGAAATTTTAGCTTTTAGATCAAGAATTATAAGATATGCAATCCTTATTGGAGAAGACGATAATGTCTATCCTGAAAATATCAGGTTCTGTGGTAGACTAGGAAAGTGGAAGAATTTCACACTATGCGAAGCAATTCTTGATAGCCTAAATTGCTAAACCATTCTACGAATTCTTTAGCTTTTATTGCAGAACTTATGGGATCTACGTTATTTAATCTATAATAAAAATACGAGGCAAGAAGTATATCTCCTGTACCTGTTCTATAAGTACCAATTTGAGTTGGTTTAAAATATTTTTTATTAGCCATAGTATATAGTTCAAATCCTTCTTCATCATATGATATTAATAGTTCCTTAAAACCTAATTTAAATAAATCTTTAATAGAAAGTCCAGAGTTATTCAATTCTTCTATGTTACTATGAAATACTGTGTATAAAGGATTAGGAGGCAAGTTAGTAGAAGAATAGCTAATCTCTTCATTTATTTTACACGTTCTAATAAAACCTTGTATGTCAACCGCTATTGGCACGTTTACGTTTATATTTTCTAGGTTTACTTCGTTACATACAGGATTAATTAATATTCCATCAAAATAGTTATGCATAACCAGAAATTTGAAACTTATTTTATTATTCGTTTTTGATAATAATATTAATTTTCTAGAATTATTTTGAAATATATGCTTAAATTTTACCGTGTTATTATCATTTATTATTTTATATATTTTTAAAAAACTAGGAATTTGATGAAAGAAATCTTTACCTAAAATTGAAAGTATATAAGCCTCTCCTCCAAGCTTGTAAATTGCGAAACCAGAATATAATGGTGGTCCTCCTATTTGCTCTTTCTCATTAATCAAGTCTATGGTAAAATTCCCTATAATAAGAATTTTTATTACTCCTCCCCTTCTTCCTCTTCTTCCTCTGTACCTTTTATTTTTTCTTCCTCTTCTTCTTCCTCTTCTTCCTTCTTTGATTTTATCCAATAGTTAAAACTGTGAGCTTTTATATGCTCCTTTAAATCTTCTTTATTGAAGAAATAAGATCCTTGTTCTGGGATACCGCCTTTTTTGCATATTGGGGTGCAGTAAGGGCACGCGTAGAGTTTTGTTATCTCATCGTAACAAGCTTCTATTTTCTTCCCGTCTTCTAATTCTATGCTTATTATGGTCCATTTTGGAACCCATCTTGTTGACGACATAATAGTGTTATTTATCATGTAAAATATTAAACTTTAATTGCTACTTTATAGCAATAATGTTTTAAAGTAATCATGATATAGTTTAATTGGAGAAATAATTTGTCTTCATCCTCACTTCTCCAAGCCCCACTTAGTATAAAAACTATGTTCGATATTGCCGAATTCATTATAAGGGCCGCTCAAATGATAAAACCCGAACAAGTAAATAAAATGGTTGAAGTTCTAACTAATTTTTATTATAATAATAGAAATGGAAAAGTATTAGTCATGGGAGCTGGAAGGAGTGGATTAGTAGGAAGAGCTTTTGCAATGCGTCTTCTTCATTTAGGTTACAATGCCTATGTA
Source organism: Sulfurisphaera ohwakuensis (assembly GCF_009729055.1). GTDB lineage: Archaea > Thermoproteota > Thermoprotei_A > Sulfolobales > Sulfolobaceae > Sulfurisphaera > Sulfurisphaera ohwakuensis. Next base: position 72,129 of record NZ_CP045484.1, on the reverse strand, counting down.
TTAGGTGAGACAATAGTTCCCGCAATTGGTGAAAAGGATATTGCGATTGCAATATCGGGTTCTGGTCGAACAAAGCTAATATTAACTGCTGCTGAAGCCGCAAAAGAAGCTAAAGCAACATTAATAGCAATAACAAGCTATTCAGATAGTCCTATTGCAAAAATAGCAGATGTAGTTGTTGAAATCCCTGGAAGAACAAAATATTCACAAAATGAGGATTATTTTGCTAGGCAAATTTTAGGAATTACTGAACCTTTAGCTCCCTTAGGTACATTATTTGAGGATACTACACAAATATTTTTAGATGGTGTAGTCGCTGAATTAATGATGAAGCTTAAAAAGACTGAAGATGATTTACGCGTAATACATGCTAATATTGAATTATAGTGATTATCTCTCTCTTTTTTAAGTAAATTATGCTTACATATGGCTGATAATATAAGTGAAAATCCTAAAGTTCTCATAATCTTTGTAATAATCCTTTTAATTTTAGGTGTTATTAGTAAAAATTTAATATTTTTTATTTTAGATATCTTACTCTTTTTTCTCTTTTTGATTATGTTAAAGAAGGGAAATTATAGAATTTTCAGTGACTTTATAACTACATATATTCGAGGTAAAATAAATAAAAATGAAGTAAAATCTGGGATAATTGTAAAAGATGGAATAATGAGAGATGAAGAACGTATAAGAGGCGTTCTTGTAGTAGATGACATTCCTTTTGATTATAGGGATTTAAGTGATGAAAGTCTAAGAAATAAGATAATATCATTTCATAAAGTTTTAGATGTATTAGGGGATATAGACATAGTATTTAAGAAGCAATCTATAGATAAAAATAAATTTTTAGAAAATTTATTTTTAAGAGCCCAAAATTTAAGAGTTATTACTGAAGCTGATCCATCTAATGAAAGAGCAAAGAATGAACTAGAAATTGTGCAGTCTATGATTAAAAAAATAAGTGAAGGAGAGACTCCTTTCAGATACTTAATATTCTTTATCATTAACTCTACCACAGAAGAAAATGTTTTAGCTTCTATCCAACTTCTAAGGAAGGGACTAGAAAGTTTAGGAATAAAAGCTAGATTAGCTACAAAAGATGAGATAATAAAATTATTTCAAGATAAAATTAAGTTAAAGAAGCAAGGTTTCCCAACTCAATTACCATTTTTATCCGTATTTTCATTACCTAAGTCACCAAAATTTGAGTTTTTTGAAGATGGGATCTACATAGGACGAGAAATAGGTAATAATAGAGCTGTTTTTTGGAACTATAAAAGTATGCTAAATCCTCATGTTCTACTTATTGGTCCAACTGGTGCTGGAAAAACAGAATTTTTAATAAGTTTAGGTTATAAAATTAATATATTTTCAAATATTCCAGTGATTTTTTTCGATATGAAAAGCGATATAAAAATAAGATTAAAAAAATACTATATACGCTTCAAAACTCTTAACCCTCTTGTATATAGTTTAGGTTTACTGAGAGTTGATGGCATTAACTTAGAATCTTATATATCACAAATAGAAGAAATATTATCAAACAGCTTTAAATTGGACAAGTATACCTCTTCTATCTTATACAAAGTAATAAAAGATGTATTTTATAGGTACACAAATCCTACATGGGATATTATTCTGGCTGAAATCGAAAAATTGGATATTCCTTATCAAGTTAAAACATATCTATATAGAATAATATCTCAAGTAAAAGAATTTGATATAGGTAAAGAAAACTCCTTAGTCGATATGATTAATGAGGATAGTATATATGTAATTGATCTTTCGCTGATAAAGTCTGAAGAAATTAGACGGTTAATAATGATGTCAGTACTAACTAAAATTTATAATAAATATAACATAGCTGATGATAAATTGAAAATAGCTATAGTTGTAGATGAAGCTTGGACTATAATAAAGGATTCTTCTGAGTACTCAATAATACTTGATCTTATAAAGAGAGGAAGAGGTTTTGGTATAATGTTATTATTAGCTACTCAGAATATAATCGATTTAGGAGATTATAGTGATATTTATTTACAAAATATAGGATTAATAGCATTTATGAATAATGGAGATAAAAAATTCTGGCAAGAAGTTTTAAGATTTGTAAACATATCTGATAAGGAAATTTCAAACGAATTATCATTCCTAGGAAGGGGTGAGGCTTTAATTAGATTTATAACAGATCCTAGACCGGTAGTAATTTCATTAGATACATTAATAAGAGACTCTCTCTAAAATAGATTGTAAAGCTGCCTTAATCTTATTATAAATTATCTCATCCTTAACATTTTTTATAATTATTTCTTTAAGTTCATCCCTTTCTAATACAATATCATAATCTATTTTATTTCTATTTTTTTCATTTTCTAGTATCTTTGTGAGTACATTAACATAAATTTTATTTATAGTAGTCTTTCCTTTAATTATTACCCTCATAATAGGGGGCATATAATATATTTCAGCTAATATTTCTCCTCTGCTACTTTTAAGAACATCCATGCTCCCCTTGTTTCCCTTTACTATACCCTTATAACCCTCTGCTTCAATTAAACTAAGTAAATACTCGTAAAACTCCAGTTCTTTCTTTAAATCAGCTATTTTTTCTTCTAAGAATTTCTTCAATTCGTCTGTTGTTATACTCATAATATAATACTATATATGCTTAAATTACTTATAATCCTATTGCTTTATGGTCAAAAGATGATAAGAGTTGCTGTAATAGGAGGTTCAGGTTATACTGGTGGAGAATTGCTAAGAATTCTGGCAGTTCACCCAAAAGTAGAAGTAACGTATGTAACATCTAGAGAATATGCTGGTAAACCCATAACATTAGTACATCCAAATTTAAGAGGATTTTACAATATGAATTTTTCACAGTTTTCATTTGATAAACTAGGAGATAAAGCGGATGCTGTATTTCTAGGGTTACCGCACAAAGTTTCATTAGAATATGTACCAAAAATTCTAGAAATGGGAATTCAAGTAATTGATTTAAGTGCAGATTTTAGGTTAAAAGATCCTACTCTATATAAAATATGGTATGGTTATGAACATCCATACCCAGATTTGCTGAAAAAAGCTGTGTATGGCTTACCAGAACTTCACTATGAAGAACTTAAAAATGCAAAACTTATCGCTTCTCCAGGCTGTAATGCTACTGCAACTATATTAGCTGGCGCTCCTTTAGTTGCATCAAGTCTATTAGAGACCTACAAATTAATCAGCGATGTAAAAGTTGGAAGTAGTGAAGGAGGTGCGAAACCTCATGAAGGTAGTCATCATCCAGAAAGACAAAATGCAATAAGACCTTATGAGGCCGATGGGCATAGACACGCAGCTGAAGCTGAGCAAGAACTTAGTTTAATAGCAAAAAGGGATGTAAAAGTAAGTTTGGTTCCTCACGCCGTTAGTAGTGTGAGAGGTGCTTTGGCTTCAGTTCATGGTTGGCTAAGTAGTGATATAAGCGAAATGGATATGTGGAAAAAATCCATAGAATTCTATAAAGGAAGAAAATTCATACGTATAATAAGGAGTAATATTCATCCTTATCCAGATCCAAAATTTGTTATAGGTAGTAATTTTGCAGATATAGGTTTTGCAATAGAAAAAAGAATGCAAAGAATAACAATGTTTTCTGCAATAGATAACTTGATGAAAGGTGCAGCTGGTCAAGCAGTACAAGCCTTTAACATATCAAGAGGTTTTGAAGAAGATGAGGGTTTAAGAATACCTCCTCTGAGGCCTGCTTAAAATGATAGTTGTAAAAGCCGGAGGAAGAGTAATAAAAAATAATTTAGATGGGATTATTGAAAGTTTATCTAATGTAGGAGAACAAGCTATATTTGTTCATGGTGGTGGAGACCAGGTAACTGAGACTTCTAAGAAACTAGGAATAGAACCAGTATTTGTAACTTCACCAGAAGGAATAAGAAGTAGATATACATCTAAAGAAGAATTAGAAGTTTTTATAATGGTTATGAGTTTGATTTCAAGACAAATAGTATCAAAATTAGCTCATAAAAAGAAAGTAATTTCACTAACTGGTGCTGATGGTAACTCTGTAATTGCAGAGAGAAAGAAAAAAATAATAATAATAGATGAAAGAGGAAGAAAAAGAATAGTTGATGGTGGTTATACTGGGAAAATAAAGAAAGTTGATTCATTAGTAATCTCAGATTTGTTAAAGAGTTTTGATCTTCTAGTTTTTGCTCCCCTGGCATACGATCCAGAAGAAAAAACATTACTTAATGTTGATGGAGATCAAATGGCTTTTGCAATTGCTACTGCTATGAAAGCTGATACTTTAATACTTCTAACTGATGTTGAAGGAGTTTTAGTTGATGGAAAAGTAATAAGTAAGCTCACGTCTAAAGAGGCTAAAGAATTATCTAAAAGAATAGGACCCGGTATGAACAGAAAACTATTAATGGCCGGAGAAACTATTGAAAATGGAGTTAAAAAAGTAATAATCTCCTCGGGTCTTGTGCAAGACCCAATTTCAAATGCATTACAATTAAGGGGAACGGTGATCATGTAATGGCGGATGTAGATGAAAGTGATTTAAAAATTCTTGAAATATTAAGGAAAAATGCAAGAACTCCATACACTAGTATAGCTAAAGAGCTCAAAATTAGTGAAGCGGCAGTAAGGAAAAGGATTGAAAAACTAATAAAAATGGGTGTAATTAAGAGATTCACTATTGATTATGAGCTAGAAAATGAAATAAGAGCTATAGTTATGGTAAAAACTAATCCACAAATCCCAACACCAGAAATTTCTAAAAAAATAATAAAGATTCAAGGAGTAGAATTTGTATATGAGACAACTGGAGATTATGACATTTTAACAGTAGTTAGGGGTACTAACATCTCCTCAATTAATAAAACAATAGATGATATAAGAAGCCTTCAAGGAGTACTAAGTACAAATAGTACAATAGTTCTTAGAGTCTGGTTTTAAAATCGAACCATTTATTTTCATAAAAGCTTATCAACTACTTACTTTTTATGATATATTTGATCCAAAAATGGTAGTCCTAAAGTGCCCCGTATGTAATGGAGATGTAAATGTTCCAGATGACGCATTGCCTGGAGAAATAGTTGAGCATGAATGTGGAGCTCAATTAGAAGTATATAATGATCATGGAAGACTCGCACTAAGATTAGCCGAGCAAGTAGGAGAGGACTGGGGAGAGTGATCTTAGGGGTAATATATGATCTCCTAAGATGGGAAGAAAAAAATCTTATACAAGAAGCGAGGAAATTAGGACATACTGTAATTCCAATATATACTAAAGATTTTTATTATTTTTATAATAATGATAGTAATGAAACATTAGGAGATCTTGATGTTATAATACAAAGAAATACTTCTCATGCTAGAGCAGTAATAACATCCACTATATTTGAAAACTTAAGTTACAAAACTATTAATGACTCCTCAACTTTAATAAAATGTGAAAACAAACTTTACACCTTATCGTTATTATCAAAGCATGGGATAAGAGTTCCTAAAACAATAGTAGCTTTTTCTAAAGAAAAAGCCTTAGAACTTGCAAATAAACTAAGTTATCCTGTTGTAATAAAGCCAGTTGAAGGTAGCTGGGGTAGGATGGTAGCCAGAGCCACTGATGAGGATACATTAAGGAACTTTTTAGAGTATCAAGAATATACTACGTTACAATTTAGATATATTTATTTAATACAAGAATTTGTGAAAAAACCCGATAGGGACATAAGAATATTCACCATAGGTGATGAGGCACCAGTTGGAATTTATAGAGTGAATTCGAGGAATTGGAAAACAAACACAGCTTTAGGTGCTAAGGCAGAACCTTTAAAGATAGACGAAGAATTACAAGATCTTGCATTAAAAGTAAAAGATATAATAGGAGGATTCTTTCTAGGTATCGATGTATTTGAAGATCCAGAAAGAGGTTATATAATTAATGAAGTAAATGGAGTGCCAGAATACAAAAATACTGTAAGAGTCAATAATTTTAACGTATCAGAGTATTTAATTAGAAAAATTGAAGAGTGGATTAAAAAATGAAGTTCATTCAACTTTATGGAGATAGAGGACTGACTATAGTAAAAGGAGAGGGTCAGTACGTATGGGATATTAGTGGAACAAAATACTTAGACCTTCATACGGGAATTGGTGTAGCCTTTTTAGGACACAGAAACAGAAGGGTTATAGAATATTTATCAAGACAAATGGAAAATATTATGACTTTGTCTACTTCATTTTCTACCCCTATCAGAGACGAAATGCTAAAAGAACTAGACCCTTTAAAACCAGATAAGATGGATAACATTATTTTATTAAATAGCGGTACTGAAGCTGTTGAAGCTGCTCTGAAAACTGCTAGGAAAATAACTGGTAGGAAAAAAATAATAGCTTTCAAAAATTCATTTCACGGAAGAACAGCAGGTTCCCTTTCAGTTACATGGAATAAAAGATATAGAGAACCTTTTGAACCATTAATGTCACCAGTACAATTTCTAACTTATAATAATATAGATGAATTAAAGAACATAGATGAACAAACAGCTGCTGTAATAGTTGAACCAATTCAAGGTGAATCCGGAGTGATTCCAGCTAATGAAGACTTCATGAAAGCTTTAAGAGAACAAACACAAAAAGTAGGTGCTTTGTTAGTAGTTGACGAAGTTCAAACAGGTTTTGGAAGAACTGGAAAAGTATGGGCTTATCAACATTATGGTATTATTCCAGATTTGTTAACAGCAGGAAAGGCAATTGGGGGAGGTTTTCCAGTTAGTGCTTTATTTCTGCCAGATTGGATAGCGGAAAAATTGGAAGAGGGTGATCATGGTAGTACTTATGGAGGAAATCCAATGGCTATGGCTGCAGTTACTGCGGCATCGAAAGTTTTAAAGGAAGACAATGTAGTAGAACAAGCAAGCATTAAAGGAGAGATATTTAAGAAAATTCTCCGGGAAAAACTTAGTGATTTGAAATCAGTGAGGGAAATTAGAGGTAAAGGCTTGATGATAGGTATTGAAATTAGATTTCCACCAGCAATTGCATTAAAAGTTATGCAAGATGAAAGAGTTTTAGCCTTAAAAGCTGGATCAACAGTTATAAGATTTCTTGCACCATACATGATTACACAAAGCGATATGGAGGAAGCATCAAATGCAGCTAGAAAAGGAATTATTGAGACGGAAAATAAAAGAGCTACTACTTGAAATACTTTCAATTTATACTCCTTCTGGCGAAGAAGAAAGAGCTAAAGATTTTTTTGAAAAAGTCTCAAAGGAATTTAATCTTAATCTTGAAATTTCTAAATCTAAGTCGTATTTCCTAGGAAAAGGGGATATACTCTTAGCATCACATATAGATACAGTTCCAGGATTTATACAGCCTAAAATAGAAGGAGAAGTTATATATGGTAGGGGGGCTGTTGACGCAAAAGGTCCTTTGATTGCTATGCTTTTGGCAACTTATATATTAAATGAAAAAGGGTATAAAGTTCAATTTGCTGCACTAGCAGATGAAGAAGGAAAAAGTAAGGGCGCAAGGGAATTAGCTAATAGTGGTATTAGGTACAATTATATTATCGTAGGGGAACCCAGTAATACTTTAGATGTTATAGTGGAATATAGGGGAGTATTGCATTTAGATATATTATGTAGAGGAAATTCTCAACATTCTTCTTCATCTAAAGAGAATTTGATAGTTGACTTATCGAAAAAAATTCTAGAAATATATAGAGAACCAAGTAACTATGAGAATTTTTCTATAGTACCTACCATAATAAAATCTGGTGATTATATAAATATGACACCTTCAGAAGGGTATTTACATCTAGATATAAGATACTCGATTAAAAACTCTAAGGATGAGATTCTAGCTCTTATTCATAATGAGTTTAAAACATGTGATATAAAAATAGTAGAAGATATAGAACCAGTGAAAGTTGATGTGAATAGTAATATTGTTAAAGCAGTTATGCGAGGCATAATAAAGCAAGGGTTTAAGCCAAAACTAGCTAGAAAAGCTGGGACTAGTGATATGAATATATTAAAAAATATAGCAAAAGAAATAGTAACCTATGGACCTGGGAATTCTACGTTAGAACACACAAATAATGAAAAGATTTCTATCGATGAAATATTTATAGCTTTAACAACTTATATCAATGCGATAGAAGAATTATGTTTAAAGAAAAAGTAGGGAAGATTATACTATATCCAGTCTATAAGTTCTATGAAAAAATTTTATGGAATGAGATAAAAAATGGTCCATTTCCTCAACACGTTGGAATTATTCCAGATGGGAATAGGAGATGGGCAAGAGCCAACAACTTAAGTATAAATGATGCATATTATAATGGTTACAGAAAGTTAAAACAAGTGTTATTATGGTTACTAGAGATGGGTATAAAAAATATAACGGTATTTGCACTTTCAACAGAAAATTGTGATAAGAGATCAAATCTTGAGCTTAATACAATATTTAACTACATTAAGGCAGGATTAGAAGAGTTACTCTATGGCGAAATAATTTACAAATATGAAGTTAAAGTAAGAGCAATAGGTCTAATATATAAACTTCCCTTAGACCTATTAGAAGTACTAAATCAATTAAGTAAAAAAACTGAGAATTTTAACAAGAGGAAGCTTACTCTTGCAATCTGTTATGGGGGAAGACAAGAAATAATTGATGCTACCAAAAAAATTATTGCAGATTACGAGAAAGGAAAAATAAAACTAGATGATATTAATGAAAATATATTTAGGCAATACCTTTATGATAAAGAGCTAGAAGACATAGATCTAGTAATTAGATCTTCTGGTGAAATACGAATAAGTAATTTCCTTTTATGGCATATAGCGTATTCAGAACTCTTTTTTGTAGACACATATTGGCCAGACTTTAGAAAGATAGACTTATGGAGAGCAATAAGATCTTATCAAAAGAGGAAAAGAAATTTCGGTGCTTAAATTTATAAGCTACCTCCTTAAATAAGTTTCGTATGGGATATTTTCAAGGTAATGATTTTAGGAAAATAACTGGTGGTAAAAAAGGAAAACATAGAGATAAAAGGAAGTTTGAATTAGGTTCTCCTCCTACTGAAACAAAACTTAGTACTGAGGAGTTAATAGAAAAAGAAAGAGGTATGGGAGGAAATATAAAAATAAGAGTGAAATATGCCACGTTTGCAAACATATATGACCCTCAAGAAAAGGTAAGCAAGAAAGCAAAAATATTATCAGTTATAGAAACTCCAGCAAATAAGGAGTATGCTAGAAGAGGAATAATTGTAAAAGGATCAATAATTCAAACAGAATTGGGAAAAGCAAAGGTAACTTCTAGGCCAGGTCAAGACGGAACAATAAATGCTATACTGATTAAAGAATGAGCTTAAGAGACTATAAAGGGGAAAAAGTAGCCATATGGTTAGCTTATTTTTTAGCTAGTAGTAGGGGTAAAGGAAGAAAAATTAGAAAAATTGGAGAAAAAAGAATTGATTTTAATTCTTTGCTTATTATTTGTCAAAAGCTTGGCCTAGATCCTGTTCCATTTCCAGATAAAATCCATCCTGCAACTGGTATTCCAGGTTTAATTATGGTAAATAAAATAGAAGGAAAATACAAGATTATTAAAATGATTATGAAAGAATTTTTAAAATAATACGCGGGCCCGCCGGGATTTGAACCCGGGACCTACGGGTATCTCCTCTACCCTGTATATATTACGTTAAGAGCCCGCCGCTCTACCTGGCTGAGCTACGGGCCCACAAAAATCAATATAATGTCTGGTATTTAAATTAAACGCTATTATCTCCTTTCTCCAGTACTAAGCATAACATATCCAACATACCCTAAATAACCAAAAACGCCTAAGATAATTAAAAAATTAATAACTTTTATGAAGTAATCAGACAGTCTAAAATTACCGAGTTTTATCTGTAATCCAAGAAATAATATTTCAAATGATAATATTATTATAGTTATAGAGAGAAGAAGCAAACCTAAGCCTAGCAGCCTAATTTTTATGTAATTCATTTAATAAATCCCTCACAGCAAGTCTAACAGCGTCTCTAGAAGTATATTTAGGCTTCCAACCAATTTCTTTTATCTTTTTTATGTCAAGTAACATAAATCTAACATCACCCACCCATCCTCTTCCTTCTCCAGAATCAACGTATATATGCTTGGGGGACACACCCATTTCCTCTTCCACGATCTTAGCAATTTCATCAACAGTAATCCAATCTTCGTTACCAAGATTATATACTGAATACGAACCAGTATTTTCCTCTGCTAATAAGACTAATCCTTCTATTGTATCTGTAATATAGATATAACTTTTTTTCTGTTTTCCATTTCCTAAAATTTCTAGCTTATTACTATCTTTTAAGAGTTTATTTACGAAATCATAAATTACTCCATGAGATATTCTACCTCCAGTTACGTTAGCTAAACGAACCGAAACTGCTCTTATACTATAAACCCTAGAATAATATTCTACCATTTCTTCTCCTAATAATTTAAAAAGACCATAGTTAGAAATTGGCTTTAATTCAGAATCTTCTGGTGTAGGAATAACTTTTGCCTCTCCATATACAGTAGAGGAAGAGGCAAAGATAAATTTTTTAACATCATATTTTCTCGCTATTTCTAATGTATTAAGAGTAACCTTTACATCCCTTTCAAAATGTTCTTGCACGTGAATCATTGAAGTCCTTACATCTGGATTGGCAGCTAAATGAAAAAGAATTGAATCTTTTGGTATTTCTATGTCAGCATTAGATCTCAAATCTATCTTTTTATAAATAGCTTTATTATTCATATATTTTCCATAAGAAAAATCATCAATTACAACGACATCTTCTCCTCTTTCTACTAAATAATCTGTTAAATGCCCACCTATATAACCAGCACCACCAGTTATCACGTAAACCATGGGAAATAATAAAATACTCTACATTAAATATTTACTTATAACGTCGTAAATTTTTTCCTTGAAGTTATTTTTATCAAACATTATAGCTTTTTCATGCATTTCTTTTCTTAAATTATTCGAATATTTTTCAATGATTTCTTTACCTATCCTAACAGCATCCTCTAAGTTGTCATAAGAGAATTGAGGAACTATTTCACTACCACCGCTCTCCTTAGGGACAATGGGAACAACACCAGATGCCATAGCCTCTATGATGGGTATTCCAAAATGTTCACCAATAGTTGGGTGGAAATATAATTTAGCTTTAGAAAGTATTTTTAAAACCTCTTCTCTTGGTAAATTAGGTAAAAACTTAATATCAGCATTTAGTCTATCTCTTAATCTCACAAGTTCTTTATAATACCTTTTGTCATTCAAAGAGCCAATTACGATTCCCTTAATTCCGCTAAGATGCGAAAATTTTATTGCATTCTCTATCATTTTTCCTCTTTCAAACCTAGCAATAGTAACAAACACACTTTCCCTATCCTCATTTTCAAAAGCTTTTGAGTAAAACTCAACATCGACCGGAGGATAAATTACTTGAGGCTGAGGTATTTCAAAGACTTTAGCTATTGCTCTAGCAGAGTAAAGAGAGTTGGCAATTATTGTGGCTTTCTTAGCTTCATCCTTTATTCTGCTGATAATTATCCTAAAAGGTAAAAGATAAAGTCTCCAAAAAAATGATCTTGTATATTTACTAGGTACAGAGGATATAGCAGGTGCTCCTGCGTAAATAATGTGAGGGGCAATATTAGACAATGGAATCAAAATACCAGAAGCATTAAAAAACAACTTAGGTTTTACTTTCTTAGCAGTAAAATAAACAAGAAGCCTTTGGTATTTATCAAACTTCGGTAAATGAAAAGGCAAAGAGTAAATAGAATTTAGTGAAGTGTCATACGGTTTAGAAAAGCTTACTGCTACAAAATTTATATTTTTTTCCTTTAGTAATTCAAAGACGTTTTTATAAACATATCCCTCACCACTGTAACCTCTACTCATTCCCAGACCATGTGCAATTACGGCTACCTTTATTTCTTCCATTTATATTCAATTACTTAATGGAAATTATTATACCAGTCGGTCCTAGTGATAAACTAGAATGGGTAAAACAATCTGTAAGCTCTGCTTTATCTCAAAAAGTTAATAGAGTTGTAATTTATGATAATAGTGAGAGAAAAGATATAGAGGAATATTTCTTATCACTTCGATCTGAAATTACTTATGTTAAGGATAAAAGAATGAAAAAAGTTAATATGGCTAAATTAAGAAATAAAATGCTAGAATTAACATCTGAAAAACATGTAATATTTCTTGATAGTGACGTAGTTTTACCTAGTAATTTTAGTAAGAAGATTGAAGAAAAACTATTAGAAGGAGTTGCATTTACATGGATGCATTATGCCTACTCAAGCGAAGAAATTGAAAAGCCTATTAATAAAGGAGAGCACAATCCTAATCTGGGATGTGCTGGAATTAATACTGAATATATAAAAATGATAGGAGGATTCGACGAAAAATATGAAAGAGATGAAGACGTTTGGCTTTATGCAAAACTAAAAAAATTAGGATATAGAGTAGAACCTGTTAATGGAAGATGTTTACATTTAAATAAAGTTCACGCTAGAACTGATTTTAAATCTTCGATAAAAGAAGCAAGAAGAAATTTATGGAGAAGTAAATATGATTTAATGTTGTTATTTGATGGACTAACAGATATTACGTTTTTGACTGGTTATACATATTATGGCAGTTACTATATACTAGCTATTTTGTCTGCATTTTTTCCATTAATCTCCGCTCTTTATATACCTTTGATAGGTTATGGTGTTTACTATTATGGAGGATTTAAAAAATATCTACTGAATTTAATACCAGGTTTAGCACTAGCTATATCGTTTCCTTACGGGTTGTTTTATAATTTAAAACTGAGAAACATATCATAAAGCGTTTCACCTTAAATCTTAACATAGAATAACTATGATTAATAATATAGGTTATTTTATCTATTGTAGATTAAACTGTCTTAAAACGAATACTATTTTTAAATTTAGTATTAGAGCTGTAAATATCATAATATATTTGATGTTAATCTTATAGTGAGATCTAAACTTAACCTTAGTAAACATTTTTAAACAGTCATTTAAGTGATAACAAAAATAGATTCTGTAAATGTTTTCGCCTTAAGCTAACTTTAAATATTTCTTACAATACTTCATTTTTGTGGGCCCGTAGCTCAGCCAGGTAGAGCGGCGGGCTTTTAACCGCGTAACGGGTTGCGGGAAGCAACCCGTAGGTCCCGGGTTCAAATCCCGGCGGGCCCGCGTATTATTTTTGAAATGAATACATATCTTTGTTTTACTTTAAATAAAGAATATTTTCCAATATTTTAAATTTTCTCTGTTTTAATGGAGGCTTTTATAAGTATTTCGAGTGTTTACTGAATGTAACGTTAATCAATGGTGAAAATGTTACTTATAGAGAAATTTTCATTTTAAGATCTGTAAGTCTTAAAACAGAAGGAAGAGTAATAACTTAATCTATATTAGAAACTCTTTAAATGTTTTTTATCTCGTGGTTACTTATGATCCCAATTTATTTTCTTATTCTTATTGGAATTTCAGTAGGAATTCTAACTGGGATTACTGGGTCTAGTGGCGTTCTTATAGTAGTTCCAGCTCTCTCTTACTTAGGTCTTTCTTATTATGACTCAATTGGTTCGAGTCTACTTGTAGACGTGATCACTACACTTTCAGTTATCTTTGTCTACTTTAAAAACGGAAATGTTGATTATAGAGTTTCTTTACTCTTAGGTTTAGGCGCAGTAGTAGGTGCACAATTAGGTTCGCGAATAGCATTTGCAGTACCAGAAAAGGGTTTAGAAGCATCATTTACAATATTCACGTCATACATGGCATATATGTCATTTAAAAGATCTAGAAATCCAATGCTTAATATAAAGAGGATTGAGATCGGGAAAACGAAGTTCTTAATAGCTATAATTTTAGCGATGATTATAGGCATTGTAACTGGAACTTTAGGGGCAAGTGGCGGTATAATGTTTATTGCTGTTATGATGCTTTTATTTTCAATTGATATCAAAAGAATGATTGGTACAGCCACTTTAGCTATGTTATTTTCAGCAATTAGCGGAACTACAGCATATATAAGTGCTGGAAGAATCGATATAATAGCTGGGATAATAATTGGTATAACTGCTTTGATATCGGGTTATTATTTTGCAAAGATAGCAAATAAGATGCATCCAGCTCATATTTACATGTTTTTAGGCAGTGTGTTTGTAGCTACATCAATTAGTGAGCTTTTCAAAGTTCTCGGTGTATTTTAGCTCTTATAACCTATTAATATGAATAAAAAGGATTTTAAATTTAAGTTTCATCTTTTAGGGTCGAGGGATTAGGAAAATTTATTTTTTCATGCTTGTTATCAGGTTATTTTAAGAGAGTGTTTACCCATGGCGGAATTAAAAGTGAGTAAAAATAAGGATAAGTTACGCCATGGGTACTTATATAAACATGATCATAATAAAAGTCGTATTGAGAAATGATTAAAAGGAATTAAAAGTTACGTAAAGTTGTTACAGTCTTAAGCTAATATTCTTTTTTAATTTAACCAATAACCACAAATACCTCTTAATGGAGAAAAGATAACATCAAAATATCTAATCATTGTTGGTGATTTTCCTTTCACGATTTTGTATAATCCTTGTCTATCCTTTTTATCTGTTATTGGAACTATAATTATTCCTTGATCTTTAATTTGATTGTAAATTAGACAAGGAAATGTTGGCGATGCAGCCCAAATTATAGCTTTATCATACGGTTTTGCTTCTTCATAACCAATACTTCCATCTCCAAAAATAAGGTTAACATTGTATTCCTTGAGATTTTGTTTTGCTATGTTAAACATCTCTTCATCATACTCGACTGTATAAACATTTTTTCCTCCAACAATCTCAGCAATTAATGCTGTATAATAACCAATTCCAGTACCTATTTCTAACACCTTATCTTCCTTTTTTAGCTCAAGTAAATCAAGCATTTTCAATCCAAGGCTTAAGGCAGTAGTTGTATAGTTTTTAGTTATTTGTAATGGTTCATCTATATGTTTAATTGAATACGCTCTGTCTTTTAATTTATCTGGAAGAAATTTCCTTCTATCTACTTTCGTAAATGCCCTTATTAGCTCTTCGCTTGTTATTAGAGTCCTTATATAATTAATTATTTCTTTTTCAGCCATTCTTTAAGCTCATTTATGTTATTTTCAGCTTTAAATATAACTGGTATATCTTCTTTGAGCGCAGCCTTAAAACTCACTATCATCCATTGTCCTACATCGAATTCTAAAGTTTTTTCAACTAAGGAGTCTGATACTCCAAACGTTTCCGCAATTAACTGTCTATCATATGGTCTTGGTAATGTACTTACAAAGTAAGTATGAATCTGCTGTAATACATTAGTATTTAAATATGCTAATCTTTGCGTACTAATTAAACCATGTAGGTAATACTTTCTTCCATGCCTAAGCAGTTTCTCAACTGCTAGTGAAGATGCTTCACTATTATCCTTTTGTTTTGTATCAAATGGTATAAACTCTTGAGCTTCATCAAGAACAAACAGAAGTGTTGGGGATGATGAATAGGATCTCTTTCTCCTCATAAATATCTGATCTATAAGTAGTGATACTATCATTCTAGCGTCGTCCATATTTGGCGACTCAACTATAAATAATCTAGCCGATTCTGATGAATTATCGAGAGCTTCTATTGCTAACGCCTCTATGTCATATTCTTCACTTGTTACTTGTTCTTGGTTTATATAGCTCTTTATTGCAGAAATAAAGGTAAATATCGCAGAATTCTCTCTTAGGTTAGCCTCTCTAGCCTTAAGTTCAACTTCAGTTAATATCTCATTTATGCTATCATCAACTATATCGTCCTTAGTCATTTTTTTCTCCCTCATTAATTTATCTATTTGTTGAAGTAACATGAGAAAGAACGGTTTTTGTGCTGTTGCTACATATTTATCTTCGACTTGAGATCTAACCATTTCTATTAAATATCCATAGGTTAGACACGTTATACCTTGCGGAGGAATGTAAAGTTTTCTTAATTTGTTTTGCGTATAGAGAGTTTCAAAAGCTTTCCTAATCTCTTCTTTAAACTCAGAAAGTTCTTCTGGAATAACGTGAGTTCTAACTAATCTCCTTCCGGCGTCAATCTCATTGTTTGGTAATCTATCTAGAGTTATTAATCTAGAGTTAAGTTTGACTAGTTGATCAAGAAGAAGGACTGCGTATTCCATTGAAACATCTATTATTATTACTTTTAATTCTGGTATTGATTCTAAGGCTTTTCTAACTAATAAAGCAGTTAAATTAGATTTTCCAGAACCAGTATAGGCAAATACTCCTATGTGATACTTTATAGCTTTCCTTAAACTTATCTTTAGATCTATGTTTTCATTTACAACTTTTCCTATATTTTCTCCGTCTTCATAAAAAATGAAGTTCTCATAGGCTTTTGGCGTAAATAGCTTTATCTTTGAACCTAGCAGTGGTGGTATATATCCCTTTGTAAATTTTATATTATTTTCATTAATTTCCATTATGTACCCTACTGGAGATGCATAAGTTTCTATCCAAGATTCGTTAGAATTCCAACTTTCCTCAACTCTTCTCATTATTTCATCTCTTAATTCTTTTGGTATTGTACCGTCAAGATTGATCATTGCATAGTGTAATGGGAGATAATCTACTACTTCTAGAACAAGATATTTATTTTCTTTAATAGTTTCTACAGCTAGTAATTTTCCAGTATCTATCTCAATATTTCTATTAAAAGGGAACTCAATTATAAACGTTCTGAAAGATATCGAACCTCTACCGTCAGCCGTAGGCCTAGTAAATACTTTTATTTCTCTAAGTCTACCATCAGTATCAATAAACAAGGACATTTTTACTTCCTCCTATTTCTTTCTATTAAGCTTCTAAATTGCCTATATCTTTGAGGAAATTTTGATGCGAATAAATCTAATGTTTTAACCATTTTGTCTCTATAAAATTTAGCTACCTTATCAGCTAGAAATAGTGGATAATTATATCCAAGAGCCTCTGGAATAGGTTCACTACCCAAAAAGTAAAGAATATGCAGAATCTCACTCCAATCTATGTTTAATGTTGTCTCAACTAGAAATATCCAACTAAACGGGAAAAGTTTAAAGTATGCCCCCCTTATTTTCCCCTTTTCATAAACTGGTAATAACCAAGGAGTCTCTCCATTTATACTAATTCTTTCAAACGGATCTTTAACTATTGCTATTAAGTTATCTTCCTCGAAATCATCCATACTAATTTTCCTATCTAGAAAGATTATGTCTGAGGAGGCATTTCTAGCTTTTTCATATTCCATCTCTCTCATTTCATCCTCTACTTTACAATTTTCGCAAATTTTCTCCTCATAGTCAATTTTTAACGTTAAGATTTTATTTTGCTTAACTTCTCCTTCAACTTTACTAACTACAATATAAGCTAAGTTTCCTCCAATGTACTGTATCTCATGAAAACTCCCGTCTATTGCAGAAAATGAGAAATTCCATTCACCATATTTACCTTTAATCAAATTAATAATTGTGGTAAAAACTCCATTAGAGCTCATTACGGATAATCTCCTACCAACAATTAAAGTATTGATAGCTAAAAAACTTAGAGAACTTGGTATGAGCCAAAATAGAATAGCAATTTTATTAGGTGTTACTCAGCCAGCAGTAAAGCAATACTTAGATGAAGATGAGAATTTCCAATATAAAAAATTAAGAGAATTAGGATTAAAAGATGAAGAAATAGAAGATATAATACAAGATTTAGTAAATATATTGAATAAAAATGATACTAAGAGTGCAATGTATTATATAACTGATATAGGATTAAGATATTTATCAGAACTAAAATTTTGCAAATTTCATAAAGAAAATGATAAGTATATTCCTCAAGATTGTGATATTTGCAGATACATTTATAGGCAAAATGAGGAAGAAAGAATGGAAATAGCTTTGAGCATGCTACAAAATGAGTTTGTGACTCCGTTAATACCAGAGGTTTTAAGTAACTTAGCTTTTGCAAGAAAGAATCCAAAAGGAATAAATGATATATTAGCAGTTGAAGGCAGAATTACAAAAGTTAAGGGAATACCAACTCCAGCTTCAAATCCATCTTGGGGCTCTAGTAAACATCTTGCTACAATACTTCTTAAGATTATGCAGAAAGATCCCAGTATAAGATCAATTATGAACATAAAATATGACAAAAAGATTGATGAAGCATTACATCTTCTAAATTTTAGGATAGTTTACGTTGGACCAAGCGATGAGACTGATGATGAAAGTATCTCTAACTTAATATATTCTGCCTTTTATAGTGGTATGGATTGTGTAGTTCATCTTGGAGGAAAAGGATTAGAGCCTATAACTTACGTTTTAGGTAAGGATCCAGTAGAAGTAGTTAAGAAAGTTATAGAAATCGGTAAAAAATACAGAGAGTTAACCGAAAATTAATTGGGAGAAAGTAATATTAAATCTGTTTTGCAAATTATTTAATTACCTCTTATTCCGATTTATTCTTATGTCTCAGTTAGAAGAAGCAATAAAAAGATTAGAGGAAGTAGAGGAGATTATAAAGAATATTGAAATAAATGACGAAGATAAAGAATACGTAGAAAAAATTCTGCTAAAGAACATGAATATAGAGGCTGAAATATATACAAAGTATTTAAGGAGAAATAAATAATATTTATTTTTGTGAGATACGAAGCTTATGTAGATATTTTTGCTGGGGATAGTAGGCTCTTAAGTAGCAGTGGTGACTTAGTAGGGTTAACTAAAGAGTTAAGAGAGATTCTAGAGCAGAACGGAATAAATATGAATATATTTTCTGATTTTATAATAGATTATATAAAAGAAAATAACTCTATGTTAACGATTCATGTAAGCGGAAAACCTTATTCATTTACTTGTCCAAATACTGGAATTTTCCTTGAATTATGGATTACCGATGCTGAAAAATCGACTCAACACTTTCTTGCGATAGTAAATTATTCTGGTAATATTCAAATTTCAATTTCAAAACCAGAGCTATTTGATAGAGTAATTTTTGATATTATGCGTAAGAGCGTGGATTATTTAAACTGTTTAAGAGTACAAATGCCTTTTCTATATAAATTTATTATATTCGAAATATTTAGTTCATTTAGAAAAATTTCTAAGATTAAGTTTGAGGGTATAATAGATAAAAATTTCATTGTAACTGATTATAAAGATAGGGGTATAATTTGGGAGATTGATTCTACTACGGTAGATTATACAAGTTCAATTTCGAAAAAAATTTTATCTACTTATTAGTAATTCAAGTAGTGATAATTTGAGCTACATTGATTACTTAGAATGGAGATTCAGAAACCTTAATGAAGGTTTATCTTTTCTCTTAGCTATTTTATCTTTAGCTGTAGCGTTTGTAGGACCACATTATTTAAGATACGGAGTTATAGTAGGTGTATTAATACCTATAATAACTGCTACAACTGCAATAATTCCCCATGAGATTGCACACAGGCAATCTGCAAGGAATTACGGATGTGCTTCAAGATTTACATTAAGCTTTAAAGGTTTTCTCGCTACGTTATTAATAAACTTAATAAGTGGACTTACGGGTTTTGGGTTTTTAGTATTCGTTTCTGGTTATACTGGGATATTTTGTAGATTTGGTTTAATGACAAAAGACGTTGAAGGTAAAACAGCTTTTGCTGGTCCATTAACCAATTTAGTTATCGCAATATTATCCCTCTTGTCTCTCTTATTTATACCAATTTCGAACATTTATCTATTGTACCTGCTAGCAGAAATATTCACATTCAATAGTTACGTTGCATTCTTCAATTTAATACCTCTTCCTCCATTAGACGGACAAAAAGTTCTAAGATGGAATTCAGCAATATGGGGTATTGCATTAATATTTGCACTTATATTAACCTTTGTACCTTATTATGTATTATGAAATCTACAGTGGTATTGACTATTTTAATAACTATTGGATATATAATAGGCCAAATTTTATCTTTAGAAAGATCATCATTGATTTATTATTTAATACAAATAAATTATCTAGTCCTTCATGGTTTTTATTGGCAGATACTTACATCTATTTTCGTAACACCTAACTTTTTCGATTGGGCATTTAATACTATCGCAATGTACTTTATTTACTGGCTTTATAAAGGAGAGGCGGGAAAGTTAGAATATATAATTTTCCTTATCGCTGGAATAGTAGGAAATATTCTCTCACTTTATCTTTATCCTCCATTTGTTGCATCAGCTGGTGCTTCAGGAGGAATTTTCGGTTTGTTTGCTTACTATACTGTTACTGATTATCTTAAAGATAGACAATTAAATCAAATCTCTATAATTCTTCTTGTTTCGGTATTTATCTTGAGTGATACTTTACCATTTTTTGACGTCGATATCTGGGCTCATACTGGAGGAATTCTAACTGGAATATTACTATCACTACTATTTTTTAAAATAAATAAAACAAGAGGAACAGTGTGAACATAGTAGAAGAAGTGCTTCTAATCATAGGATTACTAATGTTTCCCTATGGAATTTATGAAATATGGAAGGGGAGTGGGGATAAGCAAACGAAAATCATAGTTATTGGCATTTCAGCAATATTGTATATAGTAGAGACTATTTTAGCATTAAAGTAGACTTTATACTTATGATAATAATTATTACTGGGACACCAGGGAGTGGTAAGAGTACTATTGTAGACCTATTATCTAAAAAACTGGGTTTTGAAAAGCTTCATGTTTCATCATTTTTAATTCAAAATAAGGCTTTTTCTGAATATGATGAATTAAGGCAGAGCTATGTTATTGATGAGGAAAAAGCATTTCAGTTAATAGATTCTTTTATTAAGAATAGGAATGTTGTAATTGAGACTATATATCCTTCATTAATCTCTCATGCAGATAAAGTAATAGTATTAAGAAAAGACCCAAGAGTACTTTATGTGGAATTAAAAAGAAGAGGGTGGGGAGAGTTAAAAATTGCAGAAAACGTCATGGCTGAAATTTTAGGAGTGATAAGTGGTGAAGCTAAAGAGTATTTTGGTAATATTTGTGAAATTAATGTAACTAATAAAAAACCAGAAGAGGTTGTGGAACAAATTCTCTCAAATAATTGCGATATTGTAGACTGGTTAAATATAGAGGAAATTCAAGATCTATTAATTTCATTAGATAAGGTTATTAGCTCGTATGAAGATAGTATAAGTGATGAGTAGTAATCCTTTCAGAATATCATCCCCACAACCACAAAAACAACCAAGAGATTTAAGAAAAGTTAATCAACAAGTTCAAGCAGCTGATTTGAAAATACAGATGAAGATGAAAACAGTTAAATATAAGATAGCCGTGCTAAGCGGAAAGGGTGGAGTAGGTAAGTCATTTGTCTCCTCTAATCTAGCAATGGCATTAGCTGCTGCAGGAAGAAGTGTTGGTATCGTTGATGTAGACTTTCATGGTCCTTCTGTACCTAAAATGCTAGGAGTTAGAGGTCAATATTTAACAGCAGATGATAAAGGTGGAATAAACCCAGTTATAGGTCCTTTCGGTATAAAAGTTGTTTCAATTGATTTCCTATTACCCAGAGATGATACTCCAGTAGTTTGGAGAGGAGCAATTAAACATACTGCAATTAAACAATTCTTAGGAGATGTAAATTGGGGTGAATTAGAGTATTTAATCATTGATATGCCTCCGGGCACTGGTGATGAGGCTTTATCAGTAGCACAATTAGTTCCTAATTTAACTGGAATGATAATAGTCACTATACCTTCAGAAGTATCAACTTTAGCCGTAAAGAAGTCAATTAATTTTGCAAAAACGATAAACGCCAAAATATTAGGAGTAATAGAAAACATGAGTTACTTTTTATGTCCATCAGATAATAAACCATATTATATTTTCGGAGAAGGAAAAGGAAAGCAAATGGCTGAAGAAATGGGAGTACCTTTATTAGGACAAATTCCATTAGACCCAATTGTTGCTCAAGCTAATGACCTAGGAGAACCATTCTTCTTAAAATATCCAGATAATCCAGCTTCAAAAGAGTTTATGAGGATCGCTGAACAAGTTATACATATAGTGGAAAACTCTAATCAGCAGTGACATAAAATAAAAACTTCTTTCTCTCGTAGCTAGTCTCTTTCTTTACTTTTCCTTCTCTTACAAGTTCAGCTAATGCTTCTCTAAATTTTATCATATCAAACTCATAACCTTTTTCTATCAGAATATCTCTTATCTCAGTAGATGTTTTTGGTCCCTCTTTACTCAGTAAATCTATAATAACTTTTTTTAATTCATCCTTATTCATGTTTAGTATAATACAATACGTATAAAGTATAAAAAAGTTATTAGTCAGAATAGTGGTTAAATTTAAAAAATAGTTTATTTAATATTAAAGATGATAGGTGGTAAAAAATGAGTATTGAAATTACTGAAAAAAGCGTAATTTTTAAGAGATTCCTTGCTGTAGCTTATGGACTCTCAGAGGCAGAAATAGAAGCTTTTCTTAAAATCATGGAAAGCAAAGAAGGTAAGAATGTTGATACAATTTCTAGTGAATTAGGAATTAGTAAAAGCAGAGCGAGTTTAATTCTTAAAAAACTTTCAGATGCTGGCTTAATTGAGAAAGAAAAAAGTGGAAATAACAAAGGAGGAAGGCCGAAATTCATGTATTACGTTAACAAGGATGAAATAAGAACTAAATTAGAGAAAAAAGCTAATGAATTATGTGATCAATTAAAGCAACTTATATCCTCTCTGGGTTAAAAACTTCTTCAAAAATGGAGTTTCTTCAATTTTCTCTTTAGTTAAGTATTCAAGATAAATACCTTTTGGTTTCTCTCTTTTTCTCTTTGTGTAAATAACTCTTGTAGGTGTGGCTATAATATCAATAGGTACATCATAAGGTTCTGTTGGAATAAAATCTACAATTTGTATATCATGTACAGTAGTAGCTATAGGAGTATTTTCATTAACCTTACCTAATTCCCTTAATATTGCAAATTCCAGTTCACTATACCCTTCCCCTTTGCCTATTCTATCTCCATACATGGTTACGGCCACAGAACCTGCAACTATAAAATCAACTCTTGAAATTGAGTTTAAATCAACTACTTCACCAAACCTTGAGAAACCGCTTATCTTTGAAGCCTCTTTATAATCCTTTATTTTATTAGGATCAAGTAAATAAAACTCTCCTTTTAGTCTAGGAGTAGGTACGATAAGAATTTTCCCACTCCTTAACACTAGTTCTCTAACGGGTCTTTGAGGAGAATCCGGATTAACTTTTACTATTTTTGCCTCTTTAAACTCCCTAGTTTCTGTTAATCTTTTTGCTGCTTCCTCTGCTCCTTTAAAATTAGGAATCCTACCGTATACTGGTCTTGGAAAAGAAGCAATGTTAGTATCTTCAAGGAGTTTCCAAATCTTTTCCCTAATTTCAGATTTTGAGAGCATAAATACCCTGATATAAAATATATATTCCAAAGGCTAAAAGTACTATGAACGAGAAAATCTTAACACCTATAACATACTTCTCTCCAATTTTATTAATAATCATTGGGAAAGAGAATATCCAAATAACAATTCCAGTGAAAAAACCTGGAGCTATGAAAACAGAAAATTGTTGAAGCATTGAAATTCCAAAAGTGAGCCACCAACTAATCTGGTATGGATTAACTATAGCCGTGGTTAATCCCTTAACATAACTTCCCTTTATAGTAGCCTTAAATCCTTTTATTTTAAGTACCCCATAAGCTAAATAAAGCATATATGCTCCTCCTATAAAATAGAAGAATATGAGAGCTGAAGAAGGAATAATACTCTTAAAAAAGTAAGTTAGCCAGAAGAATATGAAATCAGCAGTCATTGCGCCAGCTCCTACTGCAGTTCCGTGTAATGAAGACCTTATAGACTCATGAGCCATCATTGCATTTATAGGTCCTGGAGGTGCAGCAATAGATAAACCCATGACTATGCCTAGGCCAAAAGCATAAAAAATATTCATTGCATATTTAAGTCAATTATTGATTTTTTAAGTCTTAAGGTATTATCAAGAGAGTATATGCTGTTAAATATTAAATAAACTTTATTATTGCAGCCTTTATTATTTTCAAGACTTTTTAATTATACTTCTCGATGGAATAATTAACTTTAGTTTTTATAAATATTATGTAACTTATGTATTTCTTTTATTGTGAACTTAACTTTTCACTTTTTCTCAATTTATAATTTCTTCATTAATTATGAATAAAAATTGAATGCATCTTTAACCTTAAGGTATTTATTTTAAGTAAACCTATGAATTCCTATCTTTATCATAACTGAATATGGAAAAAAGTTTATTTTTAGGTTTTTAGCTTTAAAAAAGTGATGGAAAGAGAAGTTATAGAAAAAATCAAAAATCTGTATAATAGTGGTTATACAATAAGAGAAATAGCTAAAGAGATGAATATGAGTTATGGAAAAGTAAGGAATATTCTCATTAAAGAAGGAGTAAAAATGAGGAATAAAGTACCTAAAGAGTTAATAGAAAGAGTAGTGGAATTAGCTAAGCAAGGTTATAGTGCTAGAAGAATAAGTAAAGAGTTAAATATGAATGAATCCACAGTACTTAGAATTTTAAAGGAACATAATTTAGGAAAGAGAATAAAAAAGATGAGCAAAGAAGAGATAAACCAAATTATTAGTATGTATAAAGAGGGTAAATCTATATACGAAATTGCTAAAAAGTTGAATAGATCAACTAACCTAATCGTATACTACTTAAAGAAATACGGTATTATTCGTGAATCTTCCTCCACATCTCTCTAGCGAGTTCTCCGTCATATTTGAAAACATTCACTAATTTCTTAGCTTCTTCTCTTTTCTGCCTATGTTCTTCCAAGAAATCATTTAATTTTTCTATTAATATCTGTTTTAGTTCACCAGTTAAAAGTGCACCAGATCTATAATCTTCTTCTATTTTCTTTATCTTATTATCATCAGGCTCAAAGAACATATACAGCCACTGAAATGACACATCTATATCTGGATTACCACCATATTTTCTATGCAATTCAATTGTGGGTTGACCTCCAGAAAATGCATATTTCATTATTTTCCTTTCAACAGTCTTAGGATCATCAGTAAGATAAATTGCTGTCTCAGGCTGAGATGAGCTCATTTTTCCTTCCGGTCCAGTTAATGGAGGAAGGAATTTACTATGAATCTGTGCTGCCTTATAATAACCTAAACTCTCAGCAATATCTCTTTGCAATCTCCAATAAGGATCCTGGTCAATACCAGCTGGTATTAGACATCTCCTCTTCTCAAACATTGTAGGGGCTATTTGTAATGCCGGATACCAAATTATTCCTATATTTGAAGAAGTATCTAAACCAAACGTAGCCCTAACTTCAGAGAATGTCAATTTTTTAGCAATTTTTATTGCAATAGGGTACATATTTCTAATATACTCTGTATCTTGAAATATGAAAGTTTTATCTGGGTTAAATCCAACAGCTATTATATCTAAAATATTATCATAAGCCCATTGTCTAGTCTGATCCAAAGTATATTCTGGATTCCTCATGAATTTTTCATCGTCTGTTATCTCTATATATAGATTAACATTAAATTTGTCTTGTAACCATTTAGTAAAGATAAAAGGAATTAAATGACCTATATGCATACCTAATGAAGGGGCTCTTCCGGTATATAGGAAAAATCCTTTACCATCTTGATAATCTTTTAAAACTAAATCTAAATCCCTATGAGAAAAGAAAACATCTCTTCTTAACATAACGTGGAGTTCATCATTAATAATACTCTTAATCTTTTCCTTTAATTCTGAAGTAATTTTTTGAGTTCCAAATTGAACAATTAGCTTATCATAATCTACTTTTCCTTTTACTTCCCAAGGGGTAACATTAAAATCTTGAGCCATAATATAAAAAAGAAAAATGAGAAATTTAAAAATGTGGTAAGAAAGTTCATGATTTTTGTGAAGAAGCCAATCCACCAGCTGGTAGCTCTGGGAATTGTTCCTTCATCTTCTGTTCTGCAATCATTGATGCCTCTTCTAATATCTTTCTTGCCTCTGGAGATGAAGTTACTCCTACACCACCTACACCACTGAATTCGCCAGCTTCAATTACTACTTCTTGTAAACTATCACCTAATTCGCCTAGCTCAATTGACAGCTCTGGCATTACTCCCTTTAATGCAGCCTTTAACTCGCTAATAACCCCCATTACTGGTATTAGATTTACGTAAATATCTCCTAATTCACCAACAGTCTCTAATCTTAATTCAACTTGTTCTAGTGCAATTTGAGTTGTTATTAACTGCTTCGTTATTTTTCTAATTTCTGCAACTTCATTAGCATACATCGCTGCCCTTGTATGATCCTTACTCATTTGAGCCTCTACTACTCTCTCGAATAGTGTTCTGTCTCTTTCTTGCATTTTAGCAATGTAAGAGTCTAATCTACTTATCATTGATCTAATTTTATACTGAGCTTGAATTAACCTATATTTTAATGGTTCTTTGCTTTTTGGTATTTTTACTTTTTCGTTTCCAGCCCAAATCTTTTGGAAGTCTTCTTTTCCTAACATGGGCAATTTATATCTTGGTATGATAAACTTATAAAGGGGTTTTACACATAATATAGGTTTAAAAGTGAGGGAAAGGAAATAAGTATATAGTATGCCCACCATTACTGAAGATCCAGATGTTGATATACTCATGAATGGTAATCTTTTAAAAGTATTAATTGATCTCAGAGGGAGGAATCTAAAATCTGAAAATTTGATAGTTAAAGCCGATAAACAAGGGGTTTACATTTTTGACAAGGAAAGTAATAACGTAATAAAAGTAATAAAGTTGCCAACGTTCGTAGATCCAACTTCAGTCTCATTTTCAGAAAAATTTGGAACCTATATAATTACGCTTAAAAAAACGTAAGTAGTAATTTAAGTTATGGTAGAGAAACTTTACCTAACAGATTGTTATATAAAGGAATTTAAGGCAAAAATCACAAAAATTGATGGAAATCTTGTATTCTTAGACAAAACGGCATTTTATCCTGGAGGAGGAGGTGTAGAAAATGATAAGGGTTACTTTATCTTTAACGGAAATAAAATAGAAGTTAATAACGTAAAAGAAATAGACGGAGAAATAGCACATGAGGCTACCTCGGTACCATTTAAGGAAGGAGATGAAATCACTGGAGTAATAGATTGGGAAAGAAGATATAGAATGATGAGATTACATACAGCTTCCCATATAATCGCTGCAATAGCATATTCAAAGTATAATTCTAAAATAACTGGTGGAAATATTTCACCAGAATATGCTAAAGATGATTTCGATATTGATGATAAGAATAAACTATTAGAAATAGTAAAGGAAGCCAACGAAATAGCTAAAAAAGGAATACCAGTAAAAATTTACTTCTTGAAGAAGGAAGAAGCACTCAAAATACCCGGAATTGTAAAGTTAGCTGAAAGAATGCCACCAAATATAGACATATGGAGAATTGTGGAAATTGAAGGAATAGATATCCAAGCTGATGGAGGACCTCACGTTTCTAATACTTTAGAAATAGGAGAAATAGTACCTTTAAAAATTGAGAATAGAGGAAAAGGCAAAAAAAGAATATATTACACTATAAAACCCTAAAATATTCAAATCTCCCAGACGTACCTTATACTAAGAATAAACCTCACTCCAAAACCAGCAACTATACCTAGAAAATTGATTATAGCTAAATATAAAGAAGATAGATGCAAGCTTGAAAAGAATAGAAGAAATAACAACTGAGTTAGATTACCAAAATGTATAAACAAAACTACAAGAGCAATCACAATAACATACTGTACTACACCACCAACTAAAGACGAAACATGAAATTTCCATAATCTAGTTATAATTTTGCCCTTTCTTGAATCTTTAAAAGTCCATATGTCGTTAAGGATGAAATTAAATAAAATAGATATTTCGATTGCTAATGCTAATGAGATAGCAATAGGTATAAAAGGTTTAGTAGATAAAAGAATTCCCTCATTAACAATAGTACCTAATCCGCCAACAATAGCATATTTAATAACTTTTTCTAACACAAGTAGATAATAAAAGATAATGATTAATAAAGTTTTTCGCAATCAAGAATCTTATTTATTAAAAATATTAGCTCTTTAAAGTCATTTTTTAAAGAAATTCTGCCGTGAGTTGATCTTAAACCTAAAAAACCGTCTGGCTCTCTAATCTGATAACCATATTTCCTTAGCTTCATATTTAACTCTTTAGTAGGGATAGGAAATTCTGCCAAAAAATACGGGGCTACTGTATCATATATTTTAAATTTAGCTTTCGCACTTTTTAAAACGCTAATAAGCCTTTCAACCTCTCTTTTAGATTTTTCAAAAAAATCCATAACCTCCTTAGGATCTAGATTAACAAAAACATAATACACAATGCTATTTATCCTCCAGGGCGGTGCTTTCTCCTCTAATTTTCTTGAATCTTTTCCAATAGAAAAACCTATTCTTAACCCTGGAATAGATAAGGATTTTGTAAAGGATGAAATTATAAGAAGATTATCAAACTCTTCGGTATATTTAATAGAACTCTTTACTAGACTTATATCTGCAAAAGATTCATCTAGTATTAATTTTCTTCCTAAGGATAGAAAATCAATAATATCCTTCTCTTTAATCATACTCCCAGTAGGATTAACTGGATTACTAGTTATGACACAATCCCCAGAGAGATAATATTCAAAGTAATTCTCTCTCTCTGTTGCAAAATAACTACTTTTCCTCTTATACTCAGAAAAATTTGGTTCTGGAACATCACAAGCATCTAGTAATTTTATTACTTCTGAGGAACCATTAAAAACACCAATTAAATCAATATCAACATTATAAAGTTCTGCTATAAACTCTTTTATTTCTCTATAATCTTCTGGTGGATAAAATGAGTAAATCCTTTTCTTCACCGCTTCATCTATAAGTTCATGTATTCTGGGCAAAGTTCCTAAAGGATTCAAATTAACACTAAAATCATTAATATTCTCTGGTCCATCCTTACTCCACTTTACTCCTCCATGCTTCATAAGCCTCTCTCCTTAAAGTAAGCCTCAATAATATTCTTTTCAGCTCTTCTTAATATCTCAGCCAACGTAGAAGAACTTATGTTTAATTTTTCAGCTAACTGATTTAACGTTATCCTCCTTGGAAAATCAAAATAACCAGCCTCTAAGGCAATTTTTATAATCTGCTCTTGTCTTGCAGTTATTGTAGCATCAGACTTGGCCTTGACAACCTTCAGAACCTTAACATCGATTTTATTATCTACAAATTCTTTCAATAACCTTTTAAGCTCCTGGTAACCATCAACTATAACAGTCCAAATTATAGAATCTGGTACCACATTTCCTTGCATAATAGTATATTTTGAAAGAATAGAAATTATTTTCGAATTAACTTGTAGAGTACCTAAATAACTATTTTTCGAAACTTTTGTAAAAGATGAAAGAAACTTTTCATTATCTTTTCCCTTATACTCGATTAAAACTCTATATGAAGAAGAGTCTGGTCTTATATCCAAAATAGTAACAGAAGTGGTATAGATATCATTTATAGAAATCCAATCTTCAATAGGAGTTTTTAAAGTAACGTGAAGTAACATCCCGAATATATTAGGGGATTAAAATATTTTAAAGCATTGCAATTTAGTAATTGGGGATTTGAATGGGAATCGATCCAAACTATAGAACAAATAGGCAAGTAGTAGGAGAACATAGTGGCCATAAAGTATATGGCCCAGTAGAACCACCAAAAGTCCTCGGAATACATGGGACAATAGTTGGAGTAGACTTCGACTTATGTATTGCAGACGGTTCATGTATAAATGCATGTCCAGTAAATGTATTTCAATGGTTTGATACACCAGGTCATCCAGCTTCAGAAAAGAAAGCAGATCCAGTTAATGAACAAGCTTGTATCTTCTGTATGGCTTGTGTAAACGTATGCCCAGTAGCTGCAATTGATGTAAAACCACCATAAAACCATTTTTCTCCTTTTATTAGTTAATCTTAAATATTACCTACATCTTATTTTTACTACGAGACGCCGCGGTAGTATAGCCCGGTCAAGCACGCTGCGCCGAAAGTATGCGGGCCTTTCGAGCCCGTGACCCGGGTTCAAATCCCGGCCGCGGCACTAATT
Organism: Sulfurisphaera ohwakuensis; assembly: GCF_009729055.1. GTDB lineage: Archaea > Thermoproteota > Thermoprotei_A > Sulfolobales > Sulfolobaceae > Sulfurisphaera > Sulfurisphaera ohwakuensis. The sequence goes on along the minus strand of NZ_CP045484.1, from coordinate 41,799 downwards.
TTTCCTAAAATTGAAAGAGAGTTATGTTCTCTATAGATATAAGGGATTTGCAACAGCGAAGGATATTTTTGCAACACCCTCACCATTTAATAATAGAATGTGAGATTATGGTAAAGATTGACGTAAATAAACTCGATAGTGAGCAAAAAATCCGAATATTGAAGAAAGCAGTGGAGAAATACGGGTTAAGCTACGTTGCACAGAAGTTAGGAATTGACAGAAGTACTTTATACAGGTATGTTGCAGGCAAAGTAAAGAAAGTTCCAGATGAGATAATAAGCACAACTGCAGAGATGCTCAGTGTTGAAGAACTGAGCGATGCACTTTATGGATTGAAGACTGTAGATGTCGACCCTACCACTGCAATGAGCGTAATAGTGAAAGCACTAAAAGATGAGGGCTTCAGAAACTTCTTCCTAACACTGCTTTACCAGTATATGGGGGACTACTTAAGGACAACTACAAACACGTATATTGTAAGTGAGGAAGATGTAAAGAAATTCGAAACGTTACTAAACAATAAGTCTAAAAGTACTAAGGATATGCGCATGAGATATCTGAAGAGAGTTCTATCTGAACTGAGCTATGAACTGTCGCCTGACGGAATTAGGGAAATATTAATAGAAGCAGATAGCCCTAATATTGCAAGACATATGGCAAACTCATTAAAACTGTTTATAAAGACGGTTGTCAAGGAGAAAAACCCTGGGTTAGCGCACTTACTTTACTCCTCGTTTACAGTACCTAAGGGAAAGTACAAACATAGACCAGAAAACCTTAATATAGAAACTTTAAAGAAAATATTTGACGCGATAGAACACCAGGGGGCTAAGGCTTATTTCTTATTATTATGTGAAACGGGGTTGAGGACAGGGGAAGTTTACAGCATAACTATAGGGCAAATGGACTTAGAGCACAGAGTAATCAAGCTGCTTAAAGAGAATGAAACGAAAAGAGCGTACATTTCCTTTATTCATCCGAAAACTACAGAATATCTGAAGGACGTCTATTTACTCTATAGAGAAGAATTTATAAAAAGATATGAGCCTGCGGTTAGGGGGATAGGACAGGACGTCGAAAAATGGAAGAGCAAGTTGTTCCCATTCCAACTCCAGGATATAAGATATTCGATAAAGCAGGCAATGAAGAAAGTACTAGGCAAAGAGTTCAGACTTTATGATATAAGGAGTTTCTGGGCTTCTTACATGTTGAAGCAAGGAGTAAGCCCTATGATCATTAATTTGCTCCAGGGGAGAGCTCCCCCAGAGCAGTTCAAAATCTTACAGAACCATTACTTCGTAATTTCGGATATAGAATTACAACAGATTTACGATAAATATGCGCCTAGGCTTTTAGATCCTCAAAAAGATTAAGTCTATTTCCTTACCTAAAAGTGACTCCCATAAGTCCTTGTAGGCTAATGGGAGAGTAACGATTAGATTATTACCATGTTTAAATGGGCTCCTCGGACCTAGAGGAATTTCCTTACCGTTTAGTACTGCAATTATATTCCACTTTTTATATTGTATATATTCCGTATAGGACTGAGGGATATAGACGTAATATATATGGCCGTTCTTCTTCCTCATTTTGGAAACAGTCACTTTCGGAATTAACAATTGCTGGATCTCCATCTTCTCACCCCTTAAACTCCCCAGTTTCTTCCCTTATTTTCTCCAGAACTTTTTTCAAATGCCTAGTTTGAGCGTTATAGTCTCTGATTTGAATAGCAATCTCTATAGCTCTCATTAGAATATTATTTTGCTTCTGAAGCTTTTTGTTTTGTTCTTTCAACATTACATTCTCTTTTTGAAGTTTTACTACTTTTCTTTCTAAAGTAGCAATAGTGTTTAATGCTTTAGTATACTGTAGCTGCAGCTCTCTGTTTTCCTCGATAATTTGATCAACTGTCATTCCTTCCCACCTCGATTCAGTATAAAGTAAGTCATTGTCAGTACTATAGCGTCCGCATCGTTTATGTTAAGACAGTTTTTTATCTTCGTTTTAACCTTTTCGAAGTCTACCTTATCTACAATAATACCGTTGCCTTTCCTATCAAGTATGTATACCTTATTCCCATCATCAGCAAAATAGAACTTCATTATTCATCCCTCAGAATCCCAAAATCTTCTAAATGAGTTTGCTTCATTTCCCTTCTGCCTACTTTTTTAGACCACTGTGGTGAGTAAGGACAGGTTAGGCGGTGAGGTTTCCACGTTCTGGCGTCAAACACTCCTATTCCTTTCTTTGTTCTAGCGTAAACTATTTCTGCCCCACAGTACTCACAATCAGTTTCCTCCAACACTTCAATTACCCAATCTGGGACATTAATCATTTTTACTTACCTCAGGTAATTCTGGAGGATCTGGTAAGTTGGGCAAGGGTTTTTCTTTTCCTAAGTATATCCATTTTTGCTTACCGTTCTTTCTTTCTAACTTATACCAGTACCTCCCTATGTAGATGTACTTTTTGCCGTTCTTGTATACAATATGGTAAGGCTTCAAATATACGCCGTAACCTCTTATCTTAGAATTGTACTCGTAAACTTTCCTTTTCAACTCTGAAATGTCTATCATAGCTCCTGCACCCTAATTTCCCTATTCTGATAATTCTCTTCAATGGAATTTAGTCTGTAAACCCTACCCTTTCTGCAATTTAAGTAGAATATTATAGCCTCCCTAATTACTACACTACGTTCTTTACGATTATTTATGCAATACAGATCTAACTGGGAGTGTTCTCAAACAGTCATGAAATTCGAAAAATATTTGTAATATTATATCAGCTTGTTTCTAATATTCTCTATCCCCTTCAAGTAAGCCTCGTTCAAGGGGGTCTTTTCCCTTGAATAAACTACGGGATACATGACGTACAACAAAGCAAGACTATAGTTAACCATGGCCTCACTCCTACTTACAGCCCTCGTATCCCTTGCTAACCTAGCTAAGTGGGCCCTACAGTAGGAATTGTGGCTCTCCACTGTGTAAGTGTACTCCTTGCCCGCAATATGGTTGTTAAGTACTTGGTAAACTGGGTAACCATCGGTATAATACACTTCACTCTTAGGTAGGGAATTCAAGAGGTAGTTGAAAGTCCTATGGTCCCTATTACCGGTAATGGAAAGTGGTACACCATCTACCAAAGCGTTCCATATCCACAAGTCTATCCTCTTTGGGCCACGCCTAGCCCTCAAGTAACTCCAACTCTCATCAATTACCGTGAATTTTGCCGTGAAGGCCTTTAGTTGTTCTCGTAGTACTATTAGGTGAACATAGGCTTCTATCCCTTTTCTCCTTATAAAGCTGTATATTGTGGTTAGCGGTTTCCCTTCGACCTTTGCTATTGCTCTCATGCTCATCCTATTCAAGTACTCTTTCAATATCCTCTCCTTTTGTTCTTTACTCATCTTGTGGTTATATGCTTGGTAAAATGTTTTTCCGCAAGTTTTGCACTTGTATTTTGTTTTTCCTTTAAATGAGCCGTTCTTTATTACTTTGTTTGATTTACATGATGCGCATTGTGGTCTTTCTTCCCTCCTCCTCTTTACCCCTAGTTTTTTAGTGTAATAATATAGTGTTGATGGTGGTATCCCTAGCCTGGTGACTTGTACTCCAAGTAGATACGCTGCTATTGCGTAGGCAAGGTCTTCTAGCCTGTATTTTCTCGGCTTAAGGTTTAAATTCCTTAAAAGCAGAAGTATTAATTGTGCAAGGGTTACGAGGTCCATCTCGTGACCTCCACATAAGCCTCGTAACCCTTGCACATAAATGTTTTCTAGAATAATGTTTGCCCTTACACTTCTAGACCTCTTTAGCAAATAACATTATGGTAACAATTCTTACGTTACTCTAATAATTTTACAAATACTTATCGAATAGCATTTATAGGAAAATCCTTGCAGTTTAAGGGCACCTTGAAAACTTTTTAAAAATTAACCAAACAAAATATCGGATGAATACAAACTCACTAATCCAAGCGTATTACAATGCACTACAAGAAGCACTCCAACAAATATTCACCGCCTTGACTAGCTTGAGAAAAGACACACTAGCAAAACTAGTACTTGGAGGAGTAATGGGTGGAACAGCAACAGAAATAGCCCAAGCAACGGGCATGGACTACGAGACAGTACTAAAAAACCTTAACAAACTAGCAAACACAAACCTGACCAAAATAGTAAAAGAGATAGTACAAGACCACCCAGTACAACTAATAATAGACGACACACATGATCACAAACAACACGCAAGAGCACTACCAGTATCAAGAAACGGAGCACAAGTCTTTTACTGCAGAGAACACAAAAGATACGAACCAACAATACAACTACTCATAATAGCAATAAAAGACTTGAAAACAAACGAAACCTACATAGTAACAATAATACCCTACATACCACAAAAGGTTGTTGAGATATTAAGGGAGAGGGGAGAGGAGGTTGAGTTCAAGACAAAGATACAAGAATACTTGGAAACATTGCCAATTCTCGAGGAGGAGTTTAATGTTGTATGCAAGGTTTTTGATTCTTGGTATGTTAATTCTAAAACTCTCTTGGATGATACCGTCGGGGAACTCAAGGCCAACTCACGGGTCACCGAGGGTGGTAGGCTTGTGCCAGTTGGCGAGTTCCCCGAGGGGGAATACCTAGTTGAGTATTTAGGTATTCCCATAAAATTACTTGTAATAGATGATTATAAGGGTTTTGGAAGGAGGTACTTCTTCTCTACCAACGTTAATGATACTGCTGAGGATCTCATAACTGCGTGGGAGAATCGTTGGGATATTGAGGTTTTGATTAGGGAGCTTAAAGCCTTGGGATTGGAGAAAGGTTCTTTCCTCACCTGGGTTAGGAATAAGGGGTTTATAACCCTTAAGGCTCTCTCCTTACTCTTGGTACTCTTGTTTAAGTACTCTCTTGGTTTGTATTTGGGTGCCAAGAGGATAGCAAGGGTGATAAAAAGTATTTATCAATCTTTGGGCGGGATTAAGAAACTTTTTAAGAGAAGGAGAAAGACGTAAAATGCTAATCGAATTTCATGACTGTTTGAGAACACCCCCTATTGGTCTTCCCCCGTCTCGTTCTGTTAATCTATTTCATATGAATAGGTCTGCCCTCACTTATACAAACTTTTGTTCAAAAATTCAATCTTCAGATTTTCTATGTATTTTACTTATTTTTTATTTTTTACTTGTAAAAAGAAATTCCTATACTGATGTTAATTTAATGCATTTGTGTTAAGTATTACTTATCATTCTAAACAATTGTTTTCTTAATTATTTATTAATCTATAAATAAGTCAATAATTGTATTAAAATGGAAACTGGATTGTATATTATTGGAACTGCGAGGGTAAGGGGAATAATTGTGAGTAACTTGCCGGAAGGGATTATTGCTATATTTAATCTGGTGAGGTAAAGGTTAAATACTCTGAATATAATTACTTTCTTTATATCGTCTATGAGAAACCCTAATCTCACAAGGAAAGGAGTGAAAACCAAGTAAATGAGTAGGTTAATGAACATCATGTACACAATTCTCAATGCGTCATAATATACGATATAAATTAGAGAGGGTATAGAAATAATAGTTGATATTAAATATGATGGAAGCATATTAAACACTAACGCATATTCCATGTTACTTTTTGAAAGTAACAACTCATAACTATTACGTTTTGAGTCAGAGAAGTAGTCCAAGAATATATTATACGATATACTTAGCAACATAGATACGTAATTGTTGACTGTAGTACCAATAGCTACATAAAACTGGTATGCACTACCTATAATTCCTCCTACGAAAAATAGGAAAAATAATTCCATGAAAATGTTGGGTAATATTATCCATAGTATCTCTTTAGATCTTAGATCTCCAACAATTTTAGCCTGGATTATATAAAAATATCGCGACAATATCATCTAAAACTGCCCCCCTCAGCCTTATCATATACGATAATGGCTATTGATATTAAAGCTAAGATCACCACGGCAGATATGAGAAAATATAATAGATTAAGTTCTTCTAACCCCAATATTTGTCTTATAAGGGCTATAATATAATAAAATGGGTTGTAAATTATTATTTGATCAAGAATTTTACCTTTAGCAGGTATTAGCGCATTTGAGAAGTACGAAATCAAACCAATAATTATCTCTGTGGGAATTACAGAGTACCATTCCCAATAACGTTTAGGTGCAACTGTAGTAACTAGTATTGTAGACATTAACACTACATTTACTAATACTAACATTGATAACAAATATATTGCTAAAACTAATAAATTCAAGAAATAAGCTAGAATAAAATAGATCGGAACGTATAATATGACAAAATAAATGGATAAACCTAGCATTATTATGAAGGGCGTTAAATATCTATTAATGGGTAGTAATAATAAATAATTTTTGTTCATTTTCAAATCCCACCCTATTGTATCTGATAGATAGTTCTTTAAAGAGAGTAGAAGCATGACTATTGATCCGCCCACAAATATATAAGATTTATAAGTAGGTAGAAGTATTATTAAGAATACTATTGTAGTTAACGTACTTACGGCTATCTGTATGAAGGACATAAGTAAAGATATTAAAGTACTCGAACCCAAAAAATAAATTGAATAAGCAAAAATAAGGTATATGTAAGAAGTAACTCTCATTGTTTTACACCTCCAGTTAACACTAGAAATACGTCATCTAAAGTAACGTTGAGCCTCCTAATCGAGATAATTCCATTAAGTGTTGAAATTTCCTTAATTATATCCTGCAATTTATCAGAATACAATCTTATATAGTTACCCGATACTATAATTCGTCCTAAATGGCTTATCTTGCTTATTACATTTGGATTTGATACTTCAAGTTCAAGAACTTCGCTACCCAAAGGTTTTTTCAATTCATCTATTGAACCAACGGCTAACAACTCCCCCTTATTTAGTATTGCTACTCTGTCAGCTAAGTATTCTGCCTCATAAATATCATTAGTTGCAATGATTACTGTGCTTCCGTACTTCTTCAAGTTCTTAATGAGACTCCATACTTTATGCTTACCGTCTATATCTACTGTTATTGTAGGTTCATCGAATATAGCTATTTTAGGTCTCTGGATGATTACCTTACAGATTTCGACTCTTTTCCTCTGCCCACTGGATAATTCCCAAATTATTGAATCAGACTTATCTATAATGTCAAGTTCATTTAAACAATTTAAGATCCTCTGCCTTAATTCGTTCTTTGGAATACCATAAATTCTTCCGTGAGCCCATAAAGCCTTATATACAGTGGTGTTAAATAGCGTAATCTCGGTGAAAGCAAAGCCTAATAACTCCCTAATTTTCCCTGGGTTCTTTGTAACGTCATAGCCCATAACGTAAACACTACCTTCAGTAGGTTTTAATATAGTAGAAATGATGTAAAGTAAGGTTGTCTTACCTGCTCCGTTAGGGCCTACTATTACAAAAACTTCATTCTCGTATATTTTAAGATTTATTCCTTTTAGTGTCTTTACTTCATTCTTATATTCTTTAGTTAAATTCTGTATATTAATAATTTCTCTCATTATTATACCTTTGTGATTCTAAATAAGATAAAATCAGAATACCTTTAGGAGATATTTTATATAATTTGCGATTTCCGCTAATGCTCTCATAAACTAACCCTAGTGATAATAAAGAATATTCTGGCTTATATTGTTTGTTATTGATCCCTCTTAAAGCTCCAATTACTTGCGTAATATTTACTCCAGTTCTTCTTGCAATTTTCGCTATATATAATGAATTTGGATAGCATTCTCTCAAAACTTTTAGGATTTCTAATCTTATTTTGCTTTTCCTCACAGAAAAAATACATTTACTATTTATTTGAAAATTATGATTATCACTGGGTGACATTATACATCATCATATAAATATTATCCTGCTTTTTTTTTTAAATTTTTCTTTTAATGATCTCTAATATCTAAATCGAGTATAATTTGTAACCATTTTAAATGAGAAGGCAATTTAATTTTTTGTAAGTTTTCAGGTAATTTACTATTAAAAAGTTGTAATTGAACTAATACAATTTTAATTAGTTGCTTAAAACTATATATATCAATTTTTTCCATTTTATTGGTAAAATCTAAAATTTTAAGAAGTAAATCTATTATAAACTCATTAATTTGAAGTTCCCAATTTAATATATCCTTAATCTCATCCCTATTTTTGCACCTTTTCAAATATGAATATACTTCATTAGATTTAGCTACAAGAATTGATGATAATATATATGCTAATAATCCTATTACAGGGACCTTTTCATCTTTAAACCAAGGTATTGGACCATAATTTGGATCGCTTACGAGCCTTAAAATAGCTAGATAGCTCTGCAAAATTTCATTATCGATAGTTAAAATTTTATTATAATTATATATTTTTAATTTATTAAAATTTCCATAATATTCAAAAACATTTCCTAAGCTCATAGGTAAACTCTTTATTTGTGCTCTCTTTAATTTAGGTAACGACAATAATAAATTTTTTAATGTTAGTAAATCAGTCTTAATATCTTCTAAAGTATCAAATGCAGAATATGGAATTAAACTAATATCTACACAAAAATTATTACTTATAAGTTCATTTATACTTTCTATATTAATTTTACTATTATTACCTTTATTTAATAATTTAAGTTTATCATCTAAAAAAGTTTCTATTCCTAATAATATATATTTAATACCTGCTTTATTTAATAATTTAAGTTTATCTTTTATTTTAATTATATTTTCTGCTCTAGTATAAGCATAAATCGTTACATTGAGGTTACTCTCGATTATTCCATTTGCTATATCTACGACTCTTTTTGGATTTGGCCCGAAGAAATCTAGATCTTTTACTCTAAAGATTTTTATTCCAAATCTCTTATTAAATTCATAGATTATGTCAACTACTTTCTTAGGTGACATCTGATACCATTTATATGAATTATCAATAGATTTTGTATAAGAAACATGACAAAATGAGCAGTTTGCATAGCAACCTCTAGATGTCATTATTTCTGCTGCGTCTAAAATACTATACTTACTATATTTATAAGTATCTTCCATTATATGATATAGATAGGGTAATGGTAATTGATCTAAATTTTGTATTTTTAATATTGGATAATTTATAACTATATTATTATTATTTCTGTATACTATTCCTTTAGTTCTAGTAAAATCATTATAATAATATATATTATATATCAAATCAGATATTGAGGCTTCATCCCCAAGTACAATAAAATCTGCATATTTATCTACTAATGGTTCTTCATAGTTAGCACTAATTCCCATTCCCCATAATCCTATTAAAGTTTCTTTATTGTGTAATTTGATATTAAGAGAGAATCTTCTAGTTAGAGAAATAGGTTGCGGATAATGTTTTATTACCAAAATTATATCATAAGTATTATTAATAAATTTCTCTATATTTAACTCTGGGTTAAGCATATAATCATATATATCTACTTTTAATAAGTAATTTTCGAATTTTTGCATAATATAACTAGTCAATTGAGATATGTAATAATCATTTATATCCGCAATGAAAGGCCAAAAGTCCTTAGGTATCCTAACTAAAGCTATATTCATAATAGGACTTTCTAATCTGATTTTTAATAAACGTTAGTTTATAGCTAAAATTTTAGCTATAAACTAACGTTTATTAAAAACATAACAGAATAAATATACTGGTGATGGAAGTGGGATTCGAAATAGAACTAGAACAAATAGTTGAATCCATAATAAATAATGACGAAGAAATTATAATGAAATATATAATAGTAATGTCAGGAGAAAGTAAAACAGTGATACCTATTTACACTTAACAGGGTTGGACAGAATGCAAAGAATTTTTTTAGATTATATACTAAATAAAGTTAAAAACAGTACAACTGATAATAATATAATAAATATAAACAATAAATTAATATTATTTCTAAATATGAATTTTAATAAGATTAAGGAATTGATTAGAAATTTTTCGAAAGTAACAAATGACAAAAAAGTTATAGTTTCGCCTAATATCAATATTGATATATTTAATTCAAAGGAATATATAAAATTGATAAGGAGATCAAAAGATCTTGGAATTTTTATAATATACCCAGATGTTAAGGATCTTAAGAACATGAGGATATATCCTAGTACTAGTAAGATACTAGATACCGTGCATTGTAATATATTTAGACCTAAGTTTAACTATGTAAAAATATCTAGTTCAAAATGTTATCCTTTACTACGTCAGTATGGGAATCTCTTTTTTCTGAGATAAATAATAACATTAATCAAAATTGAATAAAACCAGTATCATTCAAATAAAACCACATATATTTTATGATATCGAGTATAATTAAATATATTTTTATTAGAAAAACAGGAAATATAGAATTAATTTCACGTGATTAAAAAGGAGTACATAGAGTTAGCTGAAGTTCACGAAAAACAACTCCCCAACTTGAGGTAAACCTTGTGCAACAACTCCCCTCATCTCCTTGAGGACTAGAAAATCAACAATAGCTTGAGAAAACTCCCACAACCTCACCTCCTCCAAGAACGAACCAAAACATTCAAAAGAAAATAGCAAAGGAGGATAAGAACCAACTCCTTCCCAACATCACAAGTCCTAACCCTAAACTCCTCCAGCGAACGAAAAGCATTCTCAACACCCCACCTCCCCCTCAGCCAAAACAACAGCAGTCCTAACATCAACCCTATATAGGTTTTATTAGTCGGGGAGAGTAATACTCTCCTCGGCTGGGGAAACATGGTCGAAACATCAACTGAAGCAAAGTCTTCGGGTTGGGGCGTGACAAACCCCTACCGTCGGACTGAACATTGTGGAAAAATCCACGAATATAGGCACCACATGCTACCGCCTCTAACAAACCTAAGGGGATAACGAGTCAAGTGCGTCTCCCACGTTGAAATCCTTGACATCAACTTCCCCACCCTTGGGTATCCTAAGACGCTTCTTGACTATGCCCTTGTAAACACCGTCCTTTAAAACGTGATATGCTATGCAAGCAAGCTTCCCCGCAAGTGCACATGTAGCTTGTATTACACTCTTGCCCCTAGCAATGAGTCTCCCGTAAAACTCGTTAAATGGTTCAAGCCCTCTGGCACTCCTAGCAGCTAAGTAGAAACACTTGCGTAAGTGCTTGTTACCCCTAATCATACCAGAGTGGAACTCACTATTACCACTCTGCTTGGTTCTAGGTGCTAAGCCTGCGTAAGCCCTAGCTGCCTTTGAGTTTGGAAAACGTGATATATCACCGAATTCAGCATAAATTATTGCTGCTGTGATTAAACCAATTCCGGGTATCTTGGATAACTCTATTACCGGTTTTGGTATCTTGGACATTATCATGTTCTCCACTTCCTTAACCATGTTCTCCAAGCTTTTCAATAACTCGACTAGTTGTTTTAGTGTTAGCCTTTCTGCGTCATTCAAGTTTCTTCCTAGTTTCTCCTTTAACTCTTCCTTCTCTTCCTTGCTTATCTCCTTTTGCTAGTTTTTCCAGTAGTTGTCTTCCTCTCTTGTCGAATGGTTGTATTTTATAACCGGCGATTTCCAAGGTTTTTCTTATCTCGTTTTTTACTTGTGTTATTTTGTTTACTAGGTTTTCCCTGTGTCTTGTTAACTCTCTTAGTTCTTTTATTTCTCCTGTTGGTATGTGTGATCCTTTTATTACCCCGGTCATGTATGCTACTAGTAGTCTTTGTGTGTCTAGTTTATCTGTCTTTTTCCCTAGTATTTCTGTTAATTGTGCCGGGTTTACTACTGTTACCTTGTATCCTTTTTCTGTTAGTCTCTCGTGTAGGTAGTAGAAGTATACTCCTGTCGCCTCTACTATCCCGCTTTTGTATTCTCCGAGGAATTTTATTAACTCTTCTATTCCCTTGTCGTTGTATGGGAATTCTTTTATTTCTTTGATTGTTACTGATGGTTTTTCATGTTTTAGGACTAGTTCTCCCTTTGCTGCTGTTAGTTTGCTTTGTGATATGTCTATTGCAAAGGCTTTGCTTATAAAATCATTTGTCATGTTTGAATATTTCTCGTTTTACAAGATATTTTTTGTGTTCATAATACCGTTTTTCTTTACATAATGTTAACTGTTCAGCCCCTAGGGTGATTTGTTACATCCTCCCACACGGGGTTTTATCCCTTCTTGTTAGATCGTTCTAGGGGCTTCACAGCCAGCCTATATGAGGGGGTTTTATCCCCTTGGTGTGACTGGGCTTATGTTGTTTTTCTCCTTACTTGTTTATTTATTTTACTCTCGTAATACTTGGTTTTATTCGTTCACTTGATTTACGAGAATCCCCCGTGGGAGGTGTGATAAAAGGGTAGGGGTAATAGGAATAGATATATCAAAAGATTATCTAATTACAAGTAGGGGGAGGGAAAGAAAATACGAGAATAATAAGAAGGGTTATGAAGAAATCCTCAAGATGAAACCTTGCGCAATAGTTTTAGAGCCCACTGGAGTATACGCAATAAGGCCTTGCCAATACTTCAAAGAGAGAGGAATAAAAGTACTACAAGTAAGCCCCAACATACTATCGAGGGAGAAGGAGTTTAGAGGAAAGAAAACAGATTTTTATGACGCTGAAAAATTAGAAAACATGGCTGACAAGGCCAAAGAATATGAATACAACCCCTTGAAGGAGTTAGTAACACTCTACCTCTTCCTCAAGGATATAGAAGTAAAATACGAGAACAGGCTAAAGAGGACACTATTCCTAGTAAGTGACAACGACAAGATAAACAAGGAAAGGTTAGAAAAACTCGCAAATGGGGATTTTACACAAGAAGAGCTCTACAACCTAGAATACACACCAATAGTACTCGAAGAAATAAGAGTATTGGCAAAAACACTCTTGGAAACGCAAGAGAAATTGAAAGAAGTTAGGAGGATGATTGAGGAGCAAGTTCCCGAGGATCACGTTTTGTTGACTATCCCGGGAATTGGGAGGCTTGCAGCCGGTATAATTATTGGTGTTGTTGGTGATATTAGGCGCTTTCCTAAGCCAGAATCTTTTGTTGCTTATTGTGGTTTAGACCCAATTGTGGAGAGGAGTGGTAGGGGTGTGATAAGTAGGGGGATTTCTAAGAGGGGTAATAAGTATTTGCGTAGTTTATTCTACTTTCTTGCAAAGATGAATTATTCTAGGAACCCAACGTTGTTGAAGTTTTATGAGTCTCATAAGGATAGGTTACGAGGTAAGAAGTTATATACTGCTTTGGCAAGGAAGTTGGCTAGGATTGTATGGAGTGTTTGGTATAATAATAAGCCTTATGAGCCTAAGTGATTAAAGGTCCCTCCCCCTTAATAGCCACGTGGGTCTAGATGGCCCACGTGGCAATCTTAGCTAACACTATTCTTGAAGTATGACCGAAAGATTTATTACTGAACGCCCCTAACAAGAAAAGCTATAATCATACCATCCTCCCCACCCTCCTTCTTCCTTAAAATAACAAGATAAGCACCACTAACATGCTTAACACAAAGAAAACCAGTATACCTAACACCACAATAAGTAATATCAACATCCTCCAACTTATCCACATACTTCCTATACATTTGATACCTAGCAGCAATAACAAAATCCAAGAGAAACTTGATAACCTCATTAACAGCAAACTCCCTATCAGCATAAACAAGCCTAAGATCAAACTTGTCCAACTCCTCCAAAACAACTTGCATCTTAAAATCCTCAGCAACATTCTTAACAGTTATAGGCAAAACATCAAGGAAAATACCCTTAATCAAGAGGAAAATTGCAATTTGAACGAGACCCCAAGAGGTCCCCCTATTAGGCTTAATCCTACTCAACAAACTCTTATCCTTGTGATACTGTGGTTCTGAATGGAGGTCAATAGCAACCCTCCTATCCCTAGTTTCCCTCAAAACCCCCTTACCCATCTCCCTTAATGCCCTTCTAACATCATCAACATTAATATTGTTCAAGAGCTTTAATGCCCTTCTCCCCTCATTCCCAAGCCTACTCAAGTAAGTTCCTCTTGCCTTGAGTAAGGCTTTGAGGAGTTCTTCGGGGAAAAGTATATTAGTTAGAAAGGTGTAGATTAGTTTGAGAGCTAACCGGACGAAGTCCTACAATAGGGACTTCGTCCCTTTGTCTTTACTCCCCTTCATATGTTAAGGTCCGCCCTCTAATATACAAACTTTTCTCAAAAAATTAGTGTTTACTAGTCTTTTTTTGTATTTCGTTCATCTCATTTTTTACGCGAAAAAAGAGATTCCCATACTGACGTATGAACAATTAGGAATTTCAAAAGCTACTGGCTGGAGGTATAAGAAGGGCTTAAGGGAAATACCGAAAGAGGTTGTTGAAAAGCTGTTACAGTTTCTAGCACCAGATGAAATAGCTAGAATAATTTACGGCAAGAAGATAGAGAAAGCGGATATAAACGACCTACTAAAAGTAATAAACACTGCAATGGAGGATCCACAGTTCCGTTCTTTGCTTTTTATGATGTTAAATAGGTTCTTAGGAGACTATGTTAGGCAGAATACAAACAGTTACGTAGTCACTGAAGAAGACCTGAAACTATTTGAGAAGATATTAGAGCAACAAAGTAAAGCGACCAGAGAAGAAAGGCTGAGGCATATAAAATATGCAATGAGAGATTTAGGATTTTCACTTTCACCCGATTCGCTGAAAGAGTATATATTGGAATTAGCAGTAGAAGAAGGGCCTAATGTAGCGAGACACAGGGCAAACACGCTCAAGTTATTCATAAAAGAAGTAGTAATGAGCAGAAACCCAATCCTGAGGCAAATACTTTGCAATTCCTTTAAGGTACCTAAAGTTGATTACAAATATTCCCCTCCTCCACTTTCCTTAGAACTGCTAAAGAAAATATTTAACTCAATAGACCATTTAGGTGCAAAAACATTCTTCCTCATTCTGGCTGAAACGGGGTTGAGAGTAGGGGAAGTTTATTCATTAAGCGTCGAGCAAGTAGACTTGGATAACGGAATAGTTAAATTAATGAAAAATAGTGCGACAAAGAGGGCTTACATTTCATTTCTGCATGGAGAGACTATTGAATGGATAAAGAAGAATTATTTGCCTTTCAGAGAGGACTTCATTTCAAAATACGAAAAAGCGGTGCAACAGATAGGTGGAGACGTTGAGAAGTGGAAGATGAAGTTCTTTCCGTTCCAGTTAGCCGATTTAAGAGAAGAAATAAAAGAGGGAATGAGAAAAGCGGGGAAAGAGTTCAGATTATATGACTTACGTTCATTCTTTGCCTCTATCTGCATCAATTCATTCCTAGCCTTCTCTACCTTCTCCTTAATCTCCTCAGAAGCTATCAATTGTTCCAGCACCTTTAGGTGCCAGCATTATTTCTTTCCGAAGCTTCTAGCCTCACAACTGCAACTCTCCTTAATTATCTTTAAACTTATGGGATCTATAACAATCCTTGAATAGTGTACCAAGTTTAACCTGCTCTTGCTTTGAATATCTGCTGAAACGATTATGCCTTCAGATAATACGTAAAAAACATCTATTCTCTTTATCATGGATTTTGAGGGGATTTGTGTGGAAATCATTTTGTTTCTTGTTATGTGACACATAATAAAACTTTAAGTTACTCAGTTTATAAAAACCATAAACAAATTGAGGTAATTGGCATTGGGAAATAAATTTCAACTGATCCTCGCTTCGCTTGATAAAAGTTTCATAATATGGTTAAACGAAAGAGTTTTGAAAGAAGAAGACCCTTCCTTAACTTCTATTGTAATTAATGAGGGAAATATTGAAGGAGCTGTGTATTCCGCAATGTTGGATTTTGAAATAAATCACAACATAAGTAGGAGTTTAGCTGTACTGATACATCATCTTATAACTGGGCATCCTTTTGCTGATGGGAATAAGAGAACTGCCACAGCCCTATTACTCACTATACTTTCCAAACTGTACGAAAGGGATATAATACTTGAAGAAACCTTAATGAATTCACTAATAACTATAATAGCCAAAATATCTAAAGAACCAGAAAATGATATACTTGATTTACAGAAAATTATAGAAGAAATTATGAAAAGATTAGCTAACCCTTATTAACCTCACGTTTAGTTACATAAAGTATTTTTCCATCAACCTTAAGTACTCCAGATCTATCGAATTCCGCTAGGGCGTCTAGATATTTCTTATAGGTTTTTAAAACAAACTCAGCCCTCTTATACAAGTCATTCCTAATCTCAGAAATCTCATCCGTCATCTTTACTCACTTATATATTTACTTTCTCCGTATAATAATATTTACTCACTCTTCCCGATAAGATCATAAATAGATTTTAAGTGTCGTGCTACCTCCTTACCCTTATCAGTTAAGTAAATTAATCTCTTTCCTCTTGGCGGTTTTTCCTCCTTCTCCTCGTTTACCAATCCTATTTTAAGGAGCTTATCTACACTCTTACTTATAGCGTTAGGGGATCTCTGCTTTGAAACCTTTTTTATTTCCTCTTCTAGCTCTCTTATTCCTAACTTATCCTTATTTAACAAAGCTAATAAGACATCTTGGTCGATTTCGTTAAGTCTTACTATATCTTCCATGTTATGTGTAATCTAACCAGTAACATAATAACGGCTTTTATCATGTTACATAACATTTACCAAATAAATTTATATATTTGTTATTTGGAACATAACACATGATAAATATGCTCAAACAAAAGAGATACCTCTTGTTCAGCCCAGAGGGAGAAATACTGATTTTTTTATACAAAAACCCAGCTTTTCATAACATAGATGAGATATCCGAAAGTACTAGAATTCCAAGAAGCACTATATCTCAGAAGATACCACAGCTGCAGATATATCAATTAATAGATGTTGAGCAAAGAGAGGAGAAAAAGAGGAAAATTAACGAAAACCGTAACTTATGTAAAACTTTCCGAGAAAGGTAAAGAATTCGTAGAAATTAAATTGAAAGAGTTTGGTGATAACGCAATGAGTTCTACGTTATCCTATATTGAAGAAGTAGTACCTATTGAAAGATTAAAGGAAGATGAGGAGTTTAAGACTCTGGTTCCTTCTAACAACTCCAGAGAAGATTTAGAAAAATCTCTTAGAGAGAAGTCACAAATATTCCCATTAATAACTGACAGAAATTACGTTCTGATAGACGGGTATACTAGGCTAGATATAATAAGGAAACTGGGGTTATGTACCGGTTAGGACTCCTTTAACCCACACTTATCCGAGGAGTGTAGTATGGGGATTATTACCTACAGTTCCCTTAATCTTCCTAATACACTATATATACGGTTATTATGCTTTAGTGGAAGTATTGGTTTCCGGTATTATTGTCGGTCCCACACATATGTTCTTGGATATGTTTACTGAAGCCGGGGTTTATGTGAAGAAAAATGGGAAATGGAGGAGGTTCGCATTAGCCCACTTCAGATATGATAACCCCGCAGTAAATGGTTTAGCAATCTTTGTCGGTTTCATACTCCTATTAATTGCATATTATATTACTTATCCATATTATTTCTAAAGAGATATTAATCGAGCAAAATTAAAAACAGAAAAGTTTTTAAATGTGTTTTTTTCACAAATAGAAATCGGGGATGAGGGGATGATGAGGAGGGACAGAGTTGACCTATGATAGACAACCCGACAGCTGACCCGACCCCCTCATCCCTAATTTAATCTTATCCTCCTAACTATTAAGCTTTCTTCTCATTGAATTTTGAAAAATTGGATTGAAGGGAGGAATAGCGCATATATGGGATCCCACGCTTTCTTTATGCGTTAGAAAAATCGAATAAACTTTACAGTTTGTTAAGAAAAATTCTTTCTTCTAACTTCTTAATCTCATCGAACTTTACATTATTAGCTAATAATGTGCAATACATGCAGGCAAGAAGTGATATAATGCAACAAATCCACGTAATACATTCGTTATAATATATTGTAAAATAATAATGTATTCGAATTGAATTAAGTATCTCTAGAGTCAGACAAATTTGTATAGCAGAGATATAAATGTGTGTAAGAATTGCGGAAACAGTTATCACAATACTTAAGAGAATAAATGAAAGGATGAGAAAAGTTTTCTTGTTCATGATTATTTTTATTAATTTAAAAATCCTTAAGGCCCGTTTTCCCTTTACAATTTTAGAATAAACTCCCCAGTTAACTGAGCAAAAATTGTTTGCCCAGTTGATTGGGCATTTATATTTAAACTTTTCGCATAAAGCTTATATATATGTTCCCAGTCGACTGGGAAATTAATCCTGTCCGGATCTCAAATTTTTTACTCATAAAACCTAGCTCTCACGCTGATGATGAGAGGGTTTCAGAATTGAAACCCTGAAAGAAACAGTTTTCAAACTCACCTTTTCACCTTGTGATGAATAGTAACATTTTTGAAACCCTACTTAGCGTATTTTAACATATGAATATCAGGGGTTTAATACTATTCTATATTGCAAGAAAGAACTGTGCAACCTTAGATGAGATTTGCAATAATCTAAAAATAAATGAAAATACTGCAAAAATTGCCCTTAGCAGATTAGCAAAAGAGCATTATATAACTAGAAGGTGGCTTAGGACTCCAGAAGGGAAAAGATTTAGGCTTTATTGTATAAGCAGCACTAGGCTCAAAGAGTTTAACGTTTAGTGTCGTTAACTGGGGAGTTAACGCGGAAACCTCTTTCATTTCAACTATCACTAGAAATCAAGTTTTCCATTACTCCTTTTTTACATTATCATAAGCAAGTAAATCGGAAACCTTAACGTATTTCTAAAACGTTTCTAAGAAAACGAAATAGCCCTTTCGAGCCTGTGGCCCGGGTTCAAATCTCGGCCGCGGCACTAATTTTTAATCAAATTGAAAAAAGAATTATGTTCTCTTTATAAAGACGTAAATGAGACATAAAGCCTTATTTTTGGAACATTGCCGTTTCTTGTAAATAGGGCAGAAAAATAATTGAAATAACAAAATCAGATAATGAATAGAGAAAGAGAATAGTAGAGAATCTAGGATTAGCACAAGTAATAAAGCAGTTATGAGTAGGTAGTAGTACTTTATATGCGGATTATATAAACTCTAATCAAAGTATTCCCTTGGAAATGACATGAAGAGCTGCATGTTAGCACCAGATGATCTTTCATATGCTATCTACAGGTTAAAATGTAGTTAATGTTACCACTGCATTATCAGTAGTTTGGTAAATCAATTAAAGATTAAAGTTCTAGAATTTATTTTAATTCTTTATCAATATTAAGGAGATTATCTGAAAAGTGTCTCATCAATACATATAATTACAGTAGAGGATGTAAAAAGATTGTAAGAAATCGCTCAAGATAAGAGTAAGAGTACTATAGATATAAGGTGGTTTATTAGGAGTAGGAGGGGGAAATAAAAGGGTTTCGCGTTTTGCTAAGAAACAACTGCTTGTTCACGGTATTGCTAAGTTTTAATAGGCATATGGCTTCAGCTTATTTGATAGTTTTAAGGGGATTAGAAGTGATTAAAAATAACTAAAAGTTACGTAAGTATGTTACAGATTTTTTTAACTTTTTGCTTTCTTGAGACCATACATTACCCCTAAGCCTATAAGCAAAAAGACAAGTAAAAAGTTGAAAGAAACAAATAACATAAATACCCCTAGAGCTATAAAGCCTAAAAATATTGAGGCTTCTATTTTAAGTTTTCTAGAAGAATTAGGGTAAAAATAATTCAAAATACTATAAACTATTGCGAGTGATACTCCTAATTCTATAAAAAATAAAACCAAACCAATTAAATCCGCTATCATATATTCTTTCTCCTATTTTTTAGTATTTAAAACTTCTCATTTAGCATTTGTAGGAAAGTAGTTATATTCTATAATTTTAATGAATATTTACATAAATGTTTAATTTCTATCTTAGGATATATGGTAATATAACCGTTTTAAGATAGAAGATTTTAATTTGAAGCTTAATATTTTGAAAATTATATATTCCTAGAATTTACAAAAAATGCTAATCGAATTTTGACGATTTATTGGAAAATCGTGAGAGGCTCCACATGCTACGCCTCTAACATTCCTGTGGGAACCGAGAATCTGTGTGTGTTAGACATGTATCCTTTATATAAATCTTGTGATTGTAATACCTTGATTTTCTTGCATAGTATCAAATATGTTCAGCCCCTAGGGTAATTTGTTACACTCTCCTACACGGGGTTTTATCCCCGCTTGTTAGATCGTTCTAGGGGCTTCACAGCCAGCCTCTTAAAGGGGGTGTTATCCACATAGTGTACCTGGGCTTATATTGTTTTCTCCTTACTTGACTCGATTATTTATTTTACTCTCGTAATACTTGACTTTAATCGTTCGGTTGAATTGCGGGGATTCCCCGTAGGAGCGTCCAATGTGTAATTAATACGAATAACTATATAAGGGTCTTTCACGGCTCTTTTATAAATTCACTTTATTTTCTCATTTTTGAAGTCAAAAAATTGATTGTATATTTACAATTGAAGAGAACAAGGAATTACACACGGACTTAACGGAGATAATGATATATATTCTTCATAGAATTATTCTAATTCTACGAGAATATTACAATAAAAACCTAACTCACCCTTATCGTTAGGAAATAGATAATCAACTAAGATAAGGTTATAACTTTGGAAATTTATTATTTAATTCGAGGGTATATATGCCAAAAACCATTAAGGTTATTAGGAAATATTATGCGATAGATGAGAATAGGAATATTGTAGCTGAGGGTAATTCGTGGGAGGAAGTTGAAGAGATAATGAAGAAGAAGGGTTATAAGAGGAGTCAATATGACATTTTGACGGTAGTAGAAGCCGAGAATGATTAATATGGTAATTATATAGAAATTCCTTTTGTTACCTTAAGGAGTTACTCAATACCTTTACTGAAAACCGAGATCGAATGTCCTAAATTGGGAGGGAATTTGTTAATTTATGCTTTACCAGATACCGGTAGTAGATTTTCATTAATAAACAAGAGGACGTTAAATGAATGTTTTGATAATCTAGAAGAACGCTATTTAGATACCGTGATATTAACCAATCTGAACCTATACACAAAAAGGTATAAGTTAAAATTTCATTTCGTAGAACTGAATAAGGACTTCGAAATTCCAGTTGTGGTAGCTGATTTCGGAGAAATAGGAGGGATTTTCCCCAGCCTCATTTTAGGTAGGGAAGACTTCTTTTCAAGAATGCTGATATGCTTTGATAAGAATACTAAATTAATTATAATGAAGGACTATTCTTAATTAATATTTCAACAATTTCCTTAAACTTAGTAGCTACGTGAGAGCACCCAATGCATAATTAGTGTAATTCACTTTATTAATAAAATTTTTACAGGAAAATAAATATTATAGAACCCAACTGACAGAATAATATTTAAGAGGATTACATCATATTTGAAAATCTCACTACAAAAGCTTTCTTGGCCTAGATTATCGAAAATTACGAGATTATTTGCAATTACATTTAATAAACTTATTCTATATTATCATATTGTTTGTAATTAAGTGAATTTAATTCTGAATAAACGTGTTTTTATAACTTTTCACTTTATATAATTATTCACATTAATTACGCATTGGACTCTATCATGTGTATCAAATATTTATTAGATGTATATCAAGATATATAGTAGGGTAATTAAAATGGCAATACCCTAGACCCCAAATTCATTTTACAAAAATAATTTCAAAGAGTAATTATCTATTATCTTGAAAATTTTGTAATAAAAGTTAAGGTGGACGGAGTGGTATTACCTTAGGGGAACCAACTTGATAATACCAGGCTCCGTCCACCCAAAGACACTTGCACAAATCAAGGAAAAATTATTTTCCATCATAAACTTCAAGGCAGAAGAAGTCAAGAAAACACTTGTAACAGCAGCACTAACAAAAGATTCAGTAGAAAACAAGGCAAAAGAATTTGGTATCTCACCACAAACAGTAAGAAACTACGTGAAAGAACAACCACAAGTAATAGAACAAATACTAAACATGATCAAAACAACCTCCATTAAGGAACTAGGCGGAAGAAAACGTGTAAAAATATCAATAGACTAACGTCAGTAAAACACAAGGGAAAACCAGTAGAAGGACTAAGCGGCTCAGAAAAAGATTACGCATAGAATTACGCAACAGCAACAACAAGAGTAAAGGGAAAAACACTAATACTAGCATTCACACGCATAGAATGACTAGGCTAGAGATAGTTGAAAACCCAATACAACAAATACCAGCATTAGGCCTAGAAATAGAACTAGTAACACTAGATGCCGGATTCTATTCAGTAGACGTGATCAACTACTTATCAAGGTTTAACTTCATCATTGGAGTACCAGTGGAAAAGGTTGGAATACATAGAAATTTTGACGGGGATTATACTGCAAAGTCAAATGCTAAGAAGGCAACCTTTAGGCTAATAATACATCACGGTAGGGAAAAGGAGTACTTGGCAAAGGGGACAAACCTAGACGTAAATAGGAGTATTATTGTAAAATGGTATAACAAGGTTAGAACACCAATAGAGGCATCATACAAGTTAATCAAATCTTTCCTAATCTTTACCTCATCAAGGAGTTGGCTATTCCGATTATTCATCTTCCTCCTAGCAATGTTAATCTATACACTATACTTGCTCCTCAAGGGGACAACGAGCAAAGAAGACTTCCGCTTACTCCTAACCATCTTGCTCTTACAAGATAATATTACTATTTTCCAAGAATATTTAGTTAAATTATTTTATCTATTTTTTAACTCTCTTGAATTATTTTCGGGGTAATGAAATTGGGGTCTAGGGCCTTGCAGTTTAAGGGGACCTTGAAAACTTTTTAAAAATTAACCAAACAAAATATCGGATGAATACAAACTCATTACTCCAAGCGTATTACAATGCACTACAAGAAGCACTCCAACAAATATTCACCGCCTTGACTAGCTTGAGAAAAGACACACTAGCAAAACTAGTACTTGGAGGAGTAATGGGTGGAACAGCAACAGAAATAGCCCAAGCAACGGGCATGGACTACGAGACAGTACTAAAAAACCTTAACAAACTAGCAAACACAAACCTGACCAAAATAGTAAAAGAGATAGTACAAGACCACCCAGTACAACTAATAATAGACGACACACATGATCACAAACAACACGCAAGAGCACTACCAGTATCAAGAAACGGAGCACAAGTCTTTTACTGCAGAGAACACAAAAGATACGAACCAACAATACAACTACTCATAATAGCAATAAAAGACTTGAAAACAAACGAGACCTACATAGTAACAATAATACCCTACATACCACAAAAGGTTGTTGAGATATTAAGGGAGAGGGGAGAGGAGGTTGAGTTCAAGACAAAGATACAAGAATACTTGGAAACATTGCCAATTCTCGAGAAGGAGTTTAATGTTGTGTGCAAGGTTTTTGATTCTTGGTATGTTAATTCTAAAACTCTCTTGGATGATACCGTCGGGGAACTCAAGGCCAACTCGCGGGTCACCGAGGGTGGTAGGCTTGTGCCTGTTGGTGAGTTCCCCGAGGGGGAATACCTAGTTGAGTATTTAGGTATTCCCATAAAATTACTTGTAATAGATGATTATAAGGGTTTTGGAAGGAGGTACTTCTTCTCTACCAACGTTAATGATACTGCTGAGGATATCATAACTACATGGGAGAATCGTTGGGATATTGAGGTTTTGATTAGGGAGCTTAAAGCCTTGGGATTGGAGAAGGGTTCTTTCCTCACCTGGGTTAGGAATAAGGGGTTTATAACCCTTAAGGCTCTCTCCCTACTCTTGGTACTCTTGTTTAAGTATTCCCTTGGTTTGTATTTGGGTGCCAAGAGGATAGCAAGGGTGATAAAAAGTATTTATCAATCTTTGGGCGGGATTAAGAAACTTTTTAAGAGAAGGAAAAAGACGTAAAATGCTATAAGTTTAACATTTTACGGTTACTGGGTGTTTCCAAATAGTAGTACTCTTGCTCCGCTTTCTAACGGTAATTTCACATATTTTCAGCCGGGAATTTATACTGTTGTAGCTTTTGATTACTTTAACCAAACGGTCTTTGCGTACTTTACAGTAGTATAAAATTACAATAACTTTACACTCAAGTGGAGAGGATATGTTTTGCATAGATAGGTATCATTTATCCTTCATATTTACTATGAAAAACACTATAAAATGTAAATGAAATTCACTCCTTCAATATTCTTACAAAAGCTTTCTAACCTCATTCATACAACTTTAGTAACTTTATTCTCTTCACGCCTCAACTTTTTCTCGATACCTCTTAAACCTAGATAAACTAGAAGATAAGCTATACCTATAAGAGGAAATATTATACTCAATATACTTCCTAAACTTACTAAGTTTTCCCCATATTTCTCCCCCACTCTGTAGAACCCTATAATTATGATTATGCCCCCAGTTATAAACATAAAAACACTTGATAAGAATATTATACTGTCATAAGAATAGTAAATCATCTGACTAGAACTTGAAATAAAATACGTAATTATAGAAGCAAATATTAAATATGCTCCAATACTTCCTATTCCTAATCTGGAATCTATTTTCTTTAATGTTAAAAAACCACTTCTAAATATTATAATGGATATTAAGCCGAGGATAGCACTTGATACCATCATACCTATTGCTATATCTATAACAATTGGTTCTACTTTTATGAATTTATGATCAAATTCAGAAACGCTACGATTAGACTCAGCTAAAACTCCTAAGAAGATACTTAAATTAGTTAAGGTTCCAGCAAGGGGTATTATCCCTGCAAGAGTTAATAGCAAAGCCCCAATTTTCAGCTTTCTAATGCCCTTAATTTCCTCGTTCATTACTTAATTTTTGATACTTGATCAAATAAGTTTTATCATAAGTTATAGATAGTGAAGCTTTATATTATTCTACATTTATTCTTACACTTTTAACTTTATCTAATGCACTAACTAGTTCGGTTTTAAAGTAGATCCAGAGCTTATCAGAGCTCAAGACCTTCTTCACCAATCAGACATTATACTTCATCATTGTTTATAATTTCTCATACAGTTATTAAAAATATGAGTGTAAGTGAATTATTAAGAAAGAACAACGTAGAAATTTTACGCTTTACATGGGTAGGGTTAGATGGAATAATAAGATCAAAAGGGGCATACATCGATGAAGTAGACAATCTAGTAAAAACCGGAATAGGATTAACAATGGCAATGATGAGCTTCACACCAATGGATTACATTTCCCCTTACGGTACATTTGGTCCTCAAGATGAAGATGTATTTCTAACTCCAGACTTATCCACACTCTCTATTTTTCCTCCATCCGCTGTAGTATTATGTTATCTTTATAAGGGTAGTTCACCGTGGATATACGACCCCAGAAGTACTCTCAAAAAGATATTGGAAAAATATGGTGAATATGAGTTTAAATCCTCATTCGAGATAGAATTTTACCTAATTAAGGATAGAAAACCTTATGATGATGCTAAATGCTTCGATTCAAGGGCTTATTACAATAATCCGATTATCCCGGAAATTGCTAAAGTAGCAGGAAGTGTAGGTATAATCCCGTTACGTGTTATAAAGGAATATGGTCCGGGACAATACGAATTTGATATACAACATAAAGACGCAATGAGGAGTGCAGATGAGGTAATTCTATTTAAAGAAATTGCTAGACAAATTGCATCAAAATATAATGTTGAAGTTAACTTTATGCCAAAACCATTTAACAAAATGGCTGGCTCTGGACTTCACTTAAACTTTAGCATGTGGAAAAATGGAAGGAACCTTTTCTACGAAGCCAGTGATAAATATGGTTTAAGTGACTTAGCTTATAACTTTATAGCTGGAGTAATTGAACATGCAAAGGCATTAACAGCAATAGCTGCACCAACAATAAACTCCTATAAAAGGCTTGTACCGGGCTCTTGGGCACCAACAAAAATAACTTATGGTTATAACAACAAAAGCGCAATGCTAAGAATACCTACACCATACCCTGGGATGAGTATGCAAGATAGGAGAATAGAGTATAGGGTACCGGACCCAACAACAAATCCATACCTCTTATTATCGGCATTTATTGAAGCCGGAATGGACGGTATTGAAAGGGGTCTAAAACCTCCATCACCAGTAAATGAGAACGCATATTTCAGAAAGGACATAGAGGATATTCCTAGAAACTTGAGAGAAGCACTTAATGAGTTAAAGAAGGATACGAGACTAATTGAAAGAGTAGGGAAAGAGATTGTGGAAGAATTCATAAAAGTAAAGATGGCTGAAATTGAAGAATATGAAAGCTTAGTAACAGACTGGGAATACGAGGTATATAGGTATGTTTAAGGTAATCGATGATCATGCTCATTGGTTTAGCATAAAACCACTTGATGAGAAGGGTTTAGCTTTAGAATCAGCAGAAAGTTGGCTTGAAGGAGAGATTAATGCTGATGTAGTTACAATGAATTTATTAAAACCATTTTTCCTAGTCCTAAAACACAGATTGAAGAAACTTTTAGGAGAGAATTTTATAGATGAAAGAAACAGAATGATTAAGGACGATCCAGTAAATTATGTGAGATTCCTATTTCAAGATGCTAATATAGAAGGTATGGTGATTGATGAAGGTTTCGGGAAAAAAGAAATTGAACCACCAGTAAAATACAAACTCTTATTCAGGATAGAGAAGATTATAAACGATGAGATGTTTAAGAAACCTTTTGATAAAGCAATAGAATATTTTGAAGAGACTCTGAGGGAGAAGATCAGAATAGGCTATGCTGGTTTTAAGACTATTATAGCTTATAGGACTGGGTTAAAAATTTCATGTAATGAGAGTAAAGCTTTTGAAGAGTTCTACAGCGGAGAAAGAGATTGGTTTGGTAGAAAAGCTAAAGCCCTTAGGGATTTCCTAGTTTGTAAAACGTTAGAAATAGCTAAGGAGCTTAAAGTGCCTATACAAGTACACACTGGGGCTGGAGATAGGGACATAAAACTTGATTTATCACGGCCCTCTTACCTTACTGATGTTGTTAGAAAATATGAAGGAAAAGTAATTCTTGTGCACGCCGGCTATCCATACCATAGGGAAACCGCGTGGATGAGTTATATTTTCCCTTCAGTATATCTTGATATTTCACAGTTTAACCCATTAGCACCACTTTCAACATTCAACGTAATGAAAGAGATATTTGAAGTATCACCGGCTAATAAAGTACTTTATGGTTCCGATGCGTTTAACATACCTGAAATTGCTTGGCTGGGTGTAAAATTAGCCAAAGAGAGTTTTGAGGAATTACGGTCAGAGTTTTTAAAGAGAGATCTGTTATCAGAAGACGACTTAGAAGTGTTTAAGGAAAGATTCTTTTATAAAAACGCTGAAGAACTTTATGGCTTCTAAAAGAACTTTCAAGACTTTTAAGTAATCTTATCGTCATCAGTAAATAGAAAATATAGAGTTTTCGGTTTCTAAGTTCCCTACACGATTTCAACCTATAACTATTCAAGTTAAGTTGATCAATTTTTCCGATAATAGGATATTTGTAAAGTTCAGTTTTTATTAATTTTATATTATAATAAAAACATGGTCTCCTCTTATAAGTTATAAGAAGTTCAAAATTCTGAATAGTAACTTCCTACTTTCACATTCTTTATACATAGAAATAACTTACTGCGGAGAAAGACAAGGGATTTGTTAGCATATACTTAAACTGCATATAACAATATTCATGTGTCTATAACTTCTATTTCATTCTTAGCTCTTTCGAAATCCTTATCCATGGTAATTATAGATATTTTAAACCTCTTGCTTAAAAACCACAAGGTAAGCATCTGCAGGATCCAGATCTTTCTCAGCTACGTAATAGATCAGATCTCGTATTTCATCACCTTTTAACTTAACTATTTCATCCATAATTAGCGGAAGTGAGGTTACGATATTAGATAACCTAAAGCCCTTAATCTTTCACTTTTTCCATTATATTCAGCATACTTCCTTAAAGCCTATTCCATAATTTCTATCACTGTTACTATACTAACTTTACCCTTCCTAATATTTTTCTTAGATATAAACACGCTCGCATCCACAAGGACTTCTCTTTTTCCATGCAGTTTCCCTAAAGGTTTCCTTTAACTCCTTAGGCAATATTGACAAAACGAACTACAAGTCTCGCCCCTTCCATGGTATATCCAAAATCATTTCCTTAAAAATAAATTATTATATTAAGACTTTTCATAACTTTAGGAGATAAAATAATCAAGGAAATTAGGGTAGATGAGCACTCAATACTTATAAGTTAAGAAAGAGAACTAATACTATATGCAATATACTATTCATGCAATAACACATAATAAGTGGGATAATACTATACCTCCAATTATGACAATAAGCGATGGAGATGTTATAACAGTAGAAACTAAAGAGGCCTCTGATGGCCAAGTTACACCTTCATCTACAGAGAAGGATCTCTTAAAAATAGACTTCTCCAAAATTCACCCATTGACCGGTCCAATAGAGGTAAAAGGTGCAGAACCCGGAGATGCTTTAGAGATTGAATTTTTAGAATTTAAGCATAAAGGATGGGGATGGACTGGAGTACTTCCAGGATTCGGATTTCTTGCTGATGAACAATATACTGCACCTATAGATCTTCAAGGACCAGCCCTTAAAATTTGGAAAGTTGATGAAAAGTATGCATATGCTAAATTCGGTGATTTAAACGTTAAAGTCCCCATATATCCTTTCCCTGGAGTAATAGGTACTGCGTTACCATATAGAGGAAAGTTGAGTACCATACCTCCTAGGGAAAATGGAGGAAATATGGATATTAAGCACCTAACTATAGGTACTAAGCTATACCTTCCAGTGTTTGTAAAAGGTGCATTACTTTCTATAGGTGATACTCACTTAGCCCAAGGTGATGGTGAGGTTTGTGGAACTGCAATAGAAGCCCCTATGGAGGTTACAATGAAGGTTAGGTTAATTAAAAATATCGGTTTAACTCAACCCCTATTTGTAGCTAAGAAAGTAAAAGAGATGGAATATGAAGAATATATAGCGTATCCGGGTATAGATCCTAATCTGTGGAATGCTGCTAAAAAAGCTATTAAGGGTATAATCTCTATTTTATCCAAATATATGACCCCAGTAGAGGCTTACATATTGGCTAGTGTTACAGTAAATCTTAGGGTTAGTGAGGTGGTTGATGTTCCCAATTGGATAGTTACAGCATATTTGCCAAAAAGCGTCTTCGACACAAATATTGATGTGCTCTGACAAAGTTTAAATTTTTTTAAAAATTTAAATCTCATATTTTTATGTTTCGAAGAAAGAGATTTAAGACAACAAGGACGTCTTAGATTTATGAAAGAGAATAAGGAGCTAGCTAAGGGTACAGTTTCATTTAGAGAAGTTGTTGCTCAAGGTATTGGCGGTGCCGCTCCAGCAATGGCTAGTTTAGTAACACTAACTGGGGCTGCTGCTTATGCATATGCTTCACTTCCTTTGGCAGTTATAATTGCAACTTTAGGAGTTTTACTAGATGCAACCAGGTTATCAATTACAAGTAGGTATGTCCAAAGCGCTGGCGGAATATATGCATTCATTTCTGCAGGATTAGGAAGAACTATAGGTTATTTTATAGGATGGGCTTATGTACTTTACACTTTAACTGCATTAGTCTTTATATACTTATCTGTTGGAGTCTTCCTTATATAAAACATATTAGTCAGATCTGTGTAATACAGATCTGACTGGGGTGTAGGCCGTTGACTTCCTTGGGCTTGAAGCCCGTCGGGGAGCTTGGCCCGCCTCCAATTCGGACCGGAAGTTGGGCAAAAAGCCCGAATAAAACATAAGGGTGAGTATACATGGAGGCCCCAGTCGCAGGAATAGACGTATCAAAAGATAAATTAGTAGTATATTTCCAAGGCAAATACTACGAGTTTCCTAATGATAGGCAAGGTTATGAGGAGATAATTAAGATCTTGCCTAAGGGTTGTAAAGTGGGTATTGAAAGTACTGGAATTTACCACATTAACCTAGCAAAGTACTTGATGGGAGAGTATGACGTTAGGATTATTAATCCCTTCATACTCAAGAAGTTCAAGGATTTTAGGGGTAAGAAGAGTGATAAGAATGATGCTAAAAAGCTTGCAGAAATAGTTGTAAGTATGGGTAGTGAGTTTACAACAAGTGATGCTAGGGAGTTAACTAGCCAATGGGATTTTGTTACTAGGAGTATTGCTAGGGTTAAGAATAGGTTGAGGAGGGATTTGATACTTTTGGGTTATAAGGATAGTTTGTCCAAGAAGAACTTAGAGGAGGTTTTGAGGGGTGGGGATAGTATTGTCTTGGTTGAGGTTAGGTTTCTTTTGGAGGAGTTGGAGAGACTTGAGGTTAGGAAGAGGGAGATTGAGGAGAAACTTGAGGATCTTGTTCCCAAGGATAGTTTGATTTTCACCATTCCTGGTATTGGTAAAACCTTGGGTTGTATTATTTTGGCTAGGGTTGGTGATATTAGGCGCTTTAGTGATAAGAAGAAGTTTGTTGCTTATTGCGGTCTTGACCCAGTTATTGAGTCTAGTGGTAAGAGTGTTGTTTCTAAGGGTATTTCTAAGAGGGGTGATGCTGTTTTGAGGAGAGCTTTCTATCTTGCAGCTTTAACTGCTATTAGGGTTAATCCTGTTATCAAGCGTTTTTATGAAGAGCATAAGGGAAAGTTGAAGGGTAAGAAGTTGATTATTGCCTGTGCAAGGAAATTAGCTGTTATTACTTGGGCTGTGCTGTATTATAATAAACCATTTGATGCTAGCGAGTGATAAGGAGAGCCTTACTTTTCCATAAGTAGTGTAGACTATGCTCGATTTTTCATGGAAAGGTTTTTATACCGGAAGCTTCCCGGTGCACTACAAGCTTTAGGTGTTTCCACTCCGTCTTGGTTATGGATTCCATTGGTAATAATAGTAGCCTTGTTTGGCGGTGTCTTATCTTATCTGGGTGTTAGACCATCTTTAAGATTTACGTTAACAATGAGCATTCTCGAAATAGTTTTTATATTGGCAACATCTTTTCTGATATTTACTAAAGTTCCTCCAGACCCGACTACTTTCACGTTTAAGTATGCTTCACCATTTAATGTAGGTGTAGGAATGGCATTTATATTTCTAGCTTTTGCAGGATATGAGACAACATCAGTTTTAGGAGAAGAGGCTAAGGATCCTAAGAATACTATATCTAAAGGAGTTTTCACTGCTGCTTTACTTGTTGGAATAACTTATCTGGTGGCAAGTGAAGCATTTGTAGTAGGTTGGGGCGTAAATAACATGTCTTCTTTCTTCACAGAATTAGTGCCTGGAATAATCTTAGGGGTAAAATACGGGGGAATAGCTTTAGGAATAATATTAACAATTCTTCTCATAAGTAGTGGTTTAACTGATTCCGTAACTTTCTTCAATACAGTATCTAGGGTAGTATTTGCTATGGCTAGGGATGGTGTATTAGATAAGAGATTATATGATATTCATGAAACTAATAAGACTCCACATAAGGCTATACTATTCTCATTCATATTTTCCTTAGCGTATACACTAATCTTTTCATTAATAATTGGCCCAGAAAACGTTTTCTTATCGGTCGGAATAACTACCACATTTGGGTTTTTGATAGCACTATTTACTGCTAATATAAGCTTGTTATTTATCTTAAGGAAAAATAATAGTCTAAGTATTTGGAATATTCTTCTTACTATAGCAATAAACTCAACATTACTATTTGTGGTGTTCGCTAATATTATAACTACGTCTGTTAACGTGTATGTGCTGATAGGAGTTGTATCTTTTATAGTTTGGATGATAGCTGGTGCTATTTATAGAGTAGCAACAAATAAAAAAGTAACTGAAATCTGAAACATTTTGCAAGGAATTGAAAAACTCTGGAAGTTTAATATGCATAGATATTAAATATTTTTCCCATTATTCCAAAATATCAAATATTACTGTACTACTAATGAAGCTCAAATTAAGATACCTTATCTCATTGGCAATTATACTAATGTATTACTATTTCTATATTAAACAACTTGATAGATCTATTGAAATAAATGAGTTGTTATACCTTATGATCTTTAAATAAAAGATATAGTTTTCCTATGTAGTTGCAAAACTTCTATAGTAAGTGGATTAAATTCTATGTCCCGCAATTTCCACTCTCAATGGTTCTATTTCTAGTTTCTCTATTTCATTAAACTAAGTCGAATTACTAGGTATTTAGTAACAAATCTTTAGGTCAAATTCAAATAGCTAAGATTTTGACAAAATTCTCTACGTAGAGATCCATTTAAAACCATATTTTTCGTAAATAGTCTTAACATCTAAAGAAAAGAGATAATCAAATAATACCTCTGCAATCTCACTACCATTACTTAGTAACGCGAAAGCCAACCTCCCTTTCTTATTAAAATTTGGTACTACGTAGTTAAATTTCCAATAAGTCGCCTCAGTTTTCCAGACAACTCCAGCTTCAATTAAACCTTTAGATAACATGTAAGGTATTTCCCTATGATGGACTTTGGTTAAGTATGCTGAAGAGGCAAACTCTTCATAATTACCACAATATTCCTCATACAGCTGTTTAAAAAGAACTCCTATCCCCTCAATTTCCGGATTAGGTATAGCAACCTTCTTTCCCTTTAAATCACACCAATCATTAACTTTTGAAGAATAAACAATAGCTAACTCATTTTCAACATATTCTTTCATCTTCTTAACTTTTAATCCCTCTAAAAGAGAAGGAGGTAATGAAACAATTTCCGGTTTAAAAGTAATTTCTAAGTTCCCGACCTTAAGATTTTCACCTTCAGCCCTCTTCCTAACAATTCCGGGAGGAATAGTCTCTATGTACACGGTGAATCCTTTTTTGTTAAGTAAAGCTATCAAATCTGGTACTACAAACCACTGATTTCCGGAAAATGACATCTTTATCCCGTCTGTGTTTCCCCAAAAATCTTCCAATACATCAAAATTGGATAAGGTTAGTTCCATAACGTAAATTAGACGAGAGAATATAAAAATATTCAACTCCTCACGCATTGTCTGTTAATTTTTTCAGAACGCATCAATTTTCAAATTCAGAGCAACTAGTTATTGATAAAAACTAAACGATTCATAAAGCATCATAAAGCTAAATAAATCCAACCTTCACTTTGCTTCCTAACAATTTCACCAACACCAGAAGTTACAATCTTAATCCCTGGAATAAGCTGATCGTGAGAAAGATTTTGAGACCTTATACTATTTTCACAACCAACAATAAGTATATTCTTTTTAGTCATTAAATCTTCAATAATACTTCTAGTCTCACTATCTTTCAACAAAGCCTTTATAGCAGATTGATGAAAAACAACTTCTATTTCAGCATCCTTAATATCGTTATAGAGATTAATAACAGATCTTAATGCTTGAGGTACTTTATCAATATCCTTTATTTGTACAACCACTTTCATAGAAAGAAGAAATGTAAACTTATTTTAAAGTTTGATTTATAAAATAATAATACTAGTTGAATCCTTCAATAATACGATTTCTTTAAAAAAATATCAAAGCGAGTTTAATATTGCCTCTGAGATAAACGAGTCAACTTGCAATACAGAGAGTTCACAATAAAAAAGAACCATTCACTTTTTAAATCTACTTTCTAGTATTATTATTAGCCGGGTCGTCTAGTGGTCAAGGATCGAGGGCTCTGGCCCCTCGGACCTGGGTTCAAATCCCAGCCCGGCTACCTTTATATCAATTTTCATAAGAATAGCCCTGTTCTTAACCCTAAAACTTTGAATATACAAACATTGAGTAATAGTCTAAGTTGACTTAGTATATTATGATTAAAGGACAAGAATAAATCATGAGTAGCTAACTCTGAAAATCATTTAGTAGTTTTAGCATAGCTATTTTCCTATAATAGCATAAATTTTTAGACAAAAAATTGAAAAAAAGGTTCATTTAAGATAAAAATTCTTCGTTTTATTATGAAATGCTAAGTAGTCATATAGTTTAGGCCACTATATTTTTATGTTTTAAGAAGATAAAGTTTCAGATATAACAACTATATATTATTTCAAGAATATTAAAGAATTATTATGCTTTATTTTGAAATTATGTGCTAAGATAGGTAAAAAAGTTAATTATACTTAATTAGACTTTAGAGAATGTACTCTTAGAAACTATTGTACTTTAAGTTATTAGCGAGTATAAAAAGAGCAACAAAATAAAAAAGGTTTGACTTTAAATTTATTGATATACTACTGCTACTTGCACAGTCTGACCATCACTTAAACCTATAGAGATAGTATATGTAGAACCGGGTTGTAATGTTACACTTCCAGTACTTGTATCAAAACTAAGAGTTACTGTATTAACTCCTGCAGATAATGATTGAGAAAGACTAGTTGCACTATATGTGGTACCTGCTATAGTTGCACTAACTATTTGAACACTCCCAGTAGAGTGCAAAGTGATTGTAGCAACAACATAATTACCACTACTAGTAAGAGTTCCTGTTCCTACTTGTGTTACTGTTGGTGTTCCTCCAAATGCTCCGAATAGTCCGAAAGCAAATCCAACAACTACTAGT
Source organism: Sulfurisphaera ohwakuensis (assembly GCF_009729055.1). Taxonomy (GTDB): domain Archaea; phylum Thermoproteota; class Thermoprotei_A; order Sulfolobales; family Sulfolobaceae; genus Sulfurisphaera; species Sulfurisphaera ohwakuensis. Next base: position 7,110 of record NZ_CP045484.1, on the reverse strand, counting down.
GCTATTATTACTGATGCAATTACTAGGATAAGAGCAGTTACAGCACCACTTAACCCCTTCTTAGCCTTCCTCCTCAACAACATATTTAGTCATAAAAATATTGGGCAAATATCTATATAAGCTTTTCTATCTATTAATACGGATAAACTAAGGCTAATATTAGGCTGTAATTTCATTGTTAAATCGTGATATTAAAGAAATAGTTAATTTATAATCATCTTTTAAAGAGGCGCCAACAAATTACTACTAACATTATGTAAACATTTATAAAGAGAAAGATGAAAGAGGCTATAACTACTTCCTTCATTTAAACCTAAGGTTAAATATAAATAGTAAATCGAGAAATTATAATGGATGATTTGAGTGGCCAGGACTGATATTATGATGAAATGTTTTTATGATGAGGTGATTGAATATTGTTACCTATTCTCTTATTACTTTTACTAATAATACCTCATCACCCTTTCTTTATAGAGTATAAGACAATATCTTATTTTGTATCATCTAACAGTACATTATATGGTTTAATCATAGAAAATATCACAAATATTTATAGTAATGATACCGTAAAATTTGATTTCTACTTAATTAACCTAAATTATTCTGAATATATAGGTCCTATAGTAGAGTTTGATAATCTTTCCTCTCCTACTATACTTTACTACTTTCCCCAGGTCGGAAGTGACATTGCACAAAAGGGTAGCTCTGTGTTCCAGCTAGTGGGTGAGAAAAATGGCTGTTATATATACGAGAATACTCAACACCCGGTCTCTACGGTTTCAATAGTAACTTATTATTACGTTAATAGTAGCGGTGTCCCTTCTAAGATTATATTTCTTCAGTACGGACTTAATGGACTTGTGAGTAATAACACATACGTACTTTATGCTAGTAATTTGATAAACCCTAGTGAAAGAATCTATTTTCCGAGTGGGCTCCACAAGGTTAGTCAGACTTTTTCTCTTAACGCATTCAAGAATGAGGTGGATAATATTGTTTTTTCACTTATAGTAGTTGGAATCCCAGTTCTTCTCCTATTTTCTAAAAAGAAGTATAATAATAATTCCTAAAACACCGGCAATCAAGATATATTCTAAGAGCTTGTGAGAGATAATGAGAAGTGTCTTATTTAAATTTGCACTAACTACATGTGCCTCAGTATAACCCGGAAATGTCGGTAAATGGGTTGAAGGGTCAAAATAGTTCGACTTCCATAAGACTGCTGTAGCATTACTTACTAGTTGAAGATTAGCTCCTATCTGGAGCGTCTGTACTTTAACAGCAATCCCAGATGAGTTTACCCACATAAAGAATTCTATGATAACACCCTGAATATTTGATTTACTCTCATAAACATAAAGGCCATTACTGTAATTTACAAAACACATTTCAGAACTTCCTCTAGTTACATTTTTTCCCAACAGCGGAGGAGGTATATAATATAAGTTAGTCGGAAAAGAGGAATTGCTTAGGGAGATTACTGAAGGTAAATAGTATTTTTGACCAACATTATATACAGTTAAATTTACTGCAATAGTGTTATTAGGATATACTCCAACAATTCTCTGTAGGAGAACTTCATGAATGGTTGTTATACTCCCGTTAGGTAATGTCATAATAACTGTTTGGTTATAAGCAAAGAATGTGTTGGAAGTAAAACTTACGCTAGCATGTAGTAATCCGACAAATATGGGAAAAGCCAATAATAGAAAAAGTAAGAAAGACTTCATAGTTAAGACTTTATCCCTTAGCTATTTAAAGTTTTACGATAAGAAGTATACGGAAGATATTAGAGAATAAACTAATATAATTTCTATGTAATTTATCTTCTTAAAGGATAACAATAATTTAATCTATATAAGCTTTCTCAGTATTACTTAGGTTTTAGCACACTAAATAAACCGATGCGTTAACTTTACTCTTATTTTCCATATTTTTTCCATCCGGTCTCGGTAATTATTCCGAACCTTTTTAAAATCTCAACTCTAGGATCGTTTTGATCAATCTCTTTCCCATAGTTCTCGTTAACAAATCTTCTTAATTCTTCATGGAACTTTCTGCACTCAATCACGTCAATATTGAGTATATCCTTCATGATACATGCTTCATCCACACTCTTAATATTTAATTGGAGAAGTTTTTTAGCCTCATCCCTAGATAATCCAGCTTTCACCATTTCTATTCCCTCCTTCGGTAAGCCGTATTTTACCCTTTCATAAAACTCAAGGGCTTCCTTCGCCTTTGGATGGTTCAACGCTCTTAATACTCTATAAAGAGCAAAGGCTATCCATCTGGCGTTTGAAATTACATCATCAATATCTTTTGCCGAAAGCTTTAGGCAAAGAGATGCTATATCTCCTCCATTAACCCATCTCTCAATGAGTTCTTTTCCTTCCTCACATCCCCTTAATGACTGTAGCACAGCCGGTGATGAATACACAACGTCGAGGGGATTGAAGTCTTGTACATTTACTGGGAAGCCGTTTAATGCGGATACGTCAATATAACTTAATGCTACAGCTTTTCCTAAGGGTGTTAGCCTTAACGTTTCCTTTTTCTCCACTAAGTTCTGTTTAACCAGATATTCTATGGCAGGTTTTACTTCTTTACCCTTAAACGTGAACGATCCCTTACCTATTAACTCCTCAACTTCTTCTTCTCTTTTATTGAACCAGCTTATAACACCAAGTGTTAAGTTTTCGAGCTTAAAACTTACACCTTCACTCTTTGCTAAAAATGAGGAGAAATAAGTTTTCACTACCTTATCCATTTCCTTAATTGTCTCTGTTATAACTATTGCCATTCCTTCTTGGTCAAATCCCGGTCTTCCTGCCCTTCCGGCAATTTGCTTAAATTCTGCTACTGACAGATCTCTCCACCCTTTAAACTCTCCTTTATCATCTGAGTCTGGTAACGAGACGTCATAAAAGACTGTAGCGTAAACGGGTAAGTTCACTCCCTGACCCAATGCTGTTGTAGATACCAGCACCTTGACTTCGCCCTTCATAAAGGACTCTATTACTTTATCTCTAACATCATAAGGTAAGCCGGAATGATAAGGTAAGGCTGGTATTGAGAACTTTCTAAGGGTTTCGGCAAGTGTCTCTGCAGAGTTTCTGCTTCTAACGAAGACTAATGCGTTCTTTCCTAAAGACAGAATATAACTTAACACACCAAGAAGTAGGTCTAATTTGGTGTTTTTCAGTCTTCTTTTCTCAATGGGTATAATCTTGTTATTATCATAACATTTAATTATATAAGGAAATGCTATGCATTCATGAAGCGGGACTTTTCTTTTTTCTACCTTAATTAGTTCCGCATTTAGCCACTGCTTATATTCCTCTACATTACCTACTGTGGCACTTAATCCTATTATCGGGACTGAGTTCTCTTTTGCCCAAAGTACTATGTTCTCTATGCCTAACCCTCTATCACTTTCAACATTATGTATCTCGTCAATGATGATGAGGCTTATGTTTTTTAACCAACTGTAATCATGTCTAATTGCGCTATCGAATTTCTCATAAGTCGTGAGCAAGGCTTCTGCAGATAAGTATCTTAAATCATCTTCATATACATCAGAATCTACGTATTTCGCTTTCCTCTTTGTCGCCTTATAAACTTCTCTCGATAGAGCTTTTAGTGGTGAAGTATAAACTACTATTCCTTTTTCCTCATTAAGTAAATACTTGGCAATATGTGTTTTGCCAGATCCTGTAGGAGCTACTATTAGATAATTCTTACCATAAACGTAAGAGTTTTTGAATTGGGTAAATAGTTCACTCACAAAGGATATAAAGTGCAAAAGGTTATAATTGATTTCCTTTCTTCATCATCGCTGGTAGTAACATAATCTTGATAAAAAGTACAAAGTTTTGATTTAAGATGTTTAATATAGTTTATGTAATGCTGATTATACTTATCTTTCTTTTTCTTTCTACTTTTGTCTAGGAAAAATTTATATAGATGTATAATGAATATTGTTATGAGTAAATATGTTGTTGAGAAGGAAGGCTAAGAAGGGGTTAAGTGGTGCTGTAACTGCATTAATTCTAGTAATTGCATCAGTAATAATAGCACTAGTAGTTGTTGGATTTGCCTTCGGACTATTCGGAGCATTTGGAGGAACACCAACAGTAACACAAGTAGGAACAGGAACTCTAAGTATCAGTGGAGGCTATGCTATTATTACTTTACACTCTACTGGAAATGTACAAATAGTTAGTGCAACCATAGCAGGAACAACATACAGTGCAAGTAGTATTTCCGTAATTGGTGGCACAAGTAACTCTCTAACTGCAGGAGTTAATACAGTATCAATTAGTTTTGGTACCTCATTATCTAATTTGCAGCCTGGCAGTACTTACACCATTTCTATAGGTTTAAGCGATGGCCAAACCGTACAAGTTGCAGTAATAGCACAGTAAAGTTAACTCTCTTTTTCTTTTATATCTTATTTTCTTCTGATTAACTTTTAAATCTATAATATAATACATTTCGACTATGAATATAAACAAATACAGGCTATTAATTCCTTTTCTAGGCGGGGTTTTATTCACGCTCTTTATCCTCAGATCTACATTATTTTTCCCCGGTTTAATTTATATAAGGGATTCTTATCCGTCAATTATAGGTTATTTTCCTAGTCTAGTTAATAACGGCCAAATTAATCTGCTTTTTATTATGGATACTTCAGATCTACCGATTTACATTTTTTCTTTATGGCCAGAGATATCGGATAAACTAAGTTATGCTTATCCAATCTTTTTAGGTTTTGTTTCTATGTACTTTGCTTCTTATTATATTCTTCGAATTAAGTACAAGGAGATAATATCTCTGATGGTCGCTTTTTTATACGTAATTTCACCAACTTTCATGTATTTTACTTACTGGACTGATTACTCTACTTTTGTTGCTTTATATCCCTTGTTTCTGGTTGGTTTAGACTATGTTAATAAGAAGAACTTTTCTCTTCTTCGTAGTAGTATTCTTCTCTCCTTGTTGTTAACGTTAGCAACTACAGACCCTAGAGGTTTTGTTTTTTCCTTTTTCACTCTCTTCCTTTATATCGTTTACCGCTTAATTAAGGGGGATATTCATTTCATAAAAATTGCTCTTTTTTCTCTTCCGTTCTACCTGGTGGAAAACATAAGGACTTTTTTCTCTTTAGCTGTTCAACATACCGTCTACGTTTCTACTGGCTCTTCGATTTCGGTTATACAACTCTGGCTAAATTATTATACATTTTCTTTGTCAGATAATTTAAGAGGGATAGGGTTATTTGCACCATTGATAAATTTTTACGCGGGGAATACTCTTTTCTCTTACATTTTCTCTTTCTTTTTACCTGTTTTTGTTATTCTGGTCTTTTTCTACCTCTTCTTTAAACTAATACATACAGACGCTATCTTCTATTTCTTTCTATATTCTTTCTTAGTAATCTTTATGTCCTCTTACGTAGTAGTGTTTAACCACGTTTTTAACCTAAACTTAATCTACTATCTAAACAATTGGCTAAAAGACTCTCCCCTATTTCCTTACATGTGGATTATTATCCCAACCTATTTAAGTGAAATGATCATTGCGCCTTTATTCCTCACTTTTGTTTATGAAATAAACATTCTTTTTCAAGAGAAGGGCGAAATTCAAAGATTAATCTCTCTCATCATCCTACTCCTAGTTATTTCCGCTCAGTTAGTCTTTTCTTACCCGTCATTTGCTACCGGTAATTATGAGTATAATTACGTACCTTTACCGGTACCAGAAAACTTGATCCAAGCTACTGAATATTTACATAATGCTAAAGTAGCAGTTTACGGTACAACGATATATTACCACGGTAAGTACTATGATCCCGAAGTTTTCACTGGTATCCCGAATTCTGTTTTCCTTCCTTTCTTTAATACTACTCACCTAGGTAATATTCTCGAATATTACGGTGTAGAGTATGTTCTAACTAATGAGAATCTCTCTTATTTCCTCTCCCAGAAAGACCTTGAGCTTGTTAAAAATTTCAGCGGTATATACGTTTTTAAGAACCTTGATTATAAATCGACTTTTTCCTCAAGGGGTATTTATCTTGTCTACAACGTTGATGATTTAAATGAAGATGTTGCTGCTGTCCCCTATTACTTTTACATACCTCCGGAATATTTGGCTGGAATTATTGGCGGTAATGAGATATATATTAAGGCGGATGTGTTTCATAGTTACAGTGTTAAGATTCCCGCTCAACGCTTACCCTATCCTACTAACTTTTCGTGTACTATTTACGTTAATGCTTATACTCTTCAAATCCTCTCTTCCTTCCCGGGTATTTCGCTAATCCAGGTTGGGAATCATGCAAGTGAGAATGTTTCGATTCCTCCGGGTAAATATGCTGTCCTACTGACTTATGTTTCTTATCCGGAAGGAGGTATTATTGAAATTTCTAATGGTAGTGTCTCTCTAAAAGTAAATACTGCCAATAATACTCTTTCTGTGGTCTCCTCATATCTGGGCGTTATTTCTACTGAGGAAGGGAAGATAGAGCTTATCCACCCAGATAATAAGATAACCTATATTGTTAACCTTGAACTTATTCCTTACTCTTTATGGAATGATACTATTATCACTCTTCATCCTAAAAATGTGACTGTTGTTTCCTATCCGGTTGTTGGTAATGTTATTTCCAGTGTTGGTTATAATATTATTATCAGCAAGGCTGAGAAACCTCCAAGCTATCACTTAATTCCGATTATTATTCTCAACGTCATTTTCTACGCTTTGATTTTATTTCTGTTATTGAGGGAAAGGAGAAAGAGAGGGAGAAGTAGTTAACGTTTTTTATTTTTCTCCTTTTCATATTTCTATGAATAAGAAAAAGGTTATTTCTATCGTTAATTTAATAACTTCAATGTCCTTACTTACTTTTGTTACAATAATAACTCATACTGAATTTATTTTACCCCCTTTCTTAGCAACGGCAGCTACTAAATATCCAGACCCTGATTGGAGGAGAATTCGTTTCTTCAATATTGTATTTTCGTACCTTATATCATCTGTAATCGCGGTTCTATTTATTTATTTTAATCTTACTGGTTTAGTAATGGCACTTCTAGCATCTTTCGT